>JBBSAQ010000008.1:0-128946 GCA_038252065.1 Chitinophagales bacterium
ACACAGCCTTGAACACACCAGGACATTTAGACTAGCACACAATGTTGCGCGTCGTTTAACCGACGCCCAACTTTTGGAGATTTATTGCTTGCTTCGCTCGCAATAAAACGTATTCATCATCAAGGCACAGCCTTTTCTTATTTGGAAGGATTTATTGGAAGAGTGGTTAATTTATTCGATCTTTTCATTCCACCACCATTAAACTATCTTTACTCCCCACAATGGAAGGTAAATTCAAGCGCCAACTAGCTGCCATCGTTTTCACAGACATCGTAGGCTATACTCACCTGATGCATATCAATGAAGATCGTGCACTCCTGCTACGATCCAGACATAGAAGTATTCTCCTGGCACAGCATGAGAAATACGGCGGTGAAGTCCTCCAGTTTTTCGGGGATGGAACGCTCAGTATTTTCCATAGTAGCGTCAATGCGGTGGAATGCGCTGTCGAAATGCAAATCGAATACAAGAAAGATCCTGAAGTACCTGTCCGTATCGGTATCCACGTCGGTGATATCAGCTACGATGGCACAGATGCATTCGGTGACGGCCTCAACGTCGCAGCCCGTATCGAACCTGTCTGCGAGCCGGGTGGCGTTTATATCTCCGGACGCGTATTCGAAGATATCCGCAATCATGCATGGCTCCAGGCGATGCACGTTGGCAACTACCAACTTAAGAATATCGCTGGTGATACACCGCTTTATGCCATTTCAAGCAAAGGAATGGCATTGCCGGTGGTGCGTAATCAGACTTACACATCTCCACAGGCTAAAGCGATTCAAAGCCAACCTGCCTACAATCCTGCGATAGATAATGCGGTACATTACGGAAAATCGAAAGTAGTCGCTGGCGTCCTTGCCTTGACATTGGGCATGTGGGGAGCGCATCGGTTTTATCTCGACAAGAAAGTTCTTGGTGTTGCCAATTTTGTTGCCTTTTTTATCTCCCTCATGGCTACCATAGAAGGAGATTTCCCTTGGTTTCTGGTCGCCTTAGCGATCCTTTCAGTCATCGAAGGGATTCTTTTCTTCGTGATGCCCAAAGCTGAATTTAACGCCAGGTACAACAAAGGCATGCCTGCCCCTCAACAGCAACAACAACAACAACAACAGCGGCAGGAACCATATAAGACCGGAACGAAAAAACAAGGTGATACCCCACAGGCACGCAAATCAAGGGGAGGATACCTTATTAAAGACGCATTTGTAGCCTATAAGTCCGGGGACTATAATCAGGCACGCAAATATTTTGAAGATGCATTGCAGTATGATTATAATGATCCGCAGACGCATTTCATGCTTTCTTGTTGCTATTCATTAGCTAAGGATGGTAAACAATCATATTTCCATCTTGCCAGTGCAGTGGATTTCGGTTTCCAGGAATTCGAAGAGATTTACCACAATGAGGCGCTAACCTGGCTAAGATCATTGCCGGATTTTGAATCTTTTGCTCAGAATGGTTACCGCCAGGTGGCCCATCTCACCTCCCCTCAACCGGATTTGCTCGAAGAGAAAAGTTACTACGATCCAACCGTCCTTGATAAAATCGGAGATCTCGGGGAATTACTTGAAAGAGGTGTCATAACCAAGGATGACTTCGAACTCCAGAAGAAGAACCTGCTCGGGCACTGATAATCTGTTATGGGGTGATTGCTGAAAGAAAATGGATAGGTTAAATGTATATGTCCAAAGGGGAAAATAATAATCCAATTAATTGATCCTTAACAAGTTATAACCACCATTCGAAGCTCAAATACCTAATAAGTAGTCCACTTTCCAACAACTATTAATCTGGCTGCTTTCCAGAGACAAAAACACTACTACTTTCTTCAAACAAACGACCTAAAACCCTTGTTTAACACAGTATTTACAAGGTATATATGAATTTTAAGCATAAACTCATACCTTTGCGGCCTGAAAGGCAAAATGCCAAAAGAAAAATCACAAATATCATGAGTCTTAAAAAACAATTTTTAAAGTCAAAACCTTTATGCAAGGTGACATTTACCGTTGAACCAGAAGTGATCAATGGTGGAAAAGAAGTAGCTATCCTTGGTGAATTCAATAACTGGGATCCTTCAGAATTTACCATGCGCAAACTTAAAGATGGTTCATTTACAAAAACAATTGAACTTGAAATCGGTCACGAGTACCAGTTCCGCTATTTAGTGGATGGTGAGCGTTGGATCAATGACACAGAAGCTGACAAATACCTGCACAGTGGTGTAGCGTCAGAAAAAAATAGTGTTGTTGCCCTTTAATCAAGGAATATCAACATTCATTTCTTAATAAAAGAATGAAGGCAGACCCTTTTACTATTGGGCTGCCTTCTGTTTTAAATACAGTTTATACTTTTGTACACTATCATCATACGTAATCATCATGAAAAAAATAGGCATTTTATTTGGTAAGGAAAATTCATTCCCTCCTGCATTCGTCGAAAGAGTCAATTCGAAAGGAATCAAAGGAGTCGAAGCTGAATTTGTAAAAGTTGAAGAACTCATACAGGGCAAACCATCAGGCTATGCAGTCATCATCGACCGGATCAGCCAGGATGTTCCATTCTATAGAGCTTATTTGAAAAATGCTGCCCTTACAGGCACAGCAGTCATCAACAATCCATTCTGGTGGAGTGCAGATGAAAAGTTTTTCAACAACTGTCTTTCCGAACAAATTAAAGTTCCGGTTCCAAAGACTGTTCTTCTTCCTTCACATACACGTCCTGATGATACATCTGAGCAATCATTCCGAAATCTTAAATTCCCAATGGATTGGGAATTCGTAGCGGACTATTTGGGTGGTTTCCCGATGTATATGAAGCCTCACTCAGGTGGGGGATGGAAGAGTGTCTATAAAGTCACAAGCTTTGAAGACCTTTTCGCCAAATACAATGAGACCGGCCAACTGGTCATGATGCTTCAGGAGAATATTGATTTCGATGCTTATTTCCGTTGCTATTACCTTGGTGGTGATCGCGTACGGTTGATGCCTTATGAGCCTCGCAATCCACATCATCTACGCTACATTGATAAGCCGGCAATTGATGATCCGAAACTCATGAAGGAAATTCATAAGCTCGTATTGAAAATCAATCATGCGCTTGGTTATGAATTCAATACAGTTGAATTTGCAGTGCGCGGTGGTATTCCTTATGCTATCGATTATTGCAATCCGGCTCCGGATGCAGATCTGAGCAGCGTAGGTGAAGAGAATTTCGAATGGGTAGTTGAAAATGCAGCTGAGATGGCTATCGAAAAAGCACTTGAGCACAAAGCCAACAAATCCCACATCAACTGGGGTAATTTCATCAAGGCTTCTGTTGAAGGCAAAATGCCCAAATAATAAAAACGATAACTTTACGGTTTCACGATATTCACTCCTGGTAAGATGAGGATTAATTATCCTGTACGAATGGCTATTCTGGACATGAACAATAACTCTGAGAACATGGGTATTGCCAGTATTAAACGGATAGCCGATCGCTTTGCCATCATTGATTACGAGGTTTTTGATGTCCGGCACAAGAAGGAAGTCCCGGGGCTTGATTTTGATATATATATTTCATCCGGTGGCCCTGGTGACCCTCTCGAATTTGAAGGTGGATGGGAAGAAGAATATTTTGGTCTGATGGACCAGATATGGGAACACAACGCATCTGGTGAAATCAAAAAATATGTGTTCTTTGTTTGTCATTCATTCCAGATGATTTGTAATCACCTGGGAATAGGTAAAATAAACCTGAGAGAAAAAGAATCGTTTGGTATTGTCCCCATTGACAAAACTGAAGCCGGTGAAAAAGAACCTCTGTTCTTGCAGTTGAATGAACCGTTTTACGGTGCCGACTTCAGAAAATATGAAGTCATTTGTCCTGATGATAAAAAGCTAAGACAATTGGGGGCAGTCATCACCGCTATCGAAAGAACTGAGCTGGATAATACCGCAGAAAAAGCCCTCATGGCGATCAGGTTTTCAAAAGAATGGTTTGGCACACAATTTCATCCGGAAGCACATCCTGATGGTATGCTCATGTATCTGCGCCGCAGAGATAAAAAGGAAATGATCCTACGTACGTATGGTTCAAATACATACGAAGAAATGATGCACAATGCTATTCATCCGGAAAGACTGACGGCCACAAGAGATCATATCCTTCCCGGATTTATCAATGGAGCCATTGATCACATCATGGCGTTTTCAGATCCACAACCGCTTGTTGTAAACGGATAAAATCGATTTTCAATTTGGAATTGCTGACGTTCGAGTGTCTCTGACCTGACGTTCGAGTGTCTCCGACCTGACGTTCGAGAGTCTTCGACCTGACGTTCGAGTGTCTCCGACCGCGAACAAAAGGAAATTAAAAACGTAGACACGTTCGAGGTCAGAGACACTCGAACGTCCGTACTGCGACAGGCTTTAGACTTTTGTCTTTCTGGCAACTCACCCCCGGCCTATCTTTGTCTTTCTGGCAACTCACCCCCGTCCTATCTTTGTCATTCTGGTAACTCACCCCCGTCCCCTCTCTTGTTAAAGTATACTCTGATAGAAACAGAATCATCAGGAGAGAGGGGGGTCATGATTTCATATGGATAGCTTAGCTCCCCTCTCTCACATGAATTTTGCTTCCAATAGATATTCCGCGAATAAGAGAGGGGGTGGGGGTGAGTTCCACGAAAGACATTTATTTATTTCTTGTCGGAATCTAACTATTCAAGTTCGAGGTCAGAGACGCTCGAACGTCGGCATTTGAAAAAATTAAACACATAGTCAAGTTCGAGGTCAGAGACGCTCGAACGTCAGCATTTGAAAAAATTAAACACATAGTCAAGTTCGAGGTCAGAGACACTCGAACGTCAGTCCTTTACTCTTTACTCTCTGCCCTCTGCTCTCTGCTCTCTGCTTTTTGCTATCTTTCGAGCTATGATCCCCGATATCCGAGACCGATACAACAAGCATTTTTCCCAAGAGCGCTACCAGGCATTTTTGAATGATTTATATGGTCAGTTTGATCATGTTCCTGGATTTCGGATTGCAGAAACACCGGTATTTATTCCGGGCTATCTTTCTGATAAAATATTTCAGGCCTGCAACGAGATAAAAAAAGTAATTCTCCGTCCGGACTTCAAACAATTGTCAGAACCATCACTTGCTGATGAATACAGGGTCCCTAATGAGGATACACACACTACATTTCTTCAGATGGATTTTGGTCTTTGTGAAGGCAAGAATGGTGAGATCGTTCCAAAACTGATCGAAGTACAGGGCTTTCCCTCTTTATATTTTTATCAGCATATCGTAGCAGGATTATACCGCAAGCATTTTGATATTCCGGAATATGTTCATCATCTTTTCAATGGGTATACGCCGCAAACCTATGTTGAAACTTTAAAAAATATCATCGTAGGCGATGAAGATCCCGCCAATGTTGTATTGATTGATGTGGAGCCTTTCAAGCAAAATACGCAGATTGATTTTCTGGCTACCGCTAAAGTGCTTGGGATAAAATTATCTTGCGTGACGGATATTCTGAAACATGGAAACAAACTTTTTTATAAAAATGAAAAGGGAAAAGAAATCGAGATCAAACGAATATATAATCGTGTGATTTTTGATGAATTGCTTGCCCGCAAAGATCTCGATTTGAAATTCGACTTTACAGATGATCTTGATCTGAAATGGGTAGGGCATCCGAATTGGTTTTTCAGAATTTCAAAATATACAATGCCCTTTATTGAAAGTGAGTTTGTACCTAAAACTGTTTTTCTGGATCAGATCGATTCTATTCCGAACGACCTCGAAAATTATGTACTGAAACCACTTTATTCATTCTCAGGAGCAGGTGTAATATTTAATGTTACTCGCGCTGATATTGATAAGGTTGCAGACAAGTCCAAATATATACTCCAGGAGAAAGTAAAATACGTTCCGGTCATCAGGACACCGGAAGATCCTGTGAAAGTAGAAGTCCGCATCATGCTCCTCTGGCCTGACGATGCTAAAGAACCCATCATCGTCAACAATCTGGCACGATTAAGCAAGGGTGAGATGATCGGTGTGAAGTTTAATAAGGACAAGACCTGGGTCGGAGGAAGTGTGGGGTTTTACGAGTGAAGAAATTTGGTCGTTTCGACTAACGCTCAACGACCCGCGGATTTTATTAGGGGTGAAGTTTCGACTAAACATTAATGACCTGCAAATTTATTTTTACAAGTTGTTGAAAATCTACTTGTTTGATATTATTTTTGAAAATATTTAAAGTTGAAAACAAAATGGAACAAATTGGATACGTATATGTCCTGCTTTGCTCTAATGGCAAATATTACACAGGAAGCACAATCGATCTGGATAAAAGGTTATTAGAGCATCAATCTGGGTCTGGAGCGAACTTCACAAGAAAAAACCTACCTATAGAACTGGTTTTTGTTGAAACTTTCGAACGAATTGATCAGGCTTTTCGTAGAGAAAAACAAATTCAAGGCTGGAGTCATAAGAAAAAAGAAGCTTTAATCCGCTCAGCATTCAATGATTTACATAAATTATCAGAATGCCAAAATGAATCACATGCAAATAGTATTTACTCCCATTTCGAAATAAAAGAACAAGAATCTAATGATTAATTATAAATATATCCGTCGTTCATCATTACCCTAACCCGTCTCTTTAAAGCATTCCGCGGGCCGTTGTGCTTCGACCTGCATCACTCAACCTTTTGCTACAGCTCAGCAAGCGCGTAAGTCGAAACGACCTATACTAGATAAATCCGCGGGTCGTTGATCTTTACTCTAAACTGTCTTTTTAATGCAATCCGTGGGTCGTTGATCTTTACTCTAAACTGTCTTTTTAATGCAATCCGCGGGTCGTTTAGATTCAAACAAAAACTGTCTCTACTAGATAAATCCGCGGGTCGTTGAGCGTTAGTCGAAACGACCTGCCTTATTTTATTCTTTGAGGGGAACCACAGTTGAATACTCCTCCCTGATCACCTGCGCGTATTTAGCCAATAATTCTTCAATTCGTTTTCCTGTTTTGTGCTGGAAGATGAAACCGATGTGATGCTTTTTGTGCAGGCGCCACCAGATTTCATCATCGGTGAATTTTTCATAATCAGGTTTTTCGATTTTACTGAGTGTGACGATGATACCGGCATGCAATTCATCAACAAGAGGAAGGTGATATTTTTTTCCGGTCAGCACAGCATGTTCGATATTCGCCCATTCAGCCCACAAGCTGAGGCCTGTTGCTGATTCTACCATATCTGTCAGATGTGCACCCCCACATCGTGCTGCCGTTTCGAGAAACAAAATTTCTTTACCACCATCACGTACGATATACTCTGAGTGACTGGGTCCATGACGCAATCCAAATGCCGATAATACTTTTTTATTGACGGCCACTAATTTTTTGGCTAAGGCATCTTTCGTACCCATTGTCTTTGACTGAAATATTCCACCTCCATGAGCGACTTCAAATGGCGGATCTAAATATTGAGAACAACGTGTAAATAAAGTTTCATCTTCATAATTCAGACTATCGACGTGACATATCGTACCAGGCTTGAATTCTTCCAGCAGATATTCATGTCGCTTGTTGCCACATTCTTCTGCCCACGTCCAAAAATCTTCAGGAGTCTTAATTTTTCTGATCCCTAATGAACCTGCATCACGTCTTGGTTTTGCCAGCCATGGGCCGGTACTCGTCTTCAGAAATTCATGAATGATGTCATCGTTGAACAAAGCCGTAAATCCCGGAACTGGAAGACCTGCGTCCCTGGCTTCCATGCGCATGGAAAGTTTATCAAAAAAATGTCGAGCAGTGGTATCCCCCATTCCCGGTATCCGGAAATCTTCCCGAAGGCGTGCAGCTTTCCATACATCATAATCATCCAATGCAATGACACGGTCTATCTTGTGTGTACGAAATAAATGAGCTGTCCCTGCGATGAGTTCATTGATGTCCCAGATCCGGCCGTCAGTACCCGGCATGAAAAACACTTCTTCTATATCATCATATGGCCAGGCATCATGACGTGTCTTTTCTGATGTCACGAGATATACCATATGGCCAAGACGCTTAAGCTGGCGCATGAAAGCACCTCCTTTGTAGTCGCTGGCGAGGCAGAGGAAGACGTATGTGCGGTCCATAATGAGGAAGAATTAGGTGGACAATTTACGATAATGACGTAAACGCGGTAAGATTTTCAGGAATAAATGAGGATGCCGGATAGGGGGATGCCGGAAATGGACACCAGATAAAGGGATGCCGGATACCGGACTCTAGACGCAATAGGGATGCACTATATGAATTCTTCAGGAGTACGGACTGGTCGCGTCCTGTCCGTACTCCTGAAGAATTCGATTCGGAAGATTTCCATTCATCAATAAGCGAGTGTCACGAGTCCGACATCCAGCATCCTTTCATCCGATGTCGAAAAAATAGCCCGAACTTCGATTCCCGAACACATTGTCCATTTCCAGCCATCTTTTCCTATTTTGCGTCCCTTTTAGGATCAAAGACCTCGATGCGACCATTATCTCAAATCACACAGGCTATGCCTCATTATCCGATCATTGAGTTGATCGATAAGGATTTTGAGATACCCCAGCTGGGCAAGAAAAGACGGATTTGGGCCCTTCTTCCCCATGATTATTATGATTCTAAAAAGGAATATCCTGTGCTTTACCTGCAGGATGCTCAGAATCTGTTTGATGAAGATGCCCCTTTTGGAAGCTGGTCCGTGGATCGCCACCTGATGGAACTTTCCAAGGGCGGTCATGGCGACCTCATCGTGATCGCTATAGATCATGGAGGTAGTGAGCGAATTCAGGAGTACAGCCCTTACTATCACCGGAAATTCGGCGAAGGCATGGGAAAAGACTATGCTAATTTCATCACCGAGACCCTTAAGCCCTTTGTGGACTCACACTACAGGACTAAGCCTCACCGGATCTATAACGGAATCGGAGGCAGCAGCATGGGCGGTCTGATCAGTGCGTATATCGGTATCGTGCATCCGAAATTCTTCTCCAAACTGATGATTTTCAGCCCTTCTTTCTGGTACTCAGATGAGATCTATTTTGATGCCTTTAAATATAATTATACCCTCCCGATGCGTATGTTTATCTATGCAGGGGAAAAGGAGACAAAATTCATGAGCCAGCACATTAATCAATTTGCTGAAGCAGTTTCTCATGGTTTTTTTTCAGGTAAACTCACTACTTTTAACATAGTAATTGATCCAAACGGCCAGCACCAGGAAAAATATTGGGGAGACATCTTTCCCGCGGCCGTCAAATGGCTCTTTTTTTCTGATAAAGAAGATTAAACGATGCAATTAAAAGTGCAGGCTACCCTGGAAGACCTTCTTGGCGCCGTAGATATGTTGTGTATTCCCTCCTCAAAGGAGATGCTGGATAGCTTGTATCGGGATGTATTAACATTGGTTATTCCCCCCGAAACGCTCCCGCCTGTAGCTGAATTTGTTTCTGCAAAATCCGCAGTGAATTTATTTTTCGGCAATTGGAAAGGTCGTCGCATCAAGCTCTTTCTAAGCTATGAAGCTGAAAAACTTACGGAAGCGAATGTTTATTCGGTTGCAAAAAAATTAGCCATTCGCGCCAGGGCCGAACATCCTGAAAAAGTAGGAGTATTGGTACATCATTTTGATTCACTCGCATTGATTCAATCTGCAATGACAGGATGGACTGCAGGTCAATATGATCTTGGAATCTATAAAAAGGCAGAAGAAAATAATTCCAAAACACACCTCGCATCTATCTATACTTTTCTGCCCGATGGCATGGCACATTCTGTTGCTGAAGATGGCATCACGATCGGAATGGTGCAACAGGAAGTCATGGAGCTTGTCAATACTCCGTCAAACTTTCAGACGCCTTCCATGCTTGGTGATTGGGCGGTGAAGAGTGCTGATGCTTATGGTTACAATGCCAATATTCTTGATAAAAGACAACTTACACAATTAGGTATGCATGCTCTGCTGGCGGTCAATCGTGGAAGTGAAGAGCCTGCAATATTAATCGTGACCCATTACAGACATCATGAAGCACGTAAGAAAATCGTGCTGGTTGGTAAGGGTGTCCTCTTCGATACAGGTGGTATATCCCTCAAGGATTCGAAGAACATGCACTATATGAAAAGTGATATGGCCGGTGCGGCTGCAGCACTCGGGACGGTAGAAGCATGTGCACGACTTGGACTCAAAGTGGACGTGATGGCGATCACACCTGTGACAGATAACAGCATTGGAAGTGCCGCACTCAAACCGGGTGATGTGATTTCATCCTACGCCGGCAAATCAATTGAAGTCATTGATACGGATGCAGAAGGAAGACTGATCCTGGCAGACGCACTCGCCTATGCTGTCAAAGAATATAAACCTGATGTCATGATCGACATGGCCACATTGACCGGGAGTATCATTGGCGCTATCGGTCCGCATGCTGCAGGACTTTTCACAAAAAATGATCAGCTTGCAGAAGCACTTACGAAAGCTGGTGAAACCTGCGGCGAACGTGTCTGGCGTATGCCGATGTTTGATGAATACCAGGAGGACATGCAGTCAGACATAGCCGACATAAAAAACTTGAGTGATAAACCTTATGCGGGTTCTGTGACCGCTGCGAAATTTCTTGAATTCTTCACTGCCGAGCACCCGTCATGGGCTCACCTGGATGTAGCGGGTATGGGTTTCCAGCCGAATGGATTTGGCAAAGGGTATTGCTCTACGGCGTATGGGGTGCGGTTGTTGGTGAGGTGGATGTCCATATAAATTTTGCAATAAAAAACCTGATAGGAAAGAAGTTACAGGTTAGTGAGGAATGAAAAGGGTTGATAAATTTGAATTTCTCCTTTAATTTATGAAAATAGTTTTCCATATATTTCTTTACTCGCTTTTTTTTCTGTCTTGTCACAAAGATGAGGATCATCGTCAGGAAATCAATGATAGTATACAAGGTCAATGGAAAATAAGAGTTTGGACTATTGATGGCCATGACGAATTCAAAATTTATATTTCTTCTCAGGTAGAATTTATCAAACAATCTGATGTGATGGGAAAGGCAATCTGGACCACAGTTACCGATTCGAGTAGGTATACATCGATTTTGGAAAATGAATATGAAATCAGCGAAAATGGCCGATATATTTACTTCAAAGGAGACTTACCAGAAGGTCTTTTTACTTTGAATATTACAAATAGTAAATTAAAAATGATTGGAAATCTTGGCTCTCATTTTTGGACATACGAAGCCAGTAGAAACTGAATACTGAGAGTTTACTTTTAGCACTATGAAAAGGCATATCGCCCATATCTCCCTTCTCGTCGATGACTACGACAAAGCCATTCGCTTTTATGTTGATAAACTTAATTTCCGTCTGGTAGAGGATTCCGTTTTGACGGATGCTAAGCGATGGGTACTGATTGCTCCGGGAGAAGACGATGGGTGTCATTTGTTGTTGGCAAAAGCATCAAGTGATGAACAAAGAGAATGTATAGGAAATCAAACAGGAGGCAGAGTGTTTCTATTCCTCCACACAGACAATTTCTGGAGAGATTATCACCAGATGATAGAGCATGATATTGAATTTATCCGAAACCCTGTCGTTGAACCGTATGGCACAGTAGCAGTCTTTAAGGATATATATGGAAACCTGTGGGACTTAATACAACCTGTGAATAAGTAAGCAGTGTTCAGTAAGCAGTAATGAGTAGCTTAGCTCTTCCATTTCGTGAGACGTGAGACGTGAACCGTGAGTTTTGCGGGCAATAATAAATGCATCAAGAGTCCGGTATCCGGCATCCAATATCTGGTTCACTAAATAAAATGAAAGTCCCCTTTAGGGGATTTAGGGGCAAAATGAAATACATAACCCGTACCATCTGGATTCTATCTCTTGTCAGTCTGTTCACAGACATGGCGAGCGAAATGCTGTACCCTGTGATGCCCATCTATTTGAAGAGTATTGGATTTTCAATTGTGCTGATTGGGGTATTGGAGGGGTTTGTGGAAGCTTTTGCAGGATTGAGCAAAGGTTATTTTGGTAAAATTTCGGATCAAACAGGTAAGCGCGTTCCTTTTGTGCAGCTCGGATATGGGCTGAGTGCTATTTCGAAGCCGCTCATGGCTTTTTTTATATTTCCTGTATGGATATTTTTTGTACGTGCAATTGATCGGTTGGGAAAAGGAATACGCACCGGGGCGAGAGATGCATTGCTATCAGATGAAGCCACACCGGAGACCAAAGGAAGGATATTTGGTTTTCATCGTTCGATGGATACATTGGGTGCGGTGCTAGGTCCGGCAATAGCATTGCTTTATCTGCATTTCTATCCCGAGCAATATCGCCAGATGTTTTTGATCGCTTTTATTCCAGGCGTACTTGCATTAGTGTCATCCTTTTTATTAAAAGACAAAAAGAAACCGATTGCAAAGGAAAAGATAGCGTCCTCATTTTTTTCCTTCCTTGGGTACTGGAAAAATAGCCCACCGGTCTATCGCAAGGTTGTGATTGGAATATTGGTTTTTGCACTTTTTAATAGTTCAGATGTATTCTTGCTACTGAAAGCTAAGCAGGCTGGATTTAGTGATACACTTGTGATCGGGGTGTATATTTTTTATAATCTCATTTATGCTTTAAGCGCATTTCCGCTTGGACATCTGGCGGATCGAATTGGAATGCAAAAGACGTTCATTGTAGGGTTGTGTCTCTTCACGATTGTTTATTTCGGCATGTCGTTTGAATTAAGTCCGTATATGTATTTACTTTTTTTCTTTTTGTATGGAATCTATGCTGCCTGTACGGAAGGAGTGGCCAAAGCATGGATCAGCAATATCTCGGATGTCAAAGACACCGCTACCGCTATAGGATTTTATACTGGCTTTCAGAGTATTTGTGCATTGATAGCAAGCACACTCACGGGGTTTATCTGGTATTCCTTCGGCGCGGGAACTGCTTTTATTTTAACGGCTTTGGTAACTGCAGGTGTGATCATGTATTTTTTACTCTTGAATCCGAAAGTTGATGCAAAAGCAGCATGAGACCGGATATGATGAAAAGACCCCTGCGGAGTTATTGCCGCTTTTCTATGCGAAAAATAATTTAGGTGATGATGGCGGATTGAGCAGCCCCGTCGTACGTATTGAGGTCAATAAACATTTTCATTTTGTTATGCCAAATTATGATGCACGCCGTAAAGCTGTGCTGTGGCATGATATCCATCACCTCGCGACAGGATACTCTGCAGCCACTTTCATAGGTGAATGTGAAATCAGTGCATGGGAGATAGCATCGGGATGTGGCAAATACTGGGCTGCATTTATCATTGATACAAGTGGAGTAGTGTTGGGATGTTTGATCAATCCGCGAAAAATTATTCAGGCCTATACAAGAGGGCGTAGATCATTGAATTTGTATCATGGTACTTTTCCGGAAGAAAAAGTGATGAAAATGTCTGTCACAGATATTCGACATTTACTTGGATTGGATCAGGCGCCGATGGATTCAAAACCGAGTGTAAAAGATTTATTTAGTCTGGGTTTGTTTTTGATATTTGGCGGAGCTTATTCATTGTTGTCCATAATTCAAATGCCTTTCCTGATCCTGTACAATATTTGGTATGCTTTAAAAATGAAGATCTCCTGATTTTCTTTTTATTGCCCCGGGTTGAAACCCGTGGCTTATAACATTCAAGCCTTTCAGGCTTGAGTTGATAATTTTTCTATCTTGATTCAAAATCTCCCTTATGGCCGAACTCGAAACGACATTTAAACGATCACTTACCCTGATGGATGCTACAATGATTGTGGCCGGATCAATGATCGGCTCCGGGATCTTCATCGTGAGTGCAGATATGACCCGCAATGTCGGAAGCGCAGGGTGGTTGATTATCGCATGGCTGATCACGGGATTTATGACCATCACGGCTGCCGTGAGCTATGGTGAGTTGAGTGGAATGTATCCACGGGCAGGAGGTCAATATGTGTATCTCAAGGAGGCTTTCAATCCTTTGATTGCTTTTTTATACGGTTGGAGTTTTTTCGCGATCATTCAGACAGCCACCATTGCCGCTGTCGGTGTTGCATTTGCAAAATTTCTTGCTTATCTCGTTCCATCGGTGAGCGAAGATTTAGTGGCTCTTGATCTTGGCTTTCTCAAAATATCGCCTGCACAATTAGTGGCTATTGTGCTTATCCTTTTTCTGACATTTGTCAACACTAGAGGAATCCGAAGTGGTAAGATTATTCAGACCTCATTTACGGTCACTAAGCTGGCCAGTTTATTTGGCCTCATCGTGTTCGGATTCATCATGTTCAAAGGAGATGTATGGAAGGCGAATTGGTCAGATGCGTGGAATCTTCATGCTTTGGGCAGTACTGAAAACTATGCAATTGCTGCTGCACTCGGTGCCATAGCGGCTGCTATGGTAGGTTCGATATTCAGTAGTGATGCATGGAATAATGTGACCTTCATCGCAGGGGAAATTAAAAATCCTCATCGCAATATTGGGCTTGCACTTTTTCTCGGGACATTGATTGTGACGATCATTTATGTTTCAACAAATTTTATGTACACTGCTGTATTGCCAATGGATGCAATTGCAGGCGCAGAAAAAGACAGGGTGGCTGTTGCGGCATCACATGTGATTTTTGGAAATGTTGGTACGATCATTATCGCGCTCATGATTATGGTTTCTACGTTTGGATGCAACAATGGTTTGATACTTGCAGGTGCAAGAGTTTATTATACCATGGCGAAGGATGGATTGTTTTTTAAACCTGCCGGAGAATTGAGTCGATTTGCTGTGCCTGCATGGTCATTGTGGGTGCAGGGAATTATCGCATGTCTGTGGAGCATCAGCGGGAGGTATGGACAGTTGTTGGATATGATTTCTTTCGTTGTGGTTATATTTTATGTTTTGACGATAGTTGGAATATTTATTCTCCGAAAAAAGAGACCTGAGATTGAGCGGCCTTATAAGGCATTTGGATATCCTGTGCTTCCGGCTATTTATATTTTGATGGGGATTACATTTTGTATTCTTCTTATTGTCTACAAGCCACAGTTTACCTGGCCGGGATTGATTATCACGCTGATAGGCATACCGATTTATTATGTAGCTGTGATGAGGAAGAAGGGTAATGAGAAAAAGGATGTATTCCCGATGGGCTAAAGCCCGAAAAATCTTTTCACTTCTATTCCCTGGCTTAAAAGCCAGGGCAATTAATTGAATTGATTGAGCCTGAAATAGTAATTGTCTCGAGATAAAATTTTTATAGATTTCAATTGCACACACATCAAATGTCTCTGGCTTGAAAGCCGGGCAATAAAAAATATATCCTAAGCAGAATTGATTGAGCTTGAAATAGTAATTGCCTGGAGATAAAATTTTTATAGATTTCAATTGCACACACATCAAATGTCTCTGGCTTGAAAGCCGGGCAATGAAAAATATATCCTAAGCAGAATTCATTGACTTAATGCTTCATTGACTTAATGCTTCAATTGATCTGCTTTCAATTGCCTTGATCTGCTTTCAATTGCCACGGACTTTAGTCCGTGGGCTTCATAATCAACGCCTAAAGTTTCACAAGCTTTTGTGTCCACACACTTCCGTTTTCAGAAGTCACTTTTACAATATACACTCCGGGTATAAGATCTGTTAATGACAGATTTTCTTTCCAATGATCTACAATTGTTATGATTTCTTTTTTGAAAACAACTTTACCTGTTGCGGAAAAGATATTTAAACTTAATGATCCGCCTGGAATATTCTGTCCGGTAAGTATGACATTTCCATCAGTCGGATTGGGGTGCAGCCGTATTTGTAATGTTTGGGCAGGGTTTTCAGTTGCAAGAGGGGTACTCTCCAAAAGAATATTATCCAAATACATATTATTTCCATATCCCGATTTATTCAGGAAAGAAATGCTCACATATTGTCCGGCATAAGCTGATAAATCCAGTACAACATGGCGCCATTCTTCACAATTCTGCGGCGAAAACTCTTCATACTCATAAAGGCTATCTGTTCCAATACCACTTGTGGTTGTGCTCAATTCAGCACCACCGCTTCTGAAAATAATATGATAAGATTTTCCACAATTATTAGTCAGTTTGACGAGAAGAGAATCTATAAAATAATTGCCATCGAAATAAGGTGCATACGCTACATCAAAGCTTAAAGAAGGATTTATAGCTTGTGTCAGATCCATATTGACTGGAAGTACCAATTCATCCTGACCATAACTGCTATAAATATAATTGTGGACATAATAAGCTGTGTCACCTGCCGGATTGCATGAGGTCAACAAGACGGGTTCCCAGGTGATGGTATCATCCGGATTGACAATCGTGAAATAATCAGTCGTCGAAAAATCAATCAAAGGTGGCAGTTCATTTATTTCCGGCGACTGTATTTCGATCATCTCCGGAATTGTCTTTGTAGATGTACCATTTGGATTTGTAACCGTAAGGGTCACATCGTACTTGCCTGATAGATGATAGATGACTTTAGGATTTCGCAGATTGGATGATGAAGGTTCCCCACCGGGAAATTCCCACGCCCATGTCGCTTCTGCATGAGAGAGCATCGAATAATCATCAAATTCAATCGTGTCGCCGGGACATGAGCTCAATCTTTTATTAACCATAGGCTGCGCTACAGGTCTTGATGGAACTGCGAAAGGGGCTTCCCATATTCCTTTTCCATATGCACCTAATCTGATTTTGCCATCACGATAAAAAGGACGCAGGATGCATGTTGAGATCTGAACAGGTAGACCATCATTATAAGGTGCCCAATCTGTCATGGTATTATCCTTGAACCAAATCATACGGAATGTACCCAGATAAATTCCACCATCTGTACCACCCTGAGTCAGGATATAAGTGATGTGTTCACCATGTAATGCAGTCGTGGTCAGATTTTGCCAGCTTTCACCTCCATCAGTAGTCATGAATATTTTCTCATCATCATTTCCATCAGGATAAGCTAACCAGCATTGATTTTCATTTTCAGCACTTAGAGTCAGCACCACTCGCCTTGCATATCCGGGAGGTAATGATAATTGATTCCATGTATCACCACCATCAATAGTTTTCCAAAGCAAACCTGTATCCCAGGTATACGAAGCGCGCTGAAATACGTACATCACTTTTGGATTGCTACGACTGATTTCAAAACTCATCGCGCGTGCAGTTATGTCTGTTCCAAACTCATGTTTGATGTCCCAATTTTTACCACCATCTGTGGTGATCCACAATTTATTTTCATTCGTCACATAGAATGTATTCCATGATCGTGGATCCCACTCCATCTCACCGCTTTCAGCATCATAATAACTTTCATTCGGTGTTTTGCCGATTTGAAAATATTCTGCATATCCATTTTCTTCTTCAGGTAGTATGACACCACCAATGTCAGAATAATAGGTTTTTCGTCCTTCACCCGGATTGACATAACCTGTTGATGCTTCACCACCGCCGAGACTCAGACACTCACCCGGCAACCAGTTTTCATACCAGCCTGTGTTCCCGTTGTGATAGCGACCACCTACAAAAAGATCATCATTCCATCCTGTGCCAAAACCCCAAAAGTCCGAACCGGTAATCCCTCTGTTGCGAGCATAGTGTGTAGCAAAAAAATCATTCGAATATTCTACGCCGCCATCGCTTGTCATCCACACATCATCACCATTGATTTCAATATCCTGGCAATCGGGATGTACATAATTAAATGGATTGCCACAATAACCACCGAAGCAAGTGAATGAAGTCGCACCATCAGTTGAATACCACAGGCTCACAAATCCAACAAGTAAATCATCGGGATTCGTATCAGATACATCAAAACCTAAATTGTAAAAACCCTGATGGTATCCGCCGGTGTGCCCGATGGTAGCCATGTCAGGATGATTCGTTTCATCCCACGGGCCACCAGCGGGAGGATTGGGTAAGGTCCATGATTCGCCCGCATCATCTGAGCGATATATGCCGATGAATCCTGCATCATCCGTTTTCGCTTCACCAATTAATACAGCATAAATTCGGTTTGGGTCTGCTTTGCTGACAGCTAGTTTTGCACCACCATCATTGCGACCTTCTGCATCAGAAAAAAACCAACCATTGTCTCTCAATGTCCAGGTCAAACCTGAATCATCTGATTTATAAAATCTGCATATCAACTGTGCAGGATCGTTGCGCACTAAAAATGCAACTGTAGGATCATCTGTTTTCCATTCCACATCATAGCATGGTTCGGGTAATAATCTTGTCCAGAACGCACCGCCATCGATCGTGCGATATAATCCATTTTGCGTGGCCGCCAGAACGATTGAATCATTGGCGGGATTAACAAGAATTTCATTTGGATACATATTAGCATCAGTGAGCACAAGAGTCCAGTTCT
The DNA here is from genome assembly GCA_038252065.1 of Chitinophagales bacterium. Lineage (GTDB taxonomy): Bacteria > Bacteroidota > Bacteroidia > Chitinophagales > Saprospiraceae > Opimibacter. The sequence continues at coordinate 18,424 of JBBSAQ010000008.1, forward strand.
TACCACCATCTTCCGTTTTCCAAATATTGTTGTTTTCGCCGGCAAAAACGATATCGGGATTTGTCGGATTGATTTCGATAGCAGTCACTGCGGAAATATTAATGGCTCTGGATACGCAAGACCAGTTAAGACCGTGATCTGTGCTCTTGAAAATTTCTGATCCTTCTGTGCCTACATAAAGTATGTCAGGATTCGAAAGAGATTGATCCAGACAATAGATATTGGCCTGAGAAGACTTAGCGAAGGGTGCAGGGCCTGTATTCGTATTAAAAGTTTCGAAAGGGCCGATATTTGTCCATTGGGATTGACCGCGAGAGGTGGGGCCCAGGAGGTTTTTCTTTTTGAGATTTTCAATTCTTGTATAAAATTCCTTTGTTTCTGGGTCAGTTGGCCTTTTTTCAAAACCCTGATGGCTAATAAACGGATCTACGGCATGACGCCATTTCTTATAATACTGAGTGTATGTCGTTCTTTCGTCAGGGTGGGTTTGTCTCCAGATTCTGTACAGGTCGTCTACTTGCCATATATTGGGGTGGTCGCCGTACATCATAACGGCCCAGACTGGTAATGTTTCACCCGGAACAGGGGTTACTTTGTAAAGAGGTTGGGCTGATAAATGAAATGCAACACAACAGAGTAGTGAAAGGAAACAGAATTTCATAATGAACCTTATTTGTGTGCAAATTTAATTTTCTTTTTCTTCCGGAGTGAAAATGAAAAGATGTGCTTTAAATGAATAAAAATAACTTTGTCGGGTATTGAGTAAAGTAATCATCATCGGCCCCGCCCATCCACTAAGAGGTGGTCTTGCTACATTCAATCATCGCCTGGCAAAGGAATTCATCTCGCAGGGTGATGATTGTTCTATTTATTCATTCACATTACAGTATCCATCGTTTCTTTTTCCCGGAACATCGCAATATGCTACCGGACCTGCGACTGATAATATCAAAGTGTATACGGTGATTAATTCTGTCAATCCTTTAAACTGGATCAAAGTTGGAAACAGGTTGCGCAAGGAAGGGCCTGATATAATTCTCGTCAGATATTGGATTCCATTTATGGGTCCTGCTTTGGGTACGATATTGAGAAAAGTTCGGAAAAACAAACACACGAGGATTGTTTGTATAGCAGACAATATAAGTCCACATGAAAAAAGGCCAGGAGATGCAGCATTCACAAAGTATTTTATTAAACCTGTCAATGCATTCATTACGATGAGTGAAAAAGTGATGGAGGATTTAAGACGGATAGAAAAAGTAAAACTTGCTCAATTAGTTTCTCATCCATTGTATGACAATTTTGGTGAAATCGTACCGAAAGATATTGCAAGAGATAAATTGAATATTGATAGGGAGAGTAACGTTATTTTATTCTTTGGATTTATCAGAAAATACAAAGGACTTGATTTGCTTTTTGAGGCGATGAGCGATGAGCGCATTAGAGAAGCAGGGATTAAATTACTTGTTGCCGGTGAATTTTATGAAGATGAAAAATCATACCAGGATCAGATTGACAAGCTTGGCATCAGGGATCAATTGATATTGCGTACAGCTTTCATTCCAGACAATGAAGTTCAATTTTATATCAGTGCAGCGGATGCTGTGATCCAGCCATACAGGAATGCAACGCAAAGTGGAGTGACACCCTTAGCATACCATTTTGAGAAGCCTATGATTGTCACCAATGTAGGTGGACTTCCTTCATTAGTTCCCCATGAAAAAGTTGGCCTTGTAGCCGAACCCGAACCCAAATCAATCGCAGATGCTATCCTGAGATTTTACCAGCTCGGTGAAGATTATTTTATTCCGCATCTTCGTGTCGAGAAACAAAAATATTCCTGGAGTCAATTGGTCGAAACCATTAAAAAACTGGCTTCAGAAAGCAGGGCATAGGTATAAAACAAGTATGATCTACAGAAGCAAAGCTCCATTACGATTAGGATTGGCAGGAGGAGGGACGGATGTCAGTCCATATAGTGACTTGTATGGAGGGGCTATCCTCAACGCGACGATATCATTGTACGCTTATGCATCGATTGAAAAACTGGATCTTCCTGAAATAAGATTGCATGGGATTGATCAGGATCAGGATCAACGTTTTGAAGTGCTGGATGTATTGCCTCTTGATGGCACACTTGATTTACTGAAAGGTGTGTACAACAGGATCAATAAGGATTATGGTTTGGATGGAAAGGGGCTCAGATTGTCCACTTTTGTCGAAGCACCTGCCGGATCAGGACTGGGTACATCGTCTACATTGGTTGTTGCAGTTGTGGGTGCATTTGTTGAAATGCTGAAATTGCCAATGGGCGAATATGAGATCGCTCATTATGCCTATGAAATCGAACGCAAAGATTTAAAACTGGCCGGAGGAAAGCAGGATCAATACGCAGCGACATTTGGTGGAGTGAATTACATGGAGTTTTTTGCCGGTGATAAAGTGGTGGTCAATCCGTTGCGTATCAAACAGGAATATCTTTTCGAACTACAGCATAATCTGTTGTTGTATTTTACAGAAACCAGCAGAGAATCTTCGAAGATCATCGAACAACAAGCCGGAAATGTGGTTAAGAAGGACATGGAGGCCATTGAAGCGATGCATCAGTTGAAACATCAATCACAAATGATGAAAGAGGCATTGCTTCTTGGAAAATTAAATGAGATCGGTGAGATCCTTGATTTTGGATTTTATCAGAAACGAAAGATGGCTCATGGAATCAGTAATGATTTTATAGAAGATATCTACGAAGAAGCAAAAAAGGCAGGTGCTTCCGGAGGCAAGATTTCAGGTGCCGGAGGAGGAGGCTTTATGGTTTTTTATTGTCCCGGCAACACGAAGTATAATGTGATGGAAAGCCTGAACCGATTTGGAGGAAAGTATAGATCATATCAGTTTGTAGAACATGGGTTGACGACATGGACAGTGTCGTGATCGAGTGATCTGGTGATCTGGTGATCGAGTGATCTGGTGATCGAGTGATTGAGTGATTGAGTGATCTTAGGGGAAAGATATTGTAAATATTCTATGAGGAAGAGATCAATAGGAAAAAGGTTAGCAAGAAATTTCTTTGTGTCTTTGTGGCAATATGGAGAAGAAATCAATAGAATAAAGGGTAGCAATAAATTTCTTTGCGTCTTTGTGGCAATATGATGAAGGAATCAATAGGAAAAGAGATTAACAATAAATTGCTTTGTGGCAGTTTAATATTGAATATATTGATAGATAATGTATGGAAAATAAAATAAGAGAAATAATAAGTAATTCAATTTCGGTGAAGCAATTGATTTTGCAGGATCCGGTATTGTTGGATACTATACAAGCAGTCGTGACAGAACTTGTGTTGGCATTTAAGGCAGGTAACCGGGTATATTTTTGTGGCAATGGTGGTAGTGCTGCTGATGCACAACATTTGGCTGCTGAATTTTCGGGGCGGTTTTATAAAGACAGAATTGCTTTGCCGGCAGAGGCTCTTCATTGTAATACATCCTATCTCACGGCGGTGGCGAATGATTATGGTTATGAACATGTTTATGCAAGATTGATTGAAGGGATAGGTCAGCCGGGTGATGTATTAGTGGGTTTGTCAACTTCCGGAAATTCAATTAATATTATTGAAGCCTTTATGAAAGCAAAACGAAAGGGTATGATCAACATTGGTTTCACGGGAGACACAGGTGGTAGTATGAAAGAGCATTGTGATTTCCTGATCAATGTGCCCTCAAAAGATACACCGAGGATACAAGAGAGTCATATCCTGCTGGGCCATATTGTATGTGAACTTGTAGAAGCTCAATATTTTGATTAAAGAAGCGATCATATTGGCGGGTGGTCTGGGTACCAGGTTGCAGGAAGCGGTGCCTGATTTGCCTAAAGCAATGGCTCCTGTGGCTGGACATCCTTTTTTGACACATGTCATTCGTTATCTTTTGTCACAGGGCATAGAGCGATTCATCTTTTCGTTGGGCTATAAACATGAGGTCATTGAAGAGTATCTGAAGGCAGAATTTCCTTATCTGAATTACGTCATTGTTCTTGAAGAGCAACCATTAGGTACAGGCGGTGCGATTCAGTTTGCATTAGCCAGTTCGATTGAGCGGGATGTGCTCATCGTGAATGGCGATACCTTGTTCAAAGTTGAAATTGATCTGATGAAGGAAAAACATATTCAGGATCAATCGGAATGTACGATAGCATTGAAGCCAATGTATCATTTTGATCGCTATGGTGTCGTGGAGACTAATGATGATGGGAAGATCCTAAAGTTTACAGAAAAGAAATTTGTGGAGGAGGGAAATATCAATGGCGGTATTTATATCCTCAATAAGGTGAGTTTTCTGAAAAGGACATTTCCAGAAGTATTTTCATTCGAAAAAGATTACCTGGCGAAATATGTGGACACAGTTCCATTTTATGGCATTGTCGAGGATAAATACTTTATTGATATTGGCATACCATCTGATTTTGAACGTGCACAGGATGAATTAAGACAGCGTCCTTTGAATTTGAAAAAGGTGGATGATACCTGGACGCTTTTTCTGGACCGGGATGGGGTGATCAATAAAAACAAAGATGATAGTTATATATTTCATATAGGTGAATTTCAATTTATAGATGGTGTAAAAGAAGCCTTATCGAAATTGCATGATACATTTGGAAAAATAATTATCATCACCAATCAGCGTGGGATAGGTAAAGGGTTGATGGATGAAAAAGCATTGGGAGACATTCATCAGCATATGCTGGATGAGATTGAACATGCAGGTGGATGGATTGATGCCCTTTACTATTGCCCGATCAATGATGATAAACATCACGACCGAAAGCCAAATCCAGGTATGATCCTTGAAGCCGGCCGGATGTATCCTGAAATTGATTTTTCAAAATCGATCATGGTAGGGGATAAGATGAGTGATATGCAACTCGGGAGAAATACGGGTGTGTATACGGTCATGATCTCTTCTACACAAAGTGGTGATTTTGCAACTCATGCTGATGTGGATTTAAAGGTTGATTCATTGAAGGAATTTGCAAATAAATTTTGATAACCGGATAGTACTTAGTACTCTACGGACCAGTAAAAACGGGCACTATAAGTTATCGTTTATAACTTTAAGTTTTTGTTTATAACTGTAGGTTTTTGTTTATGCCCATTGTATTGAAGTCCTGCAGTCTGAAATGGTATAACAAATATTTCTTTATTTCAATTTTGACCTTCCGTTTCCGACAAACTTAATATGTCCAATTTAGAAATCAGGTTTTATGTTAAATTCCACGCGTTTGAGTTTAAGGTTCGTACTGCGTAGCGATCTGGATTCAATACACCATCTGCATTCCTTACCCGAAACAAATAAATACAATACCCTGGGTATTCCGGAACACATGGACGTCACCAGGCAGATTGTAGATCAATGGATTGAAGACTTCAATATAAATCCTATACTATCCTATACGTTTGTCATCGAACTGAAGGAAGACAAGCAATTCACTGGCCTTATCGCACTCAATCTCAGTAAACCAAAATACAGATCAGCAGAAATCTGGTTTAAACTGTTGCCTGAATTCTGGGGAAAAGGGTATGCTACAGAAGCAGTGAAGGAGATTATTCATTTTGGATTTCAGGATTTAAATCTGCATCGTATCGAAGCAGGATGCGCTGTAGATAATGTGGCGTCGATAAAAGTGCTTGAAAAGGCAGGGATGATACTGGAGGGCAGGACACGCAAGAAATTACCATTACAAAGTGGTTGGTCAGACAACTTTGAATATGCTATTCTTGCAGAGGATTAATAATCAGGTCGTAGAGACACGATTTATCCCGTCTCTATCTACCCCGGAGACGCGATGCTTCGACGTGCAAATTCCCTGCATGATGCTTCAGCTCAACAACAAAATGGCGTCTCTACAACTATTGATGGCTACCTTTATCGAATAGTGGTGATCTTTAATCTCCAATCATATGAAAAATATCTTATCACCCACGCTCATTTCCATCCTTTGTCTCTTTGCTATTTGCAGTTGTCAAAGGAAGATGGCTGATGCCTGTTGTGCACCGACGATGCAGGCGAAAAATAAATCCACTGTCCTGTCTTGCAAGCTTTCCACAAAGGAATTGCAGGATAGAAAAATGACCGTTCTGGCCAGTCTGAAAAAGCAAATGGTGGAAAAAAAGGAATTATCTAATGGCTATGCCTTTAAGTTTGGAGGTAGTGATAGTGTCCTGAATGAACTCACTGAATTCATCAGAAGTGAAAGGGAATGTTGTGATTTTTTCACCTTCAATCTTTCGATCAGTGGCGATAAAAGTGAAATCTGGTTCGAATTGACCGGGGTAGAAGGAGCGAAGAACTTTATTACAGAGGAACTGGGTCTATGAATAACGAATAACGAATGACAGATGACAAGACCGAATACAAAGGAAAAAGGACCAAGATTTTTAACGTCTTGGTCCTTTTTCTTTTGTCCTTAGTCCTCTGACCTAGGTACTATTGAGTGATCGTAATTTTCCTGATCAAAATCTCCTGGTTAATCCTCACCTTGAAAATATAAATGCCAGGGTTGAGATTACCTGCGTCAACAGCATGTTTTTGTATTCCCTTTATCTCTTTTGCATTTGTCACTTGTCGTACGCGGTATCCAAACAGGTCGCATAGTTCGATATTGACATCAGCATCTTCTGTCAGTTCATACTCGATGTAAGTCGTGGCTGAAGCCGGATTCGGATAGATAGAAATGAAATGTTCAGATCTTGCACTTTTCTCACCCTTCGTCCTTTCGACATTGTGTGCGTCAACAGATGCTCCACCTTCATGTATGCCGCCTAACTGGAATACATGAACGACGTGACATACATCAGATACACAATCAATTTCAGGATCTGTGATGATCAGACAAACAGTATAATTGTCATGATGAGAATATGTATGTACAGGGTTTTCCTCTGTAGACGATGTGCCATCTCCAAACTGCCAGAGATAAGTTGTATTTGGTGTTGTTCCGGTAGACGTGTTTGTAAATGTCACGATCAAACCTGACGTGTCCACCATGGTAGAAAATGCAGCATGGCAGTCACCATTATTCATATTGACAGTGACATCATGACAATATTCATCAACACAGCCATGATTATCATGGATCACCAGACATACATGATAGGTACCCGGATTTGCATAGGTGTGTGACGGATTATGGTCATCCGAATTGGTTCCATCACCGAAGTGCCACAACCATGATATAATTGTGTCAGGACTTGTGGAGGCATTCGTAAAATGAACGAGTAGCGAACCTTCTTCGTTTTGAAACGAGAAAAGTGCATGACATTCACCTTGCTGAACAGGATTTACAACTACGACCGTACAATAGGTATCACTACACTCATGATTGTCATGGATCGTCAGACAAACTTCGTATGTACCTGCATGTTCGTAAGTATGCGTGATGTTATGATCATTGGATGAATGTCCATCACCAAATTCCCAATGCCATGAAGTAATATCATGTGAAGAAAATGAAGAATCAATAAAGTGGATCGTCAATGTATTCTCACCCTGGAAATAACTAAATAAGGCCATGCAATCACCCTGGGCTTCTGGCTCAACTGTAATCGTATCGCAATGGGTATCTGTGCAGCCTGTATTATCTACTATAGTAAGGCAAACTTCATACGTACCAACCGGATAATAATGACTTGGATTTTGTCCATCACCATTGTGTCCATCGCCAAAATTCCATGCATAGGATATAATATCATGACCACTGTAAGAAGAATCAATAAAATGAATAGTTTGTGTGCCTGCAATTTGATACCACTGGAAATTAGCTTCACATGGTCCTGGCACGAAGATTTCGACTGTTATTTCCAGACAGAATGTATCTGTGCATCCGGTATTGTCATGGATGATCAGGCAAACATTATACGTGCCTGGACTTTCGTATGTATGATTAGGGCTATGAGCATCACCATTGTGACCATCTCCAAAACTCCAGTTGTATGAAGTGATATCATGTGAGCTTGTGGAAGTGCTTTCAAAATGAATGGTTTGCGAGCCTTGATTTTGTTCCCATACGAATGAAGCCATGCATTCACCCGGAATGACAGCCTCCACGATGACCGGAAGGCAGAATGTATCGGTGCATCCGGTATTGTCATGAATGATCAGACAAACTTCGTAAGTGCCCGGATTTCCATAGGTATGGTTTGGATTTTGACCATCTCCATTATGACCATCTCCGAAACTCCAGATATTAGAAATAATATCATGTGCACTGGTGGAGAGATTAGTAAAGTGAATGGTCAGGGTGGTTCCCAACTGCTGGTATGAGAATAAAGCCATACAATCGCCTTGGGCCTCCGGTAGAACTGTCACTGTAGTACAATAGGTATCCGTACAACCGCTGTTGTCGTGAATGGTCAGGCATACCTCATAAGTACCCACAGGGAAATAATGATTTGGATTTTGTCCATCACCTTCATGTCCGTCTCCGAAATTCCAGGCGTATGAAATGATTTCATGAGAACTTGAAGAGGCATTAGTGAAATGAATAGTCTGTGTCCCCTGAATCTGATTCCAGGTAAAAAGGGCTGCGCAATCACCAGGTGGGATCGCTGCAACCACGACTTCATGACAATATGTAGATGTGCAACCTGTGTTATCATGTATCGTCAGGCAAACTTCATATGTGCCCGGAACATCATAAATGTGCGTTGGTGCATGATTGTCTGAACTATGACCATCACCAAATGTCCACAACCAGGATGTGATATCATGGTTACTTTCTGAACCGTCCATAAAATGAACTGACAACGTACCAGGTGTCTGTTCCCATGTGAATAAAGCTACACAGTCTCCCGGTAAAACAGGCAGAACAACAACTGACTGACAGTATGTATCATTACAATCTCCATTGTCATGAATGGTCAGACACACCTCGTATGTGCCAGGTGCTGCGTATGTGTGCGAAATATTGTGATCATTTGAGGAATGGCCATCACCAAAATCCCAATGCCAGGTCGTAATAGTATGAGAACTTGTGGAGGAATCAACAAAAGTTACGTTTAATGTATTCTGTGCCTGAAAATATAAGAATGCTGCCATACAATCTCCGGAATTCAACGGAGCTACAATGACTTCATGGCAATATGTAGCCGTACAGCCTGTATTGTCGTGAATGGTCAGGCAGACCTGATAGGTGCCAGGCAGATCATAGATATGCGTAGGGGCATGATTATCCGAAGTTCCTCCGTCTCCAAAAGTCCAGGCCCATGAAATGATTTCATGGTTACTTTGAGAACCGTCAGCAAAATGGATGGTCAATGTATTAGGGGTCTGGGTATATTCGAAAAAGGCCGAACAATTATTCGCAACCGGTGCTACAATGACAGAATGGCAATAGGTGTCATTGCAATCGTGGTTGTCATGGATGGTAAGACAGACTTCATACGTCCCCGGTGCCGCATAGGTATGGGTGACATTATGGTCATTTGAGGAGTGACCGTCTCCAAAATCCCAATGCCAGGTTGTGATCTCAAACGAACTGGAGGATGAATCACTGAAGGTGACCAGCAGGCTGCCCTGGTTTTGAGTGTATCCGAATAATGCATGGCATGTCGCTTTGACCTGAGTCTGCATAGCGAAAACAAGAAATAAGGCCAGGATGCCGGATAGCATGGGAGAAGTAAATGTTCTTTTCATAGTTTTTGATCTCATTTTGATCGGTTAAATTTTTGCTAACCAAAGATTACAAAGTTACCTCTAATTTGTGAGGCATAATAGAGCGGAAATATTGAGGTAAGGGAGGGTCTTTCCAGCCCGGATAAATCATTATGTTTAACTCCAGAGATACAGTATTATACTAAGGCGCTGCCTGTCGTGAGAAAGAAAATGGTCTTTATATTGTCAAATTGGCAAAGTTTTCAATCTGATTAACTCATTAATTGGTTTTACTTAGGTTAAACAGGGATTTGGAGTTGCTGTCTTTCGATATAATCCTCACGCTTTATTTATCTTTCAGGCAGGATGAAATTGAATTATGTTGATCGAAAAATGAAATACACCGGCCTGTTTGTTTTCGTGATCACTTTAGGCCTGACATTAATAGGGGGGTGTAAAGACCGGCTACCGAATAGTACCCCGATGGAAAGCGGGGTTTCATTCCCGGATACTACAAAGCAAGTTATACCGAGAGGAAATGGAAATACGTACCGCATGCGTATCCTGACCAAACCGGATATAATACAGGCTGGGAAACAGGTCGTATTTTCCTTCACGCCTCAAATAGTAGGAAAGGAGACGGAACCTGTGCCGCTGGATGATGAAAATGGATATGAGATGAACCTGATCATGATCAGTAATGATCTCAGTTGGTTTGAGTTCAGGCATCCAGGGTTATCAGATCTTGGTACATATGAACAGAATTATACTTTTGAAAAAGGCGGAGTTTATAATTTATTTGCCGAATACAAGCCAACAGGCTCTGTGGATACAGTGCAGGTAAAAACTATTGGTGTCAACGGAGGTTCCGTCAAGTCGGTCATCTTTTCTGAGCCTAAACTTGCATCAATGGCACTTCCGTATAGTGTCATCCTCTCACCGGGAGAGGGGGGTAAATTTGAAAGTGGAAAAATGCAAACGATCCTTGCAGCTATTACAAAAAATGGTGAGATGACAGATCCAAATACTTTAGGTGATTATTTGGGTGGTAAAGGTCATATGGTCATTATCAATGTGTACGACAAATCTTTCCTGCATCTGCACCCAACCGTAGAAAACGGGAATCTGGTTTTTCACACCATCTTTCCTAAACCGGGAATGTACAGGGCCTGGTTGCAGTTCCAGACAGAGAATATAGTACGTACTTCAGATTTTGTCATTCAGGTCGATGAAACAAGTGAAACAGGTAATCAGTAATCAGTAAAAAGTACTGACGTTCGAGTGACTGACGTTCGAGTGTCTCCGACCTCGAAATCTGACGTTCGAGTGTCTCCGACCTCGAACTCCGACCTCGAACTCCTAAAAATCAAATGAATAATGAGTGCCGAATGACCAGTAAACAGAACATTTAGAATTTCATGTTAAACAGTACGCTTTCGATGGATGAGATCATGATCTTTATGTGTGGTGTATACTGTATCGGATTCGCGATTTTTCATACTCAGTTTTGGAGAATATTTCATTGGAAAACGGATTTGAATAATCTGAAACCGGCGAATAAAGCGATCATACAGATATTAAATCTGCGGATGATTTATTTTTTCCTTTTCGTAGCAGCCATTTGTTTTATTTTTCCAAAGGAACTTTTAAGTACACATTTTGGAAATTTCTTTCTTGGCGGTATGTCCCTATTTTGCCTGGGTCGAACGATCGAGCAATTTATTTTTCTAAAAGTTGATCATCCGATGGTGCATCTGCTGACCTACCTGTTTATCATCGGAACATTATTGTTTGCTATTCCCATTCTTATCTAATCTATGTCAGATCCCACTGAGATATAAAAGGACGTCTAACAAACAAAAAAAATTTTACCACTTAGGAACTTAAGATAATTTAGAAAGCCACTTAGAAATTTCGTGGTGGCAGGAGCAAACTCCTGCCACGGCACACTGCCAGGGTTGGTGTTTGCACCAACCATCACCAATTCAACTACGCATAAGGTTTTCTTTTTTCAAAGCTGACCATGTCCATACCGCTCCCACAAGATCCACAGCGCCAATGAGAATTAAGACAGGTTCAACAAATTGTAGTAAAACGAAAGCAATGAAAGCAACAAAAACCAGTATACGTACAGGAACAGTTAGCTTAAAAAATGCAGTGATGTTCATCGCTGCCAACCGATGATAATAGAATCCGAGAACAAAGGCTAACAAACCGACGATCCTGATCCATACTTCATTCGTTTCAGGCAAATGAAGAATTTGAAAAAATAAATTGGGTACAAAGATCAGGGTCAAACCGACGAGGTACAAGTATAACCCGAAGCAGTAAACAGATTTAGCGGAGTTATTCATGATATGATTTTCGTTATTCGTTATTCGTTATAAGTTCGTTATTCGTTATTCTATTGTTATCTCATGTCCCGCCAATTCATCTCCTTTGGCATTGACTAACTTAATGGTATACTTACCGGGCTCGCGGGCGCCATGATACTTCCATCCACGGAATCCCTTGTCTGTATTTACGGCTGTAGTGAATTTATCTTCCCAGACTTTTTTACTATCTGCATCAAGAAGTATAACCGTAATCACTTCGCCGCCTTTCGGGATATTTAATCTGAACCAATAATGAATCATCTGCCCCTGTTTAAAGGTGTTGATTTCTGTACCTGGTGAGTTAAGACTTCCAGATGCCATAGTACGAAATTCACTCTCTTCAGTCATACTCACTTCATCATTGGTGGCTGAAGCAATCCTGAAATCTTTACGTCCTACTTCTGCACCGAGGCTGTTGATGATTTCGACTCTATAATTACCGGGTGTTTTGAATATGGATGTGGCGCTGATCCAATTCGTTTTTTCAGGCCCCGCTATAACTTCGGCATAATAAGGATCGCCGAGGACTTCACCATTTGATGTCACCCACTTGACTTGAATAAATTCCTTTGGTTGAGGTGTGCTCAGGTGTAGTGCAACATAGACCCTTGATGTTTGCAGTACAGAATCTTCAACTGAATGCTCTGGTCCTTTATCAATATTTGATGTGGTGAATATCCGGATGACAGAAATATACTCGGCAGCCATTTCGTTTTTACCCAGGGTATCTTTTCTCAGCAATGATTTAAGGGTGATCACAGTTTTGATCAATTCTTCTTTTTTCAATTCCTCCGTTGTCATTTTCTCCAACCTGCTCAGTTGCTGATCAACTTGTCGTAGAATGTTGTTGATTGAATCTTTTTCGACAATAGATTTTGTGTAGAGCTCATCACCTTTAAACTTCTCACTTTCGATCATATTAGCCCTGTCATTGGATTGGTAAGCCAGGTATGCTGCAAACGCTGCCAGGATACATGCGATAGACAGCCAGACACCTCGTGTTCTTGCAAGTTTTTTCTGTTGTGTCACTCTGTTTTCAGCCTGGAGACGATCTTTTTCTTCAGAGGCATGGCGTATTACTTCTTCGTCGCATTTATCTATAAACAAGCCTATCTCTTTTGACAGACCGAGATGAGGAAGATATTCTTCGAATGATGCGAGTTGTTTTTGATTTAAGAACGCACCTGTTTTTTGATATTCTTCATACGCATTCAAAAGTCGCTTTCGGACATTCTGAAGCTGCCGTTGTGATTCAGATCTTTTACTGTCGATGACAAGCGCAAGACTGTCATGTGCCAATTCAAAATTCTCATCACTTCGTCTCAGGATGCGGTCACTCTGAAGGCTTGTCAGAATCTCTGTCAGTAATGGTGCAGGGACGTCTTTTAGAGGTGAAGCTGTATCATCAGTCAGTATGATATCGCTACCTGCTTGTTTGTAGGCAACAGGGCGTTTGGTACCTTCTTCGCTTACAAAAATATCGAGGACCTGCTGTATGACATTTGGATTTACGTTTTTAAATTTCTGTGTCAGTTGACCACGCAATTCTTTGGTCTGATCATCAAGAAATCTTTCGAGGACATTGTCAATCTTGCCAATACTTTCAATATCACTTTTGGAAATATCAATTTTTGGATAACCTATTTGCTCAACCGCTCCATATTGTTTTTTGTATTTATCACGATATAACATATCAAGATATACCTGAAGATAGGGTAGTGTTATACCTGCTCTTGGATCACTGATATTATGCACCATCGCATCAAGCAATTCTTCCTTAGGTTCAGCCAGATGAATGTTGAATTTTTCAAAAGAAGAGTCAATCACATTTTTTATTTTCCCCGGCCCCATTGGTTCTACTCTGAATCTGAAATCAAAAAGTTCGGGAATCAATGTTTCATAGTTGTACAACTGCCCGATGTATTCTTCTCGCATGATCAGGATGATCTTCGAAGGAAGTTGGGCATCCAGAAGTTCCCGAAGAGAATTCATGAATTTTCTTTGTTCATCCTCATGGCCGAGGATAAATAATTCTTCAAATTGATCAAAGAGGAGATATACGGGACGCAATGTCTTTCTCAATAAAATGGAAACATTTTCAGCGAGGTTATCCTTTGCCAAATTGCCTAATGCATGATTCATTGCAGATGCAGTCGACGTATTGATATTGTCATTTCTGCGAATAAAAATCGGATACCAATCCGGTCCGTCAAATCTGCTGGCCAATCCGCATTGCACCAGTGATGTTTTACCTGTGCCACTCAGACCATAGACAAGTAGCATAGGTGTCTTGAAGACGAGCGAATAGATGGTTTCAATTTCCTGGTCCCGACCGAAGAACGAATCCTTATCCTGAAGTGTAAAGGCATCCAGAAATTTAAAGGGGCTCTTCATAGGTTTTGCATTGTGAGCTGAAAGACTGAATTAGAGAACGCATCAAACTGATCCCTTAAGACTTTGAAGTTTTTTTGCTGCTGTATGAGCAATGGAGCATCCAGTGGTTTGTACACATGCTTATACACGTACGTACCCGAAGCTTTATCAAAGCGATCAAAGAAATATAGCTTGGCAATGCTGGCTTTATCATCAAAAGCATTTTCATCGATGATGAACGGGCTTAGATTCAGCGTTAATTTTGGATGATCTTTTTTGATGATGAGGACGGAATTACTATCAAGTGCGTCTTCTTCAATTTGCTGGTTGACAGCAAGACCTACAAATCGCTGCTCCAGCTTTACAACATTGTGTTTGTATCTTGTTTTTAGAAAACGTTTGTATTTAAGCACATCGATGTCTTTGATCGAGGCCATGGTGTAATTAGTCACAAAACCAAGGTGTTTGAATAGTTCAGCTAGTTTCTGTTCACTGTTGATGCATATTTCTTTTGCTTCTTCAGCGGGTATTGTTTTTTCAGCTGATTTATTTTGGGCGAATTCGAGATAGGATACTGCATCATATAATGGTCCTTTTGCATCGTACGTATCAGAAAGTGCGTGCAGTTCTTCAATAAAACACTTTTTACCTGATGCATCCATGATCTGTTTCGCTGTAGACATCAGGTCCAGAAATTTCTGTGTACTCGTACCAGCGACTGAGGAGAGAAAAAATTCTTTCAACTTTGTTTTGACTGCCTCTGATATAGTGAGTTTTTCACTGTTCACAGCAGCCTCCCATAAGTCAGCGAGAATGGTGAAGCCAAGTAATTCAATCAGGGTATTATAGATGATGATGATTTGTTGTAACCGTGAAAGGCCTGTCTGGTTGTAAAATGTTTGTCCACCCGATCCCGGTTCTTCATCTACTAATAATTTTCTTAATTGCTCACTGACAGGATGAGGAATAGCACGTAGTATGGCTTCACGTTTATCTAAAATGCTTTTTGTTGCTCCGGCTTCTTCATCATCCACCATTTTCTTTATCTCTTCTATATATGGAGCGAGAGAGACCATCAAGGTATCAATGAGCAATTCATTTGGAACGAAATTTCCTACCGGAGTAGATTCTGCATTTGCATTTAGTTTCCATTCAAGACTGATGGCCTTTTCAGGGAGTACATATAATCCCCATAAGGATTCATCAGCTTTAGTGCCGGGTTCGTCAAGGATATTGTAGATGTCTGTTTTAATATCCGGATGCCTTGTGATGAGTTCCCCTTTGGCGAGTTCGAATGCTTCCTTGATGGAGCACTGATCATTCATAGCCTGAAAGAAACGAGAGGAGAATTCGGATGCTTTTTTGTCTTCGATCGGAGCACTAGTGGCGATGATGACAGGGATTCCTTTTTGCAATAAATTATAGACCTGTCCTTTCGTAGAGCATCCATTGAGAAAGATGAGCTGGAGATTAGGGCATTGGCCCAATAGATAGGCTATGCCTGAGGCATCAGCGGATTGGCCTTCGAGGATAAGGGCATCTCTTCCGGCGTGTCCGCTGTACAAGAAGATCCTCAGTTGGTCTTTGGTTTGCGCAATGGTATTCGTTACACTTTCAATGGACGCATACGAGTCCCTTATCAGGATATAGTGTTGTTTGAGTTGACGCGGTGACAATATTTTAAATAGATTATTGTCTTCTTCCTGCAGTGTCAGTAGCGGATTTGACCTGTCATTGGCAAAATTGAGAGAAATAACATCCATGGGGGAGAGGCAATTGTAGGAGAAAATTATTCTATTGAATGTAACAAGACATTAGTTCAAAGCTAATAAATTCTATACGTCTCGGAGTAATGATCATATCGACGAGTTATGTTTATTGGTGTTGGTTCGAGGAATGGCTATTCATATCATGGAGTGCGTATAGTCATAACTCAAATCTGCGACCTCACACTTTATTTTCTACCTTTAATCTTCTGGTATTTCTCCTCCCAATAGTGTGCAGGAAAATGTAATTTCCCCGCCGCATTACATCAAATTTGAATCATCATGAAAAATCTATACGTACTTCTTGTCGGTATCAATGACTATCCCGCTCCTCTTCCTAAATTGAACGGATGCATCAAGGATATCAATCAGATCGAAGGCTATCTCCATGATTACTGTGCCAAAGATTTCAATCTTAAAATCAAAATATTGGAGAATGAAACCGCCACGTATGCCAATATCATCAGTGGTTTTCGTGAACATCTCGGTTCGGCAGGGCCTGATGATGTAGCCTGGTTTCATTACAGTGGCCATGGTTCTGAAGAGAAGACAGCTCCCGAATTCCTGGCATTGGAACCCAATGGGAAAGACCAGACTTTAATCTGTATCGACAGCCGTATTGGTGGAGCCAATAATCTGGCTGATAAAGAACTGGCCGTTCTCCTCAATGAACTGGCTACAAAAAATCCGGCAGGTCCTCCGCATATTGTCGTCTCTCTTGATTGTTGTCATAGCGGTTCCGGCACTCGTGATGCAGGTTCAAATATTGAATGGGGCGTTAGAAATGCACCATCGACAGGGGGAACAAGAACACTGGATTCATACGTCGATGGATATTACTCCAAGCAGAAAACACTTGAAGTACCTTCTGCCCGGCACGTACTTCTCTCGGCATGTAAGAGTGTACAATTGGCAGGTGATTTGCCTCAGGGTGGAGCTTTTACATCTGGTCTTATCAAAGCACTTCAGGCGTCTAAAGGAAATCTGAGTTATACAGATCTTTTTATTCGCGCCAGATCCACAGTTGAGCAGACACGTGACAATCAAACACCACAGTTCGAAACCATTCAGAATTTTGATCCCTATGTCAGATTCCTTGAAGGATCGCCGACGGGTGAACGTGATGTGTATGAAGTGATCGTCAAAGATGGAGACTGGTATGTTAAGTGCGGTGCTATACATGGTTTGCCTACGTCGCCATCAAGTCCCATCGAGCTTGATATCTATACATCACCTCCCGAAAAGAAACACGTCAGTACTGCAGTGATCAAATCAGTCGGTGCGCAATTGAGTAAAATTGATATCGAAGGTAGTCTGGGTGTAAGTACCTTTTTGAAAAGTTTAGTCAGTGATAAACCTACGTATTGCGCTACGGTCAGACATTTGCCTGCGCCTGCTGAAGTCGTTAAGTTATCAGGAGATGCTCAGATCATACAATCGATCATATCAAATGAAAGCCTGAAATCGAAAAATATACTGTGGGCTCAAAAAGATGAGAAAGCTTCCATAGAGGTCATCGCCGATCAGAGTGGAATCACGGTGATGGATCTTGACCTTAACAGAAAAGCATTTGTCACCGATGGCAGTACACCTGAACATTTGATCACCGTGATGGATGCATTGGATAAAATCGTACACTGGCGCCGCATTATTGAATTACAGAATAAAAACCGCTCATCGAAAGTGGCAGACATGTGCCGGTTTGAATTGCATGAAATCAATGAGGCCGGGGAGATTAAAAAACATACTGAAGAACAAGTCCGGATATTCGCGACAAGTGAAAACCTTGAAAATCGCTTTCCTGCTTTCCGTCCTGTCGTGCATCTTGAGAATATTCAACAGCCTTTATATTTCTACTTATTGTTTATAGCATTCGATTATTCTATTTCTTGTCCGGGTGAAGAGATAGTCTACAGAGCTTTTGAATATGAGGATAAATCTCATGTTGAGCTTCCGTTGTGGAAAAAAACATTAGGGTGGGGGCCTGCAAAAAATGATGTGGAAGACACCTGTTATTTTAAACTGCTGGTGACTACAGAGCCATTGGACCATCAACAGTTTCTTCAGAGTGGATTGGGGATACATAGGGATATACTTGGAGAACCTACTCCACAAAAAGTATTTGATGACTGGACATCCAAAATGATCGCAGTGACGATGGTCCGTCAGGACAATACATTGAATGCATCCAATGACATATCTCTTGCAGATGGAAATATTTCGATCAAAGCACATCCTTCCTTGCGCGGATCTGTGAGTATCGGACAAGCTGAATTGAATTCAAGAAGCGGTGGACAGATACATGCTTTTGCGCGATTGCAAAATGAACAAATGCAGATGGTAGATTTCAGTCCCTCCAGAAGTACGCTGTCCCAAAATGTGATTGAGATCAATAACATCGAGTTAGCCGATCCTTCTTCGCTTGAAAATCAACCACTCGAAATATCATTCAAACAAACCATGAATGACAATGAGGTGATTTTTCCGGTTGCTTTTGATGGAAAGTTTTTTCATGTGATTGGCGATGCAGTATCGGACGCTGAAGGCACACATATCAGGGTCAGAGAAATACCGACGATGGTCACTTCTGATCCTGGTGTGTCGGGTGAACGAGGCATTTTTCAAACCCTAAAAATGACGTTGTGCAAACTCATTCTTGGACAACAGGATGTCAATGAATTGAGATATGTTGATAAAAAAGCCGATGGAACTTTGGAACTTACGCGTGAAAGCCTGGGCATTAAAGTTACGAAAGCGAAAAAAGTATTGTTGGTCCTGCATGGATTCGGTGGTGATGGCCTGGGGATGGTGAATTCGTTGAAAGATAATCTGCCGGCCGAAAAGATTGATGCTTACGATCTTATACTTGTCTATGATTATGAAAGCCTCAACACACCTCTTTTAGAGACGGCCACAGCATTGAAAAAAACGCTGGAGGATCTTGGGTTTGGGAAGGATGATCGAAAGATGACGATCGTCAGTCATTCGATTGGCGGATTGATAGCACGATGGATTATCGAACAGGAAGGAGGAAATAAATACATTGAGCATTGCATATTAGTAGGCACTCCAAATAATGGTTCGTCGTATGGAAAAATCGATGGGTATCTGAAATGGGCAAAATCGTTTCTGGATCTGGCGATTAATTTCATTCCGAAGATCGTTCCGTTTTCAGGCATATTACTTAGGTTTTTGAAAGGGGCTACTGATCTGAGCGGATCTCTCGCGCAAATAGATCCTTCCTCTGATTTTATCAACAGGCTCAATAGTAGTCAGGATCCGGGTGTTCGCTATACAGTGATATCTGCTGATGCAGCAGGATTGAATATTGAAGGAAGTGGCTTTGATGGATTTATTCAAAATGCTCAACTCCGATTGGGAAAGGCCATGAATAGTAATGAGCCAAACGATTTATTTGCGCCGGTAAAAAGTCTGCAATGCAAAGAATTGTGGGAAGGACGAAAAATACAAAACATCATTCCGGAACCCGTATCCAATCATCACTTTGGATATTTTATTACTCAACATGGTACGCGGGATACACATACGGTATGGAAGATCATGTCAGAAGAATTGTAAACAACGTGAACATGATGATTTTAAAAAAAGAGTACGGACAGGTCGCGACCTGTCCGTACTCTTTTTTAATTTATTGATTTAGGAATTCAATCAATCATCACCCCCTGTCGCCCCCTTACCTGGAGTTACTTCTCCACCCCGGTGGCCACCCATGCCTGTCATGTAGCCAACGATGATACCCATGATCACCATTTGGACAAGACGAAAGACATCTTCTGTCAAATATTCAGACATAGGCGCACCTGATGTAAGACCATACCATACGAATCCCATAGGAATCCAGGCAAAAAGTGTAGCCCAAAAGCCAAAACGTGCACCTTCAGCTATGGCAGAACCACTACCTCTACCCGCTACGAAGATATAAGCGAAAGCAAATGAGTAAATAAGCATACCTAAAGCCAACCAAACCATCAAAGGTTCAGGACGTGCATTTGGTATAGGTGTCATACTATCCTTCATAAGCATTCCAAACCATAGCCAGTCTGTGAGAAACATAAAGACGGCAGCGACGACCGCAGCAATAGCAATTTTTTGAATTTTCATTTTGTTTGATATTTAAAGGAGTGAATTAATCGTCATCAATACGGTGTTCAGGTGTAATAACTATAAAGTAATGGAAACAGTTAACGGCAGGGATTGTGTGTGCCAACAATGCCTGAATATTCCTGAATGATTTGGAATGAACAGAAAACAGATACGATCAGGGACTATAGATCTGTGCGTTAACCTCGTAAATATAATTATTTAATCCTTTATTTCAGATGTCAGGAAAATACACACAAGTATTATTCAATACCTTTGGAGGTGTCACCCCTAACAGAACGCAATGCAAGATAAAGAAGTAAGGAAGCTGGCAGCAGTCATGTTTACGGATATTGAAGGCTATTCTGCCCTGGTGCAGCAGAATGAGAAGGACGCATTGAAGAAAGTATCTGCACACCGTCAATTCCTGGAGCAGTACACAGCTCAGTTCAATGGTGAAGTCGTTCAATTTTATGGTGATGGTAGCCTTTCGATCTATGATAGTGCAGTGGATGCTGTTTACTGTGCAATAGAAATGCAAAAAGCTTATCGATCAGGAGCACCTGTACCTGTCCGTGTCGGAATCCATGTAGGCGATATTGTCTTCAAAGACAACACAGTCTTTGGTGATGGAGTCAATATAGCATCCCGTATTCAGGCGACAGGTGTTCCCAACAGTATTTTGATTTCGCATCGTGTACAATCTGAGATAGCTAATCATCCGGATATCCGGACGAAATCGCTTGGCCAGGTCAGATTGAAAAATATCTCCACACCTATTGAAATCCTGGCTGTCACCAATGATGGCCTTGCGGTGCCGTCACTGCGGAGGAAGATTAAGAATCTGAATCTGATATTGCGATATGCAGCTATCATTGGTCTCGCTATTGTCGTCTTCTGGTTTATTAAACATCAATTGCCAAAAAACGCAGCTGAAAGTACTTTTCAGGAAGAATCTATTTCTGTACCTGTTTTTACCAATAATACCGGAGATCCATCTTTGGATCAAATCGGGCAGATGGCTTCGCACTGGATTACGAAAGAATTAAGCTCTACCCGAAAGGCCCATGTTGTTTCGTATGAATCAGCAAGTGAGATGATCAAATTAGCCGGGATAAATATTTCAGAAAAAAGAGGCCAAAAACAATATGCTGCATTGACCGGGGCTGTTAATATTGTGGATGCTGCATATTATCCACTGGGACATGATTCTCTGGAGATGAATGGATTTTTTACAAATCTTAATACCGGCAATGTCCTTGACAATTTTCCAGTACTTCATGGAGAATGCATTTCAACTGAACCGATGGAGTGTATCAGGCAGATGTCAGACCAGATCAAAGGATACTGGGCCAGCCGTAATGATCGTATGCTGACGCCGCCTGGATATGAAGCGTACAAAGCTTACCTCGCGGCCCGAAGTGCATGGCGGACTAAAGACAATGAATTTGTTTTTGAACAACTGAATAAGGCTATAAAACTTGATCCTGGATTTATTGATCCATACTTTTTAATGCTGGACTTTTTTTTTAATAAGGGTAATAATGTTGATGCTCAGGATACCATCAAGGCCATACGAAAGAAATTTACAGACCTGGATGACCGGGAGCGGAATATGCTAGACTATCATACAGCTGATGTTGATGGGAAGAATAATGCTGCATATGATTATTTTATGAAAGAATATGGCATTGATAAAAAGGATATGTTCACCAATAACTCAGCTATGGTACTGGCGCTGATGTATAAAAATGATCCTGCCAAAGCCCTTGAATTTTTTAATGAGATACCATTCGATAGTCTTCATGTAGAAGGTTGTTCATATTGCGCAGAACGATTGGACCTGGCGATGTGGGCTGCATTGGAATCCGGAAATATGAAAACTGCGGATCAATTCGCTCCAAAACTTAGAGATGCACTTTATTCGCGCCAGGAATACGGCATGCTGATCATGTACAATGTCTGGAAGAAGGATACAACACAAATCAACATGCTCCTAAAAGCAGCTAAAGAAAATGCACAATTGGACAGGCCATGGGAATATCTGAATTATCTGTCAGGAAGATTATTTCTGCTTCGTGGAGAGAAATCACTTTCACTTGTATATGCACAAAAAGCCATTGCGATCTATGGAAAGGATCCTGTCAAAAATGGTCGGATGCTCGGCAGGAGTTATTATCTCAATGATCAATTTGACGAAAGTCTGAAGCATTATTTATCCACCAAACCTGCTGACGCATTGGAATCTCAACGCATCGCCAGTGAAACAGGAATGGTCTATGCGCGAATGGGAAATGCAACTGAGGCTCAAAAGCTGATACAGAAATTGGAGACTTTGCGTAGACCTTTTGAATATGGAGCCACCGAATATTATCAGGGTCGAATTTTTGCTTTACTCGGTGACAAGGATAAAGCCATATCCTTACTTCAGACTTCATTGGAAAAAGGAGAGAAGTTTTTATTGTGGGAGACATTTCTGCAGGACCCTGATCTATTGTCTTTAAAAGATGATCCGGCTTATCAGAAGTTGATCGGGAAATAGAAAAGTTGCTATGGTTGATGTTTGCGCCATAAAAAAAAGCCGGGTTTTCAAACCGGCTTTTTTATTGGGCGTGCAAAAAAATGTTTTCCTTAAAGTTTATACAACGGTGTTGCAGATGAGATACCACTTTGTGTGACTACATGGATATAAAACAATCCTGCAGGAAGTGGACTGAGGTCGAGTTTTTCTGTAAGGTTGGACTCATATACTTTTCTTCCTGTTGCATCATGTATGGATACTTTTCCATTATCATATGGATCAATTCCGGTGAAATGAATTTCATTTCTTACAGGATTTGGATAGAAGTTAATCTTCTGGCCATTGTCCAGTTGCAGTACAGAGCTGATGATGACATTCTGAAAATCTACATTCAGGTCTAGAGCTGGTTTATTGCCGGAAGGCTTTACAAGATTTTCATATGAAGTTTCCAATTCCATTTCCTCACTTAATATGCTATTGACAGTGGGCTTCAGGGTAAATGTAAATAATGGATTTTCTGAAGACAGGGCAACTCCCTGTTCCAGGTAGTCCCCAGGTGCGATCCAATGGATCGTGATAAGATCCGTGGTGAAAGTCACGTTTGCCTCCATCGTAAATCCTGGTAAATTTGGTGCATTGACATTGAGCACATTCAAATGTTGATTGATATTTTTTATCTGTGTCGAAAATCCAAGGATGCGTGTATTTTTTTCAAGGAAGAAAGGAATGTTATAGGTTTCTTTCTTGTTCAGAATTTCATCATTGATTTTAAGCGCGACATGTTCCAGAGGGGCGGTCGCACTTAAAGGGAAACTATTATCAATATCACCCATTTTAATTCCAATAAATTTATATGGAACAGCACTGTCGGTGATGTCAGCAAATGAGTTGAGCGTAGACTGTTCAAAGAACTTCCAATTGTGTTCAAAAGAAGGAATCAATGTGCCAGCCAATAGTTTATCCATAAGTACTACATCAATATATGTTAGCGATCCACTTTCGTTGAGATCACCTGCCCTCATCTGTAGAGGGGTAAGTTGACGAATACCCAGGAGATATTCCAATAAGAGAATCTTATCCAGAAAATTGACACCTTCCAGAAGCGGACTGTCCTTCACAGGGGTAACGATCACCCCAACGGGATTATCGAATGTATAGCACCCATTCTCTCCTGTTGTGAATCCAGGAATCAGTTCGACATCAGGTATGCCTTCACCATTTTCGCGGGTAACACAGACTTCTCGCACAGAAAGATCAAAAATGGCTGTAATCGTTTGCTGGTAAGTGTAGGTTATCGCCGTATTGAATTCTTTGACGGTCCATGTACGGAGGATATTCAAAACAGTATCATTCACCTGAGTCACAAAGTCATTGTAGACTTTATCAACGGTTGTACATTCTGTGAAAATACGTGGCTCAACATTTTCTGGTGCAACATCAGAATTTGCGGCAAGATCCTCCGGGTGCGTAAAGATTGAATGAACTGTAATATCTGCCGGCCATTCTACATCATCCGTCGCACTATGTCCGCCTGCACAATCAGAGTATGGTGTATCCCATGCCTGTGTGTCACAAATACTCAGCACATCGATTTGCACTGTGATATGTTGTACATATGACCATATTTCTCCGGAGATCCAACTTAAGATGTTCCAGGTACGTATGATTTCTTTAGTGGATATATTGTCAATTACCTGGTCAGTGTAGGCTGTGCTTATCAGGTAACACTCCGCATTTACCAATTGAGGAGAAGCGTCGGCTTCTTCTGCTAGTCCTTCACTCACTAAAAATGTCGGCGAAAATTCAAGTAGTACATATTGACAATTTCCCTGTAATACGATATCACACGGCCATTCTATATTATCCAATGAAGTATGTCCTGAATTACAATCGCCTGCAGCAGCGAGTCTGCATTCTGTATCACAGATATGGAAGGGTACATTACACTCAGGATTGGTTATAACAGTGATTAGGCCCCAGCAGAGATTACCATTTTGTGTATCGGTGACCTGTACCTCCAATTGTTTTGTTGTATCATCCACGGTGACTATAGGTTCAGGTCTTGCATTTCCATTTTCAGATATTTCAACTGTATATCGGGAAGGACAACCATATGGACCTCCTTCCAGTACCATATCTGACGTGATCTCAATTTCCTGTCCCGGTATAATCGTAATTAAAGTCAGGGCATTGCACGCCAGGGAGGTGACCGGAGTGGAATATTCATCCCAGGAAACGTCCAGTGAACTTGAATTTGAATTTCCCGATTCATCAATGATTAAAAGAACCACATGTACAGGATTGGGAGAGGAACAATTCACTTGTTGAGGGGTGATCAGGAATTGAAAATTTCCACAGCCATCCGAGGAACCATTATCGATTTCTTCGAAAGTGAAATGGTGAATTCCTTCGCTGTTCAATTCAACGTTTAGACTGGATTTGCAGTTGGCAATAGGATTATTAACATCAGTTACGAATACAGTTGACGTGCAGGTGAATTCTAATGAACCATTTTGATATACATTGGCAACGACGATATTATTGCCGAGATTGGCACAGGTGAATTCAGAAGGCGTAATCGTTTTTTCATACCCCTGAAATTCTTCTTCACCCAGAAGGTCTTCGGGAAAAAGGGTGTAGGTGTCATTCGGACCCAATGAAATACTGAGTGAAGAATTGCATTGGTGCTGCCCGTAGGAAAGGTGTATATGGATAGCAAAGAAAAAAATACACCAGAGAATATGTAAATTGAATTTTTTCATTTTTGGTTTGCGGTTAGTGACGTGAGTTAATTTAGTTGCTTTTTACTTTACTTATCACCGCGCGTTAATAAGTCTGAGTAAAAAGGAATAGAATAATGGATTATAAAATATAAGCAGCTCCAATACCCAGGCTAAACATGGAATGATGGAACTGTAATTTATTGCTGAATAAATGGTGTTCATACAAAAGCTGATCATAAGTTGCATTGCAAATCAATGACCAGTGAGGTGAAACTCTCATGTATGAATTTATCCCCACTCCATAAGAAAAAGGAGATCTTAATGAGATGGGGGTGTTCTTATTTGTGTAGGCGATCACCGTGTTTTCCGGATTGAATGTGCTTCCATGAGTCTGGTTCGATAGATTCATGCTTCCTCGTAATTCGGTATTGATGCGCAATCCTTTTCTGTGATATACATCATAAGACAGGGAAGCAGTTACGTCAAGCATTTTATGATAGCTGAATCGTCTAGATTGTATTTGCGTCACTCTCGTAATGCCGATTGAGCCCGCGATGCTTTGGGTGTTTCCATTTTCATCAATGATAATGGTAGTGGCTCCTGTTCTGTTTATTTTTTCGGAAACCGATGTTTTATATTGCAATTGGGTAGTGAGTTGGCTATATTTTAAACCGGTTCCGAGATGAATGTTATGTCCTATCTCCATTGTTCCCCGAAGACTTGTAGACAGATATTCAGGTACATGCATTTTTGGTTGCCAGGTATCACGAATGGATTTTAAATCATTGGAGGTAAGACGTATATCCAGGATTGAAAAACCCAGACTCTGCGTCATTTCAATGATTAACCTTTTTTTGTTTTTAAAAATGGGGGTTTGTGTGGGCGGTTCTACCGGCATGAGATGAATCAGAGTCATCGAAATTGCGGAAAGAGGTATTGTTTTGGCAGGGGTGATAGTAGTCTGTTGTGATTTAGTTTTAATTATTTTGTTTGTTGAAATCGATTGCACAACATCAGGAAGATGGTCATGCTGATTTTCCTCTTCTGAATTTGCAGCACTGAAACCTGATTGAATATTTGTCAGGTCATATTCATTGGCATTTGGCAAGTTTGATGTATGCCTATTTTTTAAATTCAGACTTTCTGCATTATTCAAAGAGGAATTAACAGTCGAAGGGAGCTTATATATTAAAGAAGATTTTTTCTTTATCAGGTGGCGTCTTGTCTCCAATTTGTCTTTTGCATTTTGGTATGCTGGTTTTGTGATTTGAAATGGTGATGAAGAAATTTCATTCGGGGATTTTATGGATTCCGGATTAGATTTCGGAGCGGAAAACGTGGCAGAAAGTGACGTTTCAGAATTTGCTCCTCGGGGGGTTGGCTTATGGTTATCTGTAATGTTATCATTACCTCGCTGCGCAGGCAGGATGGTCGTGATAGTGTATCCTGCTCCGATGAGAAGACCGGCTGATAATAGAATGATCGGAAGCAAACGTCTTTTCCTTTTTTGCGGAATGGCAAAAGATGTTTTGGCCCACAATGCGTCTTTGTCTACTTCCACTTTGAAGTCTATGAGTTTTTTCCGTAAGTGATCGTATTGGTTCATACGATAGATTTTTTATAATTGGCTGAGAAATATTCCTGTAGCATTTTCTTTGCTCTTGTCAGTCGTGTGCGTGACAGCGATTCCTGGATATCCAGGAGTTTGCTGATTTCTTTGTGTGTGTAGCCTTCAATGATGTGCAGGTTGAATATGATTCTGTATAATTCGGGCAGTTTGTCAAGCATGAGAAGTATTTCTTCAGTATTCAATTTTTCATATACATACGGAAGCTCAATCATTTTTTCAAAAACAATTTCTGTGTCCTGCAAACTCAATCGATTTGATTTTCGTAATTCTTTCAGACAACAATTGATGGCAATTTTTGACATCCATGCGATGAGATTTCCACTGTCATCAAATTTATTGACCGAACGAAATACCTGAATGTATGTTTCCTGTACAACATCTTCAGCTTTCTGATGATCTTTTAAATACCTGACACAAAGGCCCATCAGATGATCCGCATACTTGTCTACCAGAACACGGTATGCATCCTCGCGGCCTTTTTTACAGCCCAGTATGATTTCGTTTTGTGTCAAGGGATGATAATGATTAGAATTCTCTGTATACCTGAAACTCTCCTTCAACTTGTCTGTAACCTGCAGTGAGAGGATGAAATGTTTTGATCCAGAATCTTCCGCTGAAATATCCACGTATCCATTGACCTGATTGTTCACCGAATTGAGTGATCGTAAAGTCTGAAAACCCGCAGCTAGATGATGAAGGACAATACAGCGAATATCCTTTGCTGCCCAGGTGCATGTCTTCAAACAGTATGTTCACCATATTGTCCATGTGTCTTCCTGTTGTCAATCCGGTCACTGCAACCTGGAACTCAAAGTCAGGATCCGTTACTGTGTTTTCTATGATGAGCCTGTTTTGAGGATTCAAACTGCTCTTCAGATCCCAATAAATTTTATGCTCTCCGGAGACCGTGAGGGACAAATATTCATTCCTTGCCATATCACATGCAAATGTTGAATGCAAGTCAATCGTATCAGATACAGGCCAATAAATGTTTGGGCCTGATTGTCCGGACACTGGATTTAGATCAGATAGTCCAATATATGATTGATCGCATACTGGAATATTAAGTGATATTTCCGGATCTGGATTGTAGATGATTGTTTTTTGTTCGCCATACAATTGGATCAAATGGTTGTGCAAGGGCGTTCCGTCACAATCATGTGCTGTTCCCCTCACTATGATATTTTTGATGTCCTCATTTTCAACATGAAGTTGTATAATATCTTTCCCGGAAGTGAATTTGAATTGTGAACTGGTGCCACAGGATAATACTGTTTCTGCAGTAATTAAAGTTTCAAAAGGGAGTTGTATAGACCAGGCTCCATTGTTTGTTGTATAAATAATTCTGGTTTGTCCCTCATATGAAATATGGATAGGTTGATTGATCAATGAAATTCCATTTACGTCCAATTTTCCGGTGCATCGGATCATAGGGTGCTGATCTGCATACGCGTAATATTTCCGGTCGTCAAGATGTAATTTATGATCTGCATCCTGAATTAATTGTTTCCAGGTGCCGGTGTTTTCATCAAATGCCCACTGATCAGCATTTGTAACATCGTTGGATTGGATGAATGCATTCGAAGAAAATTTCAATTCGATCCCTTCAGGAGATCTGATGGTCAGATAAATACATTTTTCAAAAAGTAAACTGACTACAACATTATTTTCATCACGGCCGGTAAAGGATGGAATGGAAAGAATGCTTTCAGAAGACGGATTTAACGCAGAATAACTGACCATATACGGCCCGGTATATTCTGTTGAATCCAGGTTCAAAATCGCGTTTGCAGGAATTGAAATGGTTAAATCATTTGTGATCGGAACCTGGATATCAGAAGTGCTTTGACCTGTAAATTGTTCCGGTACTGGAATTTTCCAATGAAGATAATTTACATCATTTTCAATCAGGCTTAAGACATGGTAGTATTCAAATTGGTTAGGATCTTTCAATCGGATGAGTTCAAAGTCGCGATTGACATTTACTCCTTTTGTATAACTGTAAGGCAATTCCTGAAAAGATGAAGATAGCCCGGCAAAAATCTGAAAGCTATTGGAAGTTTGAGCAATGGTCGTATCCGTTTGAGAAACGAGCTTTGTGGTGATCAGAACGGCGGGGGGATCCGGTGTTTCAATTACATTAATCTCTGTATCTGTATCCTGATGACAAGCAAGTTGACAAGTCAGGACTAATGTAAATAATAAAGTTGGCTTCATTTTTTGATCGTTTCATGTATATAATCCCTCCCGGAGGAGAAACGCTACAAAATCCGCAATTAAATTTGATTAAACCTTAGTGTACGGGTAGCAGGAGCAAACTTCTGCCATGGTGTGACGGCCAAGGTTGGTGTTTGCACCAACCATCATCGATAATTTTCGTCCAGATCCACCATTTTATTTTTAAGGACGATGGCTACAGCTTCACGACCGCTGTTGACCTGGAGTTTTGCATAGATATTTTTGAGATGGCCACGCACGGTATCGATGGAGATGAAGCAATCGCCGGCTATTTTTTTATAGGTATATCCTTTTGCCAGAAGTGATACAATTTCAGTTTCGCGTTTTGAAAGATTAAATTCGGAAGATCTGTCGGCAGGTGCTTTTTTGAAACGCTCCAGCACTCTTCTGGCTATACCTGGTGTCATCGGTGCCCCACCCAGGATAACATCTTTTATCGCCTCATACAATTTTAGCGGAGGGGTATCCTTGAGCAGATATCCGCTTGCACCAGCTTCAAGGGATTTATATATTTTTTCATCATCCTGAAACACGGTGAACATGATCACTTCGGTAGCAGGACGGATGTCTTTGATCCTGGATAGTCCATACAAGCCATCATACTCCGGCATATTGATATCCATCAACACCACGTCGGGCTTTAAGGAGGAAACTTCTTTGTCCACATTCTTACAATTTGGAAAAGCACCACACAGATACAAATCAGACATTCCCCCAAGCATTAATTCAAGACTTGAACGAAGATCAGTTCTGTCTTCGTAGATGATCAGTTTGATGGGTTCCATTAGTTAAATAGTTAAGACGTTAAACGAACGATTGCTGCAGGAGAAAACTCCTGCAGCGGCCATTTGCCTTTGTTGGAGTTTTCTCCAACAAACTTTCATGGTTATTAATTACAATAGTCTGCATGAGAAAGTAATTTTTGTTCCTGCATCGATTGCCGATTGAATCTGGATATGGCCATTGATCATCTTCATGCGATCTGTCATGTTGTTTAAACCATTTCCTCTTTCCGTTTTTTCCGGATCAAATCCTTTTCCATTATCCCTGATGCTGATCACCAACAAATGACCTTCTTTCGAAAATGAAATATCTGCATTTGTGGCCTTGCTGTGGCGTATGAGATTTGAAAGTATCTCTTTGTATACACGAGCCAATTGCTGCCGGGAAGCTATGGCTAATTTTTCATCAGGTCCTATTGGATCAGCATGGATTGAATATGCAATACCTGCGTCCTCGAGTATTTCACCTGCATAACGACTTAATTCGCCGACAAACATTTCAAGACGATCATTCTTGGGATGTATATTCCAGACAATCTCGCGCAATGAAGCTGTAGCTTTTTTTGTTTGTGTTCGCAGACGGGAGAGTACTTCATTTTGTTCTTGTGGATTTTTATTTCGGCCTGCGAGCTCTGCCAGAATTTGCAGACTTGAGAGCGAGGCACCTACTTCATCATGCAGATCCGCGGCGATGGACTGACGCATTTTTTCCATTTTTTGAAGTTGTGTAAGTCTCCATCTGAACCAAAGAAAAATAAATGAGGCAATGGCGACAAGGATCAATGTTTTGAACCACCATGATTCGTAGTAAAATGGAAGTATTTCAAACAAGAGAGTTGCGGGTGTGCTGATGGTTCCGTTGGGACTTGAAGCTCTGACTTCAAATTGGTATTTCCCTGCACCGAGATTGGCAAATCTTGCGGATGTGGCATGGTCTAATGCGGTCCATTCTTTATTTGACAGACGATATTCATATTTGATATTAGAGGCGTATTCATATTCAGGGCAACTAAACTGAATTGAAAAATCACGATCGGAGGGATCCAATCTAACTGTTTTACTTATGTCAATGAGCGATTCTCCATTTATCAGAGTCATCCCGGTAATAAAAATGGAAGGTTTATCCGAAGAAAATGCAAAATCAGATCGTCTGAATGCCAGAATCCCATTGTCCATACCAATATACATAGAGTCTGCTTTCGCATCAAGAAAAAAACCATGAATGACTTCACCAGCAGGGAGTCCACTTATTTCATTGAAGAACCGATATTGTCCGGTTTCAACATTCAGATAGCCTATACCTGCTTTCAGTACCACCCAAAAACAATGTGGTGTAGGATCAGGGAATATTTCTTCGACATATTGAAATGTTCTGTTGGCAATAATTATTTTTTCAGCTTTTGTCCCGGGTTTCCATTTCCATATCCCATTCATGTTTACATAAAAGATCATTTCTTCGCCTCCATTGGAGACAACACTACTAGTGATGCCTGCTTCATTTTCTATTCCTGGCAAAGAAGTGAATGTTCTGTCAAATATCATTTTATAGGGATTCCATCGATGCCAGCCATCACCACACATCCAAATATATCCACTGTCAGTTTCCGTTATTCCCCATGCATCATTGTATGGAAAATAATGGGTGGAATCTTTGGAGGTCCAGATGAGCTTTTCATTCGTATGCGGATCGTATCGAAGGACTCCACCATGAAATCCTGCCCATATATATCCCTGACGATCCTGATATTGATAAAAGATAGATCCACGCGGACCTATCTGTTGGCATTGATTCCAAATTAAATCCTTATTACAGCAAAACAGTCCCCATTGGGTGCCGGCATAGAGTGTATCTGAATTCCAATTGTCCAAATTCCAGATATCTTTTGACGCCAGTGAGGATACTGGTTCAGCGTGAATAAATTTGGAGTCAAATTCCCATCCACCGTGGTCCGTGATACCGACGTAAAAATGATTTTTTATTCTTGTGATCCCACGAACATAAGGTTGTATCCCATAATCATTTTTCAATGTTGTCAACGGATAGTGACGGAAATGCTGACGGGTAAAAGATTGAGATAATAATCCATACTGCGAACCCAACCATATTCTTTTTTGTTTGTCCAGGAGTACACTGTAGACGTGATAGGAAGGTAAGCGCTTTGGAGAATTAAATTTGAATGTATGTGTATTTAGATTCAGGGTTGTGAGAAGAAGACCTTCGTAGTGACTGGAGATGAGTAACAAGGAATCGTAAATAAGATGGTACTGAACAGCCCAATAGAAATCGCTGATTTTCTCTTTATTTATGTACGTTTTACCAAGGGTTCCTTTTTTTACGTCAGCTATAATAAAAGTATCACATGACGTCGAAGAATTATAAAACATCGCCACATCCTTTATCCCAATAGGTTTCATTGTATAGTAATCCCGTATACCAAGTTGGGAAATATCAATTTTCTCCAGTCTGTGTTCATATGTATGATATATCCAAAGTCCATTGATCAGGCAATTTCCATCGGAGAGTGAAAGCATCGACCGCGTAAACTGCATTCTTATCTTACCCACATCAGAAATCGTGTAATGAACATAATGAAATACCAATTTCAGATTTTGATCGAATACAAAAATTCCGACATTACTACCGGCTATTATGTCTCCATTTGGCAAAAGATTAACAAATTCAAAACTGTTGGCATTCTTGGCCAATGAATCAATCCCTGGTACCCGTACAGACGTGAAACTTCGTTTGACAGGATCCAATAATGAAAGCCCCTGAAATGTGCCTATATAAATTTTTCCATCCGGTCTTTTCGTGAGGTTATGAATGTAATCTGAGGGTAGAGAAGTAGACAGATCGTCTGATGTATAATAATTCGTAAAAAGCATTCCGTCAAAACAACTCAATCCACTAGGTGTGCCTACCCAGATATATCCCTGGTTATCCTGTTCAATAGCTCTTATTAAATTGTCAGGCAATCCGTCCTTGACAGAGTATAATACAAAATCTTCGTCTTCAGGGAAGGATTGTGCTTGTGCCGCAAGTGGAAGCAATCCATAAAAAATATGGAAGGATAGCAGAATCAATTTTGAATGAAGGGTTTTCAAAGAAATGGATGTATAAGGTAATACAGGAATGTGCTCAAGACATGGTTGATGCCAAAGATAGACGCTTCATATTTTCCCTGTATAACCTATTTGGGGTGATTAATCCTCAATTCGATCCAGCCACATGTTTATGTGGGTAAGGTTCTATAAGAAAGGGCTCAATATGAGCCGCGAATTGATCTTTTGGCAATAAATATCACGCTTCCAGGACATTATAAATGATCCTGATCACAGAAAAGCCCTCAAACATGCTATTGTGCCGGGGAGGAATCTAAGAGAGATTTGTTGCATCAATAAAGCTAATGCTAAGATTTTGCATGATCTGACATTAATGCTTAAACCCAAAAAGAAGACGTATGAAAAAATTAATCGTGTTTTTACTTTGCCTGCCAGCCGTACTTAGCTTTTCGCAGAAAGCGTCAACCTGGAAAGGGAATTGCGCCGGACATGCCTTCGACTGGGATTGGGCGGCTAACTGGAGCACGAATGCCATACCCGATGAATTTACGGATGTAGTTATTCCATTTGATTATAGCAGTTTTTTCAATTATCCGCAGATCAAAAGAGGTAATGTAGAAATTAATTCACTCTATATGAATCCAGGTACAAGCCTGCTCGCCAACCAATTCGAAATCCGAATCCTGGATATGCGTAAAAGTTATTTCACACCAGATCAGATCAAACATAAAATCAAATTTAATGATGTCAGGGAATTTATTTCTGATCAGCCCCTGAATGCCTTCAGATGAAATGAAACGACCTGTACTAAGATTTATTAAAGTGTGTAATTAAGTAAGGTATTGGGGGTCTTCGTTTCTGAATTTGGCCCTCAATGCATTTTTTATACATGATAATAGAATGCTGAAAAATGTAAAAATACCAACTCTGTCATCTGGTTAATATGGACAGACAACTAACGAATATGAATTCTACCCTTTTGAAATTAAGAAATGAATACAAAGCTGAAATGAAAAAAACACAACACAAAACTTGCTACGTTAATCTTCATCCTGATCCATGCTACATTATGGTCGCAATGGCAAAATGTAGGTTCGGGAATTACCAACAGCCCGAGAGATATTTTTAGTATTTCGGCAGTGAGTGAAGATGTTGTATGGGCAGTAGCTACTCATCCGGCAGCGTCAAAATCATTTGACTTTACAGTAAGCAGTAACGGAGGCCTAACGTGGAACGCAGGTTTGTTACCCGATACGATAGGAAATTATTATCCCG
This sequence comes from Chitinophagales bacterium, assembly GCA_038252065.1. Classification (GTDB taxonomy): domain Bacteria; phylum Bacteroidota; class Bacteroidia; order Chitinophagales; family Saprospiraceae; genus Opimibacter. The sequence continues at coordinate 52,921 of JBBSAQ010000008.1, forward strand.
GTGAAATTGTCGCATTGAATGATCAATTAGCATGGGTGCTCATGATCAATATACCTGAACAGGACAAAGTGAGGATATTCAGGACAAGCGATGGTGGCACATCATGGCAGGAGCAACGAGGACAATTCAATACGGCAGGATTCGCATTTGCATCTTTGCATTTTTTTAATGCTGAGGAAGGTATTGCATTCGGTAGTCCGGGCACTGGCAATCCGTCTATTGATTCTTTGCACATCTTTCGGACGATTGATGGTGGTGATCACTGGACACGCATTCCTGCTGCGACTCTTCCGCCTGTTTTGGCCGGTGAAGGTGTTTGGATTTATGGCGATAACCGTTACGAATCAAAAAACGATTCGTTGTGGTTTGTGACAAGAGCTTCAAGAGTTTTCAGGACAACTGACAAAGGAATGACCTGGCAGGCTTTCAGCGCTGGCATAAGCGGAAATAGCAATTTCCCTGGTCTGGCATCGATTGCTTTTAAGAACTCTATGGAAGGAATTGTGACTACGTATTTTCCAAGTCGGGCTGCAGGTACAACAGATGGTGGTGAAACCTGGACGCCGTTGATCATCCCTTCGACTCCAAGTGCGGCTGACATTCAATATATTAAGGGAACATCAGGGACCTATGTTATTAATCAGGGCTGGTCAAGCCCGGGTAGCAACAGTAAATTTTTAATAACACATAATAGTGGCATTACATGGGAAACAATTTCGTATACGCCTTTAATTCCTGTAGTAAGATTTCTTTCGCCCACCGTAGGTTTTGCTGGCGGAACTATTATTTCATCCACAAGTGGAGGTATTTATAAATGGACAGGTGATTTCACTACATCCACATACACGATTGCACATACAGATTCTGCTGTTGACATTTATCCGAACCCTGCAAAAGATAAAGTACAATTCGCATTCGAATCCAATACGATCCAGTCTGCTTTAAATGTGCAGGTATTAGATTTTAGCGGCAAAAAACTGATTGAAAGCTCGATCGTGGGGAATTCTGGGGTAATGGATATTTCTACTCTGCCTTCAGGATCCTATTTATTTCGGATCGTCTGCAAGGATCAAATTCATGTGACTTCGATTGCAAAACAATAGTCTTCAGGAAATCTATTCTTTCTTATCAGGGTTAAAAAAATCAATATGAAATTTATTCTTGGTGCTGCATTTTTTGTGATCGCAACACATATTTTACAAGCTCAAAACGTGGGCATCGGTACCTCTGATCCAAAAGCAACACTCGATATCCATGGAGATTTGATCCTGGAAAGCAAGGAATTAATTATTCCGGACGGAACTATTTATCAATTGGATGTCAATTCAGATAAGTATAATCAGTACAAGCTCACAGGCCCCACAAGTAATTTTCAGATTGCGGGCATCACAGCCGCCGCACATGACAGAACAGTAGCACTCTATAACCGATCAGGCGTATCATTGGAAGTATATAATGATGATACCAATACACTTCCTGAAGACAGAATACTGACAGGTACCGGAGGAACTTATGCTGTGTATAATGGTGGAAATGTCGTATTGAAATATGATACACTCATAGCCAAGTGGGAAGTAATCTCAGGGCATTACACTAACCTGGATTATTTTGGAAGTACCGATGTTTGGACAGCTAGTGCAAATGATGTCTATAATACGAATAGCGGTAATGTGGGGATCGGAACAACTACACCTTTAGAAAAATTGGCGGTTGTTGGAAATGTTGACATTTCTGGTGATATTAAAATGTCAGGTGTAGGAGGTCTTGCAGGAGATATCCTGCAAAACAATGGAAATGGAACAATGACATGGGCGCCGATGACACAGAATGAAAATGGAAGTGTGGGGTATGGAACATGGGGATGCAGCATGGACAATCTCTCAGAGTATAACCCAATTATGACCGGTGAACAGAATATTTCCTGTTTTGGTTATGCAATGAATCTTCAGGGATCATGGGCCGTTCTGGGCGCACCTTGCACAGAGATAAATTTAAATTCTAACCAGGGAACTGCGTTTGTCTATCACCTAGTTGGATCCAATTGGATACTGCAACAGCAATTAATTGCCAGTGATGGACTAGCAGAGGATATTTATGGTGTGTCCGTAGCTATTGAAAATGATTGGTTAATTATTTCAGCTTCTAATGCCACAGTGAATGGCATACCTAATAGAGGAGCCGTATATATTTATCAATACACCGGAACAGAATGGATTCAAACACAAAAATTATACAATCCCGCCGGAAATGGATTGTCGAACTTTGGTCAAAGCGTCTCATTTAATGGCATTACTATCGCTATAGGAAATCCACAGTATAATAATGGAACGGGAGAAGTAGATGTATATACATATAATGGCTCGATCTGGGTGTTACAAAGTCAAATTGCACCAGCAGCCGGGCTTCCTAATGATCATTTTGGTAGTTCAGTTTCGATTGATAATGACTGGATGGTCGTGGGTGCACCTGACGATGAGTATGGTGCAATAAATGCATCTGGCAGCGTGTATTTTTTTCATTATGATGGCAATAGTTGGATGCAGCAACAAAAATTTTATTTTGCATTTCCCAATGTCAATAATTCCAGGTTCGGAACAACGGTCTCTATTTCGGGCAACAATGCTATAGTAGGTTCAGGTACTAATAAACTTGAATTTTTTAAAAATGTCAATAGCACATGGCAACGTAACCGAAACTTATTGATGAGTGCCTCTATGGTATCTATATCCGGGGATTTCGCAATGATTAATGGGTCAAAGATTTTCAGAGCGACCCCCGAATCATGGTTGCTATACGAAACTGTCATAGATCCTGAAGGCGCATTCGGAAGTAATACTTTTAATGCAGGGACTATTGGAAGTAATAGATTTGTAATCAGTTCAAATGTAGGATCCGTTGGTCCGGGGTTGGCCATTTTCGGAAAGATCAAAGACTAAAATCCCCTTCCCTTCGTTTCCTTTGTCGAAGATTTTTCAACATGCATGTGGTATGGTTCAGGGTTAGTCTACCTTCCCTGTGCTCTTGATGAATTTTCATACTTTGACAATTCAAAAATCCAATTCGATGAAAAACTGTTTGCTCCTTCTCTTTTTTATAGTATCCCTTTTTTATTCGTCCCATGCACAAATTAGTGCACGATTATTCCGGACACCAGATGTCTCCGCTACGCAAATCGTGTTCGTCTATGGTGGTGATCTCTGGATCGTAAGTAAAGATGGTGGAACGGCTTCAAAGCTCAGCTCACCTTCCGGTTCTGAGAGCTTCCCAAAATTTTCACCTGATGGAACGAAAATCGCTTTCTCAGGAAATTATGATGGCAACACAGATATCTATGTGATGCCCTCATTAGGAGGTGTCCCAAATCGCATCACCTATCATGGCATGGCCGACAGAATAAATGATTGGTATCCCACAGGTGATAAACTTCTCTACACCTCATCGCGCGAAAGCGGTAAGCAACGTTTTTCTCAATTCTATAAAGTCGATGCCAACGGAGGCATGTCGGAAAAACTTCCTTTGGCCTATGGTGAATATGGTTCTCTTTCTCCTGATGCAAAACAAATAGCCTTCAACGAACGTGCCGTAGTGAATGCCACATGGAAAAGATATCGCGGTGGTATGAATGGCAATCTCTGGATCTTTGATCTTGACACCTATGCTTCCACTAATATTTCAAATACAGATGCAGGCGTTGAGCTCCCGATGTGGCATGACGATAAGATTTATTACATGTCAGATCGGGGAAAAGATCAACGGAGCAACATATGGGTTTATGATATCAAGGCGAAAACAAATACACAGGTCACCTCGTATACGGACTTTGATATTCACTGGCCATCCATCGGTCCGGACGATATCGTATATGAAGGCAATGGGGACATGTATCTCCTGAATCTGAAAACAAATAAATCCACGATCGTCAAAATCAATGTGATCAGTGATCTGATTACTTTAAAACCAAGGAAAGAAAGTGTTTCGAAATATCTCAACTATGTCACTATTTCTCCGGATGGTAAGCGAGCTCTTGTAGAAGCGAGAGGGGAAATATTTTCTTTGCCGTCAGAAGAAGGCTATGTACAGAATCTTACACGTTCTTCAGGTGTTGCTGAGCGATATCCGGCATGGTCACCCGATGGAAAGTATGTAGCTTACTGGAGTGATAAATCCGGCGAGTATGAATTGACCTTGCGCGATCTTACCAATGGAAATACAGAGCAAAAGATGACCTCGATGGGTCCGGGATACCGATATAATATCTATTGGTCACCGGATAGTAAGAAGATGGTATGGGTGGATCAGACGATGACGATCAATATGTTCAACATGGAAACTAAAACGGTTGAAAAAATTGATCATGATCCTGCGCTGTTTGAAGGTAATCTTGAAGGATGGAAAGCCAATTGGTCGTCAGACAGTCAATGGCTCACATACAGCCGGACGATGGACAATGGGAATGCGGCGATTTTTATATACAACGCAAAAACAAAAGCGTTGAAACAGGCCACAAGTGGATTCTATTCTGATCGTAATCCAACATTTGATCCTGATGGAAAATATTTATACCTCACAACTAACAGGTCTTTCAATCCGACATACAGCGATTTTGATAATTCATGGTCGTATCCGAATTCGACCGAACTTGCAGTGATCACGTTGACAAAGGATCAGGCAAGTCCGCTTTCCACAAAAAATGATACTGTAGCTCTTGCAAAAACAGAAGAGAAAAAGGAGGAGCCTAAAGACGACAAATCTTCAAAAGCTAAAAAAGATAAGAAGACAGATGTAGCGAAAGCAGAAGAGAAAAAAGATGATGAGAATAAGCCAAAAGAAACGAAAATTGATTTTGACAATTTTGAAATGAGACTTGTCATGCTCCCACCTGCGCCAGGTAATATCGGAAGTCTTTCGGCAGCCAGTGGTAAAGTGGCTTATGAACGAATTCCGAATACAGGTTCAGGCGATGAAGATGTACAACTCAAATATTTTGATCTTGAAGACAGAGAAGAAAAAACCATCATGGAGAAAATTGGTGCTTATGAGATAAGCGCTGATGGTAAAAAACTGCTCGTCTCGCAGGATCAAACCTGGAGCATCATAGATTTTGACAAGAACCAGACACCGGATAAGCATCTTTCACTCAATGATATGGAGATGACAATCACACCTATGGAGGAGTGGAAACAAATCTTCAATGATACTTGGCGCTTCATGAGGGATTTCTTTTATGATCCTGCCATGCATGGTGTCGACTGGAATGCAGTACGCACACAGTATGGCCATCTGATCGATAATTGTATCAGTCGTGCAGATGTCAATTTCGTCATTGGGGATATGATCGGCGAATTAAATGCATCACACACGTATCGGGGTGGAGGAGATGGAGAGACGCCTAAGCAAAGAGAAGTCGGATACCTGGGCGTGGACTGGACGAAAAAAGACGGATACTTTGCGATCAGTAAAGTTATTCGAGGCGCAGCCTGGGACAATGAAGTCAGATCATCTCTTGACGAACCCGGCGTGAATGTAGGTGCAGGTGATTACATTCTTGCTGTCAATGGAATAGCCCTGAATGAATATCCTGAACCCTGGGCTGCATTTGAAGGACTCGCAGATAAAACAGTAGAGCTCACTGTCAATTCAAAACCTACATGGGATGGTGCGAAAACGGTTGTCGTCAAAACAATGTCTGATGAAACACGTCTGCGCAATCTTGCATGGATAGAAGAGAACCGTAAAAAAGTTGATGAAGAATCAGGTGGAAAAATTGGTTACATCTACGTGCCGGATACAGGTGTCGAAGGCCAAAATGAACTGGTACGTCAATTCTATGGACAATGGAATAAAGATGGATTGATCATCGATGAGCGGTTCAATAATGGTGGACAGATACCGGATCGTTTTATTGAATTGCTCAATCGTAAGCCACTTGCGTATTGGGATGTGCGTGATGGTAAAAACTGGCAATGGCCACCGGTAGGACATTTTGGTTCTATGGCGATGTTGATCAATGGATGGTCGGGTTCGGGAGGAGATGCGTTTCCGGATTTTTTCCGCAAGGCTGGTTTAGGGCCATTGATTGGTGGGCGTACATGGGGCGGTCTGATTGGTATATCCGGAGCACCACAACTTATTGATGGAGGTTTTATGACCGTGCCTACATTCCGGATGTATAATCCTGACGGTACATGGTTTCTTGAAGGCCATGGTGTAGATCCGGATATTGAAGTGAAAGAAGATCCTACGCTGCTTGCAAAAGGTATTGATCCTCAAATCCAACGCGCTGTTGAAGAAGTGATGAAGAGTATCCAGACGAAAGGACCGATTCAACCAAAGACTCCACAACCTGAAAATAGAACGAGGAACGGGAAGACGTAGGAAGGCGAAGGCGGAGGCGAAGGAAATTTAATTTTCGCAAAGCACCTGAATTTATATCAAGATTAGAGACGCGAACTATCGCGTCTTTTTTTTGTGTATGTTTAAATATTATTCTCACCATTTTAAACTTATTCTGTCATGAAATTAATCTTCACAATCATTCTTGTACTGGCAGCTTTTATAGGTGGTCGTAAAATTAACTCCGATCAATCGGGTGTACGCATTCTTATTGACCGTCATACTACAGAAAAGGGATTAACTGAAATAATCCAAAAGGCAAAAATGGTAAATATGAATTTGACCATTGATGAAACAGAATTAATGTGCATCTTCGTCGGGTTGAGTTTATATACTTTTAATATTAGTTCTATAAAAAATTTGGCATGAAAAATAATATTCGCCTTCTGTTTCTGATTATTGTGCTTCAGTTTATTTCTGCTTTGTCATATAGTCAGGGCGTTCATTTTAGTTTGAGCGGGAAAGTGAATTATGTGCACGAAGCTGAGAGCGTTTTCCCGAGTGAGTATAATAGCTACAGGCTTACTTCTATTAATGATTCCCTTTACCTTCGTGAAAATTTTCATATTACCGTATCCGAACTAAAAAGGTATACTCCTAAAATAGGGTATGAAGGAGGTATTAATCTATATCTCAGAGATGCGAAAACCATCTCTGTCCGGACTGGTCTTGCCGTGAATTATACTTCATTTCTCATGGATTCCGAGTTCGGGCAATATGCATCCACTTCATTGGGTTTTGATACGGTTAAAATTTCTACGACCGGCGGGGGTAATATTTTATATGTACCATGCGATAGTTACACTAACTTGTATTCAGATTTTCTGCCCTTACAGGAAGGTACGAAGCAGGAAATCTATAGTCTGAAGATTCCATTGGAGATTGCATTCCAGGTGGTGCCCGGAATTTTATCAATTCAGGCAGGTGGGTATCTACAAACACCATTATTTTCTTCACGTAAACGAGAATATATTTCTTCCACATCTGAAATGATCAATGGAAAGAAAATCTGCACCTTCCATAAGGTTATTGAAAATGATAATTCAGGTAACGGACTCAATAATTTCCAGGCTGGCATATCAGCTTCCCTGGCTTATCGGTTATTTCGAAATATAAATCTGGAGTTAGGTATCACCAGGGACATGAAAAGTATTTTTGTCAAAGATGAGTACCAGGAGTATTCGTTACAACATTCGGATTATAGCCCGTTGAAATTGTCCGTGGGGCTGGAGTATCATTTTGGGTATCATTTGCCTGTGACAGGAATAAGTGATCGGTAATTGAGTATTGAGTATTGTGTAGTCATTAGTTTGTATTAAATCTTGTGTATTGTGGAATGGTTAGTGTGAAATAGCATACAGAATAATTGAATGGCAAGCACAGCTTGCCATTCAATTATGATTCACAGTTAAGCATAGGCTTTGCCTGCGCTTGAGTACCAGCAAAACTCTTTTTTGCGAAATGAGAGGGTAACATGCAAAAGTTACTCTCTCGTATATTTAAAAAGGCCCACCTCGTTGAAAACAGCTTAACCAACTTTTTGGATATGGGTGGGCCATGTTTCGGCGAAATTTATATGGTCGTTTCGACTAACGCTCAACGACCCGCGGCCTCTCGCAGATATATGGTCGTTTCGACTAACGCTCAACGACCCGCGGAATCTCCTATGGAAGTTTTTGATCCCTGGGTCGCAGAGTATTATTTGATTTGACGTCCACTATGAAATCCGCGGGTCGCTGAGGTTATTTGAAGTGACGTCCACTATGAAATCCGCGGGTCGCTGAGCGTTAGTCGAAGCGACAGGTATTAATTCTTATCCGCAGGCTCAAGCTTCTTAAAATCTGATACTACGATCTCTGTTGATTGTTTTTTGATGTTATCATTTGTCGTGTACTCTCTGTAGGTGAGCTTGCCTTCGATGTAGAGGCGCTGGCCTTTGTGGAAGATCTTGGCCATATTTTCGGCGGTCTTGTCCCAGGCGGTGAGATTATGCCAGATCGTGATCGTTTCCTTTTTGCCGTCTTCGGCTTTGCGGTATTCGTGTGTGGCCATCGACACGTAGGCCTTTTTTTTGCCTTCGGCATATTCCTTGACTTCTATTTCCTGTCCAAGGAATCCGATAAGCTGTACGCGGTTGTCAACTGTTGAAAACATGATGTGAACATTTTGATTGTGAAACTGATTTGAGTTATTCCCTCCACCGTTTGAAGGGGCGTTGCAAATGTGGGGTGGTGGAAAGAAAAGATTCGTTTCGTAAACGTTTGTAAACGTATGTAAACGTTTACAAACGCTTACGAAACGGATAATCCGATTTCAACCGACCACCGACCACCGACTACCGCTTACTGATTACCGTTTACCGTTTACCGATTACTGATTACCGTTTACCGCTTACCGTTCACCGATTACTGATTACCGCTTACTGATTACCGTTTACTGATTACCGCTTACCGCTTACCGTTCACCGATTACCGATTACATTTTCTATCTTGGACTGCAATCATCTCAAGGCATGAAGCATTTCACTGCCATCAGACCAAATCAGCTCCTTCATTTCATATTGTGCCTCACTTTATGGATTACTGCTGATTTCTCTTTTGCCCAAAATCTGGTACCGAACCCTGATTTCGAAACCTATTCGATATGCCCATTTGTCGGTGATCAGAATGGACCTATGGTGTGCCAGCCCTGGTTTAGTTATTACTCATGCAATTATTTTAACGCCTGTTTTCCCGGTCCCTATGGTGTACCTGACAATTTTCGCGGGTATCAACAAGCGCATAGTGGCCAGGCTTATACAGGAGGATATCAACACTCGTCGGGTCCTGGAGGTGGTCTCGAACGTCTGCAAGTGCAATTGTTGGAGCCTTTGATAGCAGGACAGTGTTATAATGTCAGTTACTGGGCTAGCCTATCTAATGAAAGTTGTCCAAGCAATCGCCTGGGTGCGCTCCTTACGGTTGAAGGCGGGGCTATGGGGAATTGGCCGATTCCACAAATTGATGTGGTCCAAATGTATTTCAGTGATACAGCCAATTGGTTTCAGGTTTTTGGAACCTATGTTGCCGATGGTGGAGAACAATTTCTCACTATTGGAAATTTGTATACTAACAGTGCTACCATGTTTGATCCGACCTGCTCCCTGGATCCAGCTACATATTCCTATTATTATTTTGATGATGTCCTGGTGGAAGCGACAGAAACTTTTCCGCTGGATGTAGATTTAGGAGGACCTTATGAAGCATGTGATTTTCTTGTCCTCGATTCGGGAATTCCGGGCGCACATTACGTATGGAGTGATGGATCTCATAATTCTACACTCGTGGTTACAACATCAGGAACCTACAGCGTCATTGTATCTTTCGAAGGTTGTATTTCTGGCCAGGCTTCGGCTGATGTGACGATTCTTGGATCCCCACCTGTATACTTAGGTTCAGACGTTGCACTTTGCCCGGGTGAATCCTATACAATCAACCTTGATGAATTTGCCGGAGATTACGTATGGCAAGATGGCAGCACAGATCCGGAATATACGATTACAAGTACAGGTACTTATTCCGTTTCGCTTGATGATGGATGTGATATTAGTTGGGATAATATCAATGTCACCGTATTACAACCACCTGAACCTTTTTCATTGGGACCGGATACAATAATTTGTCCGGGTGAAGTACTGACCATTTCATTTGATCCTTCACTTGGAGATTTCACGTGGCAGGATAATTCGACTGCTCCATTTTACAACATTGATGATGTTGGTACTTATGCACTCACGATCAGCAATCAATGTGGAGAGGCTTCGGATGAAATTGAAATAACATCGATCGATCCACCACAATTTTCTTTGGGTCCGGATTCTCTCCTGTTATGTATAGGGGATACTATCGATTTAAATTTCGACCAGGGTATGGGTGATTTTACCTGGCTTGATGGAAGTACAGATCCATTCTATACCATCACTGAAACTGGTCTTTACGGTCTCACGGTTTCAAATCCATGTGGCCTTGCTGAAGATCAGCTTTATGTAATGCAGATCAGTGTGCCCGTTGTAAATCTCACCGGGGCGATTTATCTCTGTCCGGGAGATGACCTGGTATTGGAGGCAGGGAATAGTTATGGTGATATCACCTGGCAGGATGGTTCTTCTGATCCGGAATATGTTGTTACCTCATCGGGGATTTATTCATTGACGATTACGAATGATTGTGGGATGGCATCTGGCAGTGTGGTGGTGGATATTGAGGATGACATATCGCCACCTGATCTTGGCCCCGATACAAGCATTTGTCAGGGTGGTGATCTCCTGCTTGAGATTGCTCCTATCGGTTCGATCTCATGGAGCGATGGATCTACTGGGAATCAATTTTTAGTTACCACTTCAGGTACCTATTTCGTGGATGTACATACAGATTGTGAATCCTATTCCGATACAATCCATGTGACGATCAATAATAATGGACCGGATGTAGTGCTGCCTGCAGATTATTCGATTTGTCAGGGTCAGATTACCGTCATTGATGCGGGAATATCAAATGTCTCTTACTTGTTGAATGATGGCTCTCAACTTTCACAACTTCATGTTTCGTCTCCCGGAATTTATTCACTTACGGTCACAAGTGCTTGTGGAACTGATGTTGATTCGATCACTATTCTCAATGGAGGTCTTCCGCCGATGGTTTCATTCGGAGCAGATACTTCTATATGTCCGGGTGATGTCATCACATTATTTCCTTCCTATGCTAATGTGAATGTATGGTCATGGCCCGACGGATCGGATACTACATTTTATGTTGCCTCTGCATCGCAACAAGTTTATGTGCAAGTTGCAAATGATTGTGGAGTTGCCGTTGATACGATACTGATCGGTTTGCTGCCGGCAGTGCCGACACTTTCATTGGGTCCGGATACTGCCATTTGTCCCGGAACAACATTAACACTTTCGATCCAGATACCAAACGTTGGAATTCTTTGGTCTGATGGTTCCACTAACTCTGATTTGATCTTATCAGACAGCACGATTGTTTTTGCAGCCATTTCAAATAGTTGTGGTACTTCAACAGATTCATTGCATGTTGAGTTGCTTCCTGATATTCCATTGCTTTATCTGGGACCTGATCAGACGATTTGTCCGGGGGAAACTATTGTTATTTCACCCGATATTCCTGATGTCACTTATCTGTGGCAGGATGGATCCACCGGTACAACATATCAAACATCCCAGCAAGGAGTCGTAAGCCTGATGATCTCAAATGCATGTGGCATGGCAAAGGATACAATTGAGATAACAGAAAGTACAAATGGTCCACAACTTGATCTTGGTCCTGATCTGCAGGCATGTGAAGGTGAAACAGTCACAATACCTTCAGGAATTTTTGGAGTCAGTTATACATGGCAGGATGGTTCTTCCGATGATCAATTTACGGCGTCAGTTTCAGGTACATATTTTCTGACAGTTCAGAATCTTTGTGGAACAGATAGCGATACGATTGAAGTGGTCATCAGCGGAACACCGCCTGTGACAAATCTTGGAGCTGATACTACATTATGTATTGGTTCTACACTGACATTATCATCTGATGCTGACCCATCAACTTCTGACATCTGGCAGGATGGTTCGACATTGCATGATTTTGAAGTGCTTGTTTCGGGTTTGTATTATTTGACACAAACTAATGATTGTGGAGTTGATAGCGATTCGATTGAAGTTCTTATCAATGGGGTAGAGCCGGTTACGGATCTTGGACCTGATACGACATTGTGCGTTGGATCAAATTTGATATTGACTGCGAATACTGATCCATCTGCAGCGAATGTCTGGCAGGATGGTTCGACATCTCCGACTTTTGAAGTTATTCATTCAGGAAATTATTATCTCACTCAAACGAATGATTGCGGGTTTGACAGTGATACGATTGAAGTTGAGATCAGTGGTGTGGCGCCAGGTCCGGATTTAGGCCGGGATACATTGTTATGTGAAGGAGCTTCTATTGTTTTGATATCAAATGCAGATTCATCGACAGAAATTGTATGGTCAGACGGAACGAATGATCCTGCGTTTTTAGTGACTTCATCTGGTGTGTATATTCTTTCTGAGTCTAATGAATGTGGAATAAGTAAGGATAGCATAGAAATAGGTTATATCGATTCACCTGCACCATTTGAATTGGGACCTGATACTGTTCTTTGTCCGGGAGAATCCATTTTGCTTTCGGCGCCACAGACTTCATTTGATATTCGCTGGCAGGATGGCAGTTCCCTTATAACACTTCTTGCCGACAAAGCGATCACGTATGCATTGGAAATAAGTAATGTTTGTGGAAAGGTATCGGATAGTTTGTCCATTTCTTTTGACAGTCGGGTACCTGATTTTCCAGGTGATGATTCTTTTTCATGGTGTGAAGGGGATACTATTGTGCTTGAAGCTACCCAGTCATTTCCTGTTCTGTATCATTGGAGTACAGGCGAAGAAACGTCAGCGATACATGTTATCCACCCCGGTCAATATAATGTGGAAGTTGAAGCGCCCTGTATCACCGTAAGCCGGGAAATTGACATTATTCCACTTGATGACTGTAATCCTGACCCTGAATTTTATATACCCAATATCATTTCACCCAATGGTGATATCATAAATGATGTTTTTACAGTATATACACATCCTGATCTCAACATTATCTCTATGGAAGGAAGCATATTTGACCGATGGGGTAACCAGGTTTTTTATTCTTCCGGAATAACATTTATTTGGGATGGCAGATTTAAAGAGAAAGAAATTTCGTCCGGTGTGTACGTTTATAATATTATGATTAAATATTTGCTGGATGGAAAGGAAGTTGCGAAGAGGCTTATAGGTGATGTGACAATTATCCGTTAGTAACTCCAATTCTCCAGGAATACAAAGCTATTTGGGTTTTGACCGTTTACTGAATTGTCACCGATTACAAGACACCGACCACTGACCACTGACAACAGACAACAGACCGTTTACTGATTACAGTTTACAAAATACCGATCACCTATCACCGATACACTTATCACCGGTTACCGGTTACCGATTACCTTTTACTGAACACAGTGCTTTCACACAAATATCTGATCCGCCATCTTATTCAAGACTTTCTCCCGACGCGTCGCATCTTTTTCATTGAAGACAAACTCTGCTTCTTTGAGGTACAGGTAGGCATATTCATTTTTGATTCCAAAGAATTTTTTAAACCGATGCGTCGTAAACGAATGGAAATCATCTGCAATCCGATGAAGATCGGTACAATCAACTCCATGTTGTTTGCCATGGGCGTTTCCATTGGCTGCCGTGTCGAAATATCCGGAGACATTCATCATGTATTTTGACCCGTTCAACGCGAGCTGTACATCAATATCTGTGAGCAATTGTCCTTCAAGACACATGATGCGAATCTGATATTCACTGTCCTGTGAACCCGATGAAGGAATATTTTTTACCACAGAATTGACCTGTTGATCCGGTGTATTGATCGCCATGATCATCAGGTTCATTTTCTGATATTCCCTGTACCCAGCTATACACTCCCGAATACGTCTGAAGTATTTGTTGACCGTATTGCGATCGAGGTTGAGGCGATGCGCAGCCTGCGTAGCTGTCAGTTCATCGCAAAAAGACTCTATTAATTTTTTTTTCTTGTAATCACTTAACGGTTTGTTTTTCATTTTGTCATGACGGTTGATCTGTGATGAAGCATAGAGATCCACCTTCATACTATTATACCTGGTCTAAAAAGTATACATAGCGATACATTACGAAATCATTACTGTCAAACGTGACAAATCTATTTTATGCTGCCTTGATATTTTAAAGAAACGACTATCCATTTATTCTATCAGCGAAGCGGTTTATTAAATGTCATGTACTATTCAATTTTGAATTTTTAGTAAAATATTTTTTGATTTTTATCAATACATTTTTACAACCAAATTCAACATCTTATCATGTGCAAAACACATTTCATCGAAAAAATAAATATTTTTAAAAACTGTGTAACAACGGGTACCCAACCTTTTAAAAAACGGAAAATAATGAAGAGGGAATAAAAAAAGCGACCAATCCTGAAAGGATACTGATGATCATCTCTATGCCAGAAATCTTCTCCTGAGCTGCCCATAAAAAGTAAAGACGCGATTACTCGCGTCTTTACTTTTTGAAAAAATCCTTTTTTTGACCGGATCCGGTTTTGATTATTGTTTTTGCAGTGTTATTGTTCCTCTATCTGCATATCCATTGGACCAAGTATAGGTGATGGTGCCGGTAGCCTCATCATAAACTCCTCCACCCTCTACTGAAGTACCAAAAGGCTCTTTTGTATTGACGATGGTGACCTCATTGCAGTTAAAAAGAATCTCACCCGGAGAAGCATCAGGTCCGGGAATGCCGTATACCTCATACCAGGCAAAATACAAGCCGCCCGAAAAATCTGACACACTGAAATTGGTGCTGGAACCTACAAGGGCATCAATGACTACGATATCGCCGGAAACAGTGACTTCATCCGGACAGCAGCCATCCGTTGACTGACCTGTGGCGGATAAAACTTTATAGTTTCCTGAAATATCCACGGGAGGACAAAGAATACCAGTTCCTCTTTGAGTTGTAAAAGCCCCTGTACCTACGTTACCCAATGGACCTGTTCCGATATTGAGTATGCTGTCACCTGCGGTGGTATGCACATAGCTTGGATAAATCCTGCCATCATCAAGTTTCACAACAGGATGGATTGAAAAATTTCCACCGCGTGAACCATCAGCAAATCCAGGCACGCCAAACCATCCTGCAAGGTCGCTTGCATTGAATGTCCCGGTTACGGAGCCCGTGCTAAAATCTTCCTGTGAATAGGTTTTGAATAAGTGCTCCTGACCTTTATAGGCGATAAAAATGTCTACGTGGTCAAGATCCTTATTCTCACTGTACGCATCAAAGGCTATGAACTCTGTCGCCACAGCAGTAGAGTGAATAAATGAATGTGCCGGATCGAGCACGATCCTCAGATTTGCTCCATTCTGATATTCAGGTATGTGGATATCCTTTTTGCAGCTAAGCCAGAATACGCCAAGGCACATCAGGGATATTAAATATGAAATATTTTTCATGTTATTGTGTTTCATTGTTTAGTGAATTAATTTATATCCCAGAAGATTTTGTCCGTGTATTGATTTCGTTGCATCGGTGCATTGCCATTGTTCGTCAGATCATTTCCACTGTAAGGCAATGACACGGGATACGGATTTGTCTGAATGGAAAAATCATTGAGATCCTGAGCCGGGTCACATACCTGAGGATAACCTGTTCGCCGGATATCTGAATACGATTCTGTTCCCGATCCGAATTCCTGAATCCACTTCTCAGTCATGATGACTTCAAGCTTCCGATCATCATCACCGGCATCATACAAAGCAAGAACTGCATCAGTATACGCGGTGATATCTGCTGCAGATATAGCAGGTGCACCTGCGATAGAGGCTGCTACATTTACTTCAGCAAAAGATTTACTTATCCCACTGGCCAGCATCGTACGGGCATTATCAGCCGTACCTTTAGTAAGTGCAAGTTCAGCCCGTATATAATCAATACAAGCTGCAGTCAACAATCGCTGAGCTCCTGCTCCTTTCAGCCCGCTATCACCCGAGGCATTGACACCTGAACCATTGTCGTATGCTCCACCTACAGGATAGAGTCCGACGACAGTCTGGTAAGTCGCCTGATCAAATCCCTCATTCGGATCGCGATTGTACGAACCAAACCACACACTCAAAAAAGCACCGTCACGATACGTTGGATCAAAAACTGGATTTTCACCCGGACCTAATTGATTGTAGAAGTAATACGGAATCCGTGGATCATGTATCCCTACCATCAATCCATTCTGACACGCCTGCTCTCCTTTCATCAGCAAATAGAAATATGGAGAAATAAAGTATTGCGGATTATTCTGCGCATATTCCCTTACGAATCCGGGATTACGATTGTCAGGAGAAATCGATGTCGTGTATTTCAGTAGAAAATCCTGATTCGGGGACGATATAAGTTGTGATGTCAGCAATGCACTTACAGCTTCGCTATTGTATAAAGAAGTCAATCGAAGTTTATTATATACATTGAGCTTAACTGAATTTACATACCGTATCCATTTGTCGACATCACCTCCGTACACAAGGTCATCAGTTCCCGGAAGTGGTCCGCCTTTACGCAGATCTGTAAGGGCTGTATCCAGTTGTGTAAGCACACTGGCATAGATAGATTCCCCGGAATCATAATGAGGGAACTTAAATTTGGTAGGATCACCTGATTCTGAATAGGCGATATTGCCCCAAAGATCTACCATGACCGAAAACATATGTGCTTTCAACGCCCTTGCAATACCGGCATATACGGGTTTGTTTTCTTCTCCTCCCTGTTTGATGATTTGATTCAAATCAGGAAGACCTACTGCGTATAATTTTTCCCAGCATTGCACCAGGGAATATTCATTGGCCACCACTTTGTAATCATCCTGGTTACCACGCTGGACGATCTGATGTGTGTATACACCCAGTATATCGGTGATACCGGCTGTTCCAAATCCAAGCGCACCGAACATATTTGCTTCTACATAAGGTAGTATGGTGTTTAGCTCAGCTTTTGTCGGATTGTTGGGATCATCATTGATGTCGAGAAATTTAGTACAACTGACAGCAAAGAGAACCAACGCGAGTGCTATTATTTTTGTCTTCATGTTCGTCTGTGTTTTTAATTAAAATGTGAGTTTTACATTCGCGCCAAAGCGCCTGATGGATGGCAGATTCTGATATTCAAAACCCTGGAAATTTGCATCTCCGAATGTGTTGGTCTCAGGATCGAAATGGGCATCCTTTGGAAAATTTGGTGCTTTATACCACAAGTTGCGACCGACAAGACTAAAGGTGATTCCCTTTATCGGAGAATGTGCAAGTGTCTTGGCAGGTATAGTATACCCTAATGAAATTTCCCTCAAGCGGACCACCGTGGCGTCAAAAACAAGCCACTCATCCTGTGCATTAGCACCAAAAGATGAACCGAACCAAAGATCATTCTGCTCGATGAGTGTTTGATTTTTTATTTTATTTCCTTTCTCATCCAATATCGGTTGCAATGTGACCGCATTTCCGTACACTCCCGGGATGACGGCACCCAGTTCACGATGATCAGCCTGGAAAGCCAGTACTCCGCGTGCAAGCTCTTGATTGACAGATTCTGAATATAGATCTCCTCCCTGCTTCCAGTCCAGCACTGCACCCAGTGTAAATCCTTTCCATGTAAAACTATTGACAATGCCAAGTGTGAAATCAGGATTCGGATTTCCGATGATTTCTTCCTGGTTTGCATTCAGGATTGTACCATTGCTTGGATCTATCAGAAGATTGCCTTCATTATCACGTGCACTTACCGTTCCTCTGAACACTCCATATTCTTCACCTACCCTCAATACAGGTGTAATCGAACCTCCAAACAATGCGCGGATTTCAATTTCATTTACATCGCCAAAAAGTTCTTCAACAGTTGTCTTGTATTTTGTAAATGCGCCACTGATGTTCCACTGAAAGTCCTTTGTTCGAACAGGTGTAAGACCCAGCGTTAATTCCATGCCACGAGACCTCAGGTTTCCAAAATTGGTATAGTATGAATCATAACCTGATACAGTAGGAAGGGTTAGAGGCGCTAGCTGATCTGTACTGACCGTTTCATACACGGCTGCATCAAGTGTGACTCTGTCCTGCAGAAATGAAAGTTCCAGTCCGAGCTCTTTATTTGTTGTGAATTCAGGTTTCAGATTTGGATCCTTTAATGTGTTTTCCAGTGTTAAACCTGCTTGTCCATTGAAAGGAAAATCAATATCACGTACACCCGCAGTCAAATTATCAGGTTCTCCCAGATTGACCAGGTATATCGGATTAATACTGTAAGGATCAGGTGAATGACCGACTTTGGCCCAGTTCACTCTTAGTTTGCCACTCGTCAGAAATCCTGATGGATCCATTCCAAGCGCATCTGAAAAAACAAAGGCAAGACTTGCCGAAGGGTAGAAAAATGAACGATTAGCTACAGGTAATGTAGATGACCAGTCATTTCTTCCTGTCAATGTCAGGAACAGATATGATTTCAGATCAAGCGTCAACTCTCCGAATACACCGATCAATCGTTGCCGGGTGTAATTGCCTCCCCGAGTCACTTGCGAAATCGTGTTGTCAATATCAATGATATTAAAATCAAGCATTTGACTTCCCAGGATATTTTGCGAATTGACTGTTCGTTGATTTACATTATGACCCACTCTGGCTTGTATGGCAAAGTTGTCATTGAACCTCACTTTCTTGCTCAGCATGAGTATAGATTCAATTTCCTCAAACTGGTTGTAACCGGAGATAACCTGGCCTAACCCGTTAGCACCGAGCGAACCCGGACGAAACCACTCAAGATCATTCTGATCATAGGTATTCAGACCGATTCTGTAATCAATGTCAAATAAATTGTTGATCGCGTATCCTGCATTTAGATTGACGATGGTGCGTGATACATCCGAATTGAATCCATTGTATTTAGATGACCATAACGGATTGTCAGCATTGCCGCGACCGATGAAGAAAATACTTTCGTGTGTCACAGGATCTTCATAAGGCTGGCCTTGAATGTCCCAGTTGCGACCCAGGTATAGAGAACGGGCCATGTATGATGACGTTACTAATGACTCAATAGCACCACCCTGCAGGCCTTTCTGTAATGAGCTTGTGTATGAAATGTTGGCGCCGATTTTAAAACCGCCTTCGAATTCATTATTTCCACCTACAGATACACTTGTCTTGTCGTAAGAGCTATTGGGGATGATGCCATCATGATTGAGTTGAGATACCGTAGCTACGAATGAACCGTTGTTTCCGAGGCCAGTGCTTAAGGTGACTGAATTGTCAAGCATTGTACCTGTGCGAAACAAAGATTTTACATTTCCAGGATAGGCTTTATACACGACCCGTGGAGTGACTCCGGGAGCCCCAATTTCTCTCAGGCGATTGAATGATTCCGGTGCCGTACCGAGGAACCAATGATTGATTGAATCTATAGTCGGATAATTCGTTTCACCCGGAAATGGTGCACCCCAGGAGCCATTGGCTTGTGAATAACTAAATCCTGTACCCGTACCATATTTATTTTGGAGATTAGGTACTGACGCAATGTTTTCACCCGTAAGGCCTGAAGAAACTTCAATATGCAAACCTTCACGTTTCTTAGCAGAGCCGGATTTAGTGGTGATGATGACAACGCCACGTGATGCGCGACTTCCGTACAGAGCAGCAGCTGTAGCGCCTTTAAGAATGGTGATGGACTCTATATTGTTGGGATCAAGGTCAGCCATACGGTTACCATAGGCACCACCACCTATCAACTGAAAAGATGCACCAAATGATGAGCCATCAAATGGGATACCATCGACGACGTATAGAGCCTGATTATCACCAAGGAAAGAAGTATTGCCACGTATCGTGAGACGTGTTGCACTACCAGGTTGGCTTGAGCTTCCGATGATATTGACGCCGGCGACTCTTCCCTGGAGAGAACGGAGTACGTCGCTTTCACCTTTGAGCCGTATATCTTCTCCATCGACTTTAGAAATGGCATAACCGATTTCTTTTTTATCACGTGATATACCCAGAGCTGTGACGACGGCCGTTTCTAATACCACACCTTCGACGAGAGAGACATCCACGATATTGGATGGACCCAAGTCTACAGTTTTCGTCTGATATCCGGTGTATGCAAACTGAATGGATTGCGAACCTGCAGGAACTACAAGTTCATAGGCACCATTAAAATCTGTCACTGTGCCAACAGTGGTACCTACCACCATCACACTGGCACCGATCACAGGTTCTCCGGCGGGATCGGTGATCGTACCCTTAACGGTACGTTGTGCCTGCGCAAGCGTAATGCTCAACAGGAAAAAACCAATAAGCAGAATAAAATTCCTCATATCATCATGTTTAAAGATTAATGAATAATAAATGATCATGTCGATGCAAATGAAATATTGCAATCAACGTTCAAAACGAATGGTGATGAATCGTGCTGCTTATTTATCTTTTCAGTGGAAGTGAAATGGATTTAATAAATAATTAACCTTTGAAAACTATTTCGCTGATGGCGATGAGATGGAATAAAAAATAAAAACAACGAATGCATGTAAGTTCCTGATTTTAAATTGGGATGAATCATTTTGTAAAAATCCTTTAGTCAAGTTTTAGTTTAGGTGGGAGCCTGTCAATGGTCATGCTGAGAGCGCGAAAAACGATTGATTCTTGATTTTTTCAATTTGTTTTCTTCTACTAACTCATTCATGTTCACATTGATGAGGCCAGTATTGTATCGCTTGTTTCATCTAGTCCATGAAAAAATGTATAATATTTTTCAGGCAACATTACAACTGACACAGACGTTCAATATCCGTTATAAATAACTCATGTACAGTAGATTAGAGTAAGATTTGGCCTAACGATTTTGCTTTGGTTTTATGTTTAATCAAGCTCGGGAATTATCTCTTTTGTGGATGAATGAAGTGTAAAGACTGATGAAACAAAATTTATACTAGATGAATGGACAGAGATGAAAGCCGAATCCGGGAGAAATACATCTGAAATAAATGTCGCGTTTACGACAATCCATTTTAGATCAATGAAAAGAGACAATTGCAATTAGAAACATAAAGTAAAGTGATAATGCAACCTTTGAGAATTATATGCGTCTGTATTAAATGATCGCGATATTGAAGATGAAACAAATCACATCTTTCTCAACTAAACGGAGGCGCGATTTATCGCGTTTCTACGACCGATAAATTCTGTTTATGTGATATAAATCACCTCTCTGCAATCAAGAATTTTACTATTTGGTTTTGAATTGATGATCGCCCTGATGCAAGCGGGGCGATTTTTTTTTGAATAAGGAATAGTGCGCAGGTAATTTGGACGGAAAATGAAGAGGGAGAATAAAGAAAGAGAAAGTGCACTACAAATTTGTTTGATTCCTAGTTGATATGGTTCTCACCACACAAAGATGTCGCTCCTCCAGAGCTTTCATGACATTGCATATCTGTAACAGGAGGAAGCTAAGTGCGATGTATGAGCTCCGTAGGAGCGGGATCTTGATCAGTGTAATTATCAACACAGTTCGAAAACACAATGACAGAAAAAATTATTTCAAATTTATTATAAAAGAATGAACATTCATTTATATTTGCATCGATTATGAGAATAAGGGACGAGCAAAAGGAAGCCACCATACGCCAGAAGGCTATGGAAATGATCGTCGGAGAAGGATTCGATGGTTTCAGCATGCAGCGACTGGCGAAGACTGCAAATGTCTCACCGGCAACGATTTATATTTATTTCAAAAACAAAGAGGACCTGCTCAACAGCTTATATAATGATGTCAATCAGACATTTGCAAATGTAGCTTTGGAAAACTTCGATCCGAACGCTACTCTTGAGGAGGGCCTCTGGCTGCAATGGAAAAACCGGATGAAATTTATTTTTGAATACCCGTTCCAGTACAAATTCTACGAGCAGTTTAGAAACTCTCCGCTGATTCATCACCACGATATCAAAGAATCCGGGTTCAAAGAAGCGATGAAAGCCTTTGTCATGAATGCCATCATCAGGGATGAAATGGCCAGGATTGAACCTGAAACGTTCTGGTCCATCGCTTACGGTTCATTTTACTCATTGCTCAATTTTCATCTTCTTGGGAAAAGCATGATGAGTGATCAGTATACCGTAACCGATGAAAAAATGAAACGTCTTCTCAAGTTAGTCCTGAAAGCACTCCGACCGTAATCCAAATACACAATCAAAGAAAAACAATCCCATGGAGATCATTGAAGACATCCTCATTTTCAAAACAAATGTGAAATCAAAACCTGATCGGCTGCGCCTTAAGGAATTATTTGAGTCTATACCATCGATCAATGAATGGAATGTAGATGCTGATGACATCGATTGCGTATTGCGAATTGTATCCCGACAGGTGAAGGCTGATGACATCATCAAACTTCTCACGGAAACAGGCTATCAATGTCAGGAACTCGAGTGATCGAGTGATCAAGTGATCGAGTGATCGGGTGATCAAGTGAAGAGTTTAATCACCAGATCATACAATCAGTTCAAAAATTCTCGACTAATCAAAATCAATCAACATACAAGCAAATGAACCAACAAACTAAAATACAAATCATCATTTCACTTCATAATCATATCACTAGATCACAAGATCACTAGATCACCTGATCACTAGATCACTCGATAATTTATGGAAGAACATCTTGAAGCCGACTTAATTCTTGATCCCGTCAAACACACAGTGGCATTACCTACATTTACATCGTACCAGAAATTTGTCATTGCACTTCTGGCGTTACTCAACTTTACGATTATACTTGATTTCATGATCATATCTCCACTTGGGGACTTGCTGATGAAAAAACTGGTCATGAGTACATCTCAATTTGGGTCTGTCGTTTCAGCGTATGCGATTAGTGCCGGCATCTCCGGATTTCTGACAGCCGGTTTTGCAGATAAGTTTGACCGGAAAAAATTATTACTTTTTTTCTATTCAGGTTTTATCATCGGAACAGTGGTATGTGGTTTTGCGGATAGTTATATTTCATTGCTGATAGCCCGCATCATCACGGGTGTTTTTGGTGGTGTGGTGGGGTCTATCGGGATGGCTATTATGACGGATACGTTTAGTTTTCATCAACGCGGTCGGGTGATGGGTTTTATTTCAATGGCATTTGCAGGAAGCCAGATCCTGGGTGTGCCTATTGGACTTGTTTTAGCCAATCAATGGGGATGGCATTCGACTTTTTTTATGGTTGCGGGACTGGCTTTCCTGATTGCAATTACTGTCGTGTTGAAATTAAAACCGCTGATCGGACATCTTTCCCTGCAAAGAGACAAGACGCCACTACAACATTTATTGCATACGGTCCGGAAAAGAGATTACCGTATAGGATTTTATGCCACCGCGATGTTGTCCATGGGCGGATTTATGCTCATGCCTTTTTCAAGTGCATTCATGGTCAATAATGTCGGAATCTCACAGGCTAATCTTCCAATCATATTCTTTTGTACCGGCATCTCGTCCATCATCGTTATGCCCATCATCGGTAGGCTAAGCGATAAGATGGATAAGTTTAAATTATTTGCAGCCGGTTCGACAATAGCGATAGTGATGATTCTTATCTACACCCATCTTACGCCCGTGCCTATGTGGGTAGTCATCATGATCAGCATGATCATGTTCATGGGGATTATGAGCCGTATGGTACCTGCACAAGCTTTGAATTCAGCTATCCCTGAGACGTATGATCGCGGGGCTTACATGAGTATTAATTCATCTCTTCAGCAATTGGCCGGTGGATTCGCGGCAATGTTTGCCGGTTTAGTCGTCGTGCAACAAACGAAAACGAGCCCGATTGAAAATTTTGATTCGTTGGGATTTGTGATGGTGGGCATTATTCTATTGTGTCTCTATCTGGTCTATCGCATGAGTGAGATGGTCAAAAGGAATGAGCGCATGGCATAGAGCATAGGGTAAAAAATAAAGTTTCTGAAGCTAAGAAACACTGATATTTAAATGTGACCATTAAAGTCATCTTAAGTTCATCACAGGTAAATGAAGATGAAGGACCAATCTTTTTATATGACCTTCCTGCTGGTCGAAGTATTCTATATCAACTATGTTTCTATGTGGTTAGCTTTTTAGTTTTTCATAATTTATTATTCCCTGGTTTACTTCTGAGTTTTATTGGAGACAAAAACGGGAGGACGCAGATTTTTTAAGAAAGGTTATGATTTATTAAGATTTGATTTGCGCATAAAAGTCGAAGCCTTCGACCCGCTTTTCACATCCTTGTGCTATGGTTCCACAAAAGAGCCAGCGCTCAGTGCCTCGCCAACTGGACACATCCTTTTGCTATAGCTCAGCACCCCTCGAAATGTGTGAATCATGTAACTCTTTTCGAAATTATATAACAGATTGGTATTCCTTTGGACTGATCTTTACAGGTCTCAAGAAAATTCCATATTGAGTCAGGTTAAATAAGTTTCATCCATAAAATCCGATAAAATGAAAACGATTAAAGATAATTATCTAAAGAGAAATTTTTTGATTTTAGCCCTGGGCATGCTTGTTCCTTTCTTTTTGCAATCCTGCGCCAAGAAATATACATTTGCCAATTCATCGATTGTCCCTGCTGCAGTGGGCTCGGTCACTGTCAAAAAGGATAAAAACAAGAATTATACGATTCAGTTGAAGGTAGATAACCTCGCTGATCCGAAAAGACTGGATCCACCCAGAGAAATGTATGTCGTCTGGATGGAAACTGATCACAGCAATAATACAAACATCGGGCAATTAAAAACATCAAGTGGTATGATGTCCAAAGCACTAAAAAGTTCATTATCGACAGTGACCTCATTTAAACCCACCGCGTTTTTTATCACTGCTGAAAACAGCTCTGATATTCAATATCCCAATGGTGGAGTAGTGCTGAAGACCGGTCAGATTTCGGTGAAAAATTAAAGCCAATAAGCAATTGACTTTAAGCAATTGGCGATAAATACAGCTAAAGTTAATTGACGAAAATGCGCGGACGTTCGAGTGTCTCTGACCTCGAACACGGACGTTCGAGTGTCCGACGTTCGAGTGTCTCTGACCTCGAACACGGACGTTCGAGTGTCTCTGACCTCGAACATGCATTAAACTTCGTAATGCCGACACATTAGATTGAGCCAGTTCGAGGTCGGAGACACTGGAACGTCAGCACATTTGATTGAGCTAGTTCGAGGTCGGAGACACTGGAACGTCAGCACATATGATTGAGCCAGTTCGAGGTCGGAGACACTGGAACGTCAGCACATATGATTGAGCTAGTTCGAGGTCGGAGACACTCGAACGTCAGGGTCGGAGACACTCGAACGTCAGTATGTACGTAAACGACCTAATCGAAAATCAAAAATCAAAAATCAAAAATCCAAAATGGTTAAGTAAATTCATCCTTTTCTTAAAGGAAATAATCATTTTATGCCAGAAGGCCTTACCAGATTCCAGATTCAGCTTGACAAGCTTGAACAAATCCTGAACACATTGCCAAATACAGCGGAATGTGCGCTCACTTTTTATAAATCTCCCGCGCGCCAATATCTTTTCTACCTCGAAGCGCTGACGCACATTTATAAAATGATGCATAATAAGAAGCGATTTGAACGAATGCGTATTTCATTCAAATCACTGGAGGATCAGCTGGGCAAAATCGATTACTATGATGGATTCATCAAAGAATTTTCTGTTCAGGATGATTTTCCTCCGATACTGTTAGATTGTTTGAGACAGCATTACAATAAAGAACTGACCAATCTTGATGTAATGCTAAAGAAAGATGACTGGATCAATGCGGATAAATCTAAGCTTAACAGTATTCGGAGTGAACTTTTGCATGCAGATTGGCTATCAGGCACAGAAGAAAGTAATGCTATCGGGAAGACAATAATCGATATGATTGAAATCATCAAATCCGATTATCACTCCGGCAAACTTAATTTTAAAGATATTGAGAATGGCGTCCACAAATTCCGGAGAGAAGTGCGTTGGATTAGCATCTATGCACAGGCTTTGAATGGATTAATTCAACTTAAGCCGGTGGATGCCCCCGGTCCTGATCTTGCAACTTATCAGACAAACGAAGTGCTTGAGAGTCCGTTCAATGTGCTGCCGGTGTCAGCAAGAGGAATTCAACCGATTTATATTGAGGCCCCTGTTTTTTATGCATTGAGTTGGATCATCGCAGAGAGTGGAAGACTCAAAGATTCAGGATTGCGGATACTCATTCTTGAAGATGCCATCCGTGAGACACATTTTGTCCATGAGAAAGAGGTAAAGGCCACGACCCGGACGCTGGCCGTGAAAAGCAATACATCACTGAAAGAAATAAAATCGACAATGAAAATTATGGCCGACAAATTTATTGATCAGGATAAAGTGCCGGATCGGATCATGAGTGATATCAGGCATTCCATTGAATAATGATTTAGATTTTTTTGCATAATGCAACGACCTGCAACGAAGGACTTTCTTTTTGTAAGCGGCCAACTCCTGCTTTTTATTATTTATGTAGTTCCACTATTTTCAATACCATTTCCATTTCATATCAATATAGTGATCAGATATGCATCATTGATTTTGGCTATCTTAGGTATTCTCTTCATGGGCCTTGCCATTTTGCAGTTGAATAAAAATCTGACGCCTTTTCCTACACCCAAAGAAGATGGTACCCTCATCCAAAATGGGGTTTACAAATTTATCCGCCATCCCATTTACACGGGAATAATTCTACTCGCTATTGGTTTTGGTTTATTTCACGAAAGTCTTTGGGAAGTTTGTATAGGTATTGTTTTATGGGTTTTATTTTATTTCAAATCTACCTACGAAGAAAAATTACTTTCAAAGCATTTTCCGGATTACGCTGCTTATTCAAAAACCACAGGTAGATTTTTCCCCTTCATCTAAGCTCATTATCTACCTGTTTTTCTTTACGGTACGATTCATATACTTTCTGCTATTCGCTCTCAGCTCTTCGCCCTCTGCTCTCAGCTCTTCGCATATAGCCTGTCCCACTTCGTATACGATTCAGCACCCTTTTTCTCCCGCTCCTCGTAAATGAGTTGTTAACAGAATCAATAAAGTCGACATTTGGTCCATTCAATCACAATTTAAACCAATACGCCATGAAAAGCAATCATTTTATGCCAACAGTACTCATTTGTTTGTCAGTTATTTTCTCACTGGCTTCATGTTCAAATGGCGATAATGTTAACATCACTCCAACTGTAGTGCAGAACAATGTGCAGACCGGTGGTTGGAGAATCACATCATATATTGACTCTGGGAAAGATGAAACGAGTCATTACAATGGCTATACATTCACGTTTCAAACCAACGGAACACTAACAGCTACAAATGGCAGTATTACAAATAGCGGAACATGGAACATCGGTGACAATAACAGCTCAGATGACAGCGTTACTAGTCTGCACTTCAACATCGTATTCAATGCGGGTACTGATTTCGAAAAGCTCACAGAAGATTGGAATTTCATATCCCAATCATCAAACAGGATTGAATTGATACATGTCAGTGGAGGCAATGGAGGTACAGATTATCTGACGTTTGAAAAATCCTAATGACCGCGGTTTGTTGGAGAAAGTTCTAACAAAAGCATTTACTTCGGTTGGATTTTGCTTCTGTTGTTATGAATAGAATTGCAGTAATGTCCGATAAGTGATCATTAATTTTCTTAGTTGATCTGCGTCCTTTTTTCAATTGTTTGGTCGCAAATTCCACTAAGTCACATGAATAGTTTTTACGAATTTTCAATGTGCATAATAATCTTTTCTGATTTATTCAGATAATCCAGAGAGGGTGATATTAGGTACAGTTTACAAGAGCGCATTTCGCAAGAAGGCGCTCTTGCCTATTTAGGGCATTTGCTATGTTTTACCCCTTCGAATTTCCTTCAGGAAATTCTCTCCTGCTTTGACTCGCATATCCTAAACTTAACCTGCTCAGCAAGGCGCCTGTGTGCTGCGCAACTCCGGGGAGAGAAATTTCGTAGAAATTTTGAAGGGGTAGAACGGGCACGAAAATCAATATCTTGGATGTCAACGGATAACTATTCATTACTTTAAAGCATCATTTGCCACCATATTGGATCACCATTTGCAGTCCTTAGAAATATTATCTGATAAATCGAAATAATATACGTGAAGCCTAACGATACAACCCAACGAAATCAGGGCATGCCCATAGATCTGGACCTGATCAAGAGCATCCGGGTCAACCGCAGTGCGGTTGAGCGCAGGGCTGCCGCTATGGGCGCAAGGCGAAGCATCAAAAAGGAATGGCAGGCTGCTTGGCTACTCAAAGCGATCACGTGCATAGACCTGACCACTCTCGCAGGGGACGATACACCCGGCAATGTCATGCGTCTTTGTGCAAAAGCAAGACAACCTGTGCGGGAAGATATTTTATCCGCCATGGATATGAATGACAGCAAAATTCATGTGGCCGCTGTCTGTGTTTATCACAATTTAATTCAAACTGCTGTTGAAGCTTTAGCTGGATCTGGAATTCCAGTCGCAGCCGTATCCACAGGTTTTCCGGCAGGGCAGATTACGATGGATCAAAAGCTCAATGAAATTGAAAAATCAGTTGCAGCAGGCGCACAGGAAATCGATATCGTGATCAGCCGTGCTCATGTCCTGCGTGGCGACTGGAACGCACTGTATAAAGAAGTACAATTATTCAGACAATCCTGCGGCGATGCACACATGAAATCAATTCTGGAGACTGGCGAACTCGTCACATTAAATAATGTCGCCAAAGCCAGTCATGTCTGTATGATGGCCGGATCAGATTTTATCAAGACCAGTACAGGCAAAGCTGCAGTCAATGCTACACTTCCGGTGAGCCTGGTGATGGTGCGCGCGATCAGAGATTATTATGAAACCACCGGAATAAAAGTGGGTTTCAAACCTGCAGGTGGAATTCAGAAAGCAAAACAATCACTCGAATGGCTCATCCTCATGAAAGAAGAATTAGGAGATGATTGGTTGTCGCCAGATCTGTTTCGTTTTGGCGCAAGTTCGCTGCTTAGTGATATTGAAAGACAATTAGAACATTTTGTGACGGGAAGATATTCCGCTTCCTATCGTCATCCAATGGCATAATAAATAATAAGGCAATGAAAGTGAAGACCATATTTAATAACATGGATTATGGATACGCACCTGAAAGTTCTTCAGCTGCAGACGAATGGTTGGATGCACACAAACGAAAGTTTACGCTGTACATTGATGGTAAATGGCAAGTCCCTCTTTCAAAGAAGTATTTTGAAAGTGTCAATCCCGCGACTACAAAAAATATTGCACTAATAGCGCAAGCCAATGATAAGGATGTTGATAAAGCAGTAAAAGCAGCCAGGAAGGCATTGCCAAAATGGATAAAGATTGGTGCACATGCAAGAGCACGATATCTCTATGCGATCGCCAGACAGATTCAAAAACATTCGCGATTATTTTCAGTATTGGAATCGATGGACAATGGAAAACCCATTCGCGAAAGTCGAGATATTGATATTCCTCTTGCAGCCCGTCACTTCTATCATCATGCCGGATGGGCCCAATTACGTGATACAGAATTACAGGATTATAAAGAAGTTGGCGTCATCGCGCAGATCATTCCCTGGAATTTTCCATTGTTGATGCTTGCATGGAAAATAGCACCGGCTTTGGCCATGGGAAATACAGTCGTGTTAAAACCCGCAGAGTTTACATCCATCACTGCATTGTTATTTGCAGAAATTTGTGAGCAGATAGGTTTGCCTGATGGGGTAGTGAATATCATCACAGGTGATGGTAAGACCGGAGCAGCGATGGTGGCTCATCCGGGTGTCGATAAGATTGCATTCACAGGTTCAACAGATGTAGGTCGTATCATCCGGAGAGCAACAGCCGGCACTGGAAAAAAAATATCTCTTGAGCTCGGCGGTAAATCTCCGTTTATTGTATTCGATGATGCCGATCTTGATAGCGTCGTCGAAGGCGTAGTCGATGCGATTTGGTTTAACCAGGGACAAGTATGTTGCGCAGGTTCAAGACTTCTTGTGCAGGAGTCTGTTGCTGAAAAACTTTATGCAAAGATCAAAGCCAGAATGGAAAAACTTCGCGTCGGGAATTCTCTCGATAAGAGTGTTGACATCGGTGCGATCATAGCACCTGTTCAATTGCGTACGATTGAACAGCTGGTGGCGAAAGGGATTGAAGAAGGTGGTCATATGTGGCAGCCGTCGTGGAGTTGTCCTACGGATGGATATTTTTATCCGCCTACATTATTTACAGATGTATCTCCATCATCTACGATAGCGCAGTTGGAAATATTCGGTCCTGTGTTGGTTGCGATGACATTCCGTACACATCCTGAAGCAATCAAACTGGCGAATAATACACGATATGGATTGGCTTCAAGTATATGGACAGAGAATATCAATCTTGCCTTAGATATGGCGCCGAAAATAAAAGCAGGTACTGTATGGATCAATTGTACGAATCTGTTTGATGCAGCATCAGGTTTCGGAGGATATCGAGAATCCGGTTTTGGAAGAGAGGGTGGGAGAGAAGGCTTGTATGAATATCTGAAATTGAAGTCTGATGAATTGCAAACAGTACCGAAGAAATTAATTCAGAAAAAAATTGCAAAGGAATTGCCTTCCTCATTAGTGCCTGAAATCGATCGTACGATAAAATTATTTATTGGTGGAAAAGAGACAAGACCTGATGGAGGATATAGTAGCGCCATAAAAAATGCATCCGGAAAAATCATTGCTACAGTAAGTCAGGGCAACCGGAAAGATATACGCAATGCAGTTGAAGCTGCACATGCTGCAGAGTCATGGACAGCAATGACCGGACATGCGAGAGCGCAGATCTTATATTATCTCGCTGAGAATCTGGCGATACGTAAAGATGAATTTGCAGGCAGATTAATTCAACTTCTTGGGGTTTCAAAATCAGATTCTGATCGTGAGGTGAGTTTGTCAATTGACCGGATCTATACTTATGCCGCTATGGCTGATAAATATGATGGACAGGTGCATCACACACTGTCTCGACATGTGACGATGGCGATGCCTGAAGCACTGGGGGTGATGGGTATCGTGTGTCCGCATAATGCTCCTTTGCTGGGATTTATTTCATCCGTTATTCCTGCGCTTGCGATGGGTAATCGGGTGATTGTGATACCATCAGAGACAGCGCCATTGTCGGTGACAGATATGTTCCAGGTATTTGAAGCATCTGATTTTCCGGGTGGAGTGATCAACATCATCACCGGTATACAGGATGAACTCGCTGGTGTGCTCGCCAATCATGATGATGTAGATGGGCTGTGGTATTTCGGTACCAAAGAGGGAAGTAAGATGGTGGAACATGCAGCCGCAGAAAATATGAAACGTACCTGGGTCAATTTCGGAAAGCAACGTGATTGGTACGAAGGACACAGGGGTGAAGTGGAACAGTTTTTACGCAATGCCACGCAGATCAAGAATATCTGGATACCGTATGGGGAGTGATTGTTTTGGGTCACTAATTACGCAGAGATTATTAAAAAATGAATTAACGCTAATTGTTTCCCAAGCAAGAATAATTTGCGTCATCTGCGATGAAAAAAATGTACTGAATTAGAATAATCTTCCCAGCACCGCCTCAATCAGACTGTCCACATCCTTGTGATAATCCTTACTGAATTTCTTCGTAATTCGATTGGCAATAATTGTACAACATGTGCAGCAATTGTGTCCAAGGAGATTTCCCAAACCATATAATGCCGATGTCTCCATTTCAAAATTGGTGATGCGATAATTTTTATACGAAAAGGACTGGAGCTTTGCATTGATGTCCGGATAAAGTGGTTCTAATCGTAATATCCTTCCCTGAGGCCCATAGAATCCTGGTGAAGTAGCCGTTATACCCGGGATCATGTCTTCAGCTAGTTTGTTGAATAGCGGAGTACTCGCTTTACATACATATGGATAGGCAAGTGGTGCATTCCAATGGAGATGCGCTCTGATTTTTTTCTGCAATTCATTTTCGATTGAATCATAATGGTACTTGTAGTAATGGAGTACACCATCAAATCCAAGACCGAATTGAGAAATTACCTGCGAACCCACTTCGATATCCTCCTGAAGTGTTCCTGAGGTACCGATGCGAACAATATTCAATTTTCTCTTTTCTTTTTTTGGGTTTCTTGTCTTCGAATCGATATTGATGGCGGCATCAAGTTCATTAATCGCGATATCTATATTGTCGGTGCCAATACCGGTTGATAGCACTGTGATCCGGTTTTGACCGATGTATCCGGTGTGTGTGACAAACTCACGATTTTGAATTTTGGTTTCCGTTTTATCAAAATGTTTACTGATTTGGGCTACACGACCCTGATCACCGACGATGATGACATGGTCAGCAATATGCTCATCACGCAGATGTAAATGATATACACTTCCATCGGGATTGAGGATCAAATCTGTGTCAGAAAACTGTCCGCTCATCGTATATTTAGGATATATGTCAAATCTACTTTAATTTGTTGGCTAATTAATAAGCCTATGAGTCTGCACATTCAAGCTACCCCCGGTCAGATTGCTGAAACTGTTTTGATAGCAGGTGATCCTCTTCGTGCCAAATATGTGGCCGAAAAAATCCTCACGGATGTCATATGTTACAATGAGGTGCGTGGCATGCTCGGTTTTACAGGGATGTATAACGGAAAGCGCGTGTCGGTGCAGGGAACAGGAATGGGGATTCCTTCAACGGCTATTTATGTGCATGAATTGATATTTGAATATGGAGTAAAAAAAATAATCCGGATTGGTACCTGTGGAGGATTGCAGCCGGATCTGGAGCTTGGCACACTCATACTTGCTGAAGCTGCATACACGGATTCAAATACACAGATGATGTATTATGATACCATGGAATATGCGCCGACTGCAGATCCTGATTTACTAAAGCAGGCTATAGATGTTGCCGAAAAGAATTCGGTTGTCTTTAGGCAGGGTAAGGTATTCAGCACAGATATATTTTATGATGAGACACAGAATCGCTGGGACCTATGGATCAATCGCGGTGTCCTGGCTATTGAAATGGAAACAAGTATTCTCTATTCCCTTGCTGCAAAAAATAATATAAAAGCTCTTTCTATTCTGACTGTGAGTGATAATATCATCACAAATGAGTCTACGTCTACGAAGGATCGCGAGCATATCAGTCTTCAGATGATGCGACTGGCCCTGGAAATCGCGTGAAGTTTTTTCTTTTTAGAACAGGGCTGCGCTTTGCTAAACCTTCAATTGTATTTTATTTACATTTGAAAGCAGATACATTATCAAATGGTCATTATTGTTTTTGGATTACCCGGATCAGGGAAAAGTTATTTTGGATCAAGACTTGCCGCAGCGCTCAACGCCATCTATGTGAGCACGGATGAGCTAAGGATGAAAATGTTTTCTGAACGAACGTATTCTGATGATGAAAAGCAGGTGGTTTATGACGCAATGCTTTCGATCATGGTTGATCGTATTCCTGAGCAAAAACCAATTGTCCTTGATGGCACATTCTTTAAGACGTCGCTGCGAAATAAATTTGAAGAGATGGTAAAAGAATTAAACGATAAGCTCATTTATATCGAAGTGACCGCTCCGGAGCAAAGTATTGAAGAAAGATTAGAGAAGCCGCGGCAAAACAGTGAAGCCAATTTTGATGTTTATCTGAAAATAAGACAGGAGACTGAACCGCTTTTAAAGGAACATCTTGTGCTGATTTCATCGAACGATAATATTGATGCCATGCTCCGTGACGCGATTCACTATCTAGATACACACAAATGAACAGCAGGCTCATTCAGACTATTTTAGAATCAGGAAAGTTCCAACATGCGTTCACGAAGCGGAAATTGGTTGAGACACATATTTCTTATGTTATCCTGGGCAGTTCATTTGCGTATAAATTTAAAAAGGAGATCAAGTATTCTTTTCTTGATTTTTTAACTTTACAAAAACGGAAATATTATTGCGATCGTGAATTAATGCTGAACAACCGTCTTACAAAGGAGATGTATTTGAAAGTTGTACCTGTCCGTCAGCAAAAGGTAGAGATTTCTATTGATGGTAAAGAGGGAATAATAATTGACTACGCGATCATGATGAAGCGGATGCAGGACTCAAAACAAATGCATCTCATGCTTGACAAAAACCAGGTCACTTTACAACACATGAAGACACTGGCAGTATTGATCAGAAAATTTCATGAACGAACGGATGTGATCCATCGAAAATTTAATGAGGATCACTTTTCATCGCGGTTCAATGATATTAGTTCTATATCTGTTTTTGTAAAATCAACACTCGGGGCTGAACAGGTTAAAATAATTGAAAAGGCAATACGTGTTTCTGACAAATTCCTGGAGAAGCACAATGATTTATTTATGGAGCGTGTTGAAAACGAATGTATACGGGATTGCCATGGAGATCTTCATTCAAGAAATATATTTTTATATGCACAGCCTGTCATATTTGATTGCATCGAATTCAATGATGAGTTCAGGCAAATAGATGTGCTGGATGAACTTGCCTTCTTTTGTATGGACCTGGAGGCAGAAGGATTTTATAAGCTGAGTAAATCGTTCACGGAATATTATTTTACAAAAGCAAAAAGTGAATTTGGCAGAAAGGAACATTTGCTTTTTACCTATTACAAATGTTACCGGGCCAATGTCAGGGCTAAAGTGAATGCACTGCGGGGGATGAGTGCTGAGAGATCAGTGCTGGAAAAGAACCTAAATGATGTGAAAAAATATCTTGCTTTAATGAACAGGTACCTCGATGACCTGGCCTGAGTTCGTTTATGGAACATTCAGTTGAATCCAAAAAGAAAGCGATGTGTTTTACCACACCGCTTTCCTGCTTTCACTACCTGTCAAGTTCTATTTTCAAAACCACTTAACCGCGTCCAGGTTTCTTTTTGTCAGTATCGGTTGGCTTAGGTTGGGTTTGCTCTTTTTTGGAAGGGGGTGTTCCTGGTGGTGTTTGTTTTTGATCCTTCCCTGTAGGCGCCGTGCGTGGTGGACTTTTTTGTTGATCCCTTTTGGCAGGAGCAGCGGAAGGAGATTCTTGTTTTGGTGGCTTCCGTTGATTGTCCCAGACATTTTCATGATTTTCTTTGGCCCTGTCTATTTTTTCTTCGGGCGTTATTTTTTCCCTTGGATTATTTTGTACAGGCTTGTATTCCGGCACAGGTTTGTTATCCTGAATTTTATTTGGCGGCGTTCGTGGACTTTCAGGTTTTTCTGTCAATACTGGCTTTAATGTCGGGTATCGGTTAGCATTTTTTTCAAGAAATTCTCTTTCCGTAGGTGACTTCTCTGTTTTGACACCGACTTTTTTATCATAATCCATTTTGAATTTTCCATACTCCTGAATCCTGTTCACTCTGTTTTTATCATCATTGAACCAATTGTCAGGCAATTCTGATCTGTGGTCTTCTTGCCATCTTTTGAACACAGGTTGCATATGTGAACCTGTATGTCTTGGTCCATAATAATGTCGTATGACCTGATCGGTGAAATGCGGATAATGGTAGAAATGGCTATCATGATAGAAATGCCAGTTAAAAAATACATTAGATGGCAACCCGATGATGATCATATGATGACCAGGACCATAATAGAATCCTGAATGATGCCACCATGGATACGGATACCAGCATTCATCAGCATACCATGAAGGCCAGCCGAACCAATATTGATAGGGCCTCCAGACTTCATGCACGACAACTCTCTCTGTATATCTTTCCGGCAGGGGTCCATCATACACATCATCATCATACCCTGCATTATCATACGGCTCATCTGCAGCAAACTCCTGTGCCGCATTTTCAAATTCTGTCATAGCTGCCGGATCATCTTCTATTTTCTGTTTCCAGTCTTTCAATTCATTGGCTTGTTGTTCGGCGACGACTACATTGAGTGAATCAAGTGCATGCATTATTTGCACCGGCTGCTTGCCGTATAGATCGCCCAGCAAAACAGTCATCTTCATATTGTCTGTGAGAATACTTGTGACCCCTGGCAGTTGGTCAAGTTGTCTGTATGCTTCACGCACTTTCTCAGGATAGGTGGAAAGGACAGTCTAAAAAGCTTCTTCAGCACCCATGTAAAGATTATTGACTTCCCTCAGAAGACCAAAATAATTTTGATTTGCAAACAAAGCGTCAGCGTGGATTTCTTCGGGATAACTTTGCAGGATATCCGTCATCTCATTATTCGATCTGCCATTTCCTACGGCGCAGATCTTTGATATCAGGTCAGGATAACGGGACAGATTGTAGATCTTTTTTTGATCTGCTTCGGCAATGTTGGAAATGGTTTCTTTGAATTTCGCTTCAGTCGTGCTTCTGATATTTTCCATCCGTACCAATATCTCCGGATGAAGAGATGCTTCCAGGATGGCTTCTCTTTCTTTGGCAGGATAGAGCGCTATCGCTTCGATAGCATTTTCTTCTTCCTCAGACAATCCTTTTAATATATTCATGTCCTGGGCCCGGGTTTCGGAAATGAAGAAGCCAAGAAATACAATAATGGAAACAAGAAGGGTTTTCATAAGAAATATTTTAACTAAATTATCCTGTAGATCTTAGAAAACCAATTACCAATATCATCAGCAGAGATGATATGCATCACGTACTAAAATGACAATATTTAGGTCACTTCAGATGTTAAAAGCATTCAGACAAATCATATTCTTCATCAGATCATATAAAATGAAAGGAATACTGGCATTCATCATTTTGTTTCTGGCTCTGAACTTATCACATGGGCAGATCAATATTTCCAAAGTGCAATCCGATTATGAAAAATCCATCGAAAGGAAAACCTATGGACGAAATGAGAAGGCAGGGAAATATTATGACATCCGTGGATTTAAAATGTACTGCGAAGTTTATGGCAAAGGGGAACCGTTGTTATTGATTCATGGAAATGGTGGAAGCATCAATAATTTTGTATATCAAATTCCTTATTTGTCTAAAAGATATAAGGTTATCATAGCGGATAGTCGTGCTCAGGGTAAATCAGCAGATAAAAGTGACTCCCTGACCTATGAGATGATGGCGGATGACTATGCTGCATTATTATCAGCTATGCACATAGATTCGGCTTATGTTGTTGGATGGAGTGACGGCGGCATAAATGGCTTGTTGCTGGCGATCCGTCATCCTGAAAAGGTGAAAAAACTTGTGATCACCGGGGCCAATCTTCAACCGGATTCTTCTGCGGTCCAGACAGACGTTTTACAAAGAGTGACTAAAAGTTATAAGCACTTTGTAGAAATGTTCAATGAAGGCAGACATAAAACAGCTTTGGATTCTGCAGTTTTTAAATATAAAAAGCTGATGAGCGAACAGCCGCACATTGCATTGAAGGATTTACAGAAGATAACCGTTCCGACATTAGTTATTGGCGGTGATCATGATGTCATTCGCCCTGAACATGAAGTATTGATTTTTAAAAACATACCGAATGCATATTTATGGATATTGCCCAATTCTGGCCATAGCACACCAGTTGTATATGCCAAAGAATTTAATCAAAAGATTGTCGAATTTCTAAAAACAAAATATCGAAAAATAGAAGACAGGGACAGGGAATTTTAAGCTGTGCCTTGCGTAACAATAATAATTAATATCCATGAGATCAATCTCCATCAACGCCGGTTGAAACAAATAATTCCGTGCCCTACTATAATTCCAATCTTCCGGTTTGTCTACTAATCCGGCACGACCAGGATTCATATGAATGTAATTTGGTTTTTGATTTGTAAATCCGGCTGTGATGAGTTCTTCTGCGTGATTATCGTGCATCCAAAATTGATGCGGATGATTTCTTACGGTACTTCTCGCCGCAAATTCGAATCGTTTCATCATCCAGTCTCTGCGACTTTCCTTCCATCTAATTATCCCGGCAAAGAGAGATTTTTTGTAGATTGGATACATAGCATGTTTTAAATATCTTACTTTGACGTCGTGACGCCTGTTATTCTCCTCGCATTTGCCAACGACAAACAAAATACCGGAGCAGGTTACCTCAGGGGGCTCACCGCCGAACGCAATGCCATCCGCGATGCTTTATCTAAAGCCGAAGAAAACGGTCTCTGCCAGGTCCTCGTGGAGCCCGATGCTACCATAGATCGCATTTTTGATTTATTCCAAAACAGTACCTATCGTGACCGCATAGCCATCTTTCATTACGGAGGACATGCTGACAGTTATTCGCTTCTGCTTGAATCTGCATCAGGCGCAACGGCTACTGCACACAGCGAAGGTCTTGTCAATTTCCTGGCCAAGCAAAAGAGCCTTAAACTTGTTTTTCTAAACGGATGCTCCTCCCAAAAACAATCTGAAGAGCTGATCACATCAGGTCTTCCTGCCGTCATCGGTACTTCACAATCCATCAATGATACGGTAGCCACAGGCCTGGCTTCACGTTTTTATAAAGGCATGTCTGCCGGCATGAATGTGGAAGGGGCATGGACCGATGCCGTAGACCAGATTAAAACAGAAAATGGGGCAGAAAATTCTAAAGCCCTTTTCGTTGAATCTATATTGGGAAGTCCGGGTGAAGACCAGTTCCCATGGAAGCTCTACACCGGTGAGGGTGGTGCGATATCCAAAGCATGGAATTTACCTGAAGCGGCTAATCAACCTTTGTTTGGTCTTGAACTTCCAAATACATACTATCGAAAGTTACCTGTTGCACCGTACGTCGGTCTTCGGAGTTTTAAACAAGAGGAAGCCGCCATATTTTTCGGACGCGGCAATGATATTCGGAGTTTGTATACACAGTTGGGCAGAGAGCAACCTGTTATTTTGCTTTCAGGAAAAAAAGGTATTGGTAAATCTTCTCTGCTTGCTGCTGGTTTAGCACCGAGACTTGAATCATCGTATATCGTTTCATGCATTGATCATTCAGGAAAGAATATTTCTGATAGCTTATCGGATGCATTGGATCAATTGCGTGAAGAATATGGGCTTGACAGATTGCCACCAAGAGATACTGATAATCTTCGGCAAAAAATCACAGAACTCCAAAAATTAATTCTGTCAGTAACAGGATATGCAAAGGAGATTCTCCAGCATGAACTGGCACAATTGATTCATCTTGATGAAGTAGAGCGACTCAACTATGATGAACAATGGATTAGTATAGAAGACAAGACAGGTAAACCGCTTATCGTCATTCTTGATGAGATATCATCTGATCCTGCGGAATGGAAAACATTCATCAATATATTAGTCAGTCTGTTTGAAGCAGAAAAAGTACCTGCAGGAAAACTTATAGTAAGTATTGACGAAACGTTTCATGCTGCTTTTAGTGAGCTATTACAATTGACACATTTTCCATATGCAGATGTGTTTCTACAGTCGTTGACATGGGATGGATTAAATGAGGCGATTGAAGGCATCACTCGTTCGCCGGTGACGAAAGAATTTTATCGTCTGCAGATTGAAAATACACCCTCCAATAATTTTCCTACAACCCTTTGTGGAGATCTTTCAGATGGAGATACTACACTCGTGGCCCCTTATCTGCAGGTTATGCTGTCTGATTTGTGGTCATCGGCGGTTTTAGAAAATACACAGGCGCCATCTTTCACCATGCGATCCTATCAGCAGGGGATTCTGTCCGGTGAAATCATGGATAGGTTTTTGAATCAGCAACTCACATCGCTCAAAGAATGGAATAAAGAATCTGTTCATTCGGGACTTGCTCTTGATCTGCTTTATCGGCACACATCAGCTCTGGGTAAATCTGAAATCCTGGAAGCGACAAAACGAAAGATGATCTATGGCGATCGGGAAGAAATCGTCAATGGCATGATACGTAAATGCAAAGACCTTTTTCTGCTGACAAGTGCTCACGCAGAAGGGACTAGTTTAGGACACAATCTGCTTGCGCTTGTTGTGATCCGTCAATATAGTATTTCACTCAGCCCCGGTCAGCAAGCCGCTCGCATCCTGAGCGCAAAGACGGGGGAAACAGCTGAGCCCGGGAAGATTGCATGGCTCAATGAAACAGAACTAGATGCGGTGGAGAAAGGGATGCAGGGCATGCGTGGTCTCAACGATAAAGAGAAAGAGCTCCTTGACTACAGCAGAATAAAAAAAGTACAGGCACAAAAAGACAGAGTTCGCAATCGCATCATTCGTGGAGTATTAGTTTCTGTAGTTGTAGTATTCGCAGCACTTGCCGGATGGCAGTGGCATATCGCATCTCAACGCTATGAATACGCACGAGCCGGGGAACTTGCCTTCACCGCAAGAGAGGAGCTGAAGAAAGACAATACGCTTGCATTGGATGTGGCGTACAATGCATATTCAGTTCTTGAAGAAAATTCACCTCCATTGACCATTCTGGCCCTAAGTGATATTTTTCACGCACAGGATGAGATGCCTCTTTACAAATCAAATTTTCCACATACGAAAAAAGTTTTCTCCGCTGTATTTTCTCCGGATGGGAAACAAGTGCTGACTGCATCGGAAGATGGATATGCGAAGCTATGGGATATCAATGGAAAAGAACTTCTTGGACTGCCACATGAAATAGAAGTGAAGAGTGCTGCCTTTTCACCGAACGGGCAACAAATACTAACACTGACGAGAACCAATGTCTATTTATGGGAAAGGGATGGAAGACTGACAGACAAGGATAGCATTCCGGAGTCAATGACAAGCCTTGATTCATTTTCAACAGACGGCATGAAAATTATTCGAAGCACAATGAATCAGAGCGCTTATTTTTCAATGATGAGACAGCTAAGCCAAGATGATCACATTGTCATTTCATCTCCTGCAGAAAATCTTTTGCTCACGATTCAAAATGGGACTTGCACATTATTTGACAAAGAAGGTAGTGCATTGAAGGATTCTTTTTCTTCAGATGTGATCAATGCTTCTTTTTCAAAGGATGGAAAGCTATTTCTGACCATCACCCCTGATACCAATTCGTGTCACATCACGGTATGGAATGATCTGGGCGATTCGCTGTATAGTTTTAAATGCAAAGGAACTGAAGTAAATGCTGTTTTTTCCTTTGATGGCAAAAGTATACTAACAGCTTCCAATGATTTCACAGCAAAACTCTGGGACTTTTCACAACCATTTTTGCATAGACTTCCACGTCAAACACAAGCCGTCAACACAATTGATTATTTCCCGGAGGGAAACAGATATGTGACGGCTTCCTTTGATTCGACCGCAAGAATATGGGACAGTTCAGGGAAGCTGATTGATAGTCTGAAACACGGAAGTGTAGTAACATCAGCCTATTTTTCGCCAGATGGTAAGCACATCATTTCGGCATCAAGAGATAGCACCTCGAGAATATGGAGTCCGAAAGAATCACGTGTCGTTGTGTTGAAACATAAAGGCGAAGTGACGAGTGCGATTTTTTCTCATAAGGGTGATCTCATACTGACTTCCTCTCTCGATAGTCTTGCAAGACTGTGGGATGTCAATGGACAGCTTGTCCATTCTTTTCATTTAAATGGAGATGTACTATGGTCAGGTTTTTCGCCGGATGATACACACATACTTACGATTTCATCTGACAGTACAGCCACACTTTGGGATATGGAAGGGAATGCATTACATGTGATGAAACACCCTGACAAAATTTATTCAGCTTCATTCTCCCATGACGGCCTGTATTTTTTGACGTCATGTGCTGATCGTACAGTGCGCAAATATTCAGCAGCAGGAGAATTATTGTTGACCCTGCATCAAAATGAAAAACCCAAACATGCAATCTTTACGCCTGATGATCACACGATCCTGACAGGTAGCAGGATGATAAAAATCTGGACTGCCGATGGAGCATTATTAGACAGTTTGCCTCATATAGCCAATGTTTCAACAGTGTCCGTTGCACCGGATGGTCATCACATACTGACGACCTGTTATGATGGACGTGCTTTTCTCTGGACGATGGAGGGAGAGATTGTCGCTATCTATAAAAAGCATACGGCGAAAATCAATGAAGGTATATTCACGCCTGATGGAACTCACATCCTCACTGCAGCCGACGATGGATATGTCTATCGCTGGCGCACGCCCTGGGCGATCTACAACAGCCTGAAAACGAATCCGATTTATCAATTGTCAGAGAAGGAGAAAGAGGAGTTTGGGATAGTGCGATAAAAAGTAGAGTTTCGGTCTTTCGGGTAACTCACCCCCAACCCCTCTCTTTTTTGCAGAATATCTAATGGAAACAAAATTCATGTGAGAGAGGGGAGCTAAGCTATCCATATGAAATCATGACCCCCCTCTCGCCTGATGATTTTTGTTTCTAACAGTGTATACTTTAACAAGAGAGGGGACGGGGGTGAGTTACCAGAATGACAAAGATAGGACTGTGGGTGAGTTGCCAGAAAGACAAAAGTCTAAAGCCTGTCGTAATACGGACGTTCGAGTGTCTCTGACCTCGAACATGAATAGATAGATTTAAAAATGCAGACTTTTTCCAGACACATATGATTTGTAGTAGTTCGAGGTCAGAGACACTCGAACGTCAGGGTCAGAGACACTCGAACGTCAAGGGATCGAGGTCGGAGACACTCGCGCGTCAGTTTTTGATATTTAGTAGATCGTAAAATCACACAGGCTCGCGCACGTCTCCATAAGATAGTAATACATGAGCTCATTCGGTTGGTTATCGAGGCCGGCCCAGTCATTGACGGTCACGATGACCGCCAGGAAATCACCTTCATTGATGATCAGATCTGCATAATATCCGGATTCAACATCACCATTGACATTGCTGCCCTCATGATCGATATGTTCGCTGTAGTAAGGATTATCTTCATCATCGGTGTAGTCATCGACATCTTCATCTTTCGCCTGGAGCATCATACCGTTTTTCGCCATATACGATTTGAATGCGCTCATCGCCTGCATGCCATCATCCATAGTTTCGTTGGGAGAAATATAGACGGACATGGTGACCAATCCTCCCGGACTTGAAGTCGTAATCAATGTCCCGTAATCATCAGCGGAGCGTGACAATCTGCATTCAGACGGAATCATAATGGAGATGCCAGTCACATCTTCGACGTAAAGATCAATAGTCTTGCCGAGCAGGTCTTCAAGCGTTATGGTTTCTTCCGCATCAAGGATTTCCGCCAGGTCCTGTTTCTCATCGTCAAACAGGGTTTCATACACTTCGCCGAAACTCATCCTGTAATCGTGATAAAGTTGAATCAGTTCACCGCCACCGGTCGGAATTTTCAGTGGGTTTTCAAATTGTTTTGCCTGTCTGACTTCTTCCGGACTGAGCAGGGGATTGTCAGAGCGCAGACCGCTGTACATGTATTTATTTTCGATGCCTCCCTGATCACAGGATTGCATTGGCTTTGAAAGTGGTGTGCCCTGTGTGAACAACTTATTGAAATCAGTAGCGGGGATGGCCCATACGCAGGCTTTTCCGTCGACAAGTTTTGCGCCGCCATCGACCATGCCTAAAATCTTGTTGTCATACGTCAGTGGCGAACCCGAATGGGCTTTGCGGATATTGGGTTCTTTGAAATTGATGACTTGCGTGTTCATGCCCGGATAAAATTGACCACCATCACTGCACAATGCTTTTGAAAGACCGGAAGGATTATTGGCGACACGGGGGCTGATCTTCGCGAGGCTTGTACGTTCTTCAAGCACGGTTGTTTTGGCGCTCATGTTACTGGTGTTGACCGGCATCTCCCAAAAATTGATATTCGTGTCGTATGGGGGTTCGCCGGAATAGAGTGTGAGTTCGGGGATGCCCAGTGGGGTCTGTAATCTTAACAGGGCGAGGTCGGAAGGTTTATATATTTTTTCAATGGTGGCGTATGCACTTTTGCCCTGCCATACGACTACGATTGTGTTTTTGCCGGAGACGACATGGAGAGCGGTGACGATGAGGTCCGGGCCTCCGCAGGCGACACCATATCCTGATGATTTGTCGGCGTGTACCTGTACGATGGAGGACTTCTGGGCGTTGGAGGTGAATGGTGCTGAAGCCAATAAGCCAATCAGAAGAAAGGAGGCAAAATGAATATGACGAGAGATATTAAGCATGGTTTTAATTGTTGAATGGGGTAAAGGTAGGGGAGTTGAGGGTATAAAAGTAGGGTGGGGTGTAGAGTGTGTTGTATGGGTTAATGCTTTAAGATATCAG
Source organism: Chitinophagales bacterium (assembly GCA_038252065.1). Classification (GTDB taxonomy): domain Bacteria; phylum Bacteroidota; class Bacteroidia; order Chitinophagales; family Saprospiraceae; genus Opimibacter. The sequence goes on from JBBSAQ010000008.1 coordinate 97,223, forward strand.
TAGGATAGGTGAAATAGGCTTAAAGTATTAGCTTCTTGTTATAGGTAGAATTGGAGGGAGTGATTTGATATTTTGGGAAGATGCGGGAAGATTAAGGAGATGGTGATGAGTATATTTGGATGTTATAGGACATTCGCTACGAATAATATAGATCATGAATATTCAAAACATATATCATTGCCTGCGATGTAATTCAACTATAAAATTGCCAACCTTAACATTTGAACAGAAGGATGATATCAAAGAAATGATGAAGACTTCTGAAAAACTTTCTACAATAACATATCTGAGTAAAATTACTGGTTTGGACATAAGTGACTCAAAAGCCGTAATAATGCATCTTAACGAGAATGGGCATTGTGTGAGATGTAAAAACAAAAACTTAATAGGTGAAAATGTAGTCTGCCCAAAATGCAAGTCATTTAATCTCAACTGGAAATAAAAACGTCCCACAACACAAGCTCCTATAAACAATGGCGGGTATCCGTTTCCCGACAGTTTATTATCTTGAAACAGATTTTCGGGACTTGGCAGATGATCGTATTGAACCGCCACTGCTTATAGCCTCGATCGTTATCGCAAACCCGCAAAATTTAAGTGCACATTTATTCAAAATTAAAAAATTAAGCAATGAAAATAATACCATTATTATCTACAGCCATGTTACTCATGAATGTTTTGTACTCCCAGACTTCACTTGTCAAGCAGTGGGACTATCGATATGGTGGAATTGGTAGAGATGAGCTTTCATTTATTGAGCAAACATCTGACCATGGTTTTGTTTTAGGAGGTTCATCTTCGTCAAATGCAAACGGTGATAAATCGCAGGATAATTGGGGAACTCCATTGGGATATGGATCTGATTATTGGATTGTAAAAATTGATTCTTTGGGTTATAAGGAGTGGGACAAAGATTTTGGAGGGTATTATCATGATGTACTTGTTGCAATTAACCAAACGAAAGATGGCGGATATATATTAGGTGGTTATTCAGATTCTGATGCTGGAGGAAACAAGTCTGATGATAACTGGAGTTTGGCTCCATGGTATGATTTTTGGATTGTTAAAATTGATAAAGCTGGGAAGATATTATGGGACAGGACGATTGGTGGAGTATTTGATGACCATCTAACCTCATTGCAGCAGACATCTGATGGAGGTTTCATATTAGGCGGTTATTCTAACTCGGATATTAGTGGGGATAAGACCGAAGGTACGTGGGGAAATGAGGGACGATTTGACTATTGGGTTGTGAAAACTGATTCTGAAGGGCTATTAGAGTGGGACAAGACATTTGGCGGATCAAGTGATGATTATATTCTTTCATTGCAACAAACTAGTGATGGAGGATACATATTGGGTGGCTATTCTGACTCACCTATCAGCGGGGATAAAACACAGGAAACCTTGGGAGGACATGGAAATAGTGATTATTGGATTATTAAAATAGATTCACTCGGAACCATCCAATGGGATAAGGATTATGGAGGCACTGGCCAGGATCTGTTTCACTCATTGTTGCAAACAAGTGACGGTGGATATATATTAGCAGGGTCTTCCAATTCAAATAACAGCGGAGATAAAACAGAGAACACCTGGGGTGATGGAACGGGTTATGATTTCTGGAGTGTAAAAATAAATTCCCATGGTGAAAAAGAATGGGATAAAGACTTAGGAGGAATTAAGGATGAAGAGTTTGGAAGTATAAGCCAAACTTCCGATGGAGGATATTTAATTTCAGGCACTTCTTATTCTCCACTTAGCGGAGATAAATCAGAGGACAATCTTGGAGAAGAACAATCCTGGACAGTAAAAACTAATTCACAGGGTGATAAAGAATGGGATAAAACACTTCATAGTCAATCGCATGATGAAAGTGGTTTTGCAATTCAAACAAATGATGGATGCTATGTTCTTGCAAACTATACTAATGCGAATATTGGAGGTGATAAAACACAATATAATTGGGATACAACAACCACCATTTACGTAACACCTGACTATTGGTTGGCTAAATTTTGTGTCAGTACAATAACTGGTGTAAATGAAACACCCAACTCCACGGAAGAGTATACCATATGTCCTAATCCATTTAGTAGCGAAGTAACTCTATTGTTTGAGACTTCCAAAATAAATATTTCTAGTGTTCAAGTCTATAACATTTTTGGTCAATCTGTTTACTTTGAAAAATCTAACGTTTTAACTGATTCTTTTGAAAAAACAATTAACTTAAGTTTTTTGCCTCAGGGTATATACTTCCTTGATTTATTAATTGCTGGAAACCATGAAATAAAAAAACTTATTAAAAATTAGTCGGAATAATTTGCAAATAAAAAATGGGTATTCCGATAACATTGGCTATCCACCAGCAGGGATATTAACATTGACGATGAATAGTAGTAAATTTGGAGATACGCACCAAGAGGAAGACTTCGAGATACGAGTCCTGTCGCCAGGTAGCCCTTACGTTGTATGCAATAAATATCGTTCAATAAAAATTCATTTTAACTAAGATCCAACAATTCAAATGTTTTACCAGTATTTATCAAGTGATCACGCTATTTTAAACCTCGAAAGAAAAGTGATTAAAGTAAGTAGGATCAAGAACATTAATGATATTTTTGAATTACAACCATACCGACGGTTTGAAAGAGGGACGAGAAAACTCTTTCAAGCTAAGCGAAATCAAATACATAACGAGTACGGAATGGTATGTTTTTCAAGCAGTTGGGTGGAGCCAGTAATGTGGGGCCATTATGCAGATAAATGCAAAGGAATTGTCCTAGGATTTGAAATTAATTCAACAAGATTTGGTATCCAAGAAGTTAAGTACCCGAAAGAACCTATAAGGATAGAAGAATCAGAAATTGTAAAAATGACCTCCCAAGAGTTCATTGATAAAGTTGGATTTTCAAAATACAAGAGTTGGAGTTATGAAAATGAATTCAGATTTTTCATCAGTCTAAATGAGTGCGTTCAAATTAATGGAATTTATTTTCTTCCATTTTCTGCTGACCTTACACCAACACAAATAATTATTGGTCCTGCCAATAGTACATTCAAAAATGGTGACTTTGTAAATTCAACGAAGCATTTAATAAATTTAGTGAAGGGATTAAGTTTGGAAATAAAAGTTGCTAGGTTGGAATTTGGAGGTTTTCGTATTATTAAATGTGGAAAATGGACGCCAAAATTTCAAGCACTTTTAACATGAATCTATTAGATTAGCTAAAGTTTAAAAAATGCATACAACATTGACTACCCGCCAGCAGGGATTTTCGCATTGACAATGAATAATCTTAACTTACAGATACGAACCAAGAGATAGCCTTTCAGTAATCATCCTGCCGTCGGGTAGCCCTGGTCGTCGTGTGTGTCTTGAATTGCTCTGATGAAATCCAGAGCGAATACTTTACAAATGATGGAAGATATTTTACTTACGATTTCTATGAGTGGAATTCGAGCGAACTGAATGACCATCACAGCAATTAGGAGTGAAATGGAAAGACCTTCCAATGGCGGCTTACAGGAGCAGCCATTAAACCACCGAATGCTGCAAAGAAAGGAAACTCTTTTTGTGGTGAACGATGATCCTTCGCTAAAGCTACGGCTCACACAGTACGGAAAAGCGGTGACAAATGATTGCCGCAGGTGATTGATAATCCTTCGCTAAAGCTACGGCTCACACAGTAGAGAGCTGAAGAACTTGAACTTGTGATTGAAGCCTCGTTAGGCAATTCAGTGATATTGAAAGTGAGTAGTACGTGTGTATTCACGACACAGTATGACGCGTCACCTGAGATGAAATACAAGGAAAGCCCGGGTTTGTTTTAATACTGGAAATACGTTCATCCACAGGATGCATTGATTACATTTGTGACTGAACAAGAAGAGCCGTGGTGCCTATGACGAAGCTTTAGCGAAGGTATATGAAGGGAGACTTTCAAGCACGGTTCTGTGGAACGTGAGGGTGAAACTCCCCTGCGTGGCCCGACTATGCCTCATTAAATTTTGGACAGATGAGTCAATCGAAAATAATACTCTTGTTGTTTTTATTTTGTTTTTCCTTGACTACTACCGGACAATCTAAAACCAATCCCAAGGACTCCGTTGACATTAAAAACCAAATTGAGTGATTTTACACTTGCTACATTAAAATTATTGACGATAATCGACTTAATCACGACTTTAATACAAAATTCGTAAAACGAAAGGATGGTATGACTGAGTTGGACTTTAATGGTTATTAAGACGGACTAAGAAAGTATAAATTCAGTGAGAACTTCATTCAAATAAAAAAAGGCGAATACCGACAATGCAATGATCATCTTAGTAAGATCCCGTTTGACAAGTTTTCTAAGTTCGAAGACCTGGACGACTTAGAAAGAATAAACTGGGAAGGGGAAAAAGCCTTTGCTTCAATGGCATTCCAGAGGGATGCGCAAAATATTTTACAATAAATCAGATACATTTTTGTATATTTAGAAGTGAAACGTTGTTGTTTCAGACATTCATTTTTTAATTCAAAGAGACCAACTATTATGAGCAACAAAATCGCAGATTATTTATCTACTTCCAGCACAACCGAAACCGTAATTTTAAAATCAGTAGACACAGTCAACGATGTCACCTGGGTTCTTTGTTATAAAGCTCCTGCAGGCAGTGATCCTGGAGGATTTTACCTGGCTCATGGAGGGTCTCATGCTTCAATTCTATTAACCAATTTTAATTTTAGTTTAGAACCGTCAGTACCCGAGGATAAAAATAATCCAGATGATTTAGCTCAATACGCATTACAATGGCCAAGGCAAGGTAGTTTATCCTTCGCCGGAAATAATCAAGTTCCATCCATAACTCCTTCTATTTTTTACCTTAACATTTATTTGCTGGACCTTTATACTGTGTATGGTCCTAACCATGAAAGTGAATCGCAAAGTCCTGAATGTCTGATTTGTTACGGGCAACAAAACGCTTCGGCTTCCTGTCTTACAGTTGGAACACCTTCCGTGAATTGGGATACTGCCACTGTTGAATGGGAACCTTGGGCATTTGCTGGTATACAGGGTAAGCAGTTTCCTGCCGATACACCCCCAAAACAGAAATGGGTCTTTATTACTGGAACAGGTGTGGTAGAACCTTAAAATAAACTGAGGATCTTGCGAACATGCATCATCATTCTATGCTGTTTCATCCTGAGGCCCGGGCTTCAGTCTCAGGCTCCATGGTCCGTAGCTGATGCCCATAGCCGGATAGAGGCTCTGTTGTATGAACACATCCCTGATCCGGTTGCCTCAATCAACGTATGTGATTCGCTAGTTGCATTCTATGAAAGAGCGCAAGACAGTTGTGGTTTGATCGTAGCCCAAACTATACGGGCAATTCAGTATGGACAAATATCAAAATTTCTCCGTGCAGAAGAAAATATGCTGGTAGCAGAGCAACTGCTAGATCAGTACAGTTGCGATCTGTACACGCATCTCCTGCTGCAATGGGCCATGAGTCATGTTTGGGCGGAAATGGGAGATAAGGCAAAAGCGGATTCGCTTTCCCGTGTGGCGATAAACGCATATCCGGCAGCGTGGCCGGACAAACGGCTCCTCATCAAGCTTTATCTCAATTATGGATTGACAAATGTCGATTGGAGATCATCCTTGAACTGTTTGGATACAGCCTATTTTTTAGCCAGGACCAATAAACTGCCTTTTTACCAGATGAATGCCCTCCTCGGCCTGGGATCGAATTATGCGATGCGGGATTCTGTGGAGATGGCAAAAAAATATTTGTTGCAGGCACTGGCCCTGGCCAGAGAACAAAAGGTGTATGATAATATCCTGATCCTCTATAATAATCTCGCCGGCATATCTGATGACCGCCATCAGATTCTCAATTATCTTGATTCGGCGATTCTGTATGCAGATATATTGCACAACCTGAGTGCCAAGCAAAAGCTGAATCAGAATAAGGCCTTATTCCTGACCAGCCTTGGCGACTACAAAAACGGATATGATGCGTTGTGGTGGGCGTATTACCTGCAGGATACGGTGCTCAGCATCGAAAAATACAAGGCTATTACAGAAATGCAGGAAAAATATGAAGCCGAGAAAAAGACCAATGAAATCCAGTCACTGAAGTTGGATAATCTGGACAAAGAATTCCAGGCGCTTAAATATAAACGTTCTAAAAACCGCTTTCTCCTTGGAGGACTTTTTTCCTTATCCCTTTCCGCCTTGCTGGGATATGGCTTTGTCATCATCCGAAGATCGCGTAGCCAATTGGCGGTGGAGAAGGACAGGTCAGACAACCTGCTGCTAAATATTCTTCCTTCGGAGATTGCAGAGGAATTAAAAGCAAAAGGGTATTCCGATGCCCGGGATTATGAGCAGGTTTCCATCCTGTTTTCCGACTTCAAGGGCTTTACAGAGACTTCTTCCGGGTTAAGTGCCGTGGCGTTGGTTCAAGAGATCGGTCAATGTTTTGAAGCTTTTGACGGGATTGTTGAGAACTATGGCATCGAGAAAATCAAAACTATTGGCGATGCCTATATGGCTGCCGGCGGATTACCGATCCTGGAACAAGATGCTGTGAAAAGAACCGTTCTGGCTGCACTTGATATGCAGGCTTTTATTTTAAAAAGAAAATCAGAAAATGAGGCGCAAAGTAAGCCTGCATTTGAAATGCGCTCTGGGATCAACACCGGACCTGTTGTGGCCGGAATTGTCGGGGTGAAGAAGTTTCAATATGATATCTGGGGGGATACGGTAAATACCGCTTCGAGGATGGAATCGGCCGGTGAAGTAGGGAAGGTCAATATTAGTTCGACTACCTACGAAGCCATCAAAGATCAACCCGGATTTGTATTTACCTATCGGGGTAAAGTGGAGGCCAAAGGGAAGGGGGCAATCGATATGTGGTTTGTAGAGAAGGGTTAATCCCCGAATATAATGACTGCATGCTAAGCGTGAAGAATTGAGTCGTTTGCATAAAGATGATCCCAATGAGTATCAAAGACAATTGGAAGCTTTATGAAAAAAGTATTCTGCAAAGTTCGCTGCGAAAAAAAGGAACGAGGCATAACATCAGATGTCCACAAAGGCGGATAATCGATTACTCAACATTTTTACATTTAAACAGAAACCGCTAATTTGAAGACAGGTGCCAGGACCGACACTGCGGACATCCCTGGTCGTGTGTGACAATTAATCCAGACACCGAAAAATGGCAGATAGAATATTGAAAGACATACGATTTTACGAAAGTAAAAAGCAGAATATTGAAGGACAAAGTATGCCTCACGAATTAGGTAAACTTTTCATTCCGACAAAAGACACATATTATATCGGACAGAGAATTGCAAGAAAATTAAATGAACTGAAATTTACTTATGGAGCGTTTGACCATATTTATATCAACTTGACGACTTACCTAAAAGAAAACGAAGTTGTAGTTTCAAATAGATACATTGACAAGCGAATAAAATATTTAGATTTTGGAATTAACGCTGAAAACTTAAATTCATTTTCAGACAGTGAAAAAAATAGTTTTATAAAATTCTCGACTTTCAGGGCATTACGACAAATAAGCATTGACACAAATTTGGAATTATTAAATCAGACAGAAAAACTTATTTCCGAATTTGACACAGAAATAAAGATTCATTTCAAATCAAAAGAAACCAAATCTTTCAAAATCGACATCTATTATCAGATTGAAGCGGTTAACGGTGGGACAAAAGCTATAATTGAATACAAGGACAAGAAAACAAATCTTTGCAGTTCGTTAAATTACAAACTTCAATTCTATGAAGACATTTATTCATTGGTTGACAGTATTAGTTTGACTGACAACACAATAACTTTAAAGCCAAATATATCCTTCTCAGCAGACATTCAAAATGAAAGATATAATACACCAATAACATTTAAATTGACAGATTTTGAAAAATTTAACTGCCACTAACAACAGTTTAGCAAAAGAGGCGGTTCAGTACTCCGCAGACACATTTGTGGTTAACCAATCATTGGTTCACCGCATCAACATTTGTGGTGAAATTCCCCGGGGTGACTCGATTAGCGGTCGTTGTAATGGACGACAGACCTTAATGTATACTATAATATGAGAAAAGTAATTGCAGCTATAAACATGACGCTTGACGGGATTTGCGACCATACGGCAGGTATACCCGATGAAGATTTACATCAACATTATGCCGGGCTTTTGGACAATGCAGGAGTTATTTTATATGGTCGGACGACGTACCTACTTATGCAATTTTGGCAAACGCTTCTAGAAAAACCTTCGGGTCAAAAATCAATGGACGACTTTGCTTTGGCCATAGACAAAATTCCAAAAATTGTTTTTTCACAGACCTTGAAAAATACCGAATGGGACAGTGCAAAACTTGCATCCAGGAAAATCGAGGAGGAAATATTAGAACTCAAGCTACAATCGGGTAAAGATATTTTAGTTGGCAGTCGGAGTTTAATAATTCAGCTGATTAACCTTAATTTGATTGATGAGTTTCAGATTTGTATTTATCCGATGCTGGAAGGGAAAGGTCTGCCGTTGTTTGACAAAATAAAAGACAGGACAATTTTTAGACTTTTAAAGACAAAAATCTTTGATTCAGGTGCAATCGTGCTCTATTACGAGCCGACACAACAGTAAGCAACGAACCGGTAACACAGGTTCTGCGTTCGTAGGCGGACAGTGCGAACAGAAACATTTGAGCAATTAATAACTTTGGTGCTGGCAGACAGATCAGGATTCCAAAAGCCCGCCAACGCAAAGCCTGAAACCGTTAGCGGCAAGCATATAGAACAAATAAGAACACAGTAAATGACTAGACTAACTACTATTCCTATAATAGAATTCAAAACAGCAGAAACTTTTGAAACATGGCTCGCAAAGAATCAGGATAACTCCTATGGGCTGTGGATCAAAATATTCAAGAAAGATTTGGGGGAAAAGACTATCAGCTATGCAGAAGCACTTGATGTAGCGCTTTGCTATGGGTGGATTGATGGTCAAAATCAAGCATTTGACGAACATGCATGGCTGCATAAGTTTTGTCCCCGAAGAGAAAAAATATGATGATGGTTTAGCCGATAAAATGCAAATGTCAGTCGTCGTGGACTAGTATAAATGAACGTTGCCAATACCAATGCCCATGAAATAGGGTGTAGAAGTTTTAGCTTTCGAAGGACGCATTTCTGGAAAGAAGGGCTACATTCCGGAATATTTTGATGATTAACCCCATCGGTTATAATTTTGAACTTATCTTGTAGAACTAATCTCAGAAAACGGTGAGCGAATGGTAAAGAAAATAATAAAGGAAAACGAATGATATTATAAACTATATTCAATGGCAGATATCCCTTTCCTCAAAGATTATTATTTTGATACATAATGCATTTGCTGAAATATAGTACCAAATGAAAAAAAAATATTCAATTAATCCAAAATTTATTTTTATGAAACGCATGATGCAATTCTTTTTGATAGTGGTTTTTTGTGCCCTATTTACAAATGTTGTGGCACAGACATACAAATTGACTGTGAGCAATAAGCCATTTGTTTTTCTGACAGAGCCACAGTCAGCCGTAGAAGGTCCGTGGGACGTTCCGGAATTTCAGATTCCTATTGGTTTCGATTTTGAATTCTTTGATATTACGTCTAACCAGTTTTATTCGATTGTCAATTCTTTTGGTGGTGTTTTTGAATTGAATCTGAATTTGGATCATCTTTATATGTTAATTCCCCTCAATGCTAACATGATAGATCGGGGATTTCAACAAGATTCAGCACTCTCTCCTGTAAACTACAAGACTGAGGGAATTGTAGGTCAAAGAATATTCACACTTGAATTTAAGGAAGCAGGTTTGTATAACGGGCTTGAGAGTATCGATGGTATATTCCTGGAGTATATAAGCTTTCAATTACGATTGTTCGAAGACTCTGGGGATATTGAATTTCAAATTGGGCCCTATTCCATAGAGACTGATCCGGAAACATTGTTTGACCCCATTCCAGGCCCCATAGTGGGTTTATTAGCGGATGTTGAAAGCACCTCCTTTGGTGCGCATATTGGAGAATATATACTTCTTAAAGGAAATGCATTAAAGCCAACCATTGCCACTGATTCAGTTGCCTTTCTTACATGGCCTATACCTGAGAATACAGTTTACCGTTTTTCAAGAATGAACACTTCTGTGGTCGAGCACTTATCTCCAGTGACACAAACCTTCTTTTTTCCAAACCCAACTTCTGGTGAAATCCGTTTGAATGAAAACATAGCAAAAGATATTAATTATCCCATCATAGTGTTTGATGTATTGGGCAAACAGATTGATCAGTGGAATGCTGAAGCAGAAATTTCTGCTGCGGGTTTAAGTGCAGGAAGTTATTATGTGATAGTGCAAACCAAGAATAAACTGGTCACTGAGAAATTACTTGTTTTACCTGATTAGATTCCTTGTATTTGCATTTAAGAATTTTTTATGAACAAGGAATTTGAATCACTCTTGTTTAATTTAATAAAGGTCATCATGCTAAAAAAACTTCCGTCAACATCAGATCCCGGCTATAGCGGATATTGAAAAGTTGAATATTTTTACACAGACAGGGCCGGGCCTGATCGGAGCATAGCTTATTTAGGCCACAGCCGTCTAGCCACCTGATTAAATGCCTTTTGAAAAAAGAGTAAGTAAAACGATATAAAAACCTAAAAAATATTTTTTAAGAGCATGCATGAATCTTTCAATCAATCGGGTTTCTCCAAATTTCTCAATAGTATGTCGGGACGCATCTTTCGTTTTGTCGCAGGTGCAGGATTCCTCATAGTTGGCTACCTATTCCGGGACCATCTGCTCGGTGTGCTTTCGGTGGTATGGAGTATTTTTCCATTGAGCGCCGGCGCATTTGACATTTGCTACATCAGTGCCATGCTGGGCGGTCCATTAGCCGGTGCAAAGATCCGCAGTCTTTCGGGTAAGTGGTTTTTAACAGGATTTAGGGGATACGTTGGCTCATACAGGAAGAGCTCCCGCTGAATACTGGAAAAGAGTTGTGTGATTCGACATGCTGCAACATAAAAGCGATACTTCTAATAATCAGAAATATGAAAAAGCTAAATCCTTTACTTTATTCCTTAATACTCATACTTCTTTATTCGTGTAACCGGAAAACTAAAACTGAATTCTACCTTCCGGCAGAGTGGGCACCACAGATGGGTGTGATTGTGGGAGGACTTGAAGATAAGGCCACTTTTGAGATGGTAAGTCAGCTCGCGAAAGAAATGAAAGTATTCTGTTTAGTTTCGGATTCTACAATGGAAGTTTTCAAAAATAAATTATCGGCTGTAGGTGTAAACTTAGATAGTATTCAGTTTTTGACTTCATCAACCGAATTTAGCTATGCTCAGCGCGATGGGGTTATCTTTTTAAAAAATGGAATAGGTGAAAAGAAGCTGGTAAATTTTGCCTGGAATATGTATGGCTGGTATTTTGATCCTTCAATTAAAAATTATATAGACAGGGATAGGAAAAAAAGAGTACTATATACCTCCGTTTATCTAAAGGCATTTCCTTATCCTGTCATGACCTCTTCTATGGTCAATGAAGGTGGTGCTATTGAAACAAATGGGAAAGGAACCATTTTACAAGTGGAAGCCGTAAACATGCAACGTAATCCATCCATGTCTAAAGAAATGCAGGAAGCTGAACTAAAAAATGTCCTTAATGCAAAAAAGATATTATGGTTAAAAGAAGGCGCAGCGGAAGACCCATCTGGATGGGGAACATTAATTACAGAGAATTATTTTGGCATTGGCGTAAATGGACATCTTGACGAATTTTGCCGGTTTGTAAATGAAAACACTATTTTAATTTCCTTCCCCGATTCTTTAGAGGCAGCACACGATCCGGTAAAAAAAATATCGCTGGAGCGAATGAAAATTAACTATGAAATTTTAAAAAATGCTACTGATCAGGATGGTAAACCATTTACTATTGTTAAAATGCCGGTACCTGATATCGATTACATGACTTTTGCAATAGACACATTCAATAAGAATAACGAAATAAAGTTCCTTTCACAACAAATTCTTTTTGAGCAAAAACGTTTTTCGGTTGGTGACACCGTTCATTTTGTACCCTCAGGTAGTTATCTTAATTTTTTGATTACAAATAAAACAGTATTTGAAGCAAAATACTGGACGGAGGGACAACCTGAGAGTTCCAAAGTAAAAGATGAAGAGGCAAAACAGATATTACAAAAGTATTTTCCGGATAAAAAAATCTACCAGATAAATACGGCGGAAACTAACCACAATGGAGGTGGGCTTCATTGCTGGAGCATGCAAATACCAAAATAATTTCATGCCGATCAAGAGCTTCAGCCAGAAGGTCTATGAAACCGCATCAAAGGAAGAAATTCAACAACGAAAATTTAAATAGTATTTCACCTCTTTAATTCGTGCGCATCTTAAAGGTATTTCCTGTTGAGATAAAAAATGAACCCCCGGGCATTGTATTCAGTATCCCACTGACATCCGCATTTGCATTAAAGATGATATTGCCACCGGCATTGTTGATCAGGATGTTGTGAAAATAGTGTTTAAGGTCCGGTGCATTAAATCTGTAGTTTACGGTTGGCCAATTATTTAAACTTTTGAGGTTGGTGACGCCCACGGTTAATGATCCGGTTGTTGCCTCAATGAAATGCCCGCTTCCACCAGTCGCATCTTCAATTCCGATGGAAGCACTTTCACTTGCACTATGGGTTCCTGCCTGGAGATTTCCATAGTGAAACTCTATCCAGTTTAAAGTTTCATAGAGTTTGAGCTGAAAATTAATTCTGGCCGTTGCGCTTGTACGATAGGTAGGAAGTCCTTTCCATTCAACGATGAAAACCCGGTCAGGTGTGGAGCCTTCTGTCTTATACTGAACTACTGAAGAACCATCTGCAGTCAGATCATCAAACCAGGGAGCAAGGGTTGTATTTGGAGTGGTCGTCGTAAATAGATTAGCATTCGCTGCAGTGGTGGTAGCACTCAGGTTGAGAGAAGCCCAACCATTCGTACTGATCCGGGCCTGAGTATATCCGACCCCTGCATAATAAAAAGTGAATCCAATCGACGCATCTGAATAACCGTTGTCACCCGTCGGTCCTGCAGTCGCCCCTGTCAGGAAGGTCAACCCCTTGGTGAATGTATCCCTGGAATACTGACTGATCGTAATGTCTCCAATAGCCTCACTCCGGACACTATCCGCAGTGTTTCCAAAAAATTCCACTGTCCCCAAGCCGGGATTAAAATCACCAACTTTGTACAGGCCTCTGCCCAGTTGGACCAGTCCTGAATCTATAACGGAAAAAGAAAGCTTTGGACCGATATTCAGTTTTCCATTGACCTTCAAATGAGATGCTCCTTTCATTTCTATATTCTTGCACATGACACCCAGGGAGAGGTCCCCGCTGACTTCAGGCCAATGTGGAACTGTATCCGGTATAACAACATTGGTAGCGCTACCGGGCAGGTTGTTGTTGAGCCAGTTGTTTGCAAGATACCAGTTGGAGGAATTCGTTCCCGTCCAGACAGAAGCTCCTGTTCCCGTGATGCTGATATCATCAACAGCCCAGTAATATCCGAATGCACCGGTATAATTCCATTTGAATTTTACATTGGAGTGTCCAGCTACCTGAGCACTCACATCCTGATTGTATAACGCACCATTTGAGGAGGTAGCAGTCCATGTCTGCAGTACAGTCCATGAGCCGCCTCCATTGAGGCTATAGGATAGTGTAGCTGAAGAGCCGGCATAGGATAAGAAATAATGATCAAATGAAAGGTTGATACTTTCATAATTACTAAAATTAAACGGTGGCGTGATCATGTCCGCGTTTTGAGAATTCCCCGATCCGTAATGATCACTGTCAAGAATAGCAAAGCCGTTGCCGGAAGTAAGTGTATTGATCGTTCGTCCACCCGGATTATTAAATGACCAGACCTGCCCGTTGCCCTGATGGTCGATCATCGTCCAGCAATCAGGGAGATGGCCATCAGAAAAGTCTTCCGAAAAAGGTAAGGTCGCAAAACCGCAATTGATCGCCTGCACATAATTGGTTTTTAGGAGAGTATCCATTTTGACGCCATCGGACACAATCAGTGTAACTGAATAATATCCCTCTGCAGTGAATTTTACCCTGGGATTCTGAGAGGACGATGAAGTCCCGTTAATATACATGTACGAAGAGGGAGAAATGCTCCAGTTCCAGCTGTTGGGACTTCCACTGGATAGATCGCTAAAATTGACAAGCGAGTCAAGCCAGGGATGAATGTTGTCTGCTGTAAACGCTGCGAACAATACTGCAGGACCGATCTGAAAACTGGCTATTTGTGTCTTTCTTGTATTTCCACTTCCTATGTACTCGGAGGTAAACCAAAACGTCTCATCATTGACCGGGTCAACCTGCATTGCAGCATAGTCTCCCCAACGATTGGCGCCGGTTTGGGAATAAGATCCATTCTGAATGACCTCTTCAGGAATGTCCATAGTACCGTTAGCCGCTGCATATGCCGAGGAAGATTGTCCACAATAGCGAATGCCCGGATTCATATTTGAACCTGAAATAGAGTAGCCCAGCGCGAGTTCATTGGAACCGTTCAGCGAGATGCTTCCCATCCATCTGGAATTGGCATCCGGGGCATAGGATCCCTGTTGCCTTATAGACCAATTGGCACCGGTCCTGCGAAGTTCATACCATCGGACCCCGGCATGATTCGTGTTATCGACATCTACGGTATGACAGCAGACGATCGTTTCATAGGATCCGAAATTCCGGTATTGCGGCACGTTCATGATCACCTGTGGGATGGCATCCAATTTTTGGGTGGTTCCAAGCTGCGGGATGTTGTCCCAATTTGCGCCAAAATTGCTATCAAATGCTGCGACATTAATTTGCTGTGTTCTTGCAAACGTGGAATTCCCAAGCGTTACCCAGTCGACATGGAGTGAGTAGATCCATAGTTGGTCGCTTCCGCCGCCGATGGCATCATCGTTGAAAGCAATGAAGATTCCAGGTGAGCCTACAGGAGCAAAAGCGCCATCATTATCTGCCGGCGGCACACACATGAAGCCATCGACGCTGCTCGGTCGGTTCGGGTTGTCAAAACCCACCACATGTGCGGTTCCTCCCGTAAGCATCGCCGCACGTTCAAAGACATAGATGTCGTTTCCGGATGAATTATTTGTTCCCATATAATAACCATCGCGCCAGATGCCAAATTTTGGGTAGTCCGGAAGATCGGCTACATCAAACGCATACTTGTACCACGTACCGGTGGGATCGTTGGTGGTAGAGACGGCAATCATCATCGAATCATTGCTTCCGGCGATGGAGAATTCAGCCGCAAGCCACCGGCCTGCCTGGTCATCATAGAGTACGATGGGGTCTCCGTCATTGTGTTGCGAACCAGTCACGCCTGCAAACAACAGGTTCATATTTGTGGGGCCTGCTACGAGGGTGCCTGTCTTGTCATAAATCGAATACACGGTGTTGATGGTCTGCATGTAATGGTTGGGACCTACAGTTCCATTGTCATCCGGTGGGAAATAAGGAGAAGACTGGCCGGTAAAGTCAACGGACGGCGCATGGGTATCGCGTTGACGAGCCATTTGTTTTTGCCACACTGGGTCTGGTCCCTTTGGAAGGGCAGTAGCCGCATAGGGAAAGGATCTGAGTTTCAAGCCTTCATTCAATTCTTCTTCTTCTGCTTTCGCTTTCATGGCTTCCCAGTCTGCATCTGTCATCCGGGGCAGATCTTTGAGCGGTGGTGTGATACCTAAAAATGTACCCGTAGAAATGAAAGCGGGATGGACGGCCTGGTCCTGCGAAAAAACAGGACAGGTGATGAATGCAAAGGCAGCAACCAGGAAACTTAAGAGGGTATACTTTGTCATTTGAATGAGAAGTGCTAAGTTTATTAATTTCGAATGCTGAGGCAAAAGTACATCACGTGGATGAGTTGTGAACGGCTCACGGTTTACGGATCCTTAAAATGACAATGAGGTTGTGATGTATTTGGTTTAGTAATGGGAATGGTTTCAACCCAGCAATGCATTTATTACATTCGGTACTGAGCAGAAAGAACACGCGTTAAAAAACAGGACATCACCGATTTCTGTGAAATGAAAATAGTAAAGAAGGTTGTTTTGCTATGGATCATTATCACTGCAATGATTTTGCTTTTTAAAGACAGAAGTTATCGGGGGTTATAGTATACGAATCCATTATTGTCAGGAAAGGCTACTACCCTAAATATGGAAAATTAGTAGCAAGGATATTAAGTTCATTACATATTTGAAACAAATATCGGCGAGCTGTAAAAAACTGGTTGGATTCGAACTGAACAATACGTATTAAAACAATTCCTCGGTATTCATCCTGCCGGCGAGCAGTCCGGGACATCCACGGCGATCCATTCAGAAACGAATTGTATTTAACTAAAACAAAAGAAAACATAAGATGATGGTTTCAGATATTCAAAAAGCAAAAGCGGCAATGTTCCTGAAATTTCATCAGGACAATGAAATTTTAGTCCTGTTAAACTCATGGGACATCGGAAGTTCTAAATTGATAGAAGCAAGTGGCTATAAAGCAATAGCAACAACAAGCATGGGAATTGCTGCTGCATTAGGTTATCCTGACGCCCAGGTCATCCAATTGCCAGAAATGATTGAAGCTATTACAGGGATCGTAAATGGTGTACAGGTTCCGGTGACCGCGGATATAGAAGCCGGATATGGGAATACTATAGATGAAGTAATTGAATCAATTAAAAAGATAATCGCAACAGGAATTGTGGGGATAAACATTGAAGACAGTATTGATTTAAGTCCGGATTTAATTGACGAGATGGAATTTTGTGAACGAATATCAGCTATTCGGGCATTGTCAGATTCTCTGGGTTTTCACTTAGTCATTAATGCAAGAACGGATGCATTTTATACTTCTACAGGTTCACGTCAGGAAAAATTAGCTGAATCCATAAAGCGTGGTAACAAGTACCGGGAAGCCGGTGCTGATTGCATATTTGTGCAACCTGTATGGGAAAAGGAAATTATTTCGACTCTCGTGAAGGAAATTAATGCCCCGATTAATATTCTTTCAAACCCCGGAATGGCAGCAGGGGTGCCTCCATCAGTTCGGGAACTGCAGGACTTAGGTGTCGCGCGATTAAGTTTAGGTTCAAGTTTGATGAAAGCTACTTTATCCTTAATGAAGAAAGTAGCTGACGAGCTATCTGAAAAAGGTACCTACAATATTTTACTAGATACGCTGACCCCACTTTCAGAAACTGCATTGGCCTATAAAATGGCGACAGGGTTAAACAAATAAAAACCCGCCATTAACAGTTATTGTTAAATAGTGCGGGCAATAAACTAACCAACACATTGAAAAAAATATTTGTAATAAACGGTAGTGCAAGTGAAAATTCATCGAACCAAAAACTTATTGATCATTTTGCAGCCCTGACGAAGAACAGTTTTGAACTGACTATTTTCAATGAGCTAAAGACACTTCCTCATTTTGATCCTGAACTTTCTATTGACAACACTCCAAACGTAATTTTGGACCTAAGGCAAAGTATTGAAAATGCAGACGGAATTTTGATTTGCACCCCGGAATATGTATTCAGTATTCCCAGCGGGCTTAAAAATGCAATTGAATGGTGTGTTTCGACCACTGTATTCTCCGACAAACCTATAGGTATTATTACAGCTTCGGCCAGTGGTCAAAAAGGACACGAAGCCTTGCAGCTCATCATGAAGACGGTAATGGCAAAATTTACAAATGACACCACGCTGTTGATTCAGGGAATTAAAGGTAAAATAAGTGAACAAGGCGATATCACAGACAGTAAGACAAAGGACGACCTGATAAGATTTATTGATGCATTTAAGACACTGACGGAAAACGGCAGCTGAAATCTGTGACTGTATTAGCCGCAATCGAATTATGGCAGAAAAAGCATTGAGAAATTAGTTCGACGCCTTGATTCTTTTAGATAGCTTACCGGAGGAAGTAGAAAGTAGCCACGATAAATTCGGAATTATTTTCAATATTATCTCAGATGTTGGGTAAGCTGGATGATGGACATGTACGTCTTACAGCTCCCGGCAGAGATGTTTTTTACGCCAATAAAATCAGAAATGAACTCATCGTACGAGCGTAATGGATTCGCTCCTAATATCTATAGCAAGAATTTGGTGTCTGATATTACTATGGGCATTGATAAGACACTGGAGGAAGCAAATGATGAATTGAAATAACAGGAGTTAAGTTAGCCCACTTCTTTCCTGCCTGTACCTCCGACCGTATCGCGGGTATGCTGGATGGCTGTATTCGTTCCGAAGACATGAAGGAGATCACCTGTGCGGAGATAGGCGTCCTGTTGAGGAATTAAAAAAGTATTATTTCTCTTGACGAGAAGCAGAATCGCGTCTTTATGAAAAGGCACTTCACTGATCTGTAATCCATCGATCTCTTTGTTGGTGATGAGCGTTTCTTCTACACTAAAAGATTCAAAAGACTCCACAAGGGCATGGTAAGTAGCCGGACGCAGGATCAGGTTCTCAATCGTAGTGGCCAGCACGCGCGTCACATCGAGGGTATCGACACCGAGCCGCTTGAGTTCAAGTCGAATTTCAGAAGTTCGTCCGCGAGAGATGATATTGTCATGCATGAGGTTCCGTCGCACGAGTTTACAGATCTCCAGGTTTAATTCAGATGATCCCGTATCCACGTACACATATTCAGATGGCTTGAGTTTCAGATCATGATACAGGTTGATATCCCGTCCATCTCCTTCCATACAGTTGAGGCCATTGGCCGATATTTCTGCAGCGCGTACAGGATTGTTTTCAATGATCACGGATTTCTTTCCATGTAGTGCTATGCGGCGGGCCAATAAAACACCTGTGCTGCTGCCTCCGACTATCAGGACTTTATCTCCTGAGGTAGGGTTGAGAGGCAGGATCAGATTGTATAGCACCGGAGACACAAAACACGTGATGATCGCCATAATAATAAATCCGGCATTGATCCCCGGTGTAATCACGCCCATCTCTAATCCGATCGCTGATGCAGCAATAATCAGGCTCAGTCGTGAAGACATCAGAAATCCACCGGCAATCGCTCGTCTTGTACCATATATTGGTCTCCAAAGCATAGCAGGAATGAGCTTTACTGCAAAAAGCACTACTAACAGGGATAACAAAAACCAGAGCAGGGACTGATCAAATTCCTTCAACGCAGAGGGATCAAATTCTACACCGACCATGACAAAAAAGAAAGGAATAAAAAAGCCATATCCCATTCCATCAAGTTTCAACAGCATGATCGATCGTTCGCGATGCAGCATTGAAGAAAGCACGAGACCAATTAAAAACGAACCCAGGAGCACGGCTTCATCCCCGATAAATTGGGCAAGGACCACGAAGATCATGATCAATAACATAGAGCCCCGGATGCGTATCTGCGAAGCGGCCTGGGACAATTGAAATCCCAGCTTCTTGAGCACACTGATATTTTTTACTCTTTTGCCCAGCGCATAGAACCCGATGAACAGACCGAAAAGACCAAACGTGTACAGCAGTTCGATCTCAAATCCGTTTTTGTAAATGATGGCGGTATAGGTAAAGAGGATAATGCTGCAAATATCTGCGACGGCAGCCGCGATGATCACCATCTGGCCAAACTGATTTTTGATCTCGCCTCTTTCCTTGAGTACAGGCACGACAATGCCCACGGAGGTTGTGATCAGGATCAATGAAAAATACCAGAGATGCGGAATTTCAATCAGACCCTGCAGCAGTATAGCTCCACTGTAGGCTAATACGATGGATAGTATAAAGAACACAATCCCTACCAATAACGGATTGCGAAAAAAACGCTTGAAGGTCAGTTTCCTCCGCGGCAAGGAGGCCAGGATCTGATCCACATCAATCTCCAGACCGGTGAGGAACATCAGAAAAATAAATCCGGTCAGGGCAAAGAATTCGAGGATCCTGAAACTCTCCGGGCTGATCTCTTTTAGCAGGTACTGGCCCACAAAATAACCCAGCAGGATCTCTACGATCACAGAAGGAATCTTTTTCAATTTAAACAGGGACAGCGCAATCGGAGTGCTCCAGGCGATGGCGGTGACCACCAGCAATGGAAAATATGTAAAGTGGAAGGAAATATTTAATAACATTCAACAAGGTTGCGTTACAGGCAAGATAAAACTTTCCGGACGAACCTGATGAGGAAGGAGGAAACGCACCTCCTGGCCGGGATAAACCAATAATGCTAAGAAGGAGAAGTAAAGGATTGTATTAACAAGCTATTTCAATTCAACGACTACGGTAAACATAGTGGCGGGTATTGAAAACGCCTATCTTTGCATAAGGCAAAGAAAATGACACATAAACAACTCCTGTCTGAAATAAATCAAGGATTGGATAAGATACCCGATTCAGTACCAGCTATCATACTTAAATACGTAAACAGCCTGAAAGGAAAGTCATCGTATAATTTCCAACCACCCATTCATTGACGGCAACAAACGAATTGAATATGTTCGTCATCAGTTGAAATTGAGCTTTCACTCATGAATACTTTTCTTTCGTGCGTATGTGTGAAGAAGAATGCAGATGAATTTTTTATTCTTAATAAAATCAAAAATCAAAAATCAAAAATCAAAAATACCTAATCGGATATGAGCATTATAAAAAACTGGCACGAAATGCATAGAGAGACCTTAGGCCTTGGTAGTCGTGTGGCGGATTCAGTAGCTAAGGGAATGGGATCCTGGAGATTTATTATTATTCAAACCGTATTAGTCATATTGTGGATGAGTTTAAACGTGTTCGCCTTTACACATCATTGGGATGTTTATCCTTTCATCTTACTTAATCTTCTTTTTTCAACACAGGCAGCCTATGCCGCACCTATCATCATGATGGCTCAAAACAGGCAAAATGACAGAGACAGGGAGCAGGCATTATCCGATTATGAGACCAATGTGGAGGCAAAGCGCGAAATAGAAGCGTTGACCATTAAGCTGAACACGATTGAAACAGAGAAATTGGATAAGATCATTAAGATGCTGGATGAGATGGGAATTAATTCGAAGAAATAAATCATAATCATCATTTATCACTGGATTTATTTCACCGCAGATGACCTCTCCCTCCTCCTGGAACAAACCAGACCTTCATCATCATTTGCAAAGGGCATTGAACCTTGAATTCTGGACCATTCCGCTTTACCTCACTGCACTCTTCAGCATTGAAGGCCCTGGATGCAATCATTGAATAAGGCGAAGGCGCGGATTCAAAATATGTTCCATCCGATTTTCGTCCCGATCCACCGGGAGAAGGGCTTGAATATGATACAACCCGGTTCAAAGGCCATCTGAGCCATTATCAAAAGTTTCGCATACTTCTTCATTCCCATCAAAAATTACCTGAAGTATATTCGGTTTATGAAGATGATATGGATTCACAAGCACAGCAGAAAATGGAAAAATTGTTTTCAGAATTTCTGCTGAATATGGAACATAGTTTCAACGCCGCAGGTGAAGATATGACTGCTTCTTTCTGGAGTAAAATATTCGGACTTGGCCCTGCCATAGCTGAGGTATGGGATTCGGGCAGGTGTCCACAGTTTAAGGTCATTTGAAATTTCCCTACTTTTAGTCCATGAAGCACATTCCATTTTATTTACTTCTTTGTCTACCTCTTTTCGCGTTTACGCAACAAACGATCAATGGTTCTATTCTTCATGATGGGTTGCAGCGGGATTATATTCTATATGTTCCGGCCAGTTATGTGCCCGGTACACCGGCACCACTTGTGCTTAATTTTCATGGATACACTTCGAATGCATTCGAACAGATGTTCTATGGCGACTTTAGGCCGATAGCAGATACGGCTGGTTTTCTCGTTGTACATCCGATGGGGACTCTAGATGCACTTGGCAACACCCATTGGAATGTAGGGTGGGGTACAAGCAATGTTGATGATATTGGGTTTACGAGTGCATTGATTGATTCATTGTCTGCTCAATATGACATTGATCAAAACAGGGTATACAGCACCGGCATGTCGAATGGTGGATTTATGAGTTATTTTCTCGCATGCGGACTCAGTGATCGCATCGCGGCGATTGCCTCTGTCACCGGATCAATGAATGTAACTCAACTCACCACCTGTGATCCACAACATCCTATGCCCGTCATGGAAATACACGGGACATCAGATCCCACCGTAGCCTATACAGGTAATATTATTTTCGCACCGATCCCATCTGTTCTGGCCTATTGGGTGGCGTTCAACGAATGTCATACACCTCCTGACCAGAATAGTATTCCGGACATCAATACAAGCGATGGTTGTACAGCGGAACATTATTTATATGCCGAAGGAACAAACGGTGTTGAGGTCGAACATTATAAGATCATCAACGGTGTGCATGCCTGGCCCGGCTCTGCTTTTGGTGGTGTGGGTACGAATCAGGACATAAATGCCTCGAAAGAGATCTGGCGTTTTTTCTCAAAATATGATATCCATGGGCTCATTCAAACTACTTCAACAAGTGATCATGTAGTGCCTCATTCAATTCTTGTCTATCCAAATCCGGCGAATACATACATCACCATACAACTTGATTCTGATCAACCGATACATTACACTGTGTCCACATTATTCGGACAGATAGTTATGTCCGGAATTGTGCATTCGGCTACTTATGATTTAGCAGTGGATGCATTGTCACCAGGAATGTATGTACTTAATGTCGGTGAGGATAATTTCAAAATCATTAAGCAGTAAAAAAAATTTCGATTTTCGATTTTCGATTTTCGAATAACGAAGGACATCTTGAATAACATTACGATGTTGAGCGCAGCCGAAACATTTTTTTGGAAAAGCTCTTCCGGTCGCTGTACTTCGACTTACTATACGCAACCTCGTGCTATGGTTCGACTTGCACTTCTCAACCTCGTGCTATGGTTCGACTTCCTCTCGCTCATCCATGTGCTATGGTTCGACTTCCTCTCGCTCATCCATGTGCTATGGTTCGACTTCCTCTCGCTCATCCATGTGCTATGGTTCGACTTCCTCTCGCTCATCCATGTGCTACAGCTCACCAACCGCAGCTCACCAACCGCAGCTCACCAACCGCAGCTCACCAACCGCAGCTCACCAACCGCAGCTTAGCATCCGCGGAGTCGAAGCGAAACGGAAAACTGTCATACTCAATCCTTATTTTTCTTAATTCTACTTCGACCTGTTTAACTCATTCTTTTGCTACAGATCAGTAACCGTCTGCGTCCTCTTTTTAATTATTCTGTGTACCAGAAAAAACTCCTCTTACAAGTCCCTGAGGTTTTGGAAATCGGTGCGTGTAAATGGAAGAGTGACAAATATTCCGGGCTTTTCTTTTTTTCTTAGGAATGGAAGAAGTAAAATTTGGTTAAAACGTAATATTAGGAAGGATATAAAATCATGGTTAAGTATATGCAATTCACCTATTGATCTAATATCTAACAACTTCCATCCGTAAATGTGGATTTTTATAATCGAGGTGGTAAAATCGGTTTTAACGTCCTCCTTCCTCAGCATTAATAGTATAGCAGCGGAAGAAACACTTGCAGCGTTAGCCCTTTACTTTTAGATCTCACTATCAAGTCATTCAATTCATTCCATTTTAAAATTTCAATTCAAAATGAAAACTGTAACAACTCTTCGCTGCTTACTTGTAGTAGCATTCTTAGCCGTCAATCTATCCGCCCGGTCACAAGGTATCACGACCCCAAGAACACCAAGTCCGGCTGCCAGTGTATCTCAAACCATAGGTATATCAACGGTCACCGTCAATTATTCAAGGCCCTCTGTCAAAGGCCGTGTGATCTGGGGCGAACTGGTACCTTATGGATGGAATGTGCAGAATTTCGGCAATCAGAAATCAGCTCCATGGCGCGCCGGTGCAAATGAAAATACAACTATCGAATTTTCACATGCTGCAAAAGTGGAAGGAAAGGATGTACCTGCCGGTCGATATGGAATGTTTTTTACGATTGCTGGAGATGGCAGTGGCGAATTGATATTATCAAAAGACAGCAGATCATGGGGGAGTTTTTTTTATGAAGCTGAGCATGATCAGTTACGAGCCAAAATTCAGACACGCGAACATGCTATGACTGAACTACTGACATATGATTTTATCAATCTCACCAAAAATTCCGGTGAGCTTGTTTTGAATTGGGAGAACAAACAATTTCCCGTCAAAATTGAATTTGCGGTAGACGACATCGTGATGGCAAATGCAGCAGAGGAATTAAAAAGCGTGGTTGGCTTTAACTGGCAGGGATACGCTTCTGCAGCAAATTATGCACTTCAAAATAAAATCAACACCGATCAGGCCATTAAATGGATCGATCAGGCCATAGCTACAAACTCAAGTTTTGCGACGCTCAATACAAAAGCCGGTTTACTTGGATTGCAGGGCAAGACGACAGAAGTAGACAAAGTCAAAGAGCAGGCGATTTCTCTTGCTACTGAAAATGAACTCAACACGTATGGATATCAACTACTCAATCAGGGTGACAATGATGGTGCGATCAAATATCTGAAGATGAATACGGAAAGACATCCCGAAAGCGCCAATGCATGGGACAGCCTCGGTGAAGCGTATGCCATCAAAGGCGACAAGGAAAATGCCATTAAGAACTTCAAAAAATCGTTGTCCCTCAATCCAACAGAACCCGTAAAAGCAAATTCGGAGAAGTATCTGAAGAAGCTGGGAGGGATGTAAAAAGGCGGAAAAGGCGGAAAGGCGGAAAGGCGGAAAGGGCAGAAAAGGCAGAAAAGGCGGAAAGGGCGGAAAGGGCGGAAAAGGCAGAAAAGGGCAGAAGAAAAATTATGTTCAATTTTTTTCTAAGTGATTTTAGCTTTTACTCCCTGGCCCCCTCCTCCGTAACTCATCAAACAATATTTACCAACGTTAAGCTTAGGCTGAGCCTAAGCTTTCGTGTCAGCAAATTTCAGATTTGCGAAATGCACGCATTGTTACACAAAATGGGAGATCAAAGTATTCTATTCGCTTGAATTGTTTTTTGCCAATTGCTCATAGCCGATTGTTTTTTTTCTTTACCCACGCAACCTCCCGCCCCCCGCCATCGTCTATAGCATGAATCAAGTCCATGGATCTCATTCCATCACGGTGAACGAACAAGAACTGATCAACGGGTGTATACGTCGTGAACGGAGCGCTCAGAAAAACCTCTATGATACATTTTCCCCGAAGATGTATGCCTTGTGCTGCCGCTATGTGAAGAATCCCATGGATGCCGAAGATGTCCTGGTCACGTCCTTCACCAATATCCTCAACCGCATGGAACAATTCCGGAGTGAAGGAAGCCTGGAGGGATGGATCAAACGTGCGGTGATCAATGAATGCCTCAGTTTCCTGCGCAAGAAGAAGAACATGTTTATGACCGCTGATATCAATGAAGCCGACATGGAATTGTGTACCCAAAATAGCAACGATCCCCTTGTCACCAAAGAACTGTTCAATATGATTGAAGAACTTCCGCCGGGGTACCGGATTGTGTTTAACATGTATGCCATCGATGGCTATGCCCACAAAGAAATCGCCGAACAACTCAACATCAGTGAAAATACATCCAAGTCCCAACTGAGCCGGGCCCGGGTATACCTGCAAAAATTATTAGCTCAACGTGAACTTTCAACCAATCGAATTCAACATGACACCACAACCTGATAAAATATTTCGCGATGCACTCGGGCAATACCGAAAGACGGCTCCAGCATCTGCATGGGATCGGATTGAAACCGGATTAGATCGCAGACAGTCGAATGGCCTGTGGTGGAAAGTAGCTGCAGGTATGCTCTTGCTGCTGGCTAGTACATTCATGTTATGGCCACATCCTAAGGATGCACCTTCTGTAACCTTAATTCAACAAGATATTAATCAGACAGAACTGAAAAACAATACACCACTAGCTACTTCCGCTCTAGTTCCTAAAGTATCAGAAACACCCGTGCGGAAAGTCGAATTAATTCCGGATAAAAAAATAAAAACTCTTTCGGTACGAAATAGATCAACGAGTCAAAGTGATGTGGAGGATGTGGAGGATGTTTCAAATGAAGTCAATGAAAAAGAGAATGTAGTGACTACATCAGTGCCGGTGGAAAGTATTACGAAGCCAGATCCTGAGGTCGAAGCTGCATCAGTTGCTATGGCGACAGAAGAAGATGAAGTGGATGAATCTCCAGGCAGGAATATGATTTACACAGCTCAGGAAGTAAATGCAAGATTTATAAAAAAAGATTTGGTATCCAAAGCAACCCCTGAAAAGAATACAACGTCTGGTGTTAAGAAAGTCATTGATGTGGCTATAGGGTTAAAAAATAATGATTCACTGCTTGGAGATCTCCGGCAATTGAAAAATGAATACCTGACTATTAATTTCCCGGATAAGAAACGGGATCCAACGAAATAAAAAATGAACACGATGAAAAAAATAATTTTACTCAGTGCTATCCTATACTTCGCCCTGATCCATATGGTGCAGAGTCAGAAGACAGATACTGTAGTCATTGAACTGGCGCATTCGAGCAAGGTGGTATTCACGATAGGGGACAAGAAAGATCTGCAGCAATTGCGGCGATATGATTTCCAGGGATTGTTCAATGATATCCTGGACAATCTCGAGGACAACGATACGCTTCATATGCTCCGTGCTATTAGTGCTGAAGACAGTGGCGTGGAGGATGAGGATACGGATACGACGGCGATCACGAATACTGATGAAAGCGAAGATGAAGAAAACGAAGACAATGAAGATGATGAAAACAATGAAGATTTCCGGGGCCAGAGAGACTGCGGTTCATGTCACTCCCATACGCATGCTGAATTCAATTTCGATTTTGGCATCAACAATTTTCTGGAGGATG
Organism: Chitinophagales bacterium; assembly: GCA_038252065.1. Lineage (GTDB taxonomy): Bacteria > Bacteroidota > Bacteroidia > Chitinophagales > Saprospiraceae > Opimibacter. Next base: position 124,246 of record JBBSAQ010000008.1, read on the forward strand.
GTGGATTTCCGGATGATCATAATTCGCAATATGCTGTGCATCCGTGGGGTTCGTGGTATGTGGGTCTCAATTCGATATTGCATACGGATATCGGCAGGCATGTAACCTTTGAATTTGGATTGGGGGTGAGCTGGTATAATTTCAAATTTCAGGATGACAATACATTGATCACGAAGGGAGAGAATGGCGTAGCGTTTTCAAAAGATCTGAGACTTCTTGATTTTAATGTGAGCAAACTGACGGCGACGTATCTCAATGCTTCATTCATCCCGATGTATGCTACGGGCAGCCATCATCATCACAGTCGATGGCTTCATACTGATCATGATTCTTTTCGTATTGGCATCGGACCCTATGCGGGCTATCGGTTAGAGAGTCATTCGAAACAAGGGTACACGAGCATGATCGATGGAGATAAGAAAGCGGATAAAGAGCGTGACAATTTTTACCTCAACAATATCAGGTATGGCGTGCGGTTGCAGATGGGAATTGAGGGTGTTGATTTCTTTGCGGCGTATGATCTCAATTCATTTTTTGTGAAAGATAAGGGGCCGAAGTTGAATGCGTTTACGATCGGTATGGTATTTTGATGGTGAAGCAAGGGGCAACAGGTAATAAGCAATGGACAACAAGCAATAGGCAACAAGCAATTGGCAAAAAATATGAAGCAATACATCATAATTTATTAAAGAAGAAAATGGTTAAGCGTAAGTTTTGCTTACGCTTTCGCGTCAGCAAAACTCTGTTTTGTGAAATAATGGTGATGAGCTATAACGTATATTTAAAAGGCGAAAGAATGGATATCCCTTTGCGGGTTTAGAAACTGTAATATTAGTTGTTTGAAATCGAGGATATTGGGTATATTTGGTTGGGTGTATATTAGCATTGGCAGTCATTGTAAAAGAAGATATAATGGTGTACAGACGAAAAAATAGATGATAAAATGGGCCAGGTAGTAATCCGAAAAGCAAAATTGGAGGACGCAGAATTTATTTCGTTATTAGCAAGAATTACATTTACGGAAACATTTGGACATTTTTTTAGAGACCACCAGGATTTATTAGACTATTATGACAGGACTTTTGGAGTAGCAAAAATCAGAACAAGTATAAATAATGACAATAATGTATTTTGGATTGCTTTTTTTGACGAATTACCTGTAGGTTATGCAAAACTAAAAAAGTTTTCAAAATCGGAATTTATCAGTTCGGACAATGTTTCCCAGTTACAGAAAATCTATGTTCTTAAAGATTTTATGGCCAAAAAAATTGGCCATAAAATGCAGAGCGAAATGTTTGATGAAACTATAAGGCTTGGTCATAAATATATGTGGTTATCCGTTTTAAAATCCAATGAGAGAGCGATTTCATTTTACAAGAGAAATGGATTTACTAAAATGGGGGAACACACTTTTGAAATTGGGCAAGAACATTTCAATTTTATAGCCATGAAAAAAGAATTTTGAAAAGAAAGAACATCAACCTACCGCCGACATGGAATAGGCAAAGGAATAAGGAACGAAGTTATTGAGGGTGAGTAATTCTTTTATACTTTGAGCAAAGGCTGGGCTGTCGGGATTCTATTTCCTCTTCCTCGCCAATACGCTGTCATAAGCGATGATAGAATAGCAAGATGTTAAATATTTAATGAAATGGGTGAATTCACAAGATATAAAGAGAGATCAATAGGGTTTATTGAGATTTGGAATTTTGAACAATGGCGAATAAAAATATATAAGATTTGTGAAGAAGAGTTCTATTGGAATGAGGACTATTTGGATATCGCAAAATCGATAGCGCAAAAGGAATTACTTAAGATTTCTGATCATAACTACAAAATTGGATTTATAGTTATCCATATTGCAAAGATGTTCAATCAAATAATTCTTGATTGGTGGGCTAATGAAAATGAGCTAAGGCATTTGGTATTTAAAGCTTCCGCAGATAAACCAGCAGTTTTTGAAAATATTACTTCAACCGGAGAGGCTTTTTGCATATGGGAATTAAGAGTTATAGAACATGAGAGACATGCCTGGATAAAGAATGTTCTTAAAAATTCAGAAAGGCCCCATTTCGCTGATTACTGCAGCGAAGTCTTAAATAGCCATGAGTAATTGTACGACTGCAAGCATTTGCATTTGCTTTATCAGGGTTTGTTAAACTGATTTCGACAATAGTTTGTAGCCATTTTTGGTTCTGGACTGACATTTTCTTTTCAGCATTTCTTGTTATCTTCATCATCCATTAAAAAATTAACCGGACGTTCCGGGCTTGACCCGTCCCGAATATCCCGACGACGTAAATGTATGAACGTTAGCATCCGGCTTGCATCAGCTTTTGTAAATTAAAATATTTAAAACAATACCAATGGACAATAAAAATAAAATTTCAAGTATAGTATTTTCAATCTATATTCTGCTTTCCTTTTATGTATTTGGCGGTGGTATCGTCAATTCACTCGTGGCGTACAGAACGTGGCGTTGGGTAGGGGCAGAAGAATTCCCTAAGTTTCATCATGTGGACAGTGAACGTATCATTCCCTTGTTCGTCATATTCTTCTTTCTATCTTTTATTCCTCAAATACTTTTATTTTGGTTTAGGCCGATAGCTATACCCAGGTGGATGATTATTGTGGCGATGCTATTCAATTTGATTACGTTGATTTCGACTGTAACAGTACAGATACCTATTCAGACAAAATTGGATCAGGCATTTTCTGCTGACTTGATTGAAAAGCTTATCTCCACGGACTTAATATGGAGAAGAATCCCAATGGTATTCCTCGCGATAACGAATTTTTCAATGCTCTATATGGTGGTGAGACGGTCGAACAAATAGAAGCAAAATTAAAGAAGTCCTGCTATTGACACAAAAGATATGACTGTCGACAATTTGACTATGGAAAATGAAAATGCCTCTAATGTGGAGTTTGCTGTTTTCATTCTACAAAGAGGATAAAATGAGTAGGACTACGACATCGTTTTGCGGCCCCCTTATTGGAAGCAGGTGCGGAAATCCGTTAAATTCAGGAGATATTGAGCGCAGTAGTCCGAAGACTACGATAATCTATACGCATGTGAGTAGTCACCGGATAGGAGAGATAAAGAGTCCGTTGGATGATCTGGACATATGAGGGTCTAAGAAAATTGTTGCAACTGAATATCTCTAATTCTTGCAGCAATCCACCTCAGAAGTGTATATTTTGGGTATATTTCGGGACTGCAGGTGCAGGTATAAACAAGTTATAGCCAATGGTAAGACGACCGTAACAAAAACATGATGACCAGACATTTTAAAGGGAAGTATTCCGAAAATTCGACAGAGTAGGAAATTAAGGACATTAAAAAATAAATCATGACATTAAAAGAGCAATTGCTAAAATTAGCAAACGAAAAAAAACAACCTTGTGTAAGTATTTCACTCAATACACATCGTACACATCCCGACAATTCCAAGGATGAAATAATCCTGAAAAAATTATTGAAAGAAGCAGAAGAACGAGTGATTGCCGAATTTGGCAAAAGACCTGTTGCCTCGCTTTTAGAAAAAATTGAAAACATAGCTTCTGAAATAGACGTAAACTATAACTTGGACAGTTTGCATATATTTTTATCAAATGACACCAAAGAAATAATAAAAACTTCTTGGACTACAAGTGATGAAGGTGTAGTTATATCAGATAGTTTTGCTTTACGTTCTATTATCAAATCATATAACAGAAGCGAGAATTACTTGCTAATGTTGTTATCACAAAGTGGTGTACAATTGTATGAAGCTTTGAATGATGAAATAATACAGGAAATACGAAACGAAAATTTTCCTTTTTATGAAAACCAACACTATAACACACATTCTGACAAAGGAAGCGACTCTAAACATTTAGACGATTTAGTTCGAGAATTTTTAAATAAAGTAGATAAGGCACTTGTAAAAGTTCATAATGAAACTGCTTTAAACTGTGTGGTCATTTGTACCGAAGATAACTATAGCCGTTTGCAAAAAGTAGCTGACATGCCATCAATTTATCTTGGATATGAAGCTATTAATTACAACAACACTGCTACTCATCAAATAGTGAAACAATCGTGGGACATTATAAAAACCCTTCAAAAAGAACGAAAAAGTAAAGCAATAACTGAAATAAAAGAAGCAGTTGGCCAAGGTGTTATTTTGACTGATTTACAAGAAATATTTCAGGCTTCTATTGACGGTCGTGGGGATTTATTAGTGATTCATAAAGACTTTTTCCAACCTGTAATAATGACAAGTGACAGGACTTTTGAATTGACAAATGACAAAACTGAACAAGATGCAGTAGACGACATTACAAACAAAATTGCTTGGGAAGTATTATCAAAAAAAGGCAGAGTATTTTTCACATCACAAGAAGAAATAAAAGACCTTGGTGTAATAGTTCTGAAAACGAGATACTAAACCACTGGCTATAACAGGCGTTTGGCAAAAAAGCGGGTTAAGTGCTGATATGCAGCTTTGTGCTTCGTATCAAGTTCAGTGCTGGCAGACAGTTTAGTACTTCGAAATCCGCTTCTTCGCCAAGCGCCAAACCGTTAGCGGTCATGCTATGACGACAGTGCAAACCATAACATTTATGCAAGAAAACAACTGACAACCAGAAAAAAATTGAGAAACGAACTTCAAAAATATTTAGACAAGGTTTATCCGACATCAAAGATTGGGACAC
>JBBSAQ010000009.1:0-126742 GCA_038252065.1 Chitinophagales bacterium
GTCAATGTTTTGCTCTCAGCTTCCTTCATACATTACTTCACAATAATGCACTTGCCGTTAAGCTAGTAGTTCCCCTTACCGGGCCTACAAGGGACTTACACCCTCTAGTGTTTGCGCCCTGCCGGGCGCACAAAAAAAAAGCCCCCGGTCTTTTAACCAGAGGCAAATCTTTTCAATAAAAGCAGATTACTGCTTATTGATATTTTCAAGCTTTTGTTTGTATTCGGCCACAAGATCTAATTTATCCTGCCGAGCATATATTTCTTTTAATGCGATGAGCGTATTAGCATCTTTTGGATTTAACTGCTCAGCCTGGAGAAAAAATGGAAGTGCTTTGACGAAAGTATCATCCATCTGGGCTTTAATGGCTTCATATTTTTTCGTCCCCGCAGCAGAATAATCAGTTGAAAGGCTATTTAGATCAATAGAGTATGCCGCTGCTTTATTGTACCATAGCGCACCGATACTATAGACTGCATCAAAACTATTGGCATCTTTTGCAAGGGCCTGCTGATAGTAGGACATTGCTTTATTGAAATTATCCATAGCTCCTGCAGGATCTGTTGTGGACTGATCCTGGTAAAGTTTATCATATATCTGGCCCAATGTTACATATATAGATACATTGTCAGGTTCCATCTGGATGGCCTTTTCAAGTCTATCTATTAGACCAACTAATTCTCCTTTAGCTAGTAAATAATTAATTTCTGCATACAGTAGTCCTGTATCGTCGGGATATTTCTCACGACCCAAAGCCATAATTTTTTCAGCGTTTTCCGCTTTATCTGTCTTATACATATTAAAGAGCTCTTCATAAACGCCAGCATCTGCACTACCCTGATCAACTAACTGCTCAAATACAGCTGCAGCATTATCATTCATTCCTGCTTGCTTGGCACAAAGACCACTATAATAAAGAGCCTTTGGTGCTTCCTCTGCAGAAAAAGATGTCACTTCCTTATTTTTCATTAGCAGTTGGTACCCGTCGTATGTTGCTTTGAATGCGTCATAAGCCGAGGCAAAATCACCTGCCTGGTACAGGGCAGACCCCATATAGTAGATATTCTGGAGGCCTGCGGCGAGAGCTTTCATAGCATCTTTTGACTGATAACCTTTCAGCGCAAGTTCTGATGCCATTTTGAAACCCTGAAATGCTTTTGATGGAGCCAAAGGCTGAGTGATTGCCGCTTTGTTGTCAAGGACATTTACTTTAACATCATTGTCGACGGCAGCCATAAAAACTTCTCCATACGTCTGCCATGCAGCCGGATCGGTTTTCACTACGGGATCATCAATTGAAGAATTGGCAAGCGCAATGGCTTCCTGAAGTTTGTCAAAAGAAGCGACCTGATCAAGGTTATAGGTTCCCAGCAGACGAGCCGCTTTCTTGATATCCTTCGCCGGGTCCTGCGCAGCTACTAAAGTGGCCAACCCTATTGCCATAAAAAGAACAAAGAATTTTTTCATTTACGATCTGATTTATTCAAGTGAATCAATTTCAAACTAAATAACTAAACTAACGACGAAATAAATCGGCAGAATACGTTTTCCTTTTGTTAAGATCCATTTAATAAAGTTCTAAAAAATTCCCATTTCATCAAGGGACATTTCAAAAGAGAAAACTTATTTTTCTTCAATTGCCAGGTCTATTCTTCTTCACTTTTGCCTGCATCTGTACTTTGGCCATTCTCTTCATTCCTTATGATGCCGACATCTGCTATCGCGTCATCTACCAGGTTGATCAGTCTCACACCCTGCGTTTTTCTACCCATCACCCTGATATCCGCTACAGGAGTCCTGATGGTCACGCCGGATTGATTGATGATCATCAGGTCATCAGATTCAGTTACAGCTTTGATCGCTATCAATTGTCCAGTTTTGTCAGTTACTTTCAATGTCCCTACCCCTTTTCCGCCTCTCTTTGTTTTACGGTATTCTTCTATTTCTGAACGTTTGCCATAACCATTTTCTGAAATAACAAGTATTGTAGAAGCTTTATCATTCTCGCTGACGGTCAACATACCAACCATTTCGTCATTGTCATCGTGCAATTTCATGCCTCTGACACCTGTAGCTGTCCGTCCCATCTTGCGTACATCCTTTTCATTAAATCTGACAGCATATCCGCGCTTATTGGCAATGACAATTTCACTGTTACCATCCGTCAGCCTGGCATCTATAAGTGTATCTCCTTCATTAATGTTGATAGCCCGTATTTTGCTAATACGCGACTTTGCATATTCATCTACAAGAGTCTTCTTTACAGTTCCTTTCTTTGTACAGAATAAGATGTAATGACTATTGTTGAATTCCTTATCTTCTATGTCCTTAATAATAATATAAGCTTTGATCTTGTCCTCCTTCGGCAATTCAATCAGATTGTGAATAACTCTTCCCTGCGAAGTTTTTGATGCTTCGGGAATTTCATATACCCTGATCTTATAAAATATTCCTTGTTCGCTCAGGAGGAAAAGATGATTGTGCGCGCTGGCAATAAACATGTGCTCAATAAAGTCCTCATCCCTTGTTTTACTTCCCTGCGAACCTCGGCCACCACGACCCTGAATACGATATTCTGAAATGTTTGTTCTTTTTACATAGCCCAGATGTGAAATCGTGACGACCATATCTTCATCAGGGATCATGTCTTCTATACTGATCTCTCCGTCTGCAAATGTTATTTCTGTTCTGCGCGGATCCCCATATCTGTCTTTGATATCCGTAAGCTCGATCCTGATGATTTCTTTCCTTCGTTCTTCATTGGCGAGGATATCTTTAAAGTCTTCGATCGTCACCAGCAATGCATCATATTCATCCTGGATTTTTTGACGTTCCAATCCGACAAGACGCTGCAGACGCATTTCAAGTATCGCCTTGGCCTGCAAATCAGATAATCCAAACCGTGCAACTAATCCGGCATGTGCTTCTTCCACATCCTGTGATTCACGGATCAACTTAATCACTTCGTCAAGGTTATCTAAAGCAATCAAAAGCCCCAAAAGGATGTGCGCTCTGTCTTCTGCTTTCTTCAATTCAAATTTTGTACGCCGTACGATGACCTCAAGCCTGAATGCTACAAACTCATCGATAAGCTGACGAAGACTCAATGTCCGTGGGCGACCATGAACAAGAGCAATATTATTGATTCCGTATGACGTCTGAAGAGGAGTGTATTTGTATAACTGACTCAGTACTACATTAGAAATAGCATCGCGCTTCAATTCAACAACAATACGAATACCTTCCCGGCTTGATTCATCCTGAACATGAGAAATGCCTTTTACTTTTTCTTCATTCCGGAGTTCATCAATGGCTTTGACCAGATTTGCTTTATTGACCTGGTAAGGGATTTCTTTTATAATGATGACATCATTACCGTGCTGGCCTTCCTGAATTTCTGCGACTCCGCGGAGGATTACTTTTCCACGACCTGTTTCATAGGCTTCACGGATTCCATCGACGCCATAGATAATTCCTCCGGTTGGAAAATCAGGTGCCTTGATATGCCTGATCAATTCATCAAGTGTGATTTCAGGGTTGTCAATCGTCGCTATAATTCCATCAACAACTTCAGAAAGATTGTGTGGCAACATGTTGGTCGCCATACCCACTGCAATACCACTTGAACCATTGATGAGCAGATTTGGGATTTTCGCAGGCAATACAGATGGCTCTTCAAGAGAATCATCAAAATTGAACTGAAAATCGACCGTATCTTTTTCAATATCATCAAGCAATTCATCTGCTATACGCATCAGCTTTGCCTCTGTATATCTCATGGCTGCAGGGCTGTCACCGTCCATACTCCCAAAATTTCCCTGGGGATTGACCAGAGGATAGCGTAATGACCAATCCTGGGCCATCCGCACCATTGAATCATAAACTGCTGTATCGCCGTGGGGGTGATACTTTCCAAGTACCTCTCCAACGATCCTGGCAGATTTCTTAAATGTCTTGTTGTAACCAAGCCCTAATTCATGCATTCCGTACAGAACTCGACGATGTACCGGTTTAAGTCCATCCCGCACATCAGGGAGCGCCCTCGAAATGATAACCGACATCGAATAGTCGATGTATGCAGTCTTCAACTCTTCTTCGATATTAATCGGTATAACTCTCAGATTATCAGCCATATATAATTGTAAAAACCATTCTAATTGAACGCCTCAAAGGTACAAAATTTAACTCGCTTTTTTCAGGGAATTCAGGTATAGATTTCTAGGATTTTAAATAAAAAACAAGCGTCCGACGCGTAAATAAATTTAATTTTATTTTAATAAACAAACCACTGATTATCAGGTATATGCACTCATAACCTGGTATCGATTCCCAATTCATTATGTTTTCGTTGAAAGATGACCTCAGTTAATAGCTATTTTTGCCCCGTTTGGAAGAAATAAAACCATATAAAACAGATCATTGGGATAAAAAAGAAGAGGTCGAACACATGTTTGATAACATATCAGGCAAATACGATCTCCTCAATAAAGTCCTCTCTCTGGGTACCGACCGGAACTGGAGGAAAAAAGCATTATCGATGCTCATCCCTTTTCATCCCGAAACGCTCCTTGATGTAGCTACTGGGACCGGTGATATGGCGTTTATGGCGTCTACTCTACTAAATCCGGCCTCTATTACAGGAATCGATCTTTCTGCCGGAATGCTTGAAATTGCATGCAAAAGACTGGAAACCAAGTCTACAATGCTCAAAAATTCTATCGAATTTCAAAAGGGAGATGCAGAACACCTGCCTTTTGAGTCAGCTACTTTTGACTCGGCTACAGTAGCCTTTGGGGTCAGGAATTTTGCTGACCTGCAAGCTGGCCTGAAGGAAATGAACAGGGTACTTAAGAAAGGTGCTCCAATAGTTGTCCTGGAGTTTACGAAACCCAGGATTTTTCCCTTCCGACAGTTATTTGACATATATTTCAGGCATATCCTGCCGTTAATAGGTTCATGGACCTCAGGCGACCGGAGAGCATACAAATATCTTTACGAGTCAGTTCAGGCTTTTCCCGACTTCGATGCCTTTAACCAGGAATTGATCAAAGCGGGATTTGAAAAGCCACATTTCAAATCATTATCAGCAGGAATATGCGCTATTTACATAGCATTCAAATATTAGTTTTTTGCCTTGTGACTTTTTTAGTCGGAGATGCCGGCGCACAGGTCAGCAAAGGGAATATTAACTTCAGAAAGTTTCAGGAGAAGGCTTATTATTTCGGGTTGACTTTCGGCTATAACTATTCCAATTTTCAATTAGAACATTCGAAAAAATTTATCCTCAATGACAGTTTTAATATCACTGAAGGTTTAGGTGGCCCGGGGCTTAATGTTTCCATGGTCACGAATATGAGACTTGGTGATTATTTTGATTTTCGTTTTTTACCCGGGTTTTCATTCGTGGGAAGAAAATTTTTCTATGTGAGCACACTCGATGAAATTGAAGATGTGAAGAGCATAGAAGGCGTTTTAGTACAGGCACCATTGCAAGTACGTTTCAAATCAGAACCCTTTCATGATATGCGCATGTTCGTTCTTGCCGGCGCTAAATACACATACGATGTAGCTTCAAATGCACGTATCCGAAAGGAACAGGCAAATCGCATTATTCGCATCTCTCCGCATGATTTTTCTGTCGAAGTGGGTGCAGGAGCGCAGTTCTTTTTTCCCTTTTTTATTTTCTCCCCCGAAATCAAATTTTCTCAGGGCATCGGGAATATTCTGATCTATAACAGCAAGCTTGCTCAATCTACAGTATTGGAAAAGGTCCTGTCAAGAACGTTTACGATAAGTTTGCATTTTGAAGGCTGATATATGTAGTGAGGTCTTCAAAAAAATGAAGAAACAAATCATCCATTTCTTTTTCATGCAATGTATACGGGAGCATCGACTCTGTAATTTTATTTTCGAATGAGGCTCTTTTGCTGAGCATTAGAAATGTTTGTTCTATTCTGTTCCTGTCTTTACATGATTCAAGCCAACGATGGCTAACCATACGATCTATCCGTGGATGCAGTCGATCAGGAATCAACTTAATATTTTTTAATACAACCTGGTATTTGGCGTTGCAAAATTTCTCAAGCGGTTTTGGATAAAAAACATTCCAGTATTTACTCAGCATATAATCCATCAACACATCAGCGACTACAGGTGTATACTTTCCCTGGTAGGGTCTAATCAGCCTGATGATCTGACTTACATATTGATGCTGATCTGTAAAGTCATCTATCATTCTATGTCTCAAAATACCCTTATGGACTCCGGATGTGAGTAAAGGATAATCCCTGGGTTTAAGAATATCGCCCCACAAATTGCCCATCAGTATGGAAGGATCATCTGGAGACAGCAGTGCATGAGCGAGATAATTCATAAGGTACCGTGACTGAGGCGAGGGATCTTCTTATCTTTGCGCCCTCAAATAATTGAGTTAAAACAAATAGTAAACGTTATGGGCTTGAAATGCGGTATTGTTGGATTACCAAACGTAGGGAAATCCACATTGTTTAATGCGCTCACATCTGCTGGTGCTCTGGCAGCGAATTATCCTTTTGCAACGAAGGAGCCGAACATTGGCGTGATCACCGTACCTGACAAGAGATTAAGTGAATTGGCCCGACTGGTTAATCCACAAAAATTAGTACCTACGACAGTAGATATCCTTGACATAGCAGGTCTTATTAAAGGTGCATCAAAAGGTGAAGGATTGGGTAATCAATTCCTGGCCAATATCAGAGAAGTGGATGCGATACTTCATGTGGTTCGTTGCTTTGATGATGACAATGTCGTACATGTAGATGGAAGTATAAATCCCATCCGTGATAAAGAAATCATTGATATCGAACTTGGACTGAAAGATCTTGAATCCATTGAAAAACGATTGGACAAAGCTTCTAAAGCGGCCAAGACCGGAAAACGTGAAGACGTAGAATTAGTAAACTGGCTGACAAATCTCAAAGCCCATATGTTAGCAGGCAGACAGGCGCGAAGTTTTGAAGTACCTGATATGTTTAGCGAGGTGATGAGAGACATGATGCTGCTCACAGCCAAACCTGTTTTGTATGTGTGCAATGTTGATGAAGCCTCGTCCGTCAATGGAAATCATTATTCAAACCAACTCGAAGAAGCGATCGTATCTGAAGGTGCAGGTCTGATCTGCATCAGTGCAGCAATAGAATCTGACATTGCCGCCCTGGATACCTACGAAGAACGAATGGAATTTGTAAAAGATCTTGGATTGGAAGAACCGGGAGTCAATCGAGTCATACGTGCAGCTTATGATCTTCTTCATCTCATCACCTATTTTACGGCTGGGGAAAAAGAAGTTCGGGCATGGACGGTTGTAAAGGGAAGTAAAGCACCCCAAGCTGCCGGTGTCATCCATACTGATTTTGAAAAAGGATTTATTCGGGCTGAAGTGATTAAATATGCTGACTACTTACGTTTAGGTTCTGAAGCGGCGGTCAAAGAGGCAGGCAAGATGGGTGTTGAAGGAAAAGAATATATCGTGCAGGATGGAGATATCATGCATTTCAGATTCAATGTGTAAAAAGGGAAGAAAGGAAGAAGGCAAAAAGGGAAGAAGTAAAAGAGTACATAATTAGGAAACTGTACGTTTTCTCTTAAATTCTTACCTTTTTACGGATTTATTATCTGTACATCACTGATTTCACAGCAGCTATAACTTTTGCTGGATTTGGAAGCCATTCGTCTACCAGCGTTGGCGCATAAGGCAAGGAGGTATCCGCACTATTGACTCGGGTAACAGGTGCATCCAGATAATCAAATGCATGTCGCTGTACGGCGTAAGCCACTTCTGACGAAATGCTGGCGAATGGCCATGACTCATCTACAACAACAAGACGGTTTGTTTTTCGGACTGAATTGATGATCGTTTCGTAATCAAGTGGACGAATAGTACGGAGATCTATGACTTCTGCTGAGATCCCGTCCTTCGCAAGTTCTTCTGCGGCTTTCTTCACCACTTCCATCATCTTGTTGAAAGAGACAATAGTGACATCAGTTCCTTCTCTACGAATAGCAGCTTTGCCTATAGGAACGAGATATTCTCCTTCAGGTACTTCGCCTTTAAACCCATACATGCTTTCACTCTCCATGAAGCATACCGGGTCATTGTCACGGATGGCTGATTTCATAAGGCCTTTGGTATCAGCCGGATCAATAATGCTGATCACTTTCAATCCGGGACAATTAGCTAACCAAGACTCAAAAGACTGGCTGTGCTGCTGAGCAAGCTGACCGGCAGAACCACTTGGACCTCTGAAAACAATAGGGCAGGAAAAATTGCCTGCAGATTGAGCAAGTGTCTTGGCAGCATTGTTGACGATCTGGTCAAATGCAAGAACGGCAAAATTCCAGGTCATGAATTCGATAATCGGTCTTAGTCCGTTCATGGCAGCTCCAACGCCAATCCCGGCAAAACCTAATTCGGCTATCGGTGTATCAATTACACGGCGAGAGCCAAACTCTTCAAGCATTCCTTTGCTTACTTTGTAAGCGCCGTTATACTCAGCTACTTCCTCCCCCATCAGGAATATGCTATCATCAAGACGCATTTCTTCAACCATTGCTTCCCGGATGGCGTCCCTCAATGCTAATTCTCTGGCCATGAACATTCAGTTTATTGGACCGCGAAATTAGTAAATCTTCCCCACCCTGTTTTGTATCCCAAATACATATTAAACGTTTAGATCATTCGATTACCTTTACCTGATCGTGAAGTCATTTACATTTTCCTATACGCCCTATTACTGGTTGACAGTCAGTAGTCTTGCAGTTCTCCTCTTTCTCTCTGGTTTATTCGTCAGTAGCTTCTGGTTTTCAGACCGCTGGGAAGATCTGTTTAAAGGAAATATTGAATTCCTTGCAGAATGCGATACTGGTCTTACTGAGCCACAACTTATTACCATTGAGAACAGACTGAGTAAGATTGAAGGAATTCAAAATCTGAGATTTGTATCTGCGGCGGAGGCGCTGAAAATCATGAAGACAGAATTAAAGGAACTCTCCTTGCCGGACTCCATGGACAATCCGTTCAGAGGTTCATTTCGCTTTACACTCGATGCGGAACGTGTTGATACTGCTTATGCTAAATCACTTGAAAAAGATCTGACCAAGGTTGATGGTATCAGTGGATTCTATTACCCTGAAGACCTGTATGGCGCAGTTCGCTCAAGATTAAAAAGTATCTCCCTGGTGACGGGTGCTATTGGAGGCATTCTTCTTCTTTTGATCCTTGTGATGATTCATCATCAGATCAGAATGTACATAATGCAACACCGGTATCATATTCGCACGATGTCACTGGTCGGTGCTACAAGGGGGTACATACGAAGACCATTTATCATTGAAGTTTTGAAGATGAGCAGCTTTTCAATTCTAGTGGCCGGAATCGCCTATTTCTCAGTTCTACTCTGGATAGGACACGTAGTTGGTCAGTCGTTGTTTGTTTCAAGCCTGGACATGGTCGTTCTCGGCATGTTGTTTATTATCGCTCTTGGAATACTTATGTCCTTTTCAGCAGCATGGGCTGCAATCCAGCGCTACCTCGAATCTACAGATTCACGTGATTTCATTTAATCACCTTCACTGGATTATTTGATTACCGGATCACTATTTCACCTGATCACCTGATCACTGATTTTTTTGTTTCGACTCTTCATCCTTTAATATCTCATCCATCACAGGCTTTAAATCTTCACCTGCAATCTTTTTGACAAGGATCTTTTTATTCTTGTCGAGGATATATATCTGAGGTGTCACTTTGACATCATAGATCGTCTTGTAGTGACTTTGCATATACTGATCACAGGTATTCACCCATATATCCATGCCCCTTTCTTTAATGGCATTCCAGCAGGATGAAACATCTGAACCGGTCTTTGTACATACAGCCAATACTTCTACGCCTTTGCTCTTGTATTCGTTGTAAAAATCAATGATGAATGGAATTGCTTTTTTACAATGCCCACATTCCGGATCCCAAAAGAATAATACTGTGTAATTCGCTTTGATGGAGTGTAAATTAATTGCCTCACCTGATTCTTTATATAAAGTCAGCTCTGGAGCAATTTTCCCGATAAGGATAGGCCTGAGTACATCTGCCTGTGCCAACAATTTATCAAGCTGTTCTTTGTCAATCCAGTCAGCAATTCCTTTTGCATAATACGTATCGACGAGATGAACGTATGCGGCATCCATACCCATTCTTTTTGACTTGACTACATCGTTGAGGAAATAGACGAGATAATATTGAAAGGCTTCCTTATTAGTCATCATTCTCTTCAACAAATAATCCATTTCTACGATCTGACTATCCGGCACCTGGTAAGTAAGCTTTTGCAGATAATAGTCAACTTTTTGCTGGATTACTCCTGAGCGCATGGCACGCGGATCGGTCAGATCAAAATGATCAAAAAAGTGAGCTTTATAATATTCATATTGTTTCAGTTTTCTGTCGTCTTCAGTTAGTCTCTCATATTTTGGAATATCAATTTCGCGATTTGCCCAGATTAGCATGGAAGTAATAGAGGCAGGATGTTTGGCTCTGACATCATCCTGAACTTTCATCACGTCGGCATCAATTTTATTCAACTTGACCTGGTAGTCTTCACTATGAAGAGAATCAAGCTTCATTTGTTTTTTCAGAGAATCGGCTATAGGGCGACGTTTATCCAACTCATGCAGATAAGAATAATAAATTTCATTTTCATCACTTCCTTTGAATTTTGCAGAAGAAACAATATTGTCCAGATCAACTGAAGCTGAAAACTTTTGCTCATCATCAGATACCAATACATGAATAAATTTATTATCCGGAGGAATGACAATAAGGTAAACACCAGGTTCGAGCTTGGTATCTCCCTGGAAAACAAATTTTCCTTTTTCGAGCAAGGCAGTGTCTTTCAGGTATTGGGCTTTTCCAAAGTAATACCCCAGGAATAGTGAGTCCCCCTGGTAATGTTGCAAAGTAACTTCGATCCTGTATCCACTTGAAGTCAAAGCAGAAGCAGAAACAGTCGCGATACAGAAAGACAGAAAGATGCTGAAGACAAATAGAAACCTCATACCCAAAACTGTTTTAAAATTCATGTTGAACTGGTTAGAAACATAAGCTCCAAAGTTAAAGACTCCTGTCTTTCGTTCAGGTCCAACACACCACATTAAATCACAACATAACGTTAAATAGCAGGACAAATGGGCTATGTAAGTATACTAATTTCAAGGAAAAGATTATTCACCAATAAGTTTTTTCTTCATAGAGGTGAATTCTTCTTCGGTAATGAGGCCTTCCTTTTTTAATTCAGCAAGTTCCCGAAGCTTATCGACAAGTTTACCCGAAGATTTATGACTAAGTGTTTCCTCTGCTGCCTGGCGTTTCCTCTCTTGATCTTTGGATAATTGTTCAGCTACTTTTTTACCTTTTTCAAACTTTTCATCATACATCTTTTTTAATCTCTTCACATCAAAATCAAGAAAAGTTCCTCCGGTTTCAAAGTGTTTCTTGAAAACTTCGCCGAGTGCAAATGATGAGGCTCCGGACAACACAGACATGGTCATACCCCCTATAACGGACCCGATCCCCGGAATAAATTTAATCATTGCCTTTGCGCCCATTCGTGCTAAACCAGATCCTGTCAGACTGGTGATGATTGCTTTTCCCTGCGATTCTTCAAAATTCTGTTCATACAATTTACAGAGCTGCCTTATCATATCAAGTTGGATACCGCTGACCGCAAAGAAGTCTACAATCGGAACAGGTATCAAGCCGGCACCCATCGACCAGACAATATGATTTTTGATGATGGTATCTGCGTGCTTTTCTCTTTCAGTTTTTTCAGACATGGTCTTTCTGTTTTGTAAGTTGAATTTTAATTCTTCGACGAAATCGAAGACAATATACAGGAAACAGGTTTTATGCTAAAAAAAATCCCCATCGATGAGTTCCAACAAATTTTGACGACTTAATCAAGGTGACTCAGGACTAAAGATTCTAGACTAAAGACCAATGACTACTGAATAATTTTTTTTCAGCGGTCATTGGCCTGTTGTCATGTTTCCGTTTATCACTGTGTTGCCTTGACCCTGCTTCCCTCGCTATGACTTGAAAATTCAGGGGCATACATGCATTGCAGTGTCGCTAATCCTTCACTGTATGAACCAGCCTGTGCCACTGTCACCGGATATTCAACAACAAACTTTCCACGGGGGAGATAATCAATAAAAAAGTGAGTCGCTAAATCTTTGGTGCTTTGATAATACGCCAGTCCTGCTGACCAGCGATATCCGCTGATGACATCCATGGGTTCAAATCCTGAAGCCCGCAAATCTTTCAGATGTACAAATTCCATTGGCCTGTCTGTTTCTAATATCAATCGAACGATTAATTTATCGCCTACTTTCAATGCCCTGCCCTGAGCAAATGTCGTCACAACTCCACGGTCACTATCATTTGAAATCAACAATTGGCGCGTGACTTTAAGCGGATTATTATCGACCTGATTGATGACATGATCAAGATCTTCCCAATACTGCCAGTAGGCAGCGCCCCATGCAATGTGATTGTTTGGATTGCTTACGGTTATCGTTGACCAGTTGTCTTTTATCTTATCTCCATCCCATGATTTTTTTACATATCCTGTTCCGGCTTCAACTGTAGTATTTTGCCCGATCACCTGGTCGCTTCCAAGTTTTACTTCTACAATACCTGTTGCTTCTAACCATGCATCAGGATGAATCAACAATGCATATATTGCAGAAGCAGTGGCCTTTGTTGATTTCCATTGCGTAGTTTGTTTTTGCTTTAGCAACCAAACTCTAAGCTCATCAGTTTCTGTCTGAGGTACTTTCATATCCTGGAAGAGTTCAATCATCAATGATTGTAATTCTACCGGCGCTTCATACCAAAAATAGCCTGGTGTTATTTTCCAATATCTACCCAATTCATCATTTGTGATCGTCCGTTCACGCAGGGATGCTAATATATCTTTTGACAATGTATTATTTGGCTGATTCCTGTAAAATCCCAACGCCATTAAGCCCTGGTCATAGATCCCATGTTGCAGCCAGTACTTTTCTGACTGAGTCTTCAGATAGGTCATGACTTCATCAAGCTTAGCGACATGATTAATTTCAGGGAAGAAAGATCGCGTATAGAGATAATGGACCTGGATCGATCCTATCTGATGATCAGACATCTTAATTTTTCCTTCCTGTTCCAGTTTTTTAAGATCATCATACCACTGAATCATCTTCCCATCCAGGTATGGAACAGCCCTTTGTATAATGTCCTGTGGATCTCCTCCGGGAACAGTTACACCCATTTTTTTGAGATGCCCAAATCCTTCGACGATATATTGTGTGATATACCAATTGTCCTGTCCTTCAGGAAACCATGGAAATGCGCCATTTGACAGTTGCATTTGCCTGAGCTTTAACAATGACTGCTGAGATTCATTTCTAAGTTTATTCGTTTCAAACAGAAGTGCTATATCCTTCTTCTGATTTGTTTCACCCATGGCATCTCTCACCCAGGGCGTTTCTTCTAACATGGCGGATTTAAGTTCCTGATTTTTTTCAAGGTTGCTTAACAGGGCTTCATCATTTGTCATCTTCCAGCCATCAAACACTCGTTTGATAGCAGGATATTTAGTTACGATTTGAGAACCTAATGAATTCGCATAAAGCCTGCTAAATATTTGTTCGGCACACTCGTGCGGATATTCCATCAGGTAAGGAAGAGCCTGAACTGCATACCATGCAGGAGACGTAGTCATCTCAACAACAAATTGATGGTTTGTCAATGTTGATGAGGGGTTTGCCTGCATTGATTTGAAAATAAATGTCCTGGTCTCTTTTGCCTTGATTGGAAGTGGCAATGTCTCTGTGACCAATATTCGATTTGTTACCACCGGCAGCATAGCTTCTTCGCCATCCGTAAAAGTACCCGCTGATGCAGATACCTGATATTTTACCGGCCGTATCCAGGTTTTTGGAACCTGCAAAGTCCATGCGATTGGCGTTGAAAGTCCGGCATCTATTTTTAAAGGAAGAGTACCATTGTTAATTTTCCATTGACCTGAAACATCCTCATCTGTAAACGCATCAATAATTTTTAGTTGCGCTGAACCAGTAAGCATCTGTGTAGTCAGATTGGTGGTTTTTATTTGGAATGCAATAGTATCTCCTTCGCGAAAAAATCTTGGGGGATTTGGAAACACCATGAGTTGTTTTTGTGTCACTGTTTCAGCTTGAGCAAGTCCAAATGCTAAATCTTTGGTATGCGCTAAAGCTTGAAATTTCCATCGCGTGAGTCCTTCTTTCATTTTGAATGAAAAGCTCAGATTTCCATTTGCATCCGTTTTAATGTCAGGATAGAAAAATACAGTTTCTTCTAGTGCTGAACGTAGTGCAGGTGGTGTTTGCGTTTCAGGAGTTAATTTTCCCGGGTCATCACTTTTTTCTTTTTGTTCCACTTCCCCTCCAGACGCTTTGGTTGTAGGCGCACCGGGTGCTTGTTGCGGAACAGCATCAAATATCATTGCACCATCAGACATCCGTTGCATTTCTCCTTTATACCTTCTCGGATAACCGCCATAGCTTCCTTCAGGATAATACCCATATGCATTCAAATCCCTGTATTGCCTCCATGGAACATCAACATAGTTTTGCTCCCAGTGATCAGTCAAACCCCAATACTGCGCCTGCTTAGCCACTGAACCCTGCACGAGGATGGCGGAATATATCGAAGGATACAAACTCATTTGCCATTGATGGGGTATAAAAGCATCCAGTGATGCATCATACATGCTGAGTAGCATTTCAGCAGTCACGGGTTCATGCTTAGAGCCTGCAACTGTCATTGTCCAGGTTTCCTCATCACCGGGTTCCATTTTATCACGCCACGTTTTCAATTTTACATTCAGATCCTTTGTCGTCCAGGGTACCTGTATGAGGAATTGAGATTTGAGGAAGCGATTGTTGTATGCCGTCATATAATGCATATAGATTCCTCCTCGATCTTCCTCTGTTATTTTTATATCCTTATTGTGATAAGTTGGTAGTAAAATTAAATTTCTACTTGAATTATTCTTCCTGCGTTCAAGAACCCGTATTGTATTTGGTGGTGAATTCAATCCTGTCAATAGATTGATATCAGGCACTTCGTTAGGCTGATATTGTCTATCATTCCATGCCACTTGAATAACTTCCTGACCGGGAAGAATTTTATCCGGTACATATACCATAACGTATTGTGTGATCGGAAGTGTTTTACCATTTGCATCCTTCCATATCCAGGTCAATCTGTAATATCCCGGGACGGAAAAAAGAGACAAGACATCTATCGTATCTTTGCCCATGGCCATGTACGATTTCGTCCCGGTCACATGGTCGATATCCCAATTAGCCATTTGTTCTTTTCCTGGCGTATAATAGTTTTTGAATCGTGTTGGGTACTCGTCCGCGGAGATGGTCAGAATATCAGGTGAAGCCCACAATCGTTCACGTTTATTCTGGGATGGACCTTTAAGAAGAGCTACTTCAACTTCACCATTAACTTTTACATCAGCGCCATCGCTGTTAATTGCAGAAATCCCTATTTTATTTAATTGATTTTTTGCAGTCTTTTCACCAATGCTGATATTGACTTCAAATCCTTGTTTGTTAAGTGAGATGGATTTGGTTGCCTCATGACTTTCTCCTGTAAGATCAGTCACAAAAACCGTTGTCTCAAAACGATACATGAGGTTCGGATCACCTCCTGCTTTACTTTTAGCTAAAAATTTTGCTTCAAAGCTGCCATCGTCTTTGGTAATACCTGACCCGACCATGAGGACCTGACGATCTTCCTGAGTAGGCCAGTATCCCTTCCAGTATCCATACCACCAGGGCCTGTAGGAGACTCGCTCAACCCGATATTTGACTGCTGCACCAGACACCGGACTTCCGGCATAATCTTTTGCCTTACCCTTTATGACGACATTTTCATTTAGACTTACTGATTCTTTTAAGGTATCAAATGTTACTTCGAATTTCGGTCTCTTATATTCTTCAACCTGGAAATAATGTCTACCCGAACCATAGCTCGATGAGATAGACATCTGACCACTCAATCCACCCTGAGGCAAATCGAAATGGCCAAAAAAAGTGCCATATGAATTTGATGTAAAGGTCTGCTTCGATTGTTCCTGTCCATTCACATCATACAAGATGACTTCGATATTTTTGTTGGGTATAATAGATGGAATTCTATATTTATCAAAATTGAGTGCATATCCTTTAAAATATATTTTTTGTCCCGGCCGATAAATCGATCTATCACTGAAAAATAATGTTGTCGGTTCTGCATTATTATCCCCACCATATCGATAAGTGTAGAAATATTCATCTTCGAACAATTCATCGTCTCCTTTTGAGAGTCTGATCGATATGCTCTGATCATCTTTTTTCGGAATTGATACCCATCCGTCCGCGTTGCTGATGCCCTCGCCTACTTTGATTTCATCCTGCTTTTGTCTGCCTGGATTATATTGATATGTATAGAATTCGGCTTTTATGCCCTGCATAGATAAACCGCTTTTTCGGTCAACAATTGCCGCTACCCGGGACTCTTTTCTATCATCAATATACCAGTATCCAAGTTCAGATACAGTGAACATAATAGCACCAGTAGTAGAACGCTTAATATCAAAATTATCCATATCGGATACAAGCAAAGCATAATGACCAACAGGTAAAGAAGGTAATCCTATTTCAGTAGTATGCGGTTGATGATCACCACCATCATTAATGGTCTGTTGCCATGTTTTTAGCGATGAGAGTTGATTCAGGCGTCGCAATATTTCCTCTCCATTCCATGATTCAGCTCGCCATCTTCTTGGTGCATCGGTTAGCTTCGCCAGTTTCAGATGTACTTCAGAAAGATTGCGATATTGGATTTGAACAAGAAGTTCTTCACCGGGTAGATTAATTGATTCTGCAGATGCAGATAAATTTTTTGTTTCTATTTGGCTTATCAATGTCTTACACAATTGGCTTCCATAGGCATCCGGATATTTATCCATAGTTGCCTGACAAATTTTTAAAGCCTCATTGTATCCATATCGATGATCGGATACTTTTTCATTTGACCACTCACCTGCTTTTTGAATCATCAGCTCAGCACGATAATAGTCAACAAGGGCAGCTTCCGGACTGCCTTGATGACTTTTAGCCAAATCGTCAAGTGTATTTTGATAAATTGAATCTTTACCGTCAATAATAATATTATCATAAACAAAACGAAGACGTTTCAGATCGGCATCCACAAGTGCGGCTTCATGTTGATCATCATTTAATCGAAAGGCTAATAAATGCTGAAACCATTGAAGAGCCTTCAATGTATTTGAAGAGCTATCTGCCGATGGAAATGAATGACCTATAAAAGATCTTGCAGGCGCAAAAGCAATAGGATCTGTCAGAACGAAATCATAAACAGGTTTTGTGAGATATGATTCTGTTCCTGAATAATAATCTAATGCGCGATGCATCAGAATATCATATAACGTCGGACGAAGGGCATCTGTATTCTGTTTTTCCGTTAGCAACACTTCGTAATCTTCGACTTTTGCTGTTCGTAAACCCTCCCATTGAACAGACTGTGCATAATGGGATTGAATCTTGTCAAGGAAATGTCGGATACCCCATGCCCGGATATCTGGTCCGGGTACTCCGCCAAATTCAGTTCTATTTCTCAATTCCCATAGATGCGATTGGAGGTATTGAGTATACCATTGCGCTGCAAAAGAATGAAGGACAGACTTTGCCGGTTCAGGATAAGAACTTACCTCACTTTCTACACGAGCCAACGTTTTAATATTGGAATCCTCTTCAAGTTGAATCAGGTATCTGTTTTCGTAAACAATCGCTTTGACAAGCTGGCCTGAATCATTTCCTTCAAAAGCAGCTTTTTTAATTTTTTGTACCTCTTTCAGTGCCGAAGAGACTAATCCCTTTTGTTCGAGCGAATCGATTGTCTTCCACATCGTCTGCATCATTGTAGTATCAACAGTGGATTTTGGTGTGACAGTCGGAGATTTGGTACGGCATGACATAGACATACTGAACCAGATGGCAATAGCTAAATAAAGTAGTTGTTTCATAGCGTTTCATTGCGTTAATACCACAGATCATAGAAAATGCTATCGCCTGATGTTCAGCGATGATGGATATTGAACAATTTGTGGGCGTCAGGATCGTGGTGATTATTAAAAGTTATTCTATTATCTGTTGTTAATTCTATTCAATGATGCGTGACTAAGGAAAATTACAAATGACTATCTTCCTTTTAACGATTTATTAACCTGTTGTTGCCGGATATCTTGAAGGATCGACAATATAAGGCAAAGACTTTCCAATAGTAATATGATCGATAAGTTTATCAGCCCAATATGGTGCAAGGCTTGTACCCTTGGTTCCCATACCGTTGAATAGATATTTTCCAGGATACTCCGGGGAAAGGCCTATCAGCGGTCTCCTGTCATTTACCGTTGGTCTGATACCCGTGAGATGCTCCATGAGTTTCACTTCGCCGGGATATACTTCCGAAATCGCGGCAAGAAGCTGTTCTTTTCCTTCTTCAGTCGGATCAGCATTTTCAGGCCAGGGTTGATAGTAACTTCCGACCCAGAACAAATTGCTTTCTTTCAACGGAATAAAATACACCTTATCCTTAATAACACCCGGAAGTTTCCAACCCGGAATTCTCACGATGATAGCTTCTCCCTTATTTGGAATCATTCCTTTTGATAATGACTTTCCAACCGCACCGGTTGCAAAGATGATTGAATCATTTCCAACAACACGATCACTGATAGGTTCAAAAGAAGATTCAAGAAATCCTTCTGCCGCTAAAAAATTTCGTACAGCCTTCAACCACCCAGGAGTGTCTAATCTATAACCTCCTGTCACTATTCCATACGGCAGTTGAAGATCATCGAGGTATTCAAATCTCTTATTTGAAATATAAGCAGCATACAATGGATCCTCAAAACGCTTTTCCCATGCAGTGACAGCTTCAGGATTGGAAAGAAATCGAATAATATCAACGGGAAAAAAATAAGAATTGCCTAAAAGTACTTCCGTCCAGGAATAAAAATCCAGTGCTTTTTCAATAAGCTCATCGATCATCCATGCTTTTACATATCGTCTGCCTGTGACCGGATTGATCAATCCGGAAGAAGCCATCGATGCTTCTCCGGGCCTGCTTGCTCCTATGATTTTAAACGGAATACCTCTCCTGTAAAACGTAAGCGCTAAAATACAACCGGCTATGCCATGCCCTATGATCACATATTTTTTTTCCATTCCGGTTCTCAATAAAGTATCCGATTACAAAACTTAAGATGTGATAAAATTTGCCAAACGTATGATTCGTGACAGATTTTTCATTTATAAATTCACCAAAAAGAATAAAAAATTCAGCGAGGAATTCAAGTCTGTCACAAGTATCATAATATATAGCTTATTGAAATTGCTTTTTTATCGCGGAAGGCAATCCGGCGATAACAAGCTTATAGGAATGATCAATTAACTCTTTCAAAAGTTTTTCAGAAATTCCGCTTTCAAAAAAAACAGTATTCCAATGCTTTTTATTCATATGCCATCCTGGGGTGATACTATCAGGATACTCATCTCGTAATTCAAGAGAACGATCAGGATCACATTTCAAATTGACACTGAATTCTTCACTATCAAGTCCGGTGAGGGCAAATACTTTTCCATATACTTTATACACAAGCGTATCCGGTCCAAAGGGAAGTGTTTCCTCTGCGCCCTGAAGTCCCATGCAGTATTTTCTAAATGCTTCAATATTCATATTACATCAGGCCAAACAATTTGGCATAGCGAAGCATCTCTCCCTGATTACTGATTTTTACTTTGCCGGTCAGGACAGCCATCATTGGATTCAAATCTCCGGAAATAAGTTTGTTGAATGTTTCCTCATTTGATCGAACGACGCATTTTGGGTCCCCATTCAATCCCTCACTTACATTTACTTTTCCATCGGATACGCTTACTGTAAACTGACCGCCACCTTCTCCGTCAAGATCAAAATGAAATATGGTTTCTAATCCCTCAATCGCATCTGGGGATACTTTGGATGAAAGGGCATATAGATAATCACGCGAAGTCATTATAGGTTTATTTATGAGCTGTAGCCGTAAAGGTATAAGATTAAGATTCGAAAAAAAGAACGAGTTACCTTATAATTTATTTAAGTGCCGGGGATCAATTTTATAGAAATAGTCACTTTTAGCCTGTTTTGGCTTCGCATTCAAGTTCTTACTTTTACCCATGATGATCAACCGCCATTTTAGAATCGTTTTCATGGGTACGCCTGAATTCGCAGTCCCTACGCTCGAGATTTTGGCAGATGCAGGTTACCAGATCGTCGGGGTTATCACTTCACCCGACAAACCAGGTGGCCGGGGACTGAAACAATTGATGATCTCACCAGTCAAATCCTTTGCGCAAAGCCGGGGAATCAAAGTACTTCAGCCTGTCAATCTTAAATCCTCTGCATTTCTTAAAGAGTTAAAATCGCTTAATGCTGATTTGCAGGTTGTAGTTGCTTTCAGAATGCTTCCTGAAACCGTGTGGAATATGCCCCGTCTGGGGACAATGAATCTTCATGGTTCGCTTTTGCCGTCCTACCGTGGGGCAGCACCAATCCAATGGGCCATTATCCGGGGCGAAAACAGGACTGGTCTTACCACGTTTATGCTACAGCATGAAATCGATGAAGGCCGGATTCTTAACCAGCTTGAAATACAGATACTTGAACAAGACAATGCAGGTTCTCTGCATGACAGAATGATGTATGCCGGTTCAGGACTTGTAATGGGTAGCGTAGATCTATTGCAATCCGGCCAAGCGAACTTTATCGCACAGGACGACCAGATGGCCAGTTTCGCTCCGAAAATCCATCATGAGGATGGCCATATTCATTGGAACAAAACGTACACAGAAATAAATAACCTGGTACGCGGGATGTCACCCTATCCTGGCGCATGGACCATACTCGATGGTATGGAATTGAAGATATTTAGGACCGCTTTCTTTTCGCAGAAGACAGATAGATCCCTTGGTTTATTAGTCTTGGATACTAAAAAACTTATTGCCCAGTGCAATGATGGAGAATTGGAAATCCTTGAAGTTCAATTGGCGGGAAAGAAGAAAATGTCGGCCAGGGATTTTACAAATGGCTATAAAATCAAAAATTGGTATTTGACATAAATTCAAAGGCTTTGCGGACGATACGTTTGATCAGGTCAACATCCGGAAGTACCGAAGGATCAGAAGGAGCCATTTCTTCCACGTAAATATTTACAGGGGTAGGATTTTGCTTGAAATCGATGCTGTTGATATATGTAAAACATGCCAAGCTGAGGCAGAACAGGGCAATGAAGCCTGATAAACGGATGGTATTCTTTCGTATCCTGATCATATTGTTGCCTTGACAACGATTCGTGTTACGGAAATGTTACAGAAAACACAAATCTTTATTGACTCTCAAATATAATTCAATATTTATCAGCAAAAAGCACTTTAATATTTCTTTAACCCTGAAAGAATTGACGGCTGGATGCTAATTCTATACTAAAGATTCCGTTTTGCAGAAAGGGCTGCATTGGCTTGTAAGATTTTTTTCGTTGCCGGGTGCTGTGGATTATTCAATATTGTAGAGGCCTTTCCCTTTTCTACGACTTGACCGTCGGCTAAAACAATGATTTCATGGGCAGTCTTCCTGATGACACTATCATCGTGAGCTATAAAAATCAATCCAAGTCTTTGCTGGTTCATAAGAGACAATAGAAGCCCAATAATCCCATCTCTTGTAGGACTGTCTAGTGATGTCGTTGATTCGTCACATATCAGGATGTCCGGCTTCATCAATAGAGCCCTTGCTATACAAATACGCAGGCATTCGCCTCCTGATAAACTATTCTCTTTTCTGTCAAGCACCTGCTCGGGAAGCCCTACATCTTTAAGAATCTGAATCAATTCAATTTTCAAACTTTTATCCTCCTTTTCCTGCCCATCAATTACTTCCTGTAGTAACCATCTGATCGTTTTGTTCGGATGTAATGATCCTCTCCCATCCTGCATGACCAATTGAATTTTTGAACGCAAAAACCTAATGTCATTACGCGCTGCAAAATCCATTTCACTATCGTGGATTTTAATGTGGCCTGCTGTGGGAATCAGCAAACCGACAAGTAATTGAGCAACTGTAGATTTTCCACTCCCTGATTCACCAATTATGCCAAGACATTGACCTGCATTGAGTGAAAAACCAATATCCCGGATTGTAGCTCCTTTTTTTTCAATTATCCCTCCGAATTTATGTCTATATCCCAGATGTTCAACTTTAAGGATTGGCATGTCAGGGAGTGTTTCAGAAGAAATCTGCTGAGAATAATTTGCTGAATTGTGTTCAATGTGAGTATTAAGTGAAACGCTTCGGTCTGCTAAATATGTGACTACTGATTCTTCGTGGGTAATACACAAAATGGCTATTTGATATTGATTCCGTACATGAGTCAAAAGATCAAGAATCTCAAGCTGATTGATCTTATCAATAGCCGATGTTGGCTCATCCGCAATAATCAACTCCGGTTGAACCACTACCGATATGCAAATTTGGCACCGCTGTATTTGGCCTCCTGATAGCTGATGCGGGTAAGAATTCCATACCCGATCAACATCACTGATCCCAACTTCCACCATTTTTAAACGTAATGCTGCCTCGATGTCACCTTTATGTTTTTTCCCAATTTCGCTGACGATCATCGTCATTTGGTAACCCATACGGAGAACAGGATCAAAAATGCCGAAAACATCCTGCTGGATGTAATTGATATAGCTACCTCGAAGTGATGTCCATAGAGCTTTATCCCGTGGATAAATCAATTCAGACTCCTGACCATTCCACCTCATTAGCCCTATCTCCCATCTGATACCTCTTGGCAGAAGACCTAACATGGCCAATCCGATACTTGTCTTACCGCTTCCGGATTTACCTGTAAGCGCCACGATTTCCCCCCTTTCAATGGAAAAAGAAAAGTGATCGACTATGATCCCCTGATCAGAGACAAGAGTTAATTCTTCAACCTGTAATAGCATGGAAGACATCCTGTAAAAATAGATTTGCCGGGTGACCCCGGCAAATTCTTATCATGGCATTATATGTTTTCTCCCGGCAAAATCAAATTCAACTTTTGATTTGGGAATGATTTATTATTCTTTGACAGCCATGAGTATGCCGTTATTGTCAGTTACGATGACAGCATCCTTAAACCCCTTGGACATAGCTGAGGCTTTTGCCTTACGGGCATCAGATAAATTTTTGAAGCCCCCGATCATCATGATTGTCATATCACCTTTTCTGTAAGACTCTAATGTTCCAAGTTTTTCAATACCATTCGTATTAAATGAGCCTGGTTTGGTATAGGAAGCCAGCTGAACTTTGTATTCGGAAATTGCCGAGGATGATTCAGATATAGGCTCGGTTTCCTTAAGTTCAACTTCTCTTTTTTCTGGTTTTGAAGGAGATGTGGATTTCGTATCCATACCTGCCTGGTACAATGGTTTATCATTATCACTGCCCTGCAACACGACAATGAATGCATCTAAGCGGCCTTTTGATTTAGCGCGAAGCAGTGTTTCCTTAGCCTCAATTTGAGTTGTGTATGGACCAATCCTTATTTTATACAGTCCGTTTTCCTTTTGAATATATACATGCCCCAGGTCATTCCATTCCTTATTAGCTTTCGCTTCTGATATAGGAAATGATGACGCAGCAACCTGAACAGCAAAGTCGATCTGATTATTTTGAGAGGAAGTTTTCTGATAAGTAGCAGGGTCTTGCTTAACATATACTTTCACCAGATCCGGGGAGTCTGATTCTGGTTGAACAGCTATTTGACCTTGAACAGAGATGAGGATTCCGGCAAACGGAATTAAAATCAGGGTTAGTAGTATTTTCTTCATATAATTAAATATTAGCATTAACACTAATGTAAAGATAAGTATTTTTCAATATAATATACATTATTAAAAAAAATAATATGATGAAAAGAGATCTTTTTACTCAAAATGGATAAAAAGTCCGAAAAGACTGATTTTCAGGGCTTATTATGAAGGTATTCCGACAGACATGCAGAAATCTCCCCAATAGTATCCGATAGTTCCTATTTTTATCACTTCTTACCTAAACATCATCAATCTCGAATATCGATTTATGCGGATTTTACTCACTCTTTCTTTAATTCTGCTTTTGAGCGGACTTTTTGCCCAGCGATTGGAGCACAGATTAGGATATATGCTCGTTCAGGTACAAAAGGAATCCTACCTGAATGATATTATTTCAGGTTCTTCTGCAAGATTTGCTTCCCAGGTCAAACTAGACAAAACAGTTTCTAAAAGACTTGGAATCTATCTTCTTCACTTTGATTTTGCTGCTATACATGAAGTAAAACTACTTCAGCAACTTCGACAAAATAATAAAGTGATAATTGCCCAATTCGACCATCTCACTACACAGAGAAAAATCCCGAACGATCCTTCATTTAATCAGCTATGGCAATGGTTTAATGTTGGTCAGACCGGCGGATTGACTGATGCTGATACGGATGTTGATTTAGCCTGGGATGTGACCACAGGAGGTGTTACGGCTTTGGGGGATACTATTG
Organism: Chitinophagales bacterium; assembly: GCA_038252065.1. Taxonomy (GTDB): domain Bacteria; phylum Bacteroidota; class Bacteroidia; order Chitinophagales; family Saprospiraceae; genus Opimibacter. The sequence goes on from JBBSAQ010000009.1 coordinate 24,756, forward strand.
TTGTAGCTATTGTAGACGATGGTATTGAAGTGGACCATGAAGATCTGGCTGCCAATGTTTGGTATAACCACAATGAAATTGCCGGCAACAATATCGACGATGATGGTAATGGCTATATTGATGATGTAAACGGATGGAATGCTTATGATCAAAATGGCGATGTATCAGGTAATGCCCATGGCATTCAGGTCAGTGGAATGGTAGGTGCAGTGGGAAATAATGGTATCGGCATAACAGGCATAAACTGGAATGTCAAAATCATGATGATTGTAGGCGGGGATCCGGAGTCTGCTGCAATTGCATCATACTCGTATGCACTTGACCAACGTATTTTATATGAACAGACTCACGGAAACAGAGGAGCATTTGTAGTGGCCACAAATAGCTCATGGGGAGTTGATTTTGGCCAACCGGCTGATGCACCTTTGTGGTGCGCCTTTTATGATTCATTAGGTGTGCATGGGATCCTCAGTGCCGGAGCAACTGCCAATAATAATGTTGATATTGATGTTGTGGGAGATTTACCTACTGCATGTCCCAGTGAATATTTACTGAGTGTAACAGCACTGAATGCCAACAACGAACGAACTTTCTCAGCGTATGGAATTACAACAGTTGATTTTGGTGCGCCTGGCGAAGATGTGTACACAACCAGGAGAAATAATAATTATACAACTACAAGTGGGACTTCATTCGCATCACCAACTGCAGCTGGCCTTGTAGCATTACTATATGCTAATCCTTATCAGGGTTTTGCACAATTGACTCATGTGAATCCGGCACTTGCTGCGCAAAAGGTTCGTGATTATATTTTTGAAGGTGTTGAACCGAATGCTGATCTGGCCACACAAATTAGATTTGCCGGCAGTATGAATGCTTGGCATAGTATGCAATTATTACAGGCAGACTGGACCAATTGCCCATTGCCTTCTAATCTTATAGCAGATGTCTTATCAGATACAAAGGTGATCATTGAATGGGATCCCCTCGATACAATAACTGTCAATGCAAGATATCAGGTTACAGGCAGTACGGAATGGGATACTTTATATGATGTAAACACACCTCTTCATTTAACAGGCCTTCTCGGTTGTACCGACTACGTGATTGAATTTGAATCATTTTGTGAGGATACGACTACGGGCTTCCAGGTTCCTTTTGCTTTTAAGACAGAGGGATGTTGCGATATACCATCAGATATAATCGCAATATCTGATGCATCTAATATCTATTTAAACTGGTCAGGTGTGTTTGCTGCCAATTATTTCCTTATCCAATGGCGTCTCCAGGGAGATACTGCGTGGATGGAAGTTGTAACCTCTATCCAGGAGATAACCCTTGACCATCTGCTTGGATGCTCTTTTTATGAATATCGGATCCAGACAAGCTGTGACACAAGCGAAAGTGGTTTCTCAGATATTCATACGATTAGGACAAAGGGATGTGGCAGTTGTCTTGATCTGACTTACTGCGAATCTTCTGCTGCAAATGCAACTGAAGGCTATATTGATTCATTAACTATCGGTTCACTTATAAATAATTCAGGTCAGACCGGAGGATATACTTTTTATGATTCAAACAATGCTGACTTTGTGGCTGGGGAATCTTATCCTATATGGTCAAAACCTGGCTTTTCCGGACCAAAATTATTTGAACAATACAGAATATGGCTTGATGCAAACCAGGATGGAACATTTGATTCTGATGAGCTACTCGTTGATAAAAGATTTTTATCGACTGATTCAATCCTTTTAAACAGCATCAATATCCCTTTTACGGCACTGGCAGGAAGTACAAGGATGAGAGTCAGCATGGCTCGATTCAATCCTCCATTTAGTATCAATCAGGGTCCGTGTGAAAATATTTCTTCAGGTGAAGTCGAAGATTATTGTGTCAGTATTCTTAAACCTAACTCTTGTCCACCTATCGACACTTTATTTTTTGATGGCATCACATTTACAAGTGCTTTTGCATATTGGCCTACATCAGAAGGCGCTATCATCTACACCTATAGATGGCGGGAAGTAGGAACCACAGAGTATAAAGAGTTTGCAACCCTTGATAGCACGGCGGTCCTCAACGACCTCGCAAAATGTAAATCTTACGAAGTTCAGATCAGGAGTATATGTTTATTTGATACCACCGTATATGCAACATATATTCTGGATACAAAATGTGATGTCGCGGTTAAAAATGAAATTCCATTACTGACTACATTCGATGTATTTCCAAATCCAACGACAGACTTTGCTGTCATCAGGTTAAAGGCAATCCAAAATGGTGATCATCATATTTCAATCTATAACACCTATGGACAAATCATGAAGACAACAAGTGTATATGCAGATGCCACAAAAGAAGAAGAAATAAGAATTGATGATATGAATGCTTATCCTGCGGGATTGTATTTCATCATGATTGAAAAAGATGGAAAGGTAATGACGAAGAAACTGGTAAAGATGTGAGTAGTGAGTAGTGAGTAGTGAATAGTGAATACCGAATACCGAATAGTGAATAGTGAATTGAGTGAATTGAGTCTGTTATAGCCACGACTTCAGCTGACATGATATTTAAAGATCGTCTATAGCCTGTCGTCTATTTTCAAACGTTTACTTCCGAAAAGACTCACTTACCTTCATTTCTCTGGAACCTGGTGAATAAACATAAAATCCTTCACCGCTTTTTATGCCTTTCTTACCCGCCTGGACCATGTTGACTAATAGTGGACAGGGAGCATATTTTGGTTGGCCATAACCATCCTGCAAAACACGTAAAATAGCCAGGACAACATCGAGTCCGATGAAATCTGCAAGTTGAAGAGGACCCATTGGATGAGCCATACCCAGTTTCATGACATTATCAATTTCTTCCACACCGGCCACACCTTCCCACAATGCAATGATCGCTTCATTGATCATAGGCATCAGGACACGATTAGCTACAAATCCAGGATAATCATTGACAACAACAGCAATCTTTCCAAGGCTTTCAGCGATCACAGTTATTTCTTTGGCTACTTCATCCGAAGTGCTATAGCCACGTATGATTTCAACGAGCTTCATCACAGGCACCGGATTCATAAAATGCATTCCGATGACTTGCTGAGGACGATCAGTAACAGAAGCTATTTTGGTGATCGATATCGAACTCGTGTTTGTGGCCAGAATGGCATCCTCACGACTATATTGATTGAAATCTTTAAAAAGCTTAAGTTTTAGATCCAGGTTTTCAGTCGCGGCTTCAATAATCAGTGTTGCATTACCTACGCCTGATTTCACATCAGTAGATGTTTGGATTAATGCTACTGCTTTTTCTTTATCTGCAGAAGTGATTTTCTCCTTTTGCACCATCCGTTCCATGTTTTGCTGAATGGCAATCATTCCTCGCTGCACGGCTTCACCGGAGATATCAATCATAGTCACCGGATATCCATTCTGCGCAAAAACGTGCGTAATACCATTACCCATTGTACCTGCGCCAATAACTGCAACCTTATATTTTGAAATATTCTTATCAGTAGTATCCATAGAAACAGAAGATCGAAATATGAATGATACAAAATATAAATTCGATGTCGAATTCTATTCTCGCGCTTAATTAAAAATATGATGACCTGATATGGTACGAGAAAAAAGGAGCCATGACTACCAGCTTCCACCGCCGCCACCGCCGCCGCCGCCACCGCTAAATCCACCGCCGCCACCACCACCGGAAGAACTGCTTGGACTACTACCGAAGACAGACCCAATGTTACTGATCTCAGAAGGAAAACTTTCTGAAAAGGTACTCCATGATTGGTTCATGCCGGGACCATACATTATCGGACCTGTATACCAGGAAGGTGGTTGTGTAAGTAAACCTTCAAATTGTTTGTTCCATTGGCTTAGATATCCAAATGCAAGTGCATATGGCATTGTTTTATCATAATACAATGGATCTTCTTTCATCAGACGCTCGATAACAGGACGCTCAGCCTTAGCGACAAATTGACGAAATCCTTCGAGCTTCTGATACGTTTCATTGCCTGCCGGTGTTCGTTTGTGAAATCGGCTGGATATGAAAAATATGATAAAGGCGCTGACGATCAGTGCAATTCCATCTACGTTTTGTTTTGCAAATAGAGCGTAAGCTCCCCATCCAAGAGCGATCAATCCGACAATGCCCGTAACGCATCCAAATGCCCTTTGGTCAGCTGAATACCAACCCTGAGCCTTGATCCATGCCCGAACGGATTCCTTGACCGCAGCCAGTTGAGTATAAAATTTATCCTTCAAATCGCTCAACTCTACAACTGATCCGGTCGAAAATAATGCATTGAAGAATTGTGTTTCAAATGGCATTAAATCCGAACCTGCGTCCTTGAGCTTGTAAAACGTGATAAGACTTTTGTTTTTGAAAAATCCTTTTTCTTCTTTTGATTCCAAACGCAGATATCCTTTGTTAGCCAGGTGAGGAATAAGTGAAAGCACATCGCTATTATCTACGCTATTATCAATAAATCCACCTGCTATAACAGGAGATACGCCCTCAGGTGGAAAATATTCCGTCATGATCGGTTGCTTGCGATTGCGGGCAAAAAACTTTGCAAAAAAAGCGGCCAGCAGAAAAAAGATCGGAGCTATCAACAAGCTATGTATTTGCCAAAAGGAGGTCAATGCGCCCATTGGTTGAAATGTATCTGCCGGAAAATTGACGGCAACTGTCACACCTTCACCTGGCGCAAAAACACGAGTTGTTTTTCCTTTTACTTCATTAGAAAATACCTGTAGTTCAGCATCTTGTCCACCTGATCCTGCAATTCCTGTAAAATAACGAACATCATTAGTAGTCAAATGTACTTTATCAGGAAATTTAAGATCAAACGAAAAATTCTTTATCTCCGTTGTCCAGGCTATACCAAGGATATCCCAATAGAATTCAGTATTTTTTTCAAAAAAATTAAGTGTGTTTAACACAGTGTAGGTGATATGATAAACTTGTCGTCCTTCTACAAAAGCATTTGCATCACCAATCTTGATGACAATGTTGTTATTTTCTTTTGATGTCGTATACTTATAGCCTTCGACATTAATATCCTTAAACGCCCAATTGACTTCTTTACCGTTGACAACTCCTTTGTAGGGAATAAATTGAAATATTCCATGACGTGGTTCTGAAAATTCCACGTCAATAGTTTCATCAAAATTAGCATAGCCCTCATCAGTGAAATTGACGGTAACCTGAAAATTTTTAATTGTGAAATACTCTGCCTTAGCTCCGGATGCTAATAGCAGAAAGGAGACAACAAAAGAAATAAAGCGCATCGACATGGAATCAGAATTGAACTTTTACATTTTGTTTTTCAGCCTCATCGACTTCGAAATACGTCATTCTCTTGAAACCGAATGGACCTGCGATAAGGTTGCTTGGAAATACTTCAACCGCATTATTCAGATCACGTGCAGAAGCGTTGTAATAACGTCTTGATCTCTGAATGCCTTCTTCCATTCCTGTAAGCGTCTCCTGTAAATGAAGAAATTCTGTATTTGCTTTAAGATCAGGATAATTTTCAGCTAATGCGAAAACAGTTTTTAATGCCCCTGAAAGCGCATTGTCTGCTACACCTCCGTCTTTACCACCTGCAGCCATAGCCGTATTCCGCAAGGCAACAACTTTTTCCAGAACGCCACTTTCATATTGGGTATACCCTTTAATCGTGTTGACCAGATTTGGAATAAGATCATATCGCTGTTTGAGAAATACATTAATGGTTTGAAATGCTTCCTCAGCTCCGTTGCGTAATCGTACAAGCTTGTTGTAGGTGCCCATAAGGAGAAGGGCAAGTACGACTATAATGATTAAAAGAATAATGATCATAATAGTTGATTTTATAGATTTGAAATGAAACGTAAATGTAAGAAAAAAGGGAGAACGACGTAAACCCGAGTGTAGCTTTGAGCTTTACGCTGCTATAACAATTTGAAGGAAATAAAGATTCAAATTGATTCGATTAAATTCCTAATGGCCTTGTATCACAAACTACTTTCTACATTTACGATAAGTCAAAAGACATCATAATGAGTGAAACCATAGTTGTAGGCGATATTGGCTCCACAAAATCAAGCTGGTGGGTCTCAGGAGATGCATCAAAAGAAATCAGGCTAAGTGGCTTTAATCCATTGGTGCATCCAACCGAAACCGGAACGAAAGTCATTACAACACTATCTGATGAATTGAAAGGAATTTCACCTGACCGTATTTGGTATTACGGTGCGGGCGTTGTGGATGATCATATTGCATTAAAAGTGGAGAAATTATTGCATACCACATTTCCAAAAAGTAGAATATATGTCAATTCCGATTTGGTGGGAGCCGCCATTGCAACATGCGGAAAAGTAGCCGGTACAGTCGCTATTCTCGGCACCGGAAGCCATGCAGCTGTTTTTGATGGAAAACAGATCATTCGACAAGCAAGTGCACTTGGTTACATTTTAGGCGATGAAGGAGGTGGATGTGATATTGGCAAATCTCTTCTTCAATTTTATTTTTACGATGAGATGCCAGAAGCCGTCAGAACTGAAATGACGAGATTAGTCCCAGATGGGAGATCTGGATTATTGAAGCAACTTTATTCTACTTCAACACCCAATCAATACCTTGCCACTTTTGCGAAAGTCGCAGTTGACATGAAAGATAATTCCTGGATCAGGGATCTTGTGGGATCACGTTTTCGCCTCTTTATGAGGAATCATTTACTTCCATTGAAGCCTGTTGAGCCTGTGCACTTTCTTGGGTCCATAGGCTGTATATTTGCCGACTTAATCGAAAACGAACTTGCACATTATGCGCTTAAGACCGGGGTTTTTCTGAAAGATCCGTCTTATCGCCTTTTTACAATGCACGAAAAACATGAAATTGAAGAATAACAATATACGCCGGATAGCTGTCTTCACTTCCGGAGGAGATGCACCCGGGATGAATGCTGCTATCAGATCTGTTGTAAGGACTGCTTCTTATCATGATCTTCATGTCTTCGGTATCTATCGTGGTTATGAAGGGATGATAGATGGCCATATTGAACGTCTTGATAAAGGTGATGTAGGAAACATTATCCAGCGCGGAGGTACAGTATTAAAGACTGCGCGAAGTGATCGCTTCCGCACACCTGAAGGGAGAAAAGCAGCCTATGATTCCCTGTTAGCCAATGACATTGAAGGACTTGTTGCTATCGGTGGCAATGGAACTTTTACAGGTGCAAAAATTTTCTTCGAGGAATATGGAATTCCTGTCGTTGGAATTCCGGGTACAATCGACAATGATTTGTATGGTACCGACTATTCAATAGGTTTTGATACGGCCGTCAATACAGCCATAGAAGCCGTAGACAGAATCAGAGATACTGCGGATTCGCATAATAGGTTGTTCTTTGTCGAGGTGATGGGAAGGGATACAGGCTTCATCGCATTAAACACAGGAATAGGAAGTGGTGCAGGCGCTATCCTCGTACCTGAGGCCATAACAACGATAGATACGCTGATAAAACATCTTGAAAAAACGGCTAAACGTCAAAAGCTATTTTCTTTAATCATTGTTGCAGAGGGTAATGGAAGTGGAAATGCTCAAAAGCTTGCAGGCGAGATTAAAGACAGGTTTCCTGATTATGATCCAAAAGTGACGATAATAGGCCATATGCAAAGAGGTGGAGCACCTTCAGCGCTTGATCGCCTCATCGCCAGCAGAATGGGATTCAAAGCCGTAGAAGCACTTCTGGAGGGGCATACCAATGTAATGATTGGTATTCAGAACAATAAAATGATGATGGTTTCTTTTGACGATGCCATCAACAAACACAAAGACATCGATCTTGATCTGTTGCGCATGGCTGAAATTTTATCATTATAATTTTTATTTCGTTTCAAAGAAGTAAGCGTTGCAAATTCTGCTCTTTTATATTCCGACCGCATCAGAAACTGAAGCAATGTCTCTCGGCCAACATGTAGTTGAAAAAAAAATAGCTGCCTGTGCAAATGTTTTCCCGGTTCAATCCATTTTTCCATGGGATGGCACTACGCAAAAAGAGCATGAATTTGTATTAGTAATAAAATCTTTGCCTTCGCTAAAAGGCAAAGTGACTGAATTTATAACCAGTCACCATTCGTATGAAGTCCCCTGTATCTTAAGTTGGATTGTCGATGTAAATGATGGTTATGGAAAGTGGGTAAAAGAAAATGTTTTGCAGGAAAATCCACATTAAATTTATTGAAGTACGGACAGGTCGCGACCTGTCCGTACTTCAATAAATTTATTTCTGATCTAAAAAAAATCCGTTCAACAGATTAATTCTGAGAGATATACCCACTCTTGCTCCACATTAGATAGGCTTTCAAAAAACCATTCAGGTCACCATTCAGGACAAGATCCGGATTGTGCACAGTGTATTGTGTGCGATGATCCTTTACCCGACGATCATCGAGTACATAACTTCTAATTTGACTACCCCACTCGTTTTTCATCTTATCTGATTCGACTTTATCACGTTCAGCATTTCGTCTTTGGATCTCACGCTCATAAAGTCGTGATTTCAACATTTTAAGCGCTGTTTCGCGGTTCTGATGCTGCGATCTTTCCTGCTGGCATTCTACAACAATACCCGATGGAAGATGTCGAACCCGGACTGCTGATTCTGTTTTATTGACATGCTGTCCGCCTGCGCCACTCGACCTGAACGTATCCCATTCGAGATCATCCGTATTGATGTCGACCTCAATGGTGTCATCGATTTCCGGATGAACAAATACTGAGCAGAAGGAGGTCATTCGTTTACCCTGGGAATTAAATGGACTTACTCTTACAAGACGGTGCACACCATTTTCACCTTTAAGCATTCCGTAGGCATAGTCGCCGCTGATCTCGATCTCAGCGCTTTTGATACCGGCCACGTCACCATTCACTCTGTTAAGCTCTGAGACTTTATAGCCATTTTTTTCACCCCACATGATATACATTCTGAGGATCATGTCTGACCAGTCACAACTTTCTGTTCCTCCTGCACCGGCATTGATTTCTAAAATACAGGACAGTTCATCCTCCGGTTGATTGAGAGTACTTCGGAATTCGACGTCGTCTACAATGTCTACAGCATTTGCGTAAGCATGATCTAATTCCTCTTCAGGTATTTCTCCTGCGTCATAAAACTCAAGAAGAACACCAAGGTCATCAACAACTGTCTTGATGTCTTTGAAGTGAGACAGCCAGTGTTTATGCGTTTTAATTTCTTTTAATGTGGATTGCGCTCTTTCGGAATCATTCCAAAAGTCCGGATCAAGAGTTAATTGCTCTCTTTCCTCAAGCTGCATTTGTCGTCTTGCGACGTCAAAGATACCTCCCTAATACTTCCACACGGGCCTGAAGGTTAGTAAATTGGTCTACGGTCATTTTATTTTAATTATGACAAACAGAAAAAATCTATGCCTAAAAATGTAATTCATTTATTCTAATTAAAGAGGGACGACTTTGACCTCGTCCCTCTTCAACAGATATATTTATTGTTGCGTATTTATCGCTCTAATTCAACATAGAAAATCAGGTCTGCATTTGCGGGTATCACCGGAGGCGATCCTGCTGCCCCATATCCTAATGATGCAGGAATAAACAAAGTTGCTTTTGCTCCTTTATTCAAGAGCATAATACCTTCATCCCATCCCGGAATCACCTGTCCGACACCTACCGGAAACTGATATGGCTGTCCAGCTTTGAAAGAAGAATCGAACATTTTACCATCAGCATCAAGCATCCCATAATAATGAACAGAAACTTGAGCTCCTTTTTCTGGTTTCGTACCATCATCTCCTGGCTCTTCGATGATATATCTAAGGCCTGAAGCAGTTGATTGCAGTTTGTCCTTTAAATCACCTTTTTTAAAGGCTGCATACGTTGCTGCTGTTTTAGCTTCAATTTCCGGCATGCGATCTCTTACGACCTGCTTCACCTTTTCCTGTTCTTTTGAGATAGAATCAGAATGCGTCTGGAACTCAGTTTCATTCATGATATTCAGTACGCCTACATGATAAACAAGAGGCTCAGTGAATTTTTCGAATCCGGGAGGTTTGCGTTCAAATGAATCGATTGGAAAATAAAACTGAAGACTATCACCCTTATGAAGTGTCGCCATCAGATCAACCAAAGGTTTTAATTGTCCAAAATTTTTCGTATCCCCTGTGATTTTAAGCACAGAAGGTTTCCCCGTTTTAGCAGATGATTGCAGTACGGAATCTTTTTCAGTCAGTGACATGCTGAAAAATACATAGCTATTGACCGGTATGGCTTCAGAAGAAGAACCCTTGCGGACAATCTGGTATTCATATCCCGTCGGAGTTTTCATACGTTTACCTTCGGAAGAGCATCCTGCAACGAGGAGGACGCAGAGCAGAGAAAAGAATAGGTTATTGTTCATGTTGTAATTGATATGCATTCATTGTTAGTGGTATAATCTCTTTTACTTTGGCAAGGGTCTCCTCAATTGAAGCTTTGATTTGTCCCCCGGACGCATTCTTGTGTCCTCCGCCATTAAAATAATTGTGACAAATTTCCTGGACATTAATATTTCCTTTCGAACGGAAAGAAAGCTTAGTCACATTTTGTTGTTCAGTGATAAAGACGGCCAGTTTCATATTTCTCACCATGAGTATATAATTGACGATCCCTTCAGTATCTCCGCGTCCTATGGACCATTTTTTGTAATCATCCTTATCAAGCCAAATAATTCCGGCCTGATGTTCAGACATCAATTCCATACGATTGGCAAGACAATACCCAAGCAGTTTGAGCTGCTTCTCAGTCATGCTATTGAAGAGCCGGATCTGAAGCATGTAATCATCCATTCCTAATCGCTTCAGCACTGCAGATATTTCAAAAACCCTTGGATTCGTACCATATCTGAATGAACCTGTGTCCATAAGGATGCCGGTATAAATGGCTTCGGCTATCGGAATGTCAATATATTTATCAAGACCCATATCGAGCAGGAAATCATATATCAGTTCTGCTGTTGAGCTGGCTTCCGTTTTTGAAATACTAAAATCCGCAAAAGGTTCCGGATCAATATGATGATCGATCAGTACTTTGATAGCTCTAGAAGCCATGACATCCAGACCAAACCTGTCTATCCTGTCGAGTGAATTGAAATCAAGACAAAAGATAATATCCGCTTTCTCAAAAGCAGACACGGCTTCATCCGGGGTCATTTCCCCGATGATTACTTTCTCAATTCCCGGGAGGAAATTGAAAACAGGAGGAAAATCATTCGGCAAAACCACTTTGACGTTGTGAAGCAATTTGTTGAGAACCGCTGCCAGAGCCAATGTGGATCCGAGCGCATCGCCATCAGGATTCTTATGGGTGACAATCACCACATGAGAAGGCTGACGAATCAATTGACGCAATGAATCCATATAGGGCTGCCTATTTTTTGCAGGGCGCAAAGGTCTAACTTTATTTACATAATTACAAATGTGTTAGATTTGCGCCCCATTTAGAGCAAACCCTATACCTCAATTAAAAGCTATGACAGGAAATATCACGTTTACCATGATTAAGCCGGATGCAGTAGCAGCAGGCCACACAGGAGCTATTCTGGCCCAGATCAATAAAGCCGGCTTTGAAATAATAGCGATGAAATACACCAAGCTCTCCCTTGAAAAAGGGGGTGAATTCTATGCAATTCACAAAGAAAGAGGCTTTTTCGGCGAATTGGTGGACTTCATGTCCTCAGGTCCTATTGTGGCTGCGGTCTTAAGAAAGGACAATGCAGTCGAAGACTTCAGGCTGCTCATTGGAGCTACGGATCCTTCAAAAGCAGCTCCCGGAACGATAAGAGCTTTGTTTGCCAAAAACATAGGCGAAAATGCAATCCATGGTTCTGATTCTGACGAAAATGCATTGATTGAAGCTTCTTTCCATTTTGCTCAAACAGAAATTTTCAGGTACTAGAATCTTAGTCCGGGCAAGAACTTTCGGAACTTATATTTTTTGACGGTCATGATGCCTGAATAATTGGAGGTATTGATCTACATTGAATGATGGTGCCATAGGCCATTCCATTTCACCAGCCAGTTGCCCTGAGGCTTCAAGAACAGAAATATCAGGATAATGATGATCACTCATATAATGCATATACTTGATCATGCGAAATGAATTGAAATACCTAAAAAATCTTCGTCTGAATGTAGAATAGCTTGCTGTTTGTTTTGCAATGGATCGACATTCCTCTAAGAATCCAGTTTGTTGAAGATATAATACGAGATCGGAACTTACATTCAACTCGGTTTGCAGCACATGATAATGATCTGTGTCTACCTCCCGCAAACTTATATCGCGCAATTTATCCAGTGATTGAAACAGAGGTCTTATTTGATGGAAAATGCGAAAATCAGTGGTTAACCAATTTTCACCGTCTTGCAGAATTTGCTGCATCGCCCTTCCAGTGCCAAAAGGTACTCTTGATGAAATACGTGCTGAAGGATAAACAGTAGTATCTCTGATTTCCCCATGAGTACCGATCTCAATAAATTTTTGGAGAAAATAAAAATCTTCACCCGCTCTTCGTGTGTTCATTCCACCCTGATCAAGATACGATTTACGTCTTACGGCCATAGCTGATCCTAAAGTAGGATAAGCAAAGGGATGCCCACACCATTGCTGTGCATTGATCAGATAGCGTAAATGCAATTCGTATATAATTATAGCCTCTCTATTTGCACTGTCAAGATGATCGACCTTATGCTCATAAAAAATAGAAACAGCATCATGCGATTTATAGTCATTAAAGTGTTGTTGGACCGCATCGAGATAATTCGGGTCGACGGTGCAATCCGCATCCAGACACACGATGATTCCATCCGGTTCCAATCGTCGTGCAGCTTCATCCATTGCTATTTTTCTTGCCCACCCCACCCCGCCTTTAGGATCGGGTAATTCGTCCATATAAACAGGTAAAATTTTCAATCCTTCTTTGACATGTTGTGCGATCCATTTCACACATTCTTCCCATGATGTCTGGTGCATATTCATCTCCATTTCAGACATAAGCGAATTCTTATTAAAAAGCACAATTATTTCTATAAGCTTATCAGAACTGTGTGCATGATAAAGTGATTCCAGTGTTGACACAAGATTAGTTTCAGCACATACAGGAATGCATACAATCATCCCGACCTCTGGATCGGATGGTAATTGGACAACCTTAGGAAATGTCCTGAACCTGGTTGCATATTTTCTCCAGCTGATATCTTCCGCCATGAGGGTTACATTTGCAGGACAAATGATGGAAATGAATAATTGTGTTGCCGGTCTACAGTATTTACCATCGATAGAATATTTTGCGCATTGGTTTCATCATCGTACGCTGATTCTTGAAAAACACGAACATTATCAAAAAAGGACATGGAGAAATAAAACGGCCATCCTAGGTCCGCAAAAAGCTCTATTACTTTCAGTTCCTCTCCAAAAAGGGAAAAACCAGGACTTGCCTATCACCGAAGTGAAAATATCCTATGATGAACCTTGGTCTCGTATCCATATGCACGCCATACAAACTACTTATGGTAAAACTGCTTTTTTTAACGAAATTGAAAGTGACATTGAAGGCATTTTCAAAAAAAACCATCAATTCCTTTGGGACCTCAATATGCAATTTATTGAGCTGTTCATTTCATTTCTCCCGGGTGAATGGAATATTGTATTAACACCTTTTTATGAAGTAAGTTTTCCGGCACCTGATATTGATTTGAGAAAAGGTGTCCCGGCTGGTCTGACTTCACTATCAATAAACTCTCTTCCTTTTTATGAACAGGTTCACAGATTTTCAAATTCATATCTTCCAAACCTAAGTATCTTGGATGTACTTTGTCATCTGGGCCCGGGCACATTTGACTACCTGGAGCGATATGCGCACGAACTGTATGAATAATCATGGTTAAAGTAATCGATCAAAAATTACAAGAGCACAAAAGTGAATTGAAAGGTGTCCTTCAGCGGCTTCAGCAATTTACACAGCGGATATCGCATACCGAATCAGGCAGGATAATAGCTGATCTGCGTGACAGGATCGAGGAACCCTATATGTTTGTCATCGTCGGGGAGGTAAAAGCCGGAAAAAGTTCATTCATCAATGCGCTCCTTGAAGATCCTGATCTGTGTGCAGTGGCGCCATCACCGATGACGGATACCATCCAGCAGATTGTGTATGGTGAAACTTTTAAAATAGAAGAAATAAGCCCTTTTCTCAAAAGAGTGTATAAACCGAATCCGATATTAAAGGATATTGCAATAGTTGACACGCCAGGTACAAATACGATTATAACCCATCACCAGGAAATAACTGAGCGATTTATACCGGGGTCTGATCTTATCATCTTCGTGTTTGAATCCAAAAATCCATACCGGCAATCGGCTTGGGATTTTTTCAACTTTATGCACGAAGAGTGGCATAAAAAGATCGTATTCGTGCTACAGCAAAAAGATCTTATGGATGAACCTGATCTTAAGATTAATCTGGATGGTGTAAAGGAATATGCACAAAAAAAAGGAATAAAAAATCCAATCATTTTTGCGGTATCCGCAAAAGAGGAATTACAAGGACTGCAACAGCAAAGTGGGTTTGAGCCCTTACGAACATTCATCCTGGATCAGGTGACCGGAGGCAGAGCACAACAACAAAAACTCGTCAGCATCTCAGAAACAACACTTAATATTCTTATTAAACTCCAAAGTGGCCTTCAACTACGTCAACAACAATTGGATGCAGATCTCCAATTCAGGAACGAAATCACTAAGGCCCTCGAAGATCATTCCACCCGATCTAATAAACAATCTGATATCCTGGTCGAAAACCTCATGGCAGCCTATGACCGTGTATCCAATAAATATGCAGATGAATTGAATGATTCCCTTTCCTTTTTTCCTGTTCTCAAACGCTCGATAGGTTCTATATTCTCAAAATCACAATCGTTGAAATCATGGCTTGAAGATTTTACGAAACGCCTTCAAAATGATTTCGGATCGGGCATGCAGGAGAAAATTAATGACCGCGTACTTGACCTGGCTGAAAGCATCCAACTCATGGGCCATACAATCGATCTCCAAATGCGTAACAGTAAAACCATCCTGGCTAATGATCATGAAATATTTTCAGAAATTGGTCAGCGACGACAAAATATTTTAAGGGAGCTCAGAGAAGCTTTTGGACAATTTTTAAACCGTACTGAAAATTTTACAGCGACAGGATTCGTCAACACAGATTCGAGAGTGGGGACAAATGTCGCAGCAGGAAGTGGTATAGCTGTAGTTGGAATTATTCTCGCAGCAGTGACACACGGAATGGTATTCGATGTGACCGGTGGCGTATTGACGACCCTCGGATTTCTGTTAGCCGGTATCACTTTGGGCCTTCAACGCAGCAAGGTGGTCAGACAATATAAATCTGAAATGGATAAAGGCCGTAAACGCCTCCAGGAAGAACTTACGAAAGAACTCTATGCGTACATCGATAGTATAAAATCAAAGATGGATAGCCAGTTTACAAAATTTGATACCCTCATACAACAGGAAGCTTCTGATCTCGCCTCACTGACAAATAATCTTAATTCCATACAGATTGATCTGGGGAATATTCGTAAATCAGTTGAGAACGCTATCTGACCATCGCAGTATTGGAAAATGTACTTCAAGGTTGTTTTCTGATCACCCCATCTCAAAATACGCCAAAATTAAAGTCCGTTTGATCGAACAATATACCATCATCAATTCAGTAAGCCATACCGAAGATTTCGCATTTAGGATTGAAATTGAAGTTTGGTGTAACTAAATTGCCATTAACCCGTCAATATATACGAAATGAATGCTGAGCAATACGAAGCCATATTTCACAAGATGAAGGACAAACTGTACAGGTACGCCCTGCGCTTTGTAAAAGATGGCGAGTCAGCTGAAGACGTCGTTCAGGATGTCATGTACAAACTCTGGCAAAAGCGTCAGGAAGTAGATACAATAGAGAATCTGGAAGCATGGATGATGGTTTTAACCCGCAACAGGTCACTCGACGTCCTGAGAAAGGTCAAAGACAATCAGGTGAACATAGATGAAGCCTACTCCGTCAGTGATCAGGCTCCAATACCAGACAAAATCATGGAAACCGCTGACCTCATGACCCAGCTTACTGCATGCCTGGAACAACTACCGGAAAAGCAACGAACAGTATTCCATCTGCGCGAAATCGAACAGATGACATATGAAGAGATCTGCACAATGACAGGATTCAATCTCGATGACGTCAAGGTTAGCCTGTTCAGATCAAGGAAACATATACAACGGATGTTAAGTAAAATCAACACGTTTGGACTTTATCAAGCCTAAAAAAATGGACAATAAACTTCTTGAGAAATACTGGAATGCAGAAACCTCAACACATGAAGAAGCACAACTCATGGATGAGATGTCAACCTCGCAGGGCTCAGATGCTGCTTATTTTGCCTTGCTTGCTGAGGCACGCAGACAAGCAAGTTCTCTCACCATTGATGACATTGATGCCTATAATCTTAAGCAAACGCTAAATGGGTCAAGAGCTACTGTGCGCCCCATCTATCGATTGATGGCCATAGCTGCTTCTACTCTTCTCTTTGTGACATCTGGCCTTGGCGTGTGGAAGTACAGTCAGCAAGCAGCACAATCTGCGCAAATGGCTGAGACATTCGATGATCCTTACAAAGCCTATCAGGAAGTTCGCGAGGCTCTGGCTTTCGTCTCTTCCAAGCTTAATAAATCACAAAGCGAAGCAATGATCAACATACAAAAAGCCGGCGAATATGCCGACATGTTCAAATAATAAAATCAAATCACTTAATCCAATTCATACATCATGAAATCTATTATTCTTTCTTTTTTCGTCATTCTTACTACCACACTTTCTTCTTTTGCACAAGAAGATGCGATCACCAAATACTTTAATAAGTATATCGACGACACCCGTTTCAGCGCAGTGTATATCAGCCCGAAAATGTTCAATATGGTTTCTAAAATTGAGATTAAGGACATGGAGCCGGATGTACAGGAAGTTCTCCGTAGTATCAAAGGCCTGAGAGTCCTGCATACAGAAGTAAATACCTTACAATTCTACCAGGAAGCCCTGAAAACCATTAATACAAAAGAATATGAAGTACTATTGACCGCCAGGGATAATGGAGAAAATGTACAATTCCTGGTTAAATCCAGTGGCGATATGGTTCAGGAACTTCTGATGATCGTTGGCGGAGATAAAAACTTTGCTATGCTTAGCTTCCTCGGTAATATAGATCTCAAAAAGGTTGGCAAACTAGCCAAAGTCTTAAATATTGACAATCTTCAATATCTCAATAAGATTGAAGAGAAACATTAAAAAAAAGGTCAAAAGGTTAAATGGTTAGATGTTTACCAATTTAACTTATAAATTAGAATAAAAGAAGAAGGCCATTCCGGATTAAATCCTGAACGGCCTTTTTCTTTTTATTTAGACCTAAAGGGTTGCAAAAAATATTATGCGCCCAGGTAGTGTTTTAGCAATTTACTTCTGCTTGCGGATCTTAGTTTATTGATGGCTTTGTCTTTGATCTGACGTACACGTTCGCGTGTAAGTCCGAATCGATCACCGATGTCTTCGAGAGACAATGGATGCTCTACACCAATTCCAAAATAAAGTTTGATGACATCAGCCTGACGATCTGTCAATGTACCTAATGACCTGTCTATTTCCCTACGGAGTGACTCAAGGTATTCAAGCCCTGAATCAGTTCCTGGTGTATTTGGGTTTTCAAGTACATCCAACAAAGAATTGTCCTCTCCGTCAACGAATGGCGCATCCATGGATACATGGCGTGCTGCAACGCCTAGAGTGGTTTCCACTTCATCAGCAGAGATTTCAAGAATTGTAGCCAATTCTTCTGAAGAAGGCTCGCGCTCAAATTCCTGTTCGAGCTGAGAAAAAGCCCTGTTGATTTTATTTAATGATCCGACTTTATTAAGCGGGAGACGAACAATACGGGATTGTTCGGCTAAAGCCTGCAGAATAGACTGGCGAATCCACCAAACAGCATAGGAGATGAATTTAAATCCCCTGGTTTCATCAAAACGCTGAGCAGCTTTAATAAGTCCAAGATTGCCTTCATTGATCAGGTCACTAAGCGAAAGACCTTGATTTTGGTATTGCTTTGCAACAGAGACCACGAACCTGAGATTGGCCTTCGTCAGCGTTTCCAGAGCAATCTGGTCACCCTGTTTGATTTTTTTGGCCAGATCTACCTCTTTTTCAGGAGTAAGAAGATCAACTTTGCCGATCTCCTGTAAATATTTTTCCAGGGATTGACTTTCCCTGTTGGTAATGGATTTGGTTATTTTTAGCTGCCTCATGGCAAAGTTTACGTTATATAAGTTTTGGACAAAATAGCTGACAAAAAACGTTCCCCTTTGTCCTGTTGCTATCAAAAGAGGCGCAAAAGTACGTTTTTTCCAGGCTAACCGTAATATTAATTTATTTTTTTAATCCCCTCATTTCAGACCTGTTTTCCGTATGATTCTATAATACAGAACACATAAAGGCGGGTGAGACCATAAAAAAGAATTAATGTCCTGAGTGGAAAAAAAGTTCAATTGTTTGTTATATTCAGGAATTCTGTTTTATTTACGCCCTTCAGCATAAGAAAAGGCGATGGACTTGCCCTTTATATCAGGAATCAATTATGAAGCGAATACCCGTAGATCTGGAATATATATTTAAAGCCTCCCCAGCCATTCTTTACAAGTTTTTGACCACCCCTGCATGCCTTGTGAGGTGGTTTTGTGATGGCGTTGATATCAACTCTGATGTTTACACCTTCACCTGGGACGGAAATGAGGAGAATGCAGAGGTCGTTGACGATATTGAAGAGGAGCGCATCCGGTTTAAATGGGAAGGGGCCGCACGTCATGAATACCTTGAATTCAGGATGTACCTATCTCCTGTCACCGAAGAGACTGTACTTGAAATAACCGACTTTGCAGGTGAAAAAGAAATTGATGATCTTAAAAAGCTTTGGGATAACCAGATAAAACAACTCCGCCAGGAAACAGGCGGATAAACCTTTGTTGTGATTAAAAAAAATTGTCTTCAATTTGAAATTGCTGACATTTCTTTTTGATTTAACCCAAATGCAAGCCCTTAACACTACTCTCTTCAAATCCTTCTATACCTGTCACTGTGGTATATTTAAAGGATAATTTTTGCTCCGGATAAATATGATGAAATGCCGACTGACACATCAGCGTCGTTTCATGAAATCCACAAAGAATCAATTTTAATTTTCCAGGATACGTATTGATATCTCCCACTGCATATATACCTTTTACTGCGGTGCTGTAATCTAATGGATTGACATGTATCGCTGTCTTGTCAACGGCCAATCCCCAATCGGCTATTGGGCCTAATTTAGGCGTGAGGCCGAAAAGTGGTAAAAAACAATCTGCCTCAAGACGCAACCTTTCAGCATTGTGTTCTACAATTGTGGCTTCTAGTTTAATTTTTCCTTCCAGTTCAATAACTTCTGCATTCGTGATCAGGTTCACTTTTTTATCCTTCACTAAGTTTAACACCTTATCAACAGAATCCGGGGCACCTCTGAAACTTGTCCTCCGATGTATCAACGTCACCGATTGGGCGATATTTGCCAATTCAATCGTCCAATCTAATGCTGAATCCCCACCTCCTGCGATCACTATTTGCTGCCCTCTGTAATCTTCAGGTTGTTTTACAAAATAGTCTACTCCCTTTCCTTCGAATCGTTCTATCTCCGGAATAGGTGGTTTCCTGGGCTCAAAACATCCAAGCCCCCCTGCGATGACAATCACCTTAGCTTCAATACTTGTCCCTTTGTGCCCTGTAATGGTGAAAGTCCCATCACTATTTTTTTCAATACACTCGGCTCTTTCACCAAGGGTAAAAGTAGGTTTGAAAGGCTCTATTTGCTTCCTTAGATTATTCACCAGGTCACTTGCCAGGATCATTGGGCACCCGGGAATATCATATATAGGCTTTTTGGGATAGATTTCCGTCAATTGTCCACCTAAATGAGGCAAAACATCCATAAGGTGGCACCTCATCTTTAAAAGTCCGGCTTCAAACACTGTAAAAAGGCCCACCGGTCCGGCGCCAATAATCAATAAATCTGTCTTTACTGTAGTCATATTCGTTTATGAGGCGGCAAATTTACAGTAAACAGAATAGAGTTATCCTTTAGTGGGAAAATGTAGTCATCAATGTGCAAGACGGTTAACGGAGCATGAAAGAAAACGAATTAAGCTAAGCTGTACGTAAGAAACGTAATGAAGCATAATATGTATGCCCCGCCCCGTAGCATAATTAAGGGCAGACGCCCCCCACAATGATGTATTTATCACCCTCAACTTTTATAGTACCATTTACAAAACTGGCTAAAGGCTTAAGTACAGCATTTATGTCAGGACTAGTATAAATGAGCGTATTTGAAATACGACATTCCTTAAGGTCCACATTTTCAAGAGAAATAGGCCGGTTGAAATAAGCAGAAGCATCTGTTAATATCTCAGCATAAGACATATTCTTAGTAAAACTCAGATGTTGTGTATGCCACGAATTAATATTTGGTGAAGGGTTCGGAATCACCTGCATTCTATCCTCATTAAAAAGAGCTGCTTCACCTGCTGTGAGGGCCACTATTTCTTTGTCTTTGTCAATTGACTTGAAGATTACCTTTCCTTTCTCAACGAAAATCCTGGTATTCTCATTGGTCTGGGTAATAGTAAAGGCGGTACCCACGACTTCTGTGATCGTTCCTCCGCTTTCTACTGTAAACGGTCGTTCGGCATCAGGCGCTACTTCAAAGAAAGCTTCTCCATGTAGGGTAACAGGTCGTTTCTTGTGTTTGAAAGGAAATACATCAACAGATGCTCCTTTATTCAAGTATATTTTCGAACCATCACTTAAAACTAAAGGCTTAGTATCATTCTCTTTATAAGCATAGGAAACCGGCTTACTATTACTCCAGGAGAGAAGAAATGAAGCCAGGGAAATAATCACAACCGCAGCAACGGCCCATTTAAGATTAATTCTCCTTGTTGTCCTGATGTTTGTTTGTTTTGATAGTGTATTTTCAGTAAATCGTTGCCAGGCTTGATCGGCTTGCCACCCAACCTGCATTTTCGCATGGCTATTTTCCCATATCTTCTTGTACGTTTGAAAATCACTTTTTAATGCCGGATTTGATTCCAACTCACCTTCAAATGCTAATCTTTCATCACTCCCCGCTGTTCCGGAGAGAAATCTGCCTATCCTAACCTCATTGGTTTCTTCCATCATACGTAGTATTAGACACTTTTATCAATCTTATCCCCTATTGATAAGGCCATCCGGAGATATTTTAATGCTTTACCTATTTGATTTTCCACTGTTTTAACCGAAATAGACAGGTTTTGAGCTATTTCCGCATATGACAACTCGTCAAACCTGCTGAGCATAAAAATAATCCTGCATTTTTCGGGTAACATTTCAATAGCTATCTCCAATGACTTCTGTAATTCCTCTTCTTCCAAACGCTGAATTACTTCGGGGGACATAAATGAAGACCTGGAAGGTGTATCATTAAGCGTATCCAGATCGTCCCAGTTATATTTTTTCGTATCCCTTATGTGATTTAAGGCTCTCGTTGCAGCCATACGTCTCAGATAGGCAGGAACTGAGGTATGAATGCTGATCTGATCGCGTTTGATCCATAAATCCATAAAAATCTCCTGGGCTATATCTTCCACCTTTGACTTGTCCCCGACATATTGGTTGATTACACTACAGACCAGGGGGTAGTTATTTTTGAACAATTGCTCAAAGGGACCCATTTGGGACAATGTAACAGATGATTTTTCGGGTTCTTTGACTGACATTAAAACCTTTCAGGTAGTTATTATGTATTGTAAAGTTGTAGACATTCTTAATTTTAAAGTGCTTTATTCATTAAAAAACAATGTAAAATGAAAAACATATTGGTCTTTTCAGCTTTATTTCTTCTCTTGGCTGCCTGCAAAAACCAGCCCGCCAAAGAACCGGAAACCAAAATGGAGGCAGCTTCAGCTCCTAGCATCAAATATACGCTGACACCTTTCACTTCTTCACAGAACTTTCCTGATGCAAATCTCAAATCAATCGCTTATAAAAAGGGGAAATTTACGGCTGTAATCGAAGGAAAAACCTATAAACTTGGCGAACAAACTCCTGATGCACTCCAGAAAAACTGTGCTAACAGTAAGGAAGGTCAGCATATTCATCTCATCATTGACAATGAACCCTATATAGCCAAATATACTGATGCATTTGATCAGGACATTCCGGATGGTGATCATTACATCCTTTCATTTTTATCACGGTCTTACCATGAAAGCCTTAAAACGCCTACCGCATTCAAAGCCGAAAAAGTGACTGTTAAGGATAAGAGTTTTGAAAAAATGGAACCGATTGCGGGTCCTATGTTATTTTATAGTCGTCCAAAGGGGCTTTATACCGGTGATGACGGAAAAAAGGTCATGCTTGACTTCTATCTTGTCAATACGGATATGACAGGACTTAAGGTTGAAGCTGACATCAATGGTGAAAAACATATGATTGACACATGGCAGCCGTATTATATCGAAGGATTGCCTGAAGGTGACAATACTATCAAGCTTAGCCTGATGGATGAAAGTGGCCAATTGGTGAATACCCCATTGAATCCCGTGAGTAGAACATTCAAGATTGAAAAAACACCGGCAACGAACTGAGGAAAGGATTATATTTGCCATCCGTTTGTCAAAATCCCTTTTGAGAAATGGTTAAATGGTGGTTGTAGCTCAGTTGGTTAGAGCGCTAGATTGTGGTTCTAGAGGTCGTGGGTTCGAGACCCTCCTACCACCCATTTTATAATGAATTCTGAATGTAGAATTCAAAATTGAGAAGTAAATCAGGAATAAATAATCCAGAAGTAGGAATTCAGAAATGAATGCGGAATTCAGAAGTAAGAATTTTGAAGAATTCAAAATATCTACTCTGTTGAATCAGGCATTACACAGATCACTTTTAATTTATTAATTCCACATTTTACTTCTGAATTCTTTATTCAATATTCTTGATTCCCGATTTTCTTCAATTATTCCTTATTCCATATTCATTGCTGCAAGGAAATCTCCAACGACATAGCTGCTGCCTCCAACAAACACTAAATCATTTTTTGTTGCATTGGCAAATGCTTCATGATATGCGCTGCTCACACTATTGAATGCATTCCCTCTAAGACCGAGCTCCTTTCCGGCCTTCATCGTTTCCAGCGCAGGTTTTCCACGTGGAATGGCAGGGCTGCACCAATAATAAAGTCCCTCTTGCGGAAATAGAGAAAGAATCTTTTTGACATCTTTATCCGATACGAATCCAAGTATAAAATGTCTCCTGGTGGAAGCAATTTTTAACACGTCAGGCAGTATCGATTTAATGCCATCAATGTTATGTGCAGCATCCGTTAAGACTAAAGGTTTATCACGAATAATCATCCACCGACCAATCATTGCGGTGGACTTTTTTACATCTTTTAACCCATCTTTTATTTGTTTATCCGAAATCCCTTGATCTGGATAATACTTATTCCAGCACGACATTACTTCAAGAACAGTGCGGATATTTTTCTTCTGATACGGTCCGGTCAGATCAGATTCAATATTTTCAATCCAGTTTCCTGATCTCATTTTTACGCTATAGACGCGTGTAAAAATATCCCCGTTTGTCGACTCAAGAAATATATGTTTTGCAGCAAAGTGGATAGGCGCATCTTCTTTTTTTGCTTTCTTTTTAAATACCTCAGCTGTTTCCTTTTGCCATTCCCCGATGATCACTGGGATATGCTTCTTGATAATTCCAGCTTTTTCAAAGGCTATTTCCGGAATTGTGTTTCCGAGCAATTGCATATGATCATAACCAATGTTCGTGATGACCGACATGAGAGGGTAAATAATATTAGTTGAATCCAGACGTCCCCCTAACCCTGTTTCAATGATAGCGATATCAACTTTTTCATTTCTAAAAAAATCGAAAGCCATCGCTACGGTTATCTCAAAAAAAGAAGGCTGAATGGAGTGCCATTTTTCATTCCAGGTTTTTACAAAATCAACGACGTCTTTCCCCGATATCGTTTTACCGTTGATTTTGATCCGTTCCCGAAAGTCAACATAGTGAGGTGATGTATAGAGGCCGACTTTTTTCCCTGCAGCCTGAAATATAGAAGCCAGCATATGCGAGGTGCTTCCTTTTCCATTGGTACCGGCTACATGAATACACGGGAATTTCTGTTGAGGTTCATCAAGGAGATGACAAAGCAACCTGATATTGGTAAGATCCTTTTTTATCGCTGCATCACCTATCCGCTGGTACATCGGGAGCGAGGTAAATAGAAATTCTATAGTCTCATCGTAATTCATCAAAGGATAGTCTATTAAGTGCAAAGATGCTATAAGGTTTTATTTACCTTCGGTCAAAATATCAATCCCATGAAAATTTGCTTCCTTTTCACTTTTTGTTTACTTCTATTCATTGCGTGCAAAGAAAATAAAGGAACATCTGATTCAACTATTTCTGAAGAATCGTTCAGAAGATATATTTCAACATTATCCTCTGACGAATTC
Organism: Chitinophagales bacterium; assembly: GCA_038252065.1. GTDB lineage: Bacteria > Bacteroidota > Bacteroidia > Chitinophagales > Saprospiraceae > Opimibacter. The sequence continues at coordinate 49,464 of JBBSAQ010000009.1, forward strand.
CAGGGTCGTAAGCCATTTACTATTGGAGAAACGAAAACGCTTGCTTTTCTTGAAACAGAAGTGAAGAATATCGGTCTAAAGCCTGGAAATGGCAGCTCCTATTTTCAGGATGTTCCCATGGTTGAAATCACAGGACATCCTGCTGAGCACATGGATCTTGAAGGACCAAACAAGATCAGCCTGCATCTGGGTGATCAATATGTTGCTTTTACACAACGGCCCGTAGAAAAGGTATCTATCGAGGGATCCGAGGTTGTCTTTTGCGGATTTGGAATAGTGGCTCCAGAAATAGGCTGGAATGATTACAAAGACATTGATATGAAAGGAAAAACAGCCCTGGTGCTGGTCAATGATCCGGATTTCGAAACGGAGGACAGCACATTGTTCAAAGGAAAAACCATGACCTATTATGGAAGGTGGACGTACAAGTATGAGGAAGCTGCACGTCAGGGCGCTGCAGCTATATGGATCATACACCAGACAGAAATGGCAGGTTATCCATGGGGTGTTGTAAAAGGAGCGGGAAGTGGTGCTAAATTAAATCTTGAATCATTAGGCTATACACCTTGCCAAATGCAGGGTTGGATATCATATGAATCAGCCATTGATATTTTTAAAACAGCAGGACTTGACATTGAAAGAGCGACAGCTGCAGCCAGACGAAAAGAATTTAAGCCCATACCGTTGGCCTACAAAATCACGACATCTATAGACAATCAAATACGCAAGGATGTTTCAAAGAATGTGATCGCCATGATACCTGGTACTGAGAAACCTGATGAGGTCATTATTTTTTCTGCCCATTGGGACCACTTTGGAATCGGTGACGTAATCAATGGTGACTCAATCTATAATGGGGCCAATGATAATGCAAGTGGAAGCGCCGGTATACTGGCCATGGCGGAGGCACTGCAAAAAACAGGACCCTATAAACGCAGCATTGCATTCCTTTGGGTTACTGCTGAAGAACAGGGATTGTTAGGCTCAGCATATTATGCGGCTCATCCCATTTTTCCACCTTCTAAAACTGTAGCCAATATTAACATCGATGATATGAATTCGATCGGAGAAATGAATGATCTTTCTGTCATCGGATATGGCCAGAGTGAAATAGAAACTTATGCGGAGAGGTGGGCGAAAAAGCAAAACCGATATATACTTCCTGATCAGGAACCTGAAAAAGGATATTTTTTCAGGTCTGACCATTTCAATTTTGCGAAAATCGGGATACCTGCATTATATGCAAAGGGAAGCTTTGACCATCGATTAAAAGGAAAGCAGTATGCAAAGGAAAAATCTGATGAGTACCGTGACAAACATTATCACCAGCCTTCGGATGAATATGATGCTTCAACTTTTGAGTTCAGCGGGATATTGCAGGATGCTAATCTCTATATGAATGTTGTAAAGGAATTAGCCGACAATGGGGATTGGCCAAAATGGAAATCGAATTCTGAATTCAAACCGATCCGGGATGCATCCATGAAGTCCGGTGCCGCAAAACCGGCGACTGATGCTGAGCAGTCTAAATAGGATCAAAAAGAAATCCTAATTCTATTTCTGCCTTAATGAGAATACATAGATCAACTCACTTCTAGCTAGGTGATAAGATTTTCGGATTGATAGACCAGTAGTGGTATAGTCTTGTGAAAGGAAATACTCTTGGCCCGTGTTTTTGAAAAAAGATCTTCGAACCAGTTGCGCTTGTGGGAAAGCATGGCGAGGAGATCAATTTTATTTTCATTCACAAAATTTTCAAGGCCTTCGTTTATGTCATTATAATTCACGACGTGGGCAATGATTTTTTTGTCATTATGCCATCGCTCAGAAAACGACTTCATCTGACTTTCATCCACGGTCTGGGAGGTATTGACATGTACAAGGTGTATAAGGCACCCCATAAGCTCCCTGAACTTTCTTACCTCTTCAATAAATACAGCATCCTCATCGGTCAGATTGGTGGCTATTGCGATATTGTCAATGATACCATCGAACTGGGCTGTAACCGGAACAAGGATGACAGGGCAATGAGCTTCTTCCAGGACTTTTCCGGAAACGGTTCCGAAAAAGTATTTCTCCATCATGCCGGCTCCTGTATTCCCCATTACGATAAGGTCAACTTTGTTCTTATTGGCTGTCCGCAGGATGGCTGAAACAGCAGCGCCTTCTTCAAGCACATGGACCATCGGCACATGGTAATAACCGTTGTCGATCGCAATGTCTCTCAGGACCGGAACCTCATCTTCGTAATTTTCAAAGACATCGAGATCAATGGAATCATAGACATCTCTCAATGTATCCGGAAGATTAAAACTGCTGATATCAGGCTTGTCGAAAGCATGAATAGTAATAATGGAAGCCCCTAAGTGATCCGCAATCTGTAAGGCAAAGATGAACGCGTTTTCCGCGGTTTCGGAGAAATCCGTCGGATAAAGAATTTTTTTCATTATTGGCTTTTCATTTTCTGCACTAATCTCACTGAAAATATTATGATGTAGCTAAAATATAAAAATAGATGATATAATCTGAATTTGAATGACAGGAGATAGACTTCCTTTCACTCAAAATCGGTTTGACTGACAAATAAAGTAATTTTGCGTGGTGATTAAGTATAGTATACTGATTTTATTCTTCGGGACCATATTAATTCTCGGTCTGACAGGCCCTTCCAATGGTCCGTTCGAACAACGGCGTGATCCGGTTCCCTCCACGCAGAAAGTAGCCCATTCCTCCCATTGCGCAGGTTGCCATGGATTTGATGAGGTGGGTGAAGCATTAGTAGATGCTCAGGGTAAGGACATTAATATCTATGATGACTGGCAGTTCAGCATGATGGGACTTTCTGCCCATGATCCTTTCTGGAGGGCTACCATAACACATGAAGTCAATCAATACCCATCTGCGAAAGCGGAGATCGAAACGACTTGCCTCAAATGCCATTCTCCGCTTGGCAGCATTCAGAGTCATCTTACCGGAGAGCCCTATTCCTACGCTGCGATGCTTCAGGACTCGCTTGGGCTTGATGGAGTCTCTTGCAGTTCATGCCATCAGCAGCCCGCCATGAATCTTGGAAAAGGCCAATCCGGCAATTTCACAATTGATACGAACAGAGTAATGTTTGGCCCATATCCTAATCCGTTTCAGGGGCCAATGCAGATATATGTAGGATTTAAGCCGGTTTTTTCAGATCATATTTATAGTAGTGGTGTCTGTGCAGGATGCCATACTTTGATCACAAAAACACTGAATGATGATGGGACGCCGTCAGGAGATTTTTTTGTAGAACAAGCCACTTATCTTGAATGGGTTAATTCCTCTTATCCTGCTCAGGGCAAGGAATGTCAGAATTGCCATCTTCCTTTTATACAGGACAGTGTCGTGGTGGCTACAGATTTCAAAGCTTTAAAGAAGAGATATCCATTTGGATTGCATCAGTTTTTCGGAGCAAATACAGCGATGTTGACCTTGATGAAAAATAATCGTGACTCTCTTCATTTACTTCAGACTTCCCCAAACCGTCTGTGGGATGAATCAATTAAAAACAACAGGCTTAGCATTAGCCGTGCCGCAACTCTTTCGATTTCACCAATGCAGGTCTTTGATGACACACTTTATTTTGAAATCACACTGAAAAATAAAACCGGTCATAAATTTCCTTCCGGATATCCAAGCCGTCTAGCCTGGTTGCAAGTTATTCTCACTGACCCATCCGGAATCGATACGATATATGCAAATGGTATTTTGGATAACGATGGAAATATAAAAGGTCGGGATCTCCCTTATGAACCACATCATCAGGAATCTAAATCACCTGATGATGTACAGATTTATGAAATGGTGATGTCAGACGTACAGGGTCATTTAACGACGCGTCTTAATGCAGCATTCAGGCCTTTGAAAGACAACAGACTTCTTCCATTAGGTTTTAATCGAAATCATGAAGTGTATGATACTGTAGCTGTCTGGGGTGAAGCTTTGACTGATCCGGATTATGGCACTGCCAGTTCCTCAGGCGGAGATATCATCGCCTATAAACTTCCCCTAAATGGCAATCAAGGCCTTGCTAATCTACAGGTCTCTTTTCTTTATCATTCATTGCCTTCAAGGTGGATGAATGATCTCTTTACAGATGATACATTATCACAGATTGCCCAATTCAAATCGATGTATGCGGGATATCAATTGTTTACTGAACTTGTCACTAAACTTGATATTGCAGATATTGATCTTTCGACGACAAGTACCCGGGACGTCAGCAACTCTTCACAAATAATACTTTATCCAAACCCGGGCACCGGGAATGAAGTGATGATTAAGTTTCCCAGTTCATTTATCAAGAGCCAATCCATACATTATGATCTTGTTGATTTAAATGGTGAGATCGTTCAATCCGGCGCGACTGGCGATAAAGTCTTACTGAATACTGATCTAAAACCAGGCCTTTACTATTTCATTTTTTATACAGACGGAAAGTATACAGGCATCAAACCTTATTCTAAATTCTAAATGGCTGAGGTCCTTCAGCCATTTAGAATCAGAACGTATGATATCGGGATAGGTACTAAAGTTTGACAATTTTCCTGGCGTACATTTTCCCTTCCTGAATTATTCTGATGATATAAATTCCAGCAGGATATGCGGATATATCAATCATTGTTTCGCCATTGCTTAAACTTTCTTTCTTTGAATAAAGGCGTTCACCTGATAAATCAGTAACCTGAAGATCAATGGCTGAAATGGATTTTACAATTACATAGGCAAGTCCGGTTGTTGGATTTGGTGTGATCACCATAGCCTGATCATCGGTTACTTTTCCTGTAGCTAGATTTATATCCAGATATGCCGTGACTGGAGCCAGATCTGAACCACAATATTTATCAGATGTAGAAATTTTCCAATCATAGAAGTAATAATAAAATTCAGTTCCAAATGTTGAATTACTGATGGACACATATCCATCGATCACATACGGAAACGCCACACCCTGTGATGATCTCCACAAATATGGGCTGCTAGCACCGAAGACAAGATTATTTAAATCCGTATTCGTACTTATTGTGTAGAAACCTGCAGGTAAGTCCACATTGAGATCCACTACAGTTGTACCCGGCGTCAGATCAATCTGTTTGTCAAAAAAGAAACCTTGTCCATCGGTGATTTCAATAATCCTGGCCCCAGCCGAATCTGTAAATACGGTAAACTGATTTAGTACTATAGGCTCAAGAACTTCAAATTCAAGACCTCCATTAATAAATGCTCCATTGTATTTCGGATTCCCACTTTGAGTTGCAGGTCCAAGCTGGAAGTCTCCACCGGGTATAGAACCAAGATTCTGAGCATACACTGTATCATTATCTGTCAGTCCATCTAAAACAATAGTGGATCCGGTGCCAATACTATTGGTTCCATCGGGATCCGAATACCATACGATACTGTCTCCTATAGCTGTAAGAACAGCCTGCTCACCTAATGAAAAGGTATCATCAACCACCGAAGGAGTAGCCGGTACTACGAAATCAATATGAATAGTATCTGATTGTTGAGTTTTACAATAACCTTCGACTGATGCAAAATAATCCCCTGAAGAAGTAGCCACAATAGTCTGAGTAGTCTCTCCGGATGACCAGGTAAAACCTAATCCAAAAGGAAGGCTAAGAATAGCCTCTTCACGATGACAAAGAAGTGTGTTGCCTTCGTACGTAATAGCAGGCTTTACAGAATCAGGATCTGTAATGACTTCTATGGGTTGCATTCTTACAGGACAATTTACGTCGTCGATAATTGTTGCATAGTACAAGCCTGGTTGATTTACAGTGATAGAATCCTCAGTTGAACCCGTACTCCAGGAAGAAACATTGGCTCCATGCATAGAAAGTCCTAATGTTTCATTGCCGCATAATGCTTTAAGCGTTGGCCAGACTTTATCCGATGTTCTGGCACATCCTCCTCGGCGTAAAGTATAGGTTTGATCTACCAATAGATCATTAAAGGATTCGCGGACTCCGTCGGGCCACTTGATGACTAAGCTATCATAACTGGTCAAAGTACCTAAACCAAAGATTATCCGGTGGCTGTTTGAAACACCGTATTGTTCTCCGGATCTGACTTCTCTGATCTGCGTGCCAAGATTACTGTATAAAAAAGCCATCGCGCCGATAGAAGATGGGTTGACTCCTTCCTGTATCAATTCCATAGAAAGGAAATGGTTTCCATTGTTTTCGCCGAGATATAAAACATCCGGTTTGTTCGTGGCGCTGTTAAATACCTGAACGGAAGAAGCATAGACGTCAGTAAACCCATCATTATTGAGATCGCCTAATACAAACGCTCCAAATAAATTAGTACCAAAAGGTTGCTCTCTTGTAAAAGTGCCATTGCCGTTATTGTGCCAGAATTCTACCAGATCCCCACTGACCAGAATATCCTGCCAACCATCATTGTCGAAATCTCTGATCACTCCTTCGATCCCTACTCCACCTATATTAAGACCTGAAGATGGGGTGATATCTATGAATGTATCATTATCAATATTCTCCATTAGCATACACAGGACATCATGCTCTGTTTTGAACAGATCCAGATCTCCGTCATTATCAATATCGCCAAAATCTGCAGTCCATGTTTGATAGCCGTCTGCGAGACCATATTTGGCAGCACTTTGAGTATAACTGTTATTTCCATCGTTGACGAATAACAAATCGATCCGTCTTGGATCGTTCGGATTGGTCACACCTTGTCTGCATTTTGCAATATAAAAATCCAGATCGCCATCCATGTCAAAATCAGTATAAACTGACCCATAATTACCTGAATTATCTGAAGCGGGTACGGTTACAAAATTGAAGAATGGTTGTTCTACAAGATTTCCGGCACCATCATTAATCAAGGTAAGATTGGCTGCATTATCGTTTAAGACAACCACATCCATCCATCCATCACCATTAAAATCACCGGCCGAAGCTCCTTGCGAAAAGAAAGGAGTCACTGTGACGTAAGTAAAATCAAATTTGTAAGTATGAGGGATACTATACAGAACTTTAATTCGGTCATATGATCCTGAAATAAAAATGTCATTTGATCCGTCATTATTGAAATCGGCTACACAAATATCATTTTGCTCTCCATCATTATCAAGGCTAATGGGAATCTCATACCTCACAAAAGGCCGCGCAGGGTCAGGTGTCTGATATTGAATATATAATGTTGCAGTTCCATCTGTGGTCAAGATATCATCTAAACCATCACCGTTCATATCAGCTATCGCTACAGGAACTGCACTATGCTGATCCGGCTTAGGCAAAAGATCATTTCGATTGAAAAATTTAACCTGGGAATAGGCCAGATATGAGAAAAAATTGGCACAAATGAGTAAGTACAGCTTTGCTTTCATAAGGAATAAATGGATTTGGAAATGAAGGTGGACAAAATTAGCAGAAAAAGGCAATGCTCATAGCTTCTTTTAACGGACTGCCGTCCGGATGACTACGCGATCCATATAGCGGTCTATATGTTACTTTGCAGCGATGTCCCGTTTTTACTCAATATTCAAATTTATCCTACATAGGCTCCATTCCCGCAGATGGGATTCCTTTCATTCACCTTATTTATTCAAACTCTTTAGTTATTGCTGCGATCAGAAAATCGTTTTTCCTGAGATTGAAAAAATTGAATCTCTTAGATATGAATTGATTCACTCAAAGGACATTATTAAAAGAACTGACTATGGTGCAGGAATGGCTAATAACGGAAAGCATCATGAAAAACGAATCTCATCCATCGCAAGGCAATCACTTAGCCTTCCATTTCAATGCCGGTTTTTATATAGGTTGATGAAATGCACAAATCCAGAAATTTGCATTGAGTTTGGTACGAGTCTCGGGATCACATCATCGTATCTTTCTTTTGGCGCGGACAAGGGTAAAATTATTTCTATTGAAGGGGACCCTATCATAGCTTCACGAGCTCAAAACATATTTGATGTAATGAAAATAAAAAACATCATACCCATCAATTCAACATTCGAGGACTTTATTAAAAAAGATTTGAAGGAATTAGAAACTGTAGATTTCATTTTCCTTGACGGGAACCACAGGTCTGGCCCTCTGCTGAGTTATTACTATGCACTGCAGCCTCATCTAAAATCCAATGCGATCATCATGGTTGATGACATTTATTGGTCGGCTGATATGTACTCAGGATGGAAAGAATTGATAGCTATGCCCGAAGTCTCACACAGTGTGGATTGCTTCCAGTTTGGACTCTTGTTTTTTAGGAAAGATTTTAAAGCTAAACAGAATCATATGATCCGATTGCCCTGGCGATCAATTATTTAAAAATACATCTAATTTAAATTGCTGAATTTCAAATAATTATGTTAATTCAGTTAATAGTTAAATTGAAGGTGTGGATTAAAGCAGATCACACTTTGTTGGTATTAAACATCAGTAGGTTTGACATTTGGGATATTGGACATTTGATATCCTATCCGGGCTAGTGGAGTATCATCGTCATCATAATCTTCCCATTGTGTGATCTCTTTGATGAAATCTTCCATGTGTCTGATCAGGAAAGGAGATTTAATTTCTTCCGGCCGATAGATGCCGATAATCTTTGGCGGGTGAGGCTCACCGAATCCTTCAATGTAGGGATAGCCAATCATGACCTGGACTTTACCATTGAAAAGTTGCTGGTAGATCAATGAGCCATTGCTTTTGATCAGGGGCTTATCCGTCTTGTCGTTTATAATCTCTGAAATTCCGCTTTCTTCAGATCCAAGAGAAAGAACAATAAATTCCAGATGTCTGACCTTGTCCTGCAATTCTATTTTGCCGTCCAGTTTAGACACTTTGAGCATGTTTTCCAACTCAGTGGTAATCTGAGCCCTCAACTGGGAGTCCCATCTTTCCCTATAAGCTATTGTATTTGCCAGGATATTTTGATAGCGTTCTACCTTGGCGATCAAGCCTTTAAATTCTTCCATGATTTTCTTTTTAATGGCTAAATATAAAATCTATCCAACGTAAATCCGGCATGTGGGAACTGAGCAAAATTCAATCTCTATCTTTGGACGGCATGAAAGCAAAGGAAAGGAATACTTCGACTCCATCTGATACCCGCAATATTGAAACGAAAGCTTTATCCTCCTGGAAGGATACTTTGCATCAGGCTTTTAGCTTGATGGCGACGGCGAAAGCCATGACAGAACTCTACGAAGCTAATTTTAAGGAAGTTTCAAAATACGTTCATGCTACAGCTCGCGGTCATGAAGCGATTCAAATCGCAATGGGGATGCTGCTCACTCCGGATGACTGGTTGTCCGCATACTATCGCGACGATGCGTTGTTATTGGCCATAGGTATGAAACCTTATCAACTCATGTTACAGCTGATGGCCAAAAAAGACGATCCATTCTCAGGAGGACGAGCCTATTATTCACACCCCAGTTTACGAGAAGACGATAAGCCAAAAATACCTCATCAATCTTCCGCTACCGGGATGCAGGCTATTCCCACTACAGGTATCGGCCTTGGCATTTCATACAAGGAAAATCGAGCCATAGGTGATTGGACGTTGCCGCCTGTGGTCGTCTGTTCTTTAGGTGATGCTTCGGTTACTGAAGGAGAGGTATCAGAGGCTTTCCAGATGGCTGCTTTGAAAAAACTTCCCATGCTCTACCTGGTTCAGGACAATGGTTGGGACATTTCTGCCAATGCGAAAGAAACGCGTGCAATGAATGCAGCTGAATATGCGAAAGGGTTTAAAGAAATTGAAACGAGGAGTATTGATGGAACGGATTTCAAACTTTGTTATGAAACACTTCGTGAGGTTGTTGATTTGATACGTAAAGAAAGAAGACCTTTTCTTGTTCATGCCACAGTGCCGCTATTAAATCACCATACATCAGGCGTAAGAATGGAATGGTACAGGGATGATCTTGAAGAAGATCGTGCCATGGACCCTTATCCAAAAATCCGGAAAGAAATGTTGGCTGCAGGATGGCCTGAATTAAAAATAAAACGGATTGAAACGAAAGCAAAAGAAGAAGTAAATGCAGATTTTGAAAAAGCAAGAACAGCTGTCAATCCACTGCCTTCTGACCTGTATACACATGCTTTTGCGCCCACATACATCACCACTGAAAAGGGAGATCGAAGTCCAGAAGGTGCTGAAGTAAAAGTCATGGTGGACTGTGCCTTGCTGGCTATTGAAGAACTCATGCGTAAACATCCTGAATGTGTGCTGTATGGCCAGGATGTGGGGCGCAGACTCGGAGGCGTATTCAGGGAAGCTGCTACACTCGCTCAAAAATTTGGGGATGACCGTGTATTCAATACACCGATACAAGAAGCCTTCATAGTTGGTTCAACGGTAGGCATGTCTGCTGTAGGACTTAAACCTATTGTTGAAGTACAGTTTGCGGACTATATCTGGCCCGGGCTAAATCAACTATTTACGGAAGTCAGCAGATCTTGTTATTTGTCTAATGGAAAATGGCCGGTGGGCATGATCCTAAGGGTTCCGACAGGCGCTTATGGTAGTGGCGGCCCATATCACTCTTCAAGTGTTGAAACTGTAGTGTGTAATATCAAAGGTTTGAAAGTAGTATATCCGAGTAATGGTGCAGATTTGAAAGGGTTGATGAAGGCCGCTTATTATGATCCAAATCCTGTTGTCATATTTGAACACAAAGGACTTTACTGGAGTAAGGTTGCCAACACAGAGACAGCAAAATGTCCTTTGCCTGACGAAGAGTATATTGTCCCTTTAGGTATTGGAAGAATTGTAATTGAAGCAAATGATGAATTGATTGCTCAGGGAAAAGCTATTTGTGTAGTGACATATGGAATGGGTGTACATTGGACATTACATGCATCAAAATCATTTGATGATCAGGTGACGATTATTGATTTAAGATCACTCGTGCCATGGGATGAAAATTTGGTTTACGAAACCGTGCGCAGACATGGACGATGTCTTGTGGTAACAGAGGATACTATATCTAATTCCTTTGCACAAACCATTGCTGCGCGGATACAGGAAAATTGCTGGACATCACTTGACGCACCGGTGCGAACGATTGGATCGAAAGATATGCCGGCTGTTCCCCTCAATGAGATACTTGAAAAAGAAATGATATTATCAACTGAACTGGTTGAAAAGGCAGTAAAAGATTTGTTGGAATATTAAAATTTAACACACAACTCTTAAACGGAAAAACTCTCACCGCAAGCACACGTCCTGGAAGCATTCGGATTATTAAAATAAAATCCTTTTCCTTCAAGACCGCCGGAAAATTCCAGAATTGTATTGTGTACATAAAGGAAACTCCGGAGATCAGTAACGATACGAATTCCTTTATCCTCAAAAATCTGATCAGTAGGCTTTAACTGATTATCAAAATCAAGTTTGTAGCTAAGTCCTGAACATCCCCCGCTCGTAACGCTGACCCTGACAAAATAATCTGTCAGCGATTTGTTTTCGCTAGTGAGAATTTCAGTGATTCGTTCTTTTGCATTATCTGCTACAAACAACATGGCATTTACCTTTTAGACAAGACTGTAAAGATAGGATAACAAAATCGGGAAAATATAGTTTCCTGATGACTACCGTCATAGTTCTATTCCTTGCTTAAACATCTGCCAGACAGGGCTTTCCTCCCGATACTCCATTATTGCATCTGAAAGTAGTTTTACAGCGATATTCATCTCCGCAGAGGTCGTAGGCGTTCCCAGACTAATACGAAATGATCCTTTAGCTGCCACTGCAGATAATCCCATCGCCATCAATACGTGAGAGGGCGAAGGATCAGCGGAACTACAAGCCGAACCCGATGAAATAGCCAGCCTGGTCCTAAGCTTCGTCAACACCGCCTGGCTATCTACTTTGGAAACTTTAAGATTCGAAACAGTATATAACCTTTGATCTATACTTCCATTGATACTGACGTACTCGAGTGAGGATAAAATATTGTTTTCAAATTCATCCCGAAGTTTTTTAATTCTCTCATAGTCTTCATCCATTTGGCTATTTCTTAATTGTGCAGCAATACCTAGTCCAACAATGCCCGGCACATTCAAGGTCCCTGAACGAAATCCCATTTCATGGCCTCCGCCGTGAAGAAGAGGTTCGGGTTTCAATTTTTTCTCTTTTGTATCAATGTAGATGGCACCGGTACCTTTGGGGCCATACATTTTATGTGCGGATAAGACAAGTATGTCGACACCGATCTCTTGCGGATTGACTTTTATTTTCCCAACAGCTTGTGTGCCATCGCAAATCAGAGCAACACCTTTATCACGACAAATTTCTCCGATAGATTTCATGTTTTGTATTACGCCTGTTTCATTATTTGCCCACATCACGATGACCATAATCGTATCAGTCCGAATGGAAGATTTCAATAGATCATAATCGGGCATTCCATTCACATCAACCGGTAATAATGTGATTTCATACCCTTTGCTTTCCAGCCAATGCAAAGGATCCAGGACTGCATGATGTTCTGTTGAAATGGAGATGATGTGCTTTCCTTTATAGCTCAGCGATTCTGCCAGACCTTTGATCGCCATATTCAAACCTTCAGTCGATCCCGACGTAAAAAAAATATCGTGTGCATTGACATTCAACAAATCAGAAACCTGCATTCTTGCTATTTCAACAGCTTCACTTGCCTGCCATCCATAAGGGTGCGAACGACTGGCTGGATTACCAAAATATTCTGTGAAATATGGCAACATCGCTTCCAACACAATTGGATCAACAGGAGTGGTTGCATGATAATCGAGATAGATAGGTCGCTTAATTTCAGACATGCTATAAAGATACTGAATGGGTCTTTGGTTGAAAATCATGGGAAGTTGGACCAGGAAAAGGTCATTGGATTTTGGGTATATCAATAAGGTAGGGGCACGCCCTCCCAATACGAATCAAATCAAACCAATGACAGTCCTTGCGGTTGACATTGAAATAAACTAAGAACAATTAACCGACAACCAGTCCCTTTTCCAACAACTAAAAACCACCAACTTAACAATAGGTTTGATTTTGTTATCATTGTAAAGAAGATGTCCGACTGGAACTACACATTTGAAGCTATATCGAAGGCAAACTGGCTTAAGCAGATTGAAGCCGATCTGCAGCCTAGGGGCATTGATACTATTCAGAAGGAATGGTGGCCAGGGGAGATCATGGTGGCCATTCAACATACGGATGACAGGCAGCAATCAATCCTATTACCTGATCGTTTGTTTGCTCAACCGCCGAGGATTATGGAATGGATTGATACCTCCATTGATGATGCCAAAACTATCAATTTCAAAATTCTTGATGCACTCAGGTATGGAGTTCAATCTCTGATCCTTCACGTGGACACCGACAAAAAAATGCCTTTCCGATTATGGTTGGATGGCGTCCATATTGACATAATTGAAGTAGCCGTGTCTTTGCACGAGGAATCCCCGGAATTCATTCATGCATTACGGGAGATTATTCCACGAAGCGCATTGATCCGTCTGAATCGAATGAAAAACGGACAATCCTCATCTGTTTTTTTTGAAGCTTTGCAAGGATCTTTGGATGAGAATGCAAAATCATATCGGTTCATTTATGAATTCCCTTCAACGGGCGAATGGACAAAACAAACTGCCGATATATTTCAGCTTATCCTCCATGATCTTAGGTATTGGACATCGCAGGGATTCAACCGGTTGGATTTTATAGAAAATTGTATTCTCAAATTGACACCTGACACACAATATCTGAAGCAACTCATTCAGACACGTGTCTTGCATCTGGTCTGGAATAATTTATGGAATCTTGCTGCTGATACTAAAAAAAATTCCACCTCATCTTATCTGGAGTGTCATATTCTTCCTGATAGCATGGATGATCCGGATAAATATCTCATACGTGCTTCAGCTTCGGCTTTGGCTGCTTCACTTACAGGTTCGCATTCTATTTGTATTCATCACAAAGAAAGCAGCATACCAAATTATTATAAACGGATTGACAGAAACATTCATCACTTATTGAGTATGGAAAGTGAAGTGTATAAAGCAAAAGATCCATTGGCAGGGTCGTATAGCCTGGACTATTACACCCATCGATGGACCTCAGATATCTGGTCTGCCTTGCAATTCTAGAAAAAGTGGTGGCCGGTTGGATGTATTGAATTCATGCCAAAAAGGGCGATTGAAATAATAAAATTCCGTCCACCACACTGAAATACACGTATACCCAAATAAACCTGCTTTATCCCATCGTCCATATTATCAAATCGTTAAATGACACTTCCATGTGCATTAACGATTTAACATAATGGATTTAACATATGCATTGGCTTCAGTTGCAGCGACGTTGATCGTAAAAAAGATATCCACATTATTATGTGTATAAGTACTCAGGCGTGTTGGAAATCAATCCATTAAGCCAGTATGGCATACCTAAGTGTGCCATACCGTTGGTAGCAAGTATAGGCAACCCTATTATTTTCATTAATTCAGACCTGTATTAATTCTTATCACATATCTATGCCTTTGGTTTTCAGTGTTATATAAGTTAAATTAAAAAAGTATATTTGCTCACCTTCACGATCAAGTCTGGTATCATGGCAAAGGACATTTCTACATTTTTCAGCAGAATATTGAAAGGTGACCGGGTCGCCCTTGGGCAGGCCATGACTTTAGTTGAAAGTGAAAGACATGCTGACCGGGTGGAGGCGATCCAATTGCTTGAATTATGCCATCAGCAATTGTCATCCCGGGATAAAACCATTCGGATGGCCATCAGTGGCGCTCCCGGAGTTGGCAAAAGCACACTTATCGAAGCTCTGGGACTGAAGGCTATTGCTCATGGACACAAGGTTGGAGTCATCACTATCGATCCGACGAGCAATGTCAGCCATGGAAGTATCCTGGGTGATAAATTACGGATGCCCGGACTTTCTGTCTCTCCTCATGCCTTTGTGCGTTCGAGTGCAGCAGGGACTGTCCTTGGTGGAATAGGCCGACGAAGTTATGAGCTGATGACAATATTGGAAGCTGTTGGATTCGACATTATTCTACTTGAAACTGTCGGTGTAGGGCAATCTGAACATATAGCCTGGCGACTTACGGATGGATTTGTTTTAGTTCTCCAACCTGGTGGTGGAGATGAATTGCAAGGCATCAAGAGAGGAATCACTGAGCTGGCTGATATTGTCATCATCAACAAATCTGACGGTTCACTACGTGATTCAGCTTCCATTTCTAAAAGTCATTTCCAGAATGCCATTCACTACATGGCTCCACTTAGAAACAATTGGGAAGCGAAAGTCTTAAAGTGTTCAGCACTGGAAGGTGAAGGCATAGATGAATTGTGGGATGTTTTGCGTTTATATATGGACACCAGATGGAATGCGAGCCAAAAGGAAATCGAAAGAAATCGTCAGAATCATTTTTGGATTTCATGGTCGATCGGAATTACAGCTAACCAACTTCTAGTCAATCACCCCAGTGTTCAACAAAAACTTCGGAGCAGATTGGCCGAAAACGACAAACGAATCATCCCTATCTTTAAAGCAGAATACGAGATAGAAGAGATGATGAAAGAACTTATTGTTCCCTCCACAATGAACAATACTTAAAGCATCACAAATGAAGATTTACGCCTTTTTCACTTTATGTATCACTTTACTTTCAATGGTGGAAATCATTGGCACGTATCCACAGGGGGACTTTGTATCGCCGGTCAACAGGGATATTAAGCTTTCAGGAACGTTTGGAGAGTTGCGAACAAATCATTTTCATGCCGGATTGGATATTAAATCCCTGCACCAGACATCCGGAGACCCCGTCTATGCTGCAGCTGATGGACATATAAGCCGGATTAAAATCGATGAGTTTGGATATGGTAATGCCCTCTACATCGATCACCCCGATGGTTTCACAACACTGTATGGACACCTTGACCATTTTACAGATGAGATACAGGAATACATCAAAGAACAGCAATACCTGCAGAAGTCTTTTGAAGTTGACCTTAATCCCGGACCGAATAAATTTCCAATTAAACAAATGCAGCAGATTGGATACATGGGAAACACAGGCAATTCCTACGGAGCACATCTTCATTTTGAAATACGACATACAAATGATCAGATACCTGTCAATCCACTACACTTCGGATTTGACATTGCAGATCATCATGCACCCGTGATACAACAATTGATCGTTTACGAACTAGATGAAGATGGTCAGGTGTTAAACTCTAGTATCATGCAGCCAAAATTGACAGATGACAGCAATTACCTTATCGCGGACCCTATCGAATTGCCTTCTCAAAAAGTCGCATTTGGACTTCGGACGTATGATACTGAAGATGGTGATAATAATAAGAATGGAATCTATAGTATTCAATGTAAAGCAGAAGGACAAACGAAGTTTGAATTTTCACTTGATGAAATTCCTTTTGAAAAGGCAAGATATATCAATGCGCATATCGACTATAAAGAAAAGGTAAATGAAAACATGTTTTTTCATCGGATGTATCCACTGGAAGGCAACAAGCTTCCTATCTATTCTTTTGGCGAGGAACAGGGAAGATTTACGATTAATCCTGAATATCCGCGCCAGTTTGCCATCTCCGTTTCAGATTTCAAAGGGAATGCATCAACAATATCCTTCCAGGTAGTCCGCAGTAAGGATGAAGTTCCTCGTTCTGCAAAACAAATCAAGTTCAATACCATCGGACTTCCGGATGCGGTGACAATTGTGACCCAACAAGGAATTCAAGTGGTCTGGCCAGAAGGATGCTTTTATGAAAAAACACCTGTGAATGTCAATTCAGTACCTGGTAGTCATAGCGGAAATTTCAGTCCGTATTTTGAAATAGATCCTGTCGATGCACCTGTTCATACCTATTTTAATGTATACATTGATGGGCTCTCTGTTCCGCCTTCTTTATTGAAACAGGCATTTGTTGCACGGTGTGATCCCAACGGGTCTATTGTCAATTGCGGCGGTACCTGGATAGGAAATAATCTTACTACAAGGGTAAGGGAGATGGGGACCTATACCATCCTGGTGGATACGATACCCCCCAAAATAAAACCTATACATTTTAACGCAAATATGAAAGGTTGGATACAAATGGATTTCAGGATTTCTGACAATGTCCGTATCAGGGATAAAGGTCGTGATCTTTTGTATACGGCTTTTGTGGATAATGAATGGATTTTAATGAGCCTTGATGGCAAATCGGGTCTTCTCACGCACAAATTTGATGGCCGCATTCCTCCCGGAGATCATCGACTGAAGATTAAAGTGACGGATGACAGAGGCAATGAATCAATACTTGAAAAATCCTTTACATTGTAGCGGATCAAATCAAAGACAATATGCGCCAGACATGGACCTCAAAGTGGAAACCCGGTCAAAATGCGCCCTCATTTACGGCTACAACAAATGAAAACAAAGAAATTTCATCAGCACAGCTAAAGGGGAAAAGGTATATCCTCTTTTTTTACAACCATGATGACTCCGAAACATGCACAAAAGAATCATGTCAACTACGAGACAATTACCAGTTGCTGAAAGCAAAAGGATTTACCATCATAGGCGTCAGCGAAGACAGCGTCAGCAAGCATCAAAAGTTTATTGCAAAGTATAATTTCCCCTTCATGTTAATTTCTGATGGAGACAATAAGCTGGCAAGACTTTTTGACATCTATGGTCCAAAATTATTCATGGGCAGGACAAGTGATGCTGTACATCGAACCACATTTGTGATCAGTGCCCAGGGTAAAATAGAAGCGGTAATTCATCCTGTTGATTCTGCAAAACATACTCAACAAATTCTTCAATCGCTCAATATTGTGGTCTAAACAAAATGCAAAAACGATATACTACTCTTATTTCAATTGATGACTTTTCTGATATAAAATTGAATCCTGATACGATCATTTTTGATTGTCGTTTTTATCTAAACGATCCATCAAAAGGAAGAAAGGAATATTTGCAAAGTCATATCCCCGGGGCTGTTTATCTTGATGTAAATCATGATTTGTCCTCACCCGTAATAAAAGGAGTTACGGGACGTCATCCTCTTCCTCATCCTGAAATACTCACATCAACCTTAAAGGCATCTGGTATGAACAATGAAAGCCAGGTGATCGTATATGATCAATCAAATGGAGCCTACGCTTCAAGGGCATGGTGGCTTCTTCGATGGCTAGGACACAATAACGTAGCCGTTTTGGATGGAGGATTTAAAGCATGGAATACACACGAGCTTCCTGTTGATAATCAATGGCCACTACCTTCACCAGGTAACTTTTCATCAGCTGTACAAAATGAAATGACAGTCGAAATGAAATCGCTTGATCCTGTCAAAGCTCCCCTGATTGACAGCAGAGAATATCAACGGTACATAGGAGAAATTGAGCCCATCGATCCTGTCGCCGGACATATTCCAGGCGCCATATGTATACCTTATATGGGAAATACGAGCGAAGAAGGTATTTGGGAAAGTGCTGATGAATTAAAAAAAAGATTTGCGGATATTGAATCCTCTTCTATAGATTCACCTGTGTTTTATTGTGGTTCGGGTGTGACCGCCTGCCATAATATTTTAGCTTATAAAATTGCAACAGGAAAAGATGCGAGGCTTTATCCGGGAAGTTGGAGTGAATGGATAAATTATAGGCAATAAGCAAATAGGCAATAGGCAATAGGCAATAGGCAATATAACAATAAGCAAAAAAACAATAGATAATAAGCAAAAAAACAATAGATAATAAGCAAAATAAAAAAACTGTCAACTATTGGCTCCTCATATGCCATTTATAATCCAAAATCAGAAATCATCAATCCAAAATTATCAAAATGCCTTCCGTAAAAATTCGAAAAACAGGTTTGCCTCCCGGATCATTAATTTATACCGGTGTCCAAAAATCAAACCTCATTATAAAAGAATTCGTCAGGTACAATGCTGATTCCATTGAGCAAATTGAGCTTGAAACAGTGCCTGATATGAACCCGAATTATTTCTACTGGCTCGATGTCAGGGGTCTACACAATGCTGCGGAAATTGAAGTGATAGGCAAGGCATTTGGAATGGATCCATTATTACTTGAAGATGTACTCGATCCAGAACAACGGCCAAAGTTTGAACATACGGATAACGGGATATTTATGATCCTGAAAAATTTCCTTCCTACCCAAAGCAGTTCAGATTTTCTAAGTGAGCAGATTTCCATCTATATGACGGAAGGAAAATTAATCACCTTTCAGGAATACCCTGATGACAGTTTTCAGGCATTGAAAGTGAGAATGCAACAACCGGGCTCACGAATCCGATCAAGAAAAACTGATTACCTCCTGTATGCCATCATTGACTTCGTCACGGATCATTATTTTCCTGTCATTGACAGATGCAGCGAATGGATTCATTCCCTTGAAGCTGAAATTCATAAAAATCCTTCTCCTGCATTAAAGCAATCGATATATAAGCTTCGGCAGGACATTTCTGAAATGCACAGAATAATCCTGCCGTCACGAGAAGCTGTAAACGCTTTGCAGCGGACAGACTACACAATGATGACGGATAAGACCAGGCGTTACTTAAGAGATGTCATGGACAATATCATGCAAATGCTGGATCTGAATGACAATCAGAATGACCATCTTTCTTCTTTACATGACTTATTCATGTCTGAGATCACCTATAGAATGACCAATGTGATGAAAATACTGACGGTGGTCACTTCAATTTTCATTCCCCTGACGTTTATCACCAGCGTCTACGGAATGAATTTTAAGTTTCAGCCTGAGTATGACTGGCCATGGGCCTACCCGGTGTTGTGGATGCTCATGCTGGCCATGGGTGTCGCCCAGATCATCTACTTCAAACGTAAGGATTGGTTGTAGTCCTGAATAAATCTCCACCTTAAACATCGATTTGATTATTTTTGACCCGGCCGGTTGTCTTTACTATCCCCGGCTATAGGACCTGAAGAATGAAGAACAGTTATTTTGACCTTATTGAGCAAACATATTATTTCCCGCAGGATGGCTTTGATCTCCACAATGGGGATTTGAGCTTTCATGGTATCTCCCTGAAGTATATCATCGACAAATACGGGACGCCCTTCAAATTAACTTACCTGCCCAAGATCGGAGACCAGATTAAAAAAGCCAAGAATTGGTTTAATCGGTCCATGAAAAGCCAGCATTATCAGGGTAAATATCATTACTGTTATTGTACGAAATGCTGCCATTTCAGCCATGTGATTAAAAAGGCTTTGGAGCATGACGTGGATCTTGAGACATCTTCTGCTTTTGATATTGATCTGATCATCAGTTTATACCGCAGTGGTCATATCAACAGAGAGATCACACTGGTGCACAATGGATTCAAGACAGAAAGATACCTGGATGGAATATCACAGCTATATGAAATGGGATTTACAAATTCCATTCCGGTGCTTGACAATACCAATGAACTGGATTTACTACTAGAAAGGATCAAGGGGAATGTTCAGATAGGTCTTCGGGTTGCTATCGAACAGGAACCACAATCAGCTTACTACACATCAAGGCTGGGTATCAGACCCACTGAAGTCATAAAATTTTACAAAGAAAAGATAGCTCGTAAGAAGAGAGTTCATGTAAAGATGTTGCATCTCTTTGTGGACACCGGCATCAGAGACACGCTATATTATTGGGGAGAGTTTAAGAAAGCACTTAAAATATTTGCGGCGCTGAAAAAGATATGTCCATCCCTGACAGCCTTAAATATTGGTGGAGGCTTTCCGATTCGGAATAGCCTGTCCTTTGAATACGACTACAAGTACATGGTCGATGAGATCATCAGAAATATCAAAGCCATTTGTAAAGAAGAAGGTATCGACGAGCCAGATATATTTACAGAATTTGGAAAATATACTGTAGGCGAAAGCGGAGCTACAATATTTACTGTGCTTGAGCAAAAGCAACAAAATGATTCTGAGCTTTGGTATCTCATCGACAATAGTCTGATGAATACAATCCCTGATTCGTGGGGTCTGTCAGAACGTTTTATTTTATTGCCAGTCAATAAATGGAACAGTGAATTTAGTCGTGTGCATATCGGCGGGATCAGTTGTGATCATTCTGATTATTACAATTTTGATGATCTCAACCAACAGGTATTTTTACCAACGTTCAGTCCTGAAGATAAAGAACCTTTGTATATCGGATTTTTTCACACCGGGGCTTATCAGGATGCGATCAGTGGATACGGAGGAATTAAACATTGTCTTATTCCTTCTCCACAACACATCCTTGTGGATCGGGATGAGAAAGGGAATTTTATTGATACACTCTGGAGACCGGAGCAACGGCCGAATGAGATGTTGCAAATTCTGGGGTATGATACGTGAGATGTGTGATGTGTGATTCGACCTGCTTAACTCATCCTCGTTCTACAGCTCATTAACCGAGTGAAGAGTGAAAAGTGAAAAAGTTTTTAATTGCCACGGCTTTTAATTGCCACGGCTTTTAAGCCGTGGATTGTAAATAAATAAATAAATATTGGCTTTAGCCATCAGAGAAATTCAAAGTCTACATTCAAAAATCTAAAATATGGGCAATAGGCCAATCACAGATTTCATCCTGCATCATTACAAACATTTCAATGCAGCTGCATTGGTTGATGCTGCTAAAGGATATGTAACGCACATGGAAGAAGGCGGTAAGATGATGATCACACTTGCCGGTGCTATGAGTACTGCTGAACTTGGACTTAGTCTGGCGGAAATGATCCGTCAGGATAAAGTGAGCATCATCAGCTGTACCGGAGCTAATCTCGAAGAGGACATCATGAATCTCGTGGCCCATAGTCATTACAAACGCGTACCGAATTACAGGGATCTGAGTCCAAAAGAAGAATGGGAATTGCTTGAAAATCATTATAACCGGGTGACGGATACATGCATTCCTGAAGAAGAAGCTTTCCGCAGGATTCAAAAACATATTTATAAAATATGGAAAGATGCAGACACAAAAAGTGAACGGTATTTTCCTCACGAATACATGTATAAGATGTTGCTGAGTGGTGTGCTTGAGGAACATTATGAAATAGATCCTAAAAATAGCTGGATGCTCGCTGCGGCGAAAAAAAATATCCCTATCGTAGTTCCCGGATGGGAAGACAGTACAATGGGAAATATTTTTTCCTCCTATATCATAAAGAATGAACTCAAAGCCTCTACCATGAAAAGTGGTATTGAATACATGGTATGGCTTGCAGATTGGTATAGAAATAATTCTGGCGGAAAAGGTGTTGGCTTCTTTCAGATCGGAGGAGGCATTGCGGGCGATTTTCCGATATGTGTCGTCCCTATGATGTACCAGGACCTCGAATGGCATGATGTTCCGTTCTGGAGTTATTTCTGTCAGATTTCTGATTCAACGACTTCTTATGGTTCATATTCCGGTGCGGTACCGAATGAAAAAATAACATGGGGCAAATTGGACATTAATACACCAAAATTTATTGTTGAATCTGATGCTACAATTGTAGCTCCTTTAATTTTTGCTTATATCCTTGGTTGGTGAGCTTTCTCCCCCTTGAATTCTGCGAATTCTGTTCACCCGAGGGGAACTTATTTAAAGCAAATGGAGCAATGAGAGATTTAAGTTTCCCGTAGTGGAATTTAGATGCAAGGGGTTTAAATCTCCACAAAATTACGTATCATTCTTTTTCCTTCTGGTGTCAGAATAGATTCAGGGTGAAATTGAACTCCATAAGTTTGATGATGTCTATGGCGACAGGCCATGATCTGATTATTTTCATCAATAGCAGTTACAATCAATTCTGCCGGGACAAGTTCCGGATCACAAACCCAGCTATGATATCTCCCGGCAAAGAATGGATTGAGAATACCTTCCAAAATCGGATCGTTTTTATCCTTGACAAAAACTCTTGAGGATACGCCATGATGCACCCTATGTAAATTCATAAGATGACCGCCAAATGCCTCGTAGATAGCCTGTAATCCAAGGCAAACGCCTAAAATTGGCTTTTCACCGCTAAACTTCTTAATCACTTCGAGGATGATTCCATTTTCAACCGGAAGCCCCGGACCCGGGGAGATTACAATCTTATCGAAAGATCTCAAATCAGATAAAATAAAATCATCATTGCGAATTACGTCCAGAATGACCCCGGCGTTTTCCTCAAAATACTGAACCAGATTGTATGAGAATGAATCGTAATTGTCAATAAGGGCAATCTTCATAAGGGCAAAAGGGAAATTTTTGGAGAGATCTACCCTTTAGGAAACCTGAAATTATAAAAAATGTATATTTGCGCTCCGGTTTTAAACCTGCGGAAGTAGCTCAGTTGGTAGAGCACGACCTTGCCAAGGTCGGGGTCGCGAGTTCGAGTCTCGTTTTCCGCTCCAGATGCCCCGAAGTTTCTTCGGGGTTTCTTATTTTAAGTCCCGCGCGTCCAGGGATTTAGCGCCTTTTCCGGGAAAAATATATTGATCATCCTCAAGATGATTCAGAAATTCCTCAAGGTCATCCACTTTTTGCTCATTATATCTGAATAATCGCCATTTTCCACCATTGCATTCAAGTGCTGAAAGGTTTTCAATCCAGTCGCCGGAATTCATATAGACGATTTCTCTTTGCTCTTTTGTGATTATACGGATACAAGGTTGATGGATATGTCCACACACAACTCCATCCACTCCCTTTCTTATAGCCGTATCAATAGCCTGTTTTTCAAAATCTGAAACAAACTTTACAGCATGCTTTACAGAGTGTTTGACCTTGTGCGCAAAGGAAATCTTCGGATACCCAAAACCAATTCTCCATCTGTTGATCCAGGCATTGAGTCTGATCAGCCAGTCATAACCTCTGCCCCCTAAGGCAGCAAGCCAAGGCGAAATCAAAACGGATGCATCAAAAATATCACCATGAAAAAACCAATAGGTCTTGTTCTGTATCCGGAGTTCAAGTTGATCGCGAAGTCGAATATTGCCCAAATCCAGGGAATCCAGTCTTCTCATAATACCATCATGATTGCCGGTCAGATAATATACAATTGTCCCTGTATTCGCCATCTGGAGAATGCGTGCTATGATCTCCCAATGCGATGCAGGGAAATATTTCTTTTTAAACTGCCAGGCATCGAAAATATCACCATTTAAAATCAAACGAGCAGGCTCTATACTGAGAAGATATTGTAGCAGTTCCTCAGATCTGCATCCATAAGTGCCTAAATGGAAATCAGAAAGCACACATATATCAAGATTTCTTTTCATATAAAGATTGCTGATTACCAGCAAAATTATACGTCAAATGTGGCTACAATGTAAAATGAGCAAGTCTGTTAGTAAAGGTTTTGCAAAATAAAAGGACGTGCGATTTGAGATGTGGGATATGAGATAAAGTGATGTGGCGAGGTAAAAGCTCCTGTACATCCTTTTGCAACTGCTCAGCCCAGGAGAGCAGATTTCCAGATTATAAGAGGAAATACAATTTGAAGAAAATTGTAAAATAAGATTTGAGAAACAGGACTAGAGATACGAGAAGAGATAAAGCGAGTGGAATGAGATCGTAACTCGTCATTCGTAACTCGTTATTTGAAGAGTACCCGGAGCCGGAATCGAACCGGCACGACCTTTTAGGGTCACAGGATTTTAAGTCCTGCGTGTCTACCAGTTTCACCACCCGGGCTAGTAGTCAGTGCAAATGTAGTATTATTCAACATTAGGCGATACACCGATGTTGAACTTTACCAGGTAACAAAACGAACATTGAAAATCTGAGAATGCCGGCGTTATAGACCGGTAATGGCCTTAGATACTTTCTTCGCCCTGTTTCTTAGTGCGGTAGACAGCCTTTAGTACCTGGTTTCTACGTATAACTGATGGTTTTACGAATTCCTTGCGGCGGCGTAATTCCTGGATCAATCTGACGTTCTGAACTTTACGTTTGTAGCGTTTAAGAGCGCGATCAATTGATTCTGTGTCTTTTACTTCGATTATTAGCATTCTGAATAGGATAAATTTTTAGCGGGGCAAAGGTAACTTTCTTTTATTAATCTACCAATACCCCACTAATCTCGTCTTTTTTGGGTGCATGAAATGAATATCAGATTTCTATTTGCCGAGAACTTTGATCAAAGTGCCTGCAGAAACCTGATCTGATTGACTCATTCCATTGACGATTGCAAATTCTTTTAAACGGTCTGCCGGAACACCCGCTGCCTGGAGTGCCTGGGTCAGGGTGCCCGACTTAGCGACAGAGACGACTTTAATCCGATCTGGTTTTACATTGATTTTAGCCTGGTCTTTTAGTTCTTTAAATCCAGTCATCGTTTTATCAAATTCACTCGCATAGCTTTGGAAATCTCCCGGCGTAGAAACCCCATGAAAAACATAAATATTCTGTTTGTATTGAATGTACATGCTTTTCACAGCGATCGATGTCGTGGCTCCGGTGTTTGGATCCTGAGTATCCTGGGTAGATAATACTTCCATAGCCGCAAGGCCATTAATGGTCAATTGACGACTGTTAGTAACCGTAAGTTTTAAATTAGTTGCTGTAGTCGTAGCAGCAGTCTGTAGTGAATTTCCTTCGGCAATGGTAAAGATCATAAGTGCCTTACCATTAGAGGGCGCCATTTGTACCTGTGACGGACTATTCTGTAATTGCCACTTAGATGGAACCGGAAATTGAAACTTGAATTCAGGATGATAAAAAACACCTGCCTCAACAAATCCCTGACGAGGATCTTCTCCAAAAACAATTCCGTCAACCATTTTAAGATACGAATCACGATTAACTTTAAATGTTTGACCGGGAGACTTAGCCTGCCACTCGGTAGCCGCTTTATCCACTTTGTTATAGCGGTCAGTAGGATCGGGGTGAGTGGATAAAAATGTCGGAAGACTCCCGCCGGAGTCATCACTCAACGACTTCAGGGTTTTGAAAAAATCTGCCATCTGGTGTGCATCAAAGTCAACCTTGGTGGAATATTCTGCACCTAACTGGTCGGCCTGGCTTTCATCGTCCCTGCTATATTTAAGAAAGAGGAGACTCAATGCAGTCTGAGCTTCATTAGCAAATGCTGCAAATTCTTTCGACACTACCATTCCACCTATAAGAAGAACATTGGCAATGGTTGATTTTGTGTATTGTTCTACGCCATGCCGGGCAGTGATGTGTCCCGTCTCATGCCCAAGCACACCGGCAAATTCAGCTTCATTATTAAAATAAGCCATGATACCTCGTGTGAAATAAACATATCCTCCGGGTACAGCAAAAGCATTAACAACAGGCGAGTCAACAATTCGATATGTAAATTTCAGATTTGGACGATGCGAAATTTTTACCATCTCCTGACCACGGGTATTGATAAAATCCTGCAATGCCTGATTGTCATACAATCCATACTCAGCTATGACCTGCGGATCTGACTGGGCTCCCAATGCAATCTCCTGCTGTTCGGACATCAATACGAATTCTTTCTTACCCGATACCGGATTTATAGCACAAGCGGCTATAAAGAATATGAATATGAGGGAGGTAATTTTAAACATCAATGATGATTTTCCTGATTTCATGCCAACTTCTGTTTTTTTATTTATACGTGTTAAACCAAAACGATAGAACAAGCTTTGAATAATTGTATTTCCTTTGAATATTTCCGGGTAAAATACCAATTTCTTGTCCGGTCAGGATCTGTATTTAAGAACCATATTACTCAATGGAATAACGATCTTTGCCTTTCGCAGGATTGGTAATCATTTGTTATACCTATGAACAAAGCAATAAAGAGGGCAATTTGTTTACTGAATGTGGATATTCATCTGGCTATTCTTCAAAATAGTCTCTCAACCCTGCCAACCGGAATGCAATTCATCAACAGTGTACATAATAATGTGCTTAATAACCTTGAAACACCTATATGACTATTCAGGGATTTCCTAAAATATCTATTCAATCCATCCGCCAATACCTGGTAACATTATGGTCCAGATTCATATCGGCATTGAAAACTCCACAGGGGCGTAAAAAATTATTCTTTTATGGCCTTAAGTGTATTGGTGCCCTCATATTGTTATTTGTCGTTCTCTTTTTGTTGACATGGGCCGGTCTGTTCGGTTCGATACCCAATAAAAAAACTCTCCTCTCTATTCGTCAACCTGAAGCCTCTAAGATCTACAGCGCTGATGGAAAACTGATGGGTAAGTATTACACTAAAAACAGAAATACCCTACAGTTCGATCAGATTCCTCCGGAATTTATGAATTCACTCATTGCCGTTGAAGACGAAAGGTTTTGGACTCATCATGGCATTGATTTCAGAAGCTGGATGCGTGTACTTGTAAAAAGAATAATACTTGGCCAGGAAAGTGCAGGAGGTGGAAGTACCTTATCACAACAATTAGCTAAAAATTTATTTCCCCGAAAAGATTTTTGGGCAGGATCAATGCTCATCAATAAATTCAGGGAGTTTATCATTGCGTCAAGACTTGAAAATGCATATACCAAAGAGCAGCTTCTGACTTTTTATGTCAATACAGTTCCATTTGGGGAAAATATATATGGTCTTGATGCCGCAGCCGATCGTTATTTTAGCAAAACAGCTGACACGCTTGCCATTGAAGAAAGTGCTTTGCTTGTGGGTTTATTAAAAGCCACCAGTTATTACAATCCGCGTAATTTTCCTGAGCGCGCTGTTCAACGCCGCAATGTAGTCTTACATCAAATGGAAGTCAATGGCATGATTGATTCACTTATGTATGATTCACTCAGTCGCATCCCTTTGAAATTGAGTTATCAACGCAATACAGATTCAGAAGGGATCGCACTTTATTTCAGAAATCAATTGAGGCCGGTGTTGCTTGACTGGTGCCGGGCACATACTAAACCTAATGGTGAGCCATACAATCTGTATGTCGATGGCCTGAAAGTTTATACCACGATTGATTTTGGAATGCAGCAATATGCTGAAGAGGCTGTCAAAGAACATCTCAGCCAGCTCCAGGTCGTTTTTGATAAACAATTCAAAGACTATAAGGAATACGACACTCCGCTGAACGATCTTATGGAGCGTTCACCCCGCTATGTATCCATGGTGAATGCAGGATTTAGTGAAAGAGACATCAATGACTCCTTCAATCTGAAACGACCAATGAAATGGTGGACATGGAATGGAATGAGAGATACTATTGGTTCACCGATGGATAGCCTGAAACATTATCTTAAAATACTTCAGGGATCACTGGTGGCAATCAATCCAAAAACAGGTGGTGTGCTTGCATGGGTCGGTGGTAATGACGCACAACAATTCAATATTGATTATGTAATCACACCTCGTCAACCAGGCTCATCCTTTAAACCTATCCTCTATGCTACTGCGCTTGAACAAGGGATAAGTCCATGCACTTATTATCCCAATGAGATCCATACCTATGTTGTAAAAAATGAAAACTGGACACCGGGTAATTCTGATGAAATATATGGCGGGTATTATTCTTTAAATGGTGCATTGGCAAAAAGTATAAATACAATAGCTGTACAACTCATTTTTGAAACCGGTCCGGATGCAGTAATCCAAAAGGCACGAAGAATGGGTATCAAAGGTGATCTGCCGCGTGTGCCTTCCCTCGCTCTCGGTACGGCTGAAGTAACATTGGTTGAGCTGGTAAGCGCGTATACAACTTTTCTCACCAAGGGATATCATCGTCCTTATATGTTGATGACAAGAATAGAAGATGCAGACGGCACTGTATTGGAAGAATTTAAAACGCAACCTAGTACCAGTGTATTCAGCGAAGAGACCGCAGGCATGATGCAACAATTGCTGGCCAATGTTGTAGATGGAGGAACTGCAGGAAGTCTTCGCTACATCTATGGTCTGACGGGAGCTCTTGGAGGAAAAACAGGTACTACACAGTTTCAATCTGACGGCTGGTTCGTAGGTATGACACCGAAAATTGTGGCCGGTTCGTGGGTGGGTTGTTTTGACAGACGTGTAAGTTTCAACCGGCTGAGAGATGGACAGGCGAATAAAACTGCTTTGCCGATTTTTGGAGAATTCTTCAAGAAACTTCAGGCTGATCCTGAGTACAAATCGTATTTTAATTCTTACTGGCCTGAAGAATATAACTGGGTTAAGGAATGTCCTTATCCTGTCGATATCAGTGATCTTGTCGAATTAAATTCTGTCACCCCAAATGATACTTTATCCTGGCCAAGAAAGTATGTAAGACGGTCTGAGCAAAAAAGAGGTATCGGAAAACTTATTGAAGATATTTTTGGAAAAAAAGACAAGACGAAAGAAGAAGAGGAGAAGAAAGACAAATAATATTTTGCCCCTCAATTCCCTAACAGGTATTTCTAATTCACTTTACTTATTGGAATAACTTAAAGTTAACCTTGTGCCAACAGGTTATTAACAAAATTTCATGGCGATCCTTCGTCTTTATCATAAAACAAGGAGCTATGAAAAAGACATTCTTATTTGTCCCAGCTTTTCTCATTTTATTTCTCGGCCAGACGATACCATTAAAGGCAAGTCATCTTGACGGGCTTTGGCGAAATGCACGCCTGCGGATCACATTGCGTGTCGAACAGGAACAAGATGGTATTAAAGCTAAGCGGACTGATGAAGGGATCTGGTACCATTATACTACTGACGACAATCGGTACTTCACAGACAAGCGTGGCAACTGGTATGAGTTGATCGATGATGATCAACTTGTATGGAATGATGTGAAGTCTGATAAAAGAATCAATTTCAAAAGAGTAGAGAATCGAGATAATAACCTGTTTGATAATAGGGGAAATCTTTACAACTCGTATGATAATTCAAACAATAATGGGTATGCAAAGGGATGGCAATATGATAATCGCCAAGACCGGACAGAATTCCTGACAGGTAGCTGGTACCAACGAAATGGCAGAGGGAATCTTCAGATTGAAACATTTCGCGGAGGTATCAGGGTGAAGACTGATCATAGAGGCTGGGAAAAATTCTATGGTGATCGAAGTGGCAACCGCTTCAAAGATGATGATGGGGATACGATCATACTGCTTGATGATGAGATGCTGAGTTTCAGAAATGATCATGGTAAATGCGAAGAAATCTTTACACGTCACTGGCATAGAGACCGCGATGGACATGACTGGAGAGATTAAGGATTGGTAGTTTGTTGAAATGAACAAGCCGGAGGTGAGGTCCGGCTTGTTTTATTTAACTGATCATTAACCGAACCAAAACATATTCACAACAAACTTTCTATCTGAATAGCTGTCTAAAAAGAAAACAATATATACCATGAAACAGAAACTTTTGATCACTTCATTTATGATGGTCCTGATTTCATTCTTTGTTATTCCTCTTCAGGCAAAACAAGTGGATGGAATGTGGGGACTTAACCACAACACGAAGGGAGAATTTCCTTCAAAATCTGAAACAAGAAAGAATGACCGTTTGTCATATGATGGAAAGCATGCACAGGCTGACCGGCATCACAAAAAAGGACATAGGTTTAATAGAAAATTTCACCACTCTGCAAGAGTTAATAATCGAGGTGGAAATCATCACAATTCGGGGAGTAACTTTCAGAAACATTCTCAACGGGATGGAATAATTCAAAATTCAAACCATGGGCGATGGGAAGGTTTGAATAGAAATCAATCTGAAAATCGATCAGGAGATTTCCATGGTAAAAGCTATTCAAAACATGGAAGAAAAAGTCAAATGCATGGACGACATCATGACAAGAATGGCAAATCGAGGGCCGATCATCGTAATTGTAGGCGAGAGCGTCATGAGCGCTGAGATAAAGCGTAGGTATTTAAAAAAGAAAAGGCCGGTTCCTACCGGCCTTTTCTTTTTTAAATAATGAAGCAATCAATGTTGAACAACAAATGAAGTCGTGCGAGACTCTTGTCCTTTGACGCCCTGAATAATATATTGACCGGCAGCCCACTTATTGACATCAACTGAAATCAAGTGTTCATTGTTATCCAGTTTTTTACTCCACATCAATTGACCTGATTCATTGAAGATGGATACATTCTTAACCCAGGAGAAAAACTCAACTTTAAGGATGTCATTCACAGGATTTGGACATCTGAATAGGAGCAATGGGATTTCACGAAGAACTTCATTTTTTTGCTCCGTGGGTGCATCATTTATTTTATTATCTAAAATTGGCTTTATCTCCTGATCTTTTTCTTTCGCAGGATCATATTTTTTAATAACCTGTTTTTGATCTGCCTGTAAAACAAATTTAAAAGGCAGGACGAATTCGACAGGCACGGCTTCACCTTCATTACGACCGGGAATCCATTTTTCAGGAAGGTCGTTCATTCCATTAATCACGCGCAAGATTTCGGCATTCAATCCTTCACTTATGCCTCGGACAACTCTCGCATTTGAAATGCTTCCGTCAGGTTCGACTACAAATTTTGCAATCACCATGCCTTCATTTCCTTTCTGACGATCCTCAGCAGGATACTTAATGGCTTCATAGATGTATTTGAACATTGCCTGAGAAGCGCAATCTGATTTTGTATCTGCAGGTCCATTTTCGCAACCTGGAAAGCGGGGCATTTCTTCCACCTGTTGGAAAACTTCTTCTCTTGGAGTATCAGCCGCTAATTCTTCCTTTTTGGAATCCGCTGGCATTACAAATTTTACCGGCAATGTAAAAGATACAGGAACTGCAATACCATTGTGCCTGCCTGGGACCCATTTATCGGGAAGTGCTGCCATGACATTCATCACTCGCATTAATTCATCTGTGATATATTGATTAGGCGACCGAACAACCTTGATTCTGGAAATGCTTCCATCTGCTTCAACGACAAATTGCACTATCCCCATTCCTTCAATGTTTTGGTTGGGCACTGAAGGATATTTAATAGTATTTGAAATAAATTTGTACATCAATTCAGTTGAATTTTCACCCGGGAAATGGGGCATTTCTTCAACATAAGTAAATGGTTCTGTGCCTGGATTATTTTTCGAAAGAGAAGAAGCAGGCTCCTCTGAAGCTAATTTTAAAGCTACAATTGTTGTAGTTGGCAACGTATCGCCATTGAAAGATACATTAATAGGCATTCCCGATTGAAGATAGGCCTCGTTTATTATTTTCATTTTACCTGTAGCATAATCAATCTCATAGTCCTCATTTTCTTTAAGAACCTTATTTCCTGATTTGACCACAACGGCTGCCGATTGAATTTTATCGGTGCCTAAATAAATATTTGCACGATCTGAATTCAGCTCAGGAATTATATAAATAAACCTGGCCTTGAGCTTGACTTCAAGTTTATAAAATTTATCGAAATCCCCCACTCTACTGTGCTTAGCTGAGTAAATGTAAATCGTTCGTTCAGGATCGTTGTTCACAGCTTTTGTTAATGCCTGCTCTAAAAGTTCATATCTAATTTCCTTTCGATTCAGAAAATATCTTTTATCCTCTGTGATCACGAGAAGACTCGAGTCACGTTTATATGCCCAGGAGTCAGCTGACATTACGGAGTCAGTATAGACTTTGAGCCCATCTTTATAGATATTTAAACCAAGGCCTCCTGGCTCTATTTGGCTTATTTCCGGAATTGATTTTTCCCGGAAAGCAAAGATCACAAGTGCAAGAAGAAGAATAGGAATAATCCCAAAGTATTTGAACTTCGCAGATTGAAATGAGCGTTCTTTGTTCATCATGATCAGACGATTTTTAAGTTGTGAATAAATCAATTGATTGGACAGACGATGTTGTAGTCCTTCATTTTTTTGTGCCACAAGAAATGAGGCATAGCTTTCCCAAGGCGTGTCTTTTACCACTTCTGCATCAGCCAGAAATTCATGCACCTCCCGCAGTTTTTTACGATACAGATATACCATCGGGCTTGGCCATAATCCGATACAAACCAATTCCATAAAAAGTACATCAAAAGTGTGTAGGCCCAGGACATGTGTCTTCTCATGAGAAATGATTTCCTTCATTTCTTCTTCATTGAATTGATGTCCAAGGGGCAGATATACCGTATTTATGAATGAAAAAGGACTCTTCACTTCAGAAGAAAGTACACAGCGCTGATTGTATAACCATTTCTTTTCGCCATCTCTTTTCATTTTCAGAATTGCCGCCACTGACACAATGATCCTGTATGTCAGGAAAATAACGCCTGAGATATATAAGGACGTAACTATACTCAACCAAGGGAATGAATCTTTATGGGGCATGACAATGACCTCATTCATTGTATTCAGGTACGCACCAACATAGACATAGGGCGCAGTGACTATGGAATGGGAGTACCATTGATCCTGAATATAGATCCTGAGCAATGGCAAAATCAATGCCGCCAGCAATGTGCCGAGTAAGTAGGTACGATTTGTATTAAACAAGGTCTCCTTTTGTAAAACGAAATGGTACAATCCATAAAAGAAGCCTAAACAAAGCGTCACCTGGAGTATATAAGGAATGAGCATGGTCAGGGTTTTTTCTTTAACTTTTTAATGATTTCCTGCAACTCTTCAATAGTAGTTTCTTCTTCTTCCACCAGGAATGAAACAAGCTTCGGTGTAGAGCCATTGAAATAATTATGAATCAGGGACAAGAGGCTACCTCTTGAATATTCATCCTTTGTGATCAATGGAAAATATTCATACGTGCGGCCATACGTTTTGTGATCTACAAATCCTTTTCGCTCTAAAATCCGCACAATGGAGGAAATCGACGAATGAGGCGGTTTAGGCGGGGCTATTTTGTCAATGATGTCTGCTACAGTGCATCTTCCAAGCTGCCAGACGAAATGCATGATCTCCTCCTCTCCTTTTGTTAATCGTTGGATCCGGTTCATATTTTAATAATTATGAAAACAAATATAACGTATAAATACGTTATGCAGCTAATTTTTACATTTTATTTTTATTTTTTTCAATTAGTATCTTTCTGACTTCATCTTCTCATCAAGCCCATAGATACGCTATGGCAAAGCATCCCTGATTTCTTTTTCTAACTTTGAAACCTATGCCTGCTCCTCTCAACGTAGCCGAAATCATCGATTATTACGATCATTGCCAGGTCGATTATTCTCTCGTCTGGCAGCTGGATGAGGTAATGTGTATGCATTATGGGTATTGGAATACAGATACTCCACATCACCGCGCTGCACTACAAATGATGAACAAGCAAGTCGCAGCAGCCGCTGAGATCAGACCTGGCCAATATGTTTTGGATGCAGGCTGCGGCGTAGGTGGCCCTTCTATCTACCTGGCCAGCATAGGATGCAAAGTGGAAGGTATAACGCTTAGTGAGAGACAAGTCCGGACTTGCCGGGAAAATGCAGCCAAATTCAATTTAGGCGATGCTATTCATTTCAGTCAGCAAAATTATCTCTCCACTTCATTTGATGACAACACCTTTGATGTGGTCTGGGCGATCGAGAGTGTATGTTATGCCTGGGATAAATTTGATTTTACAAAAGAAGCCTTCCGGGTACTTAAGCCAGGCGGCAGATTGGTCGTTGCCGATTTTCACAGTCAACCGATCATTGAAGATTCCGCAGATGATGAACTTATGAAGAAGTGGACTGATTCCTGGGCCATAAAATCTTATGCGACTAAGGATCAATTCACTGATGCATTAAAAAAAGCCGGTTTTCAATCCATCTGCTCCCGTGATATTACTGAACATGTAAAGCCAAGCATTCGCAGACTTTATCTTTCATTCTTTCCCGGCATCATCACTACAAAAGTGGCCGAATGGATAGGTGCACGCAATAAAATACAGACAAAAAATACATGGTCTACGTATTACCAATACAAAACACACCGGAAAGACCTCTGGCGGTATTATATCTTCTCAGCAAAAAAACCTCTGTAAATGAGTGAATCCAAAAAATGGACTAATGAATTTCTGGATGAAATGCGAAAGCAGGGAGATCCTGTCGCAGACAAAGCAGCTCAGGCGCTTTTCGAAGCTGTCAAAGGACACTCTGCAGCGGATGTCAGTACTTTTATCTCCTCATTTGTTTCTCGCGATTTTACGAAAGCATGGGTCAACTCTTCCCTCATTCCTGATCCTCCTGAACTGGTAGCTTACTTTGAAAATTTTGATGATTTTCAATTCAATACACAGGAAATTGAATATCTGGAAAAAGGTGCTGACATTTTTGACAAGCATGGCCCCTGGATCACGTTTGCCTTAGGTGTTCGCTCACTTCTCAAACAATACGCACATACAAAAGCAATCGAAGTCCTAAAGCTCACTACCCTGCTTGTGGCACATGTCAACAGACGAATCATGGAGACCATGCAATTTGTGCTTGACGTGATGGCAGAAGGGTGGTATGTCAAATCGTCTGATGGCAAAGTTCAACTCAACCTAAATCATCCCGGACTGATGTCCATCAAGAAACTCAGGTTGCTGCATGCTATGATCCGTTATCGTCTGCTCCATAAGATGTACGACACTTCTCTCGGCGATTACGATACAGATATTGTCGGGTATCCGGTGAACCAGGAGGATATGGTATTTGCAGTGCACACCTTCAGTCTCGAAATTATTGAAGGATTAAGAGAAATGAGAGTCATCATTTCTGATGAAGAAGCTGAAAACTATTTTCAATGCTGGAAACTTTTTGGCCGTGGCTTAGGTGTTAGCCGCGAATTAGAACCTGCATCGTATGCTGATGCCATGGAATTACAAAGCCTGATCTATAAACGACATTTTACGCTGCCAAACGCTACCGGCCCTGCACTTTCGAAAGCACTGACTGACTGGTTTACCAATACTGTCCCATTATTGGATGAAAAAACCTTAATCCTCTTTATCAAAGAATTTAATGGTCCTGAAAATTATTCGATTCTAAGTGACAACCTCAAGATTGATATCGGAAACAATACGGTTGACCTACGTGAACATTTGAAAAATGACCTAAACTTTGAGGATAAATCTGACAGGCAAGGCATGGTTGCTACAGATTCCGGTCAGTTGGCACTTGACAACTTCTTCCTCCATTTTCTTCGGACTTTACTTGTTACAGAACGAGGAGGTAAAAATGCAACGTTCAGAATCGGCGATGGCTTTATGGCATCGTGGAATCTGAACCATATGGCTGAAAAGCCACTGCCAAAATTCGAAGTGTTTTGGTTAGTCATCAAAACGTTTATAACAAGAGTCTGGCATAAACTATTATCCTTCTTCAATAGAAGCAAAAAAACTGCATAACCATGAGTGATGTTTTGGAAAAAATATATGAGAGTGCCAATGCAACTGTCTTTAAGAAAAAAGAATCTGATGGTCAGCTGCTCACGATTAAAGTACTGAAATCAGATTTCACAAATCCAAGGCGTATTCTCAAATTCAATAATGAATTTTCAATCCTGAATGAACTTGATATCCCGGGAATAAAAAAAGTTATTTCCAAAGGCATTCTTGAAGGCTCTCCCACTATCGTTTCCCGTTATTTTGATGGCATTACACTCAGGGGATATTTCAATAAATACGAATTCAATCTCCATAACAGATTATCCATAGCTGCGCAAATAGCCCACATACTGGGCCAGATACATCAGAAAAATATTATCCACAGAGATCTTACCTCTGACAATATCCTGATCAACCCTGAAACCCTGGAACTTAATATTGTTGATTTTGGCCAGTCGATCAAAATCGATGTCAAGACCATTCACCTGAGCAATCCGGATCAACTTGAAGGGACGCTCGCCTATTTCTCCCCTGAACAAACAGGCCGGATGAACAGAATACTTGATTATCGATCGGACTTGTATTCTCTTGGTGTTATTTTATATGAATTTTTTACAGGCCGATTGCCTTTTGAAGATACCGATCCGCTTAAACTGATTCATTCGCACCTTGCACTGTATCCTTCTCCTCCTGATCAGGTAAATCCTGAATTGCCTAAACAGATTTCAAATATTATCAGGGTACTCCTTTCCAAGAATGCTGAAGACCGATATCAGTCAGGCTTCGGACTTGAGGGAGACTTGAGAAGATGTATTCAACTCCTGGATAAGACAGGCCAGATATCTGAATTTGAAATTTCCCATAATAAAGTTTTTACCAAATTTCAGATTCCACAAAAGCTATATGGCCGTGAGAAGGAAGCGGATTTACTCATGCAGGCATTTGAAGAAGTGACAGATGGGAAAGGTAAAATGATCCTTGTGTCCGGCTATTCCGGTGTGGGCAAAACGGCATTGATCAATGAAATCCATAAACCGATCACGGCTAAACGTGGCAATTTCATCCGCGGAAAATTTGATCAGTATAATCGAAGCATCCCGTACAGTGCATTTACACAAGCCCTAAATGCATATTGCCAATTGATCCTTACTGAACCTGATGAGCAGC
Organism: Chitinophagales bacterium; assembly: GCA_038252065.1. Classification (GTDB taxonomy): domain Bacteria; phylum Bacteroidota; class Bacteroidia; order Chitinophagales; family Saprospiraceae; genus Opimibacter. The sequence continues at coordinate 86,842 of JBBSAQ010000009.1, forward strand.
TTAATTTCCTACGCAAGAAAATTTCCGAAGCGTTAGGCCATCAGGGCCAGATCATTATCGAAATCGTACCCGACCTCCAGCTTATTGTCGGAAAGCAACCGGATGTCATCAGGCTGGAACCAATTGAAAATAAAAACAGACTGGACCTGCTGCTGCTGAAATTTTTTCAGGCGATAGCGACAATCGATCGCCCTCTCGTACTGTTTCTCGACGACCTTCAATGGGCCGATACTGCTTCTCTTGAACTGATTAAGCTTTTGGCTGTAGAAAGTGAATCGTTGGTCATGCTTATCATTGGTGCATATAGAGATAATGAAGTTGATGGGACACATCCACTTTCATTATTGCTGCAAGAACTGACGAGAAAATCGATTACCATTTTTGATCTTAAAGTCAAGCCATTACCCTACGAAGATGTACACAGCATGATCGAAGATACCCTCCATCAGGATGGTATGGATGAGATCTCAAAGCTTGTATACGAAAAAACGAAAGGCAATGCTTTTTTCACCATTCAATTTATCCGGCTATTACTGGATCAGCGTCTATTGATGTATGATGAGAATAAGAAGACATGGACCGCTGACCTTGAGAAAATTAAAGAACAGTCTTTCTCTGACAATGTAGTCGATCTGATGATCCGTAAGATCAAATCGCTGGAACCTGCCACCCAATTTAGCTTAACCATGGCTGCAGCGATCGGAAACAAATTTGATCTTGAAATTGTAAGCGCTATAATGAATACGCCGGCAAAGGAAGTCATACGCCATTTATGGCCGGCGCTGGCAGAAGCGTATATCACCCCTATCAATGAATACTACAGAATGTTTGATATCGAAGAGCTCAGCATAGACCCTTCGAATGTTATTTTCTCATTTGCACATGACAGGGTACAACAGGCATCCTATCAGCTTATCCCCGAAAACGAGCGACCTGCGCTGCATCTGAAAATCGGTCGGATACTGTATGATAATTACAAAAACGATGAAGAACATCTCTTTGATATTGTCAATCATTATTTGTTAGGAATAGACCAGGTAAAAGATGAGTCGGAGAGAAATCGCGTCCGTTCATTGAACCTTCGCGCTGGATTGCGTGCCAAACAAGCCAATGCCATCGGATCCGCCATACGGCATTTTTCTACCGCTCTTCAGTTAACAAATTCTACGGCATGGCAGGATGATTATGAAAACACACTGCTTCTTAACAAGGAACTTGCGGAAGCGTATTATCTCGATGGCCAATTAGAAAAGTCCCAGGCCTTGATTTTTCATTGTCTTGAGAAAGCCACTAATCCGATTGACAGATCTGACATTTATTATGTCTGGATGTTACGTCTGGCCCTGGAATCAAAATATGATGAAGCGCTGGATGCTGCGATCAATGGATTAAAAGAATTGGAATATGATTTTCCAAAGACGACCACGCAGGATGACGTGCAGCTTCATTTGCAACAAATCATAGCCTATTTCCAAAAGCACCCGATCCCAACCCTTTATGATCTTCCACTCATGACGAGTGAAAAATATAAAGCGGTAATGAAGATTATGGACAATCTGACTGCACCACTCTACCTGGGCGGTAAAACTGAATTGTGGATACTGCATGTGTTCAAAAAAATACTTATTTCGACCGAGCATGGCATGTCACATCCGCTGTGTTATGCATTTTCAGAGTTAGGTTTGATTTTTAATCTTTTTGAGATGTTCGATTTCGGTCTTCCTGCAGGGGACCTGGCCCGAAAACTTTCCTATCGTTTTGAAAAAGAAGCACCAAGACAAAAAGGCAGAACCGGTAACATTGTAGCAAACTATGTCTACCCTTATTATAAACACATCCGTGATATTGATGAATACAATCGTGAATCCATCACGGCCAGCCAGGAAAGTGGAGAATTGATTTTTGGCGGGTATGCGGTCATGAATCAGTATTTCAATCATTATTATACCTCTGAAAAACTATTACAGGAACTATCACTTGAATTTGATGCAGGCATCACGTTTGGCCGAAAGATCAATCATCATATGGTGCACAATGCCCTCGTCGCATTGGAAATGTGTGTGGATTACATGATGAACCCTGAAATGACTAACAATGAAGTCAGATCTAAGCGGTTTGAGATCGAGGAGTTTTTAGAAATCTGCCAGTTGAATAATGAGCTCTATGGTCCGATCTGTCTTTACATCTATTCAATGCAGGTGTATGCTATCATGGGCAAGTTGGATTTAGCAATGATAGCAGATGTAAACGCAGCAAAATTCGTTGCTCCTATTTTTGCAGCAGTTCCACATTACAGCACATATATGTTCTTCCATGGAATTATCCATCTGGAGAAGGCAATACATGACAAGGCCTATGTTATTCCGGAAACCGTAAATACATTCATGGGTTACCTCGGAAGATTAAAAGTGATCAATCCGGCCAATTTCGAACATAAGCACCTGCTGCTGGAAGCTATGAAAGCCCAACACGCAGGAAAAACAATTGATGCCCTCCAACTTTTTGAGCAAACTATACAGTCGGCCCAGAAATATAAGTTCGTCAATAATCTTGCAGTTGCTCATGAAAAGACTGCGGCATTGTGGGTGACGGAGGGACGTCCACACTATGCCTTATATCACATTAAGCAATCTATCATCGCATACACACAATGGGGTGCATTTGCGAAGGTCAAACAGCTGCAACAATACTATGCCGATATTCTCAAACAACAACCTGGCATAGAGAAAAGTGAACTGAGCGTAACCGTAACAGAGTCTATCGACAAAGAGCAATTGGATCTGATGAGCATCTTCAAAGCTTCACAGGCTTTCACAGGTTTGTTATCGATGAATGAATTAAAAAAACACATTATTGATGTTGTAATGGAAGGTGCCGGTGCTACCCGAGTGGCCCTTATTGCTCCCGAATCATCCGGGATCATGTGCGAGATCATAGGAGATATAGGTCAGGAGTATAGAAGTGAATCCTTTTCTATTCAGGATGATCCCACAATTCTACCCTTGTCTATCATTCATTATGTAACGCGGAAAAAAGAACCTTTGCTGATCAACGATGTTTCTGGTGACCGTGTATTCAACAGGGATATATATTTTGATACTTCACATCCGCAATCGATCTGGGTTTTGCCTTTGATCCTCAACAATGATCTTAAGGGAATGCTCTATCTGGAAAACAATCTTATCAACAATGCTTTTACAGAAGACAGGATCAGGCTTTTGCAATTGTTGAGTTACCAACTTGGGATATCTATTGAAAATGCACGATTGTATGAAAATATGACGGCTACAAATAAAATGTATCAAAAATTTGTTCCCCTTCCTTTTCTGAACACCCTGGGGTATAATTCGATATTGAATGTGAGGCTTGGCGATCAGATTCAGCGAGAGATGACGATCATGTTTACCGATATCAGATCGTACACGACGATTTCGGAATTATTGTCGCCAGAGGAAAATTTCAAATTTATCAACGAATACCTTAGCTATACGGCTCCCTGTATTGAAGCTCATGGGGGATTCATCAACCATTTTACCGGCGATGGCATCATGGCTTTGTTCACGAGTGCAGATCAGGCGCTGAAAGCTACTATAGATATGCAGCAGGAAGTCAGGCGATACAACAAAGCCCGGAATTTGTCTAATCAACAGGGGATTAAAATAGGCATTGGACTTCATACCGGATTGATCATGTTGGGCGTGATCGGGGATGTTGACAGACATGATGCCGGTGTGATCAGCAATGAAGTGACCACCGCTTCGCGTATTGAAGGCCTGACCAAAATATTTGATGCGTCTATCCTTGTCAGTGAAAGCACACTCTCCAAAATTGAGAATTTAAGCGAATATAATTATCGATATCTGGGATCAGTGCAGGTAAAGGGACGAACGCTGGCGGTCAAAGTCTATGAATGTTTCAGTGGGGATGTTGCAGACATTATAGAACTGAAAAAGCAGACCCTTTCCGATTTCAACGAAGGCCTTAAGTTTTACTTCGAAAGAGATTTTATTATCGCCGCCAGCCATCTGAAAAAAGTATTAATGGTCAACCCGGGTGATATCACCGCAGACAGATATTTCCGTAACGCGGCTGATCTGATGGTCAAAGGTGTAGCCGCAGATTGGAGCGGCGTGGAGATCATGACAGAAAAATAATAACCGGTAATAAAGCCATTTATTCTTCTTCGTCAGCGCTCGTATCTGCCTCACCTTCTGTGATCGTGAGGTAGTCCATATCACCATACTTCTCTTCATACTCCTCTTTTACACTTTCTTTTAATTCTCCGCTAGCATCATAGTCATCATCGTCTTCGATGATCTGGCGAGCTTCGATCAGTGTCATTCTGACCAGGTAGTACCGGTCATCAGTTTCAAAAGGCAGTGCGGATACAAATTTGCCTTCGGCATTTTTGTATTGAATCAAATGTTTGGCGAATCCATAGGGATACATAAGCTTGATCTGCTCCTGGATGTTCTCATCCAGTTTTTCATAATCCTTTACGATACGTGGTTTATTAGACATGGGTAATAGGTGTGTTATCAAAAAAAACGAAGAACGGGTTCTATTCGTACTCGGTTATAGGGCGTAAGTTGTAAAATTATCCCTGACAAACAAAAGACTTTTATTTGGAATTCCCGCAAGAAATTTTTTTTATTTTTTTAATGGTGTTAACTGAAGGGAGCAGAAAGACATTACCCGGGGGGAATATATAGTCTACTAACAAAAAAACCGGGCAGGAGTTCTCATCAAACCTGCCCGGTCATTTTAACCAAACCAACTAAATCCATCTCTCCTGAATCATGCCAGGGCAGCAATGTCCCTGATCAATATGCTATTGCGGGTAAAGTAAATCTTATTTGTTTTTCGCAAATCATTCAATACCGCAGTGACCGTTTGCCGGCTTGTACCTGTATAATTAGCAATATCCTGTTGCGTCAGCGAATGCTTCAGTAATGTCTCGAGACCCACCTGTCGTCCTGATTGATGAGCATTATCCAGAATGAAATCAATAATTCTGCCCCGGGCATCCTTAAAAATGAGAGACTCTAATTGATTTTCTGTCTGTAGTAGTTTATACCCAATCATGGAAATGACGCTCATCGTCAACTGGGGATTTTTGTTCATAATCGTTCGGAAATGTTCCACGCCGATTTTATAATATGTCGTCAAGGGCGAAAGTGAAGAAGCAAAATTGTGGTGAGGTACCCGGTGTTGAATCAGGGCCATTTCACCAAAGACCATACGCGGGTGAAGAACTTGCTTGATGATTTCGCGACCATCCTCATGGTGTGTTCCGATCTTTACACTTCCCTCAACAAGGATATAGAAGTAATCCGCAGGATCGCCTTCAGAAAAGATATTCGCGTATTTCTGGGCTGTGTTGTACTCCATATGCAGGGCAAGTGCCACCAATTCCTCTTTCTCAAGGACGTTAAAAAATGGAATACTCTCTAGAATGTCGTGTTTATTGGGCATCATCGGTATTGTTAAGGAAAGAACAATAATGTGTCAGGTATAAGACACTATTATCTTTGCCTACCCCTATAAACGGCAGAATTTAAAGCTGAAAATTTCTATTTAGGCAGATCAGACGAGGCAGTGCTCGAGGCAAATCCTGAGAAATTGCCATAACCACCTCTAATATTATTGAAGATTGTAACCGGTTCAGCAAATGGATCCTGCCGGACAATCAATTGCCTGGCAAGGGAACTATGGTATTTATAATATTCTTCAGTAATAGATCTCAACTCTATCTGAACCTTTGTCAGATCATGACCATCTAAGGCCCAACCTATAAAGTTAAAGGTAAGTAACTGATCATCCTTCAGATCATTTCGATCGATGAGCACACCGTAATCATAATGATGGATGAAGAGTTGATTGTCAGATAGTTCAGGATCGACCAGATATCTGCCGGCTAATCCATCATACGCATTGTAGAACACGAGGTGATAATATCTGTTAGGCTCAGTATGATTGATCTTAAATTGAAGTGTGTATCGTACGTTCTTTTTGAACTCATTCAATTCCGATTGCTCAATACTTATTGTTTTTATACTTAAGTCCGTAATTGTGCTCGGGCTTGGAATTGCAGTTGTCGCCTGAACATCATCGAACCCGATCGCTTGTGCAGAAATGGTGTAATTAAATCCTGCCTTCAGGAATCCATCAGGAATCTTATAAAAAGTTTTACCCCCCTCTGTCACTAAAATAAGCTGGATGGTAATGCCGGATTCTACTTCTGTAACAAATACAGTAAGATGGTCAGGCGTGTAAAACAGACTTGAATCAGAAGCAGATTGAGAAGCATAAACATAGACTCGCTGGGCTTCATCCCCGGCGGAAGGTGTAATCGGCGTAATCTGGGAAATGATCGTGAGTTTAGGCTCCGATTTGGACTGGAAGTCAATCGTAGTCTCACATCCTGCTGAAAGGAGCAAAATGCAAATAGGAATCATCCAAAATATCCTTTTAATGCCTGATTTCACTTATTAAAAATAATGAAATTTAATGACTTGCAGCCATTTTATAAATTTCACCCCAAACCTATTGAAATGAGAACCTGTACGTAAGTGAAGGAAAGAATCTGAAAAGTGAAAATTGTCTGTACTGAAAGGTCTGTTTTATCGGATCCTTTACGAGTGTTATATAGAATGGATTCACCCTGTTATACACATTATAAAGATTAAGTGTAAGCGAATGACTGAATTTTTCATCCTTTGAAAACTGATAATTAAATGTGACATCCAGGCGATGGTAGGGAGGCAGTCTAAATCCATTACGAGAACTGTAGCTTATGCCTACTTCCGGAAAAATAGCACCCGGGTTATAAAACTTACTTTCAGCAAGGGTAATTGCGATTCCACTCCCGTAAAGAAAATTTACCCCACACGACCATTTCGCATTCAATTTATATTGCCCGCTGAATGTGGAGGACCATCGTCTGTCATATCTGTCCGGAAAAGCAACCCCATTGTTAATATCATCAAAACGCCGATATGATTTAGACCAGGTGCCATTCAGATCGAACTGTAATTTCTTCAGATCATAAATGAATTGTAGCTCAACACCTGAGGCGTCGCCATCGCCAACTGTTATTTTTGATTCCCAATTACCTGCATCAACAATACTGGCTGCCAATACGCCAGCTTCCAACTGGAAACTAGCTCCTTCCTGGTATGATATCAGGCTTCGCATATTTTTCAAATAAGCCGAAAGATCGATTGTAAAATTATCTACGGGTTTCCATAACGTTGAAAATGCATATTGATCGGATAATGCGGGTTTGACTCTGCTTGTCGTCGGCACCCATAAGTCTGTTGGCAAACCAATACTACTGGAGGTCAGATTGTGTAGATACTGCGCCATTCTGCTATAACCTATATTGAAAGCAATCTTCGGCGTAGGCTGGTAATCAAATGAAAGACGCAACTGAGGGTCGAGGTAATAAGTGCCCTGAACAAAAAAACTTGAGATGTGAATTCCGGAGGTGAACCTCATACCCGGTTGTATATCCCACTTATCCTCGAGGTAAATTCCACTCTCCAGTGCTTTCACCTTAAAACTTGAAAATAAAGCATCATCAAGCAAACCTTCCTTTAAATAAAAATTACCCACTTTACTTTCTTCATTCAGTGTAATGGATTTTGGAAGAAACGCATAATGTATCGCGTAAATTCCGGTGGACAACTGATGATCAGTTGAAGGCCTGATTTCCAATTCTAGTCTCGCGGTCACATCTTTGATACTTGACTTAAATTCCTTCGTATCAAATCCTGACAACGAAATAATATTAGTATCGGGATAGGTATAGAGGTATTGAGTTCTGTCAACAGATTGCAAAACAAATGAACTGGTAGATAGTATAAAGTTGGAGAAAATCTTCTCATTGACTATATGATTCCACCTGAATACACCGGTTTGATTTGACCAGTTTAGATTTTTATTCGATCCTTCTTTTGAAACGGTTCTGATACCGGTATCTAAATCTTTTTCATCCCGTAGGGTAAATGTAGAATCAGAAAACTGATCCTTTCCCAAATACGAACTCAGATAAATTCTATCCCTCTGACTTAATTTCCAATTCAGTTTTCCATTAAAATCCATGTAATCAAGATCAGCAAAACCGTCCTTTCCATTTTTCTTTTTGTATGCCCTGGTCAGATCTTTTGCAAATAAACCAGGCAGGAAGAACCTGCCACTCAATAGCAAACTGATCTTTTCTTTTACAATCGGCCCCTCAACCATGGCGCCAACTTCTGATAATCCAACATTACCGGAAAATCCCCATGCATTGATATTTCCTTCACGTGTGCGAACATCCATAACTGATGAAAGTCTGCCGCTAAACTTGCTTGGGAAATTCGCTTTGTATATTGAGGCCTGCTGCAAGACCTGGTAATTGAAAACGGATACAATACCAAGTAAATGATTTGGGTGATACACAGGCACTCCATCCATCAGGATCAGATTCTGATCATTTGCGCCACCTCGCACATGGATCCCACCGACACCATCCGTACCCGTATGAACTCCGGGAATAAAATCAGCTACCCTGTACAGATCACTTGCTCCTCCCAATTGAACATTACTCTGAAGATCCGACATTGAAATCCGATCTGCAGAAGGCACAAGATTATCATATTCCCCTCTGCTATTTCCATGCACTACCACTTCAGGAAGCATTCCGTTTTGTCGGAGACGGAAATGAACAAATTGATTCTGATCCAGTCTAAAAATCTTATGCTGAGAAAAGTAACCTGCATATCCGGACAATAAACTCACCTGTCCTGATGATACATTGAGACTATAGTATCCGTAGTTATTTGTAGTGGTAGACTTGCCTGATACGGCATCATAGACAAATGCATAAATCAAAGGCTCTCCTGAAAGTGAATCTGTGACCACACCGCTTATTGAATATTTTGCCAAAGGAGAGTCAGCCTGAAAAAGTACAATCTGATTTTCAACGAATCGATAACTAAGCTGACTGCCTTTGAGAACTTCCTGTATCACCTCTCCAACGGTAGCATTTTTCATCTGGAGAGTTACGGGTCCAAGCTTGTCAAGTAGATTAGCATTATAGATAATATTGACACCAGATTGCTGGCTTAACTCCATTAAAAAATCGGCCGGCGGCTTATGATCAGCAATAACGACAAGTTTATGATCCTGACTTTTAAGCTGACAAACCACCATGATCATCATCGCCCACCATATGAACATCCGATTTTTGGTCATGAGTCTATACTCTTCAAACGAATTGGAAAGGGAAAATAGCTCCCGCCTATATCTAAAGATTAAAAATAGAGATTAGTTTAGGGTTTTACAGGCATGAGCCCCAACCGTTTGCCTTCGGCTATCATAAACTGATAAGCATCATCGTAATCATTTGTGAGTTCCCCATCAAGTATAGCCTCCCGAATGGCGGTTTTGATCACTCCTACTTCCCGTCCCGGCTTGATTCCAAATGTATCCATGATAATCTGGCCATCAATCGGCGGCTGCCAGTTACGCAGATGGTCCCTTTCTTCGACATCTTTCAGCCTGTCCATCACAACCTCATAATTTCCAAGATATCGGGAAACCCTGTCCTGATTTTTGGACGTGATGTCTGCTTTGCAAAGAATCATAAGATCCTCGAGATCATCTCCGGCCTCAAATAGTAGTCTTCTCACTGCTGCATCAGTGATCTCTTCCTGGACAAGTGCTATAGGCCGCAGATGTAGCCTGACCAATCGCTGTACATACTTCATTTTTTCATCCATCGGTAATTTCATCCGACGGAATATCCTTGGCACCATTGATGCCCCTAAAGCCTCATGACCATGAAATGTCCATCCATGCCCTGCCTCAAATCGCTTGGTCAACGGCTTTGCGATATCATGAAGGATCGCCGCCCAACGCAACCATAAATACTCAGTAGCATTAGAAATATTGTCAAGGACCTGAAGGGTATGATAAAAATTGTCTTTATGTCCATAGCCTCCTATCTGATCGACACCTTTGAGCGCTTGCATTTCAGGAAAGATGAGTGGCAATAACCCAGCCTCTTCCATCAACTTAAATCCTTTCGACGGCACCGGTGATAAAATGATTTTATTCAATTCGGTTGTGATCCTTTCCATCGATACTATTGCTAACCGGTCACGCATCGATGAGATAGCAGCAAATGTCACTGGGTCAATTGCAAATGAAAATTGCGTTGCAAATCGAATCGCCCTCATAATCCTCAGCGGGTCGTCGGAAAATGTTTGAACTGGATCCAGTGGTGTAATTATTTTTCCTGACGAGATGTCTTCAATTCCACCAAACGGATCAATCACTGCATACAGATCATCACCCTGAAGCCTCAATGCCAATGCATTGATTGTGAAATCCCTTCGTAATTGATCATCATATAATGTCCCTTGTTCTACTTCCGGCTTACGGCTATCGTGTGTATAAGATTCTTTTCGGGCTCCAACGAACTCTAGTTCCAAATTTTTATAGTGGAACATGGCAGTTCCAAAATTCTTGAATACAGTGATGCCATGAGCGTCAGGGCCTAAAGCTTCACAAACTTTCTCTGCTAATAAAGTACCATCTCCAACAGTGACAAAATCAATATCCTTCGATTGGTAGCCCATGATCCGATCTCTCACAAATCCGCCAACAGCAAAAACTTCCTGATGCAACTGATCAGCCGTATCTCGTACAACTTCAAACAATGCCTTTTCTTCTTTCGTAATTTTCAATTTCATAATAAAGGCCTTTGAGGCTTTCGGATTGGACGTACTTTTCTATGAGCGGATGAAAGTAACTGACTTTATGGTATTCCCCTGATTACCTTATTTCTAAAAGCTCAGTAGAATAATGACTTTCTATCTGATCTAAGATGTCAAATAAAACCGAAGGTTCTGACTCCGTCACAAGACGTGACCTGTATTGTTTGATGCCTTCTAATGACCTGAAATAATTTGAATAATGTCTCTTCATTTCCATGACGCCTACTTTTTCTCCTTTCCATTCAATAGAATGTTGCAAATGTTTTCTTGCAGCATTGACACGTTCATGAAGTGTAGGTTCTGCAAGATGTTGGCCTGTGGCGAAATAGTGTTTGATCTCTCTGAATATCCATGGATAACCGATACTTGCTCTTCCGATCATGATGCCATCGACTCCATATCGATCCCTGTATAGCTGGGCTTTCTGCGGCGTATCAATATCACCATTTCCAAATATTGGGATACGTATAGCCGGATTATTTTTCACCTTTCCGATCATCGTCCAGTCGGCTTCACCTTTGTAAAGCTGAGCTCTTGTCCGGCCATGAATGGATAGTGCTTCAATACCTACATCCTGCAATCGCTCTGCTACTTCCATTATGTTGATGCTGTTGTCATCCCAGCCTAATCTCGTCTTAACTGTCACCGGCAGATGCGTAGATTTAACTACAGCCTTTGTCAGCCTCACCATTAATTCAATATCCTTCAATACAGCAGCACCGGCACCTTTGCAAACAACTTTTTTAACCGGGCAACCGAAATTAATATCAACTAAATCAGGCTGAACAGCATCAACTATTTTGGCACTCATCGCCATCGCCTCCTCATCACCACCGAAAATCTGAATTCCTATAGGACGTTCAAGTTCATAAAATTCCAGTTTTTTTCTGCTCTTTATAGCATCACGAATCAATCCTTCACTGCTGATGAATTCAGTGAATAATAAATCAGCTCCAAATTCTTTGCAGAGAACACGAAAGGGCGGATCACTTACATCCTCCATCGGAGCAAGTAAAAGGGGAAACTCTCCTAATTCCAGATTGCGGATCTTAACCATAAGAGAAGAAGGAATTATTATTTCCCTAATTGATCAACTAATATAATCAGCGTGAGTACAGCAGTAGCTTGTGTGAGTGTGTCCTTAAAGACCGTCTCCCAGTCAACATGTTTTTCATTCTTATCTGTAGGCAATGGTATTTCCTTCGCACCTACGGTGATAAATGAGCCTCTCCTGACCTTAGGATAGTGAGTGAAAAAGAGAAATTGCGTGGTTCTTTCTACGCCACCATCGGCATATTGCACTTTTATTTCTTTGGACGATCCTTTTTTACTTACACCGGCCGCGAAATGATTGATATAATATTTTGCACTTTTCTCTCCTCTGAAGGCAACCGAGATTCTTTTTTCACCAGTCAGAAATCCTTCAGAATAGGCTTCATTAAGATTAACTAATCCACCGATCGTAACCAGATCACGCGTCTTGGGTATTTCAAGAATATCACTGTTAAGCAATATTACATTGGACGGAATATTTTTATTCTGAAGGATTTCCTGCAAATTGATTACCACCAAACCGGTTGAATCTCCCTGTCGATATAATTTAGCCCCCCCCGGAAATGCCTGACCCGAAAGCCCACCTGCTCTTTCTATCAGATCAGAGATTCTTTCCTTATCTCTCAATATGGGATAGGTTCCCGGATATCTTACTTCACCTTTTATATAAACGGTCGATTGAGGCTCAAACTGAGGAATATTCCGGATATAAATATTGTCATAAGGCTCCAACTTAAAGCTGGTCACTTCTGTATCGTTCAATCCAAAATCTGAAGGTAATTTAGTTGTATACTGGGTGATCTTCACTTCTTTTCCATCCCCATATTCGGATCTGGAAATGTCTATCCGATCATGATCAGCACCAAAAGTAAATCCTCCTGCAAGGTTAACAAGATCAGCAAGATTCATATCAGGTCCATAAGGATATGTTCCCGCAAGCCGTACAGCACCAAATACCGAAACTGTCAGAATATCTCTCATATCCCCTTTTCCGAAAACTCTTATCTGGTCACCTGCTTTAATCTGAATATTAGCTTCCGAACCCGGAGAATCAAATGCTTCTCTGATATTGACCTGAATATATTCTGACCTCTTTGGCTCACTTGGGTTTTGTCGTATGATATAACCTCGATCTTCTGCATCAATGAGTAAACCACCTGCAAGTAGAATTGCATCCTCAAGCTTTAAATTACCATCTGTAGTGATAGCAAATGTATCCGGGTTTCTCACTGCACCTCCAATGGAGAAACTACTTTGATCAACGTATGACTTGAGTGTCATCACCTGTAATTTATCACCATTACTGAGTTCAATATTCTCAACTGAAGAAGGATTGTCAAGAATGGCCTGCAGATTTATTCTTTGATATTTGTATGTACTATCCTGTTGAAATTTGAGCAGGTATCCGAAATCAAGCCTCGCTTCAGGTTTTAATTTACTTTGATAAAGCAGATCAGCAACTCTCATTCCGGGCTTTCTTTCATACTTTCCCTGGAAATAAACTGCACCGGAAATATCTACAAAATTGAGTACGTTGTCTTCTATGGTTTTAATTTCTACTTTATCACCATTGTACAAAACATAATCACCACCTGATGCGGCCAACTCCCTGAAATTGACATTCGTGATGACCAGTTTGTCATCAAGATACCTGGTCACCTTTACATCGGACAAATATCCATTAGCTTTTACTCCACCTGCATATTTTATAAGTTGGCTCAGATTCTCCTTTTCCAACAGTTCATATGCCATAGGCCTTGTGATTGCTCCGTCTATTTCAACTACTTTTTCAGCGACCGGGACATGAATAAAATCATTGTTTTGCAAAAAGAAATTCTTTGCCACTCCAGGATCATTCATGAATTCATAGACATCAAGAATACGGACATTGCTTCCACTGATCACTTTTATGCGGCGCACTGATCCTATATCTGTTGGTCCTCCGGCAGCACTAAGTACATTGAACGCGGTATTAAATGCAGGCAGTGTGAATGTGCCCGTAGTCTTTGCTTCACCCAGCACATTGATGGATATGTTTCGTGGTTTATTTAATGTTACCTGGAATTCACCGCGGTCGATGAGATAGTATTGTTTGTATCGCTGGAAAAGTAATTCTTTAGCATCTCCAAACTTCAGCCCTTTCAAAATTATTCTGGGCAGATCTTTTGATGGTTTAACAAAACCATCCGGCCCGATTTCAAGAATTTCATCAAATGCTGAGCGACCGAATCCTACAATTCCAATTTTATCACCAACACCCAAAATATAATCATCTGAAGGTGGCACCTCATCTGCTTTTTGATAGACTGCTACTGAATTGTTTCTGAATATCTCCTGACCGTAGATTGGCGCTTTTTTGACTTCAACCGGAACCGGCGGAGGAGGCGGGCCTTCCGGCTTTTCGACGACTACTATATCTTTCTTTGCGGGATTAACATCTGGGTTAAGTGTTTTAACCGGAACACTGGCTTTTGAATTCTGCTGATCTGCTTCAATTTCTTTAATGGTCTGAACGATGACACCTTGAAACTCAGCTATCTGATCAGGTTGTATCTGATCAGGATCATATCCCTTATTGATCAACCTTGCTCTTAAAGTATCCTCGTTGACGCCACGTTCGGCCAATAATGCACTAGCTTGTGCAGGTGTGATCTGAGCACTGACAGGCCTGGAAAATGCTATGAGCAACAAGAGGAGAAAAAAGCAACTTATATGTTTCAAACGTGTACAGTGCATGTTTACCAATTAAAAAAAATGTGGTCATCATTTGTTGAGTTCTTTCCGGAAATATTCCAGGGTATGAACAAGCCCTTTAGATCTAACCACTTTAGGTTCCCAACCCAACAATCGTCTAGCCAGGGTAATATCAGGCTGTCTGACCTTTGGATCATCTTCTGGCAATTCGCGATAATCAATATATGCTTTGGAATTTCCGACGAGCTGAATGATCTCTTTGGCCAGTTGCATTATCGTTATTTCATCGGGGTTACCAATATTGACCGGTAATGAATAATCACTCAATAACAACCTGTATATACCTTCTACAAGGTCGTCAACATAACAGAATGAGCGGGTCTGACTCCCGTCGCCATATACTGTCAACCCTTCACCTCTCAAAGCCTGTGCCATAAAGGCTGGCAATGCCCGACCATCTTCAATCCTCATTCTGGGCCCATAGGTGTTAAATATGCGCACAATCCTTGCTTCCAAACCATGATAACGGTGATACGCCATTGTGATCGCTTCCATAAATCTTTTGGACTCATCGTAGACCCCTCTTGGCCCAATGGGATTGACATTGCCCCAATAATCTTCTTTCTGGGGATGGATGAGTGGATCTCCATAAACTTCTGAAGTAGAGGCTATTAAAATCCTTGACGATTTCGACTTAGCCAATCCGAGCAAATTATGGGTGCCCAATGATCCAACTTTTAGCGTTTGGATAGGCATTTTAAGATAATCGATCGGGCTGGCCGGTGAGGCAAAATGAAGTATATAGTCAAGATCACCGGGAACGTGGACGTACTTTGTGACATCATGATGATAGAAGTCAAACCTGGCGTCAGGAAAAAGATGCTCTATATTCTTCAATGCACCGGTCAGCAGATTGTCCATACCCGTGACATGATAGCCTTCTTTTAAAAACCGATCACAAAGGTGAGACCCGATAAATCCGGCCGCGCCGGTGATTAATACCCTTTTCAATACCTTTATTTGTGATTTAAGCTTTTATGAGTAGCACAAAGATACTAGAAATAGGTTTTAAGAGGCTCCTGACCTTCGTATTGTCAGTTGGCTTTATTTCCACAGGCTATAGCCAGGCAGGTAAGAATGTAAAATTACTTGAGTTCAAATATGGGTTTCAGGCTCCTATGGCTGATCTTAAGAAAAGATTCGGAGGAAGTAATGATCTCGGGGTAAGCTTACAATTTGCAAGTCTGACACGCACTACATTTTTTGGTGCAGAAGGAATATTCTTCTTTGGAAGCACAGTAAAAGAAGACGTCCTCGCTAATCTCAGAACATTCGATGGAAATATTATCGGTATAGAGGGGGCAGTCGGTGATATAAGTCTTAGAGAAAGAGGCTTTTATGCCGGATTAGACGCAGGCAAAATCTTTAAGACGACGAAGGTTGAGAATAATCTCACGGGCATAAGGGCCCAGATCGGCGCAGGACTACTCCAGCATAAAATTAGAATCCAGGACAATGCAAATAATATCCCCTCACTTGATAAGAAATATATCAAAGGGTATGATCGACTCACGAACGGACCTGCTGTGCATCTTTCGATAGGATATCAATATGAGAATCCGAATAACAATTTTCATTTTAATCTCATGGGTGATGTATACGGAAGCAGGACAGCCTCAAGAAGGGATTATGATAATCTGACAAGAGGATATCTCGACGAAAAGAGGACTGACATACTGGCCGGCCTGACAATTTCTTATATCGTATCCATCAGCAGAACAGATAAAGCAGACCACATTTATTATTAATGATTTGTATGTGGCCACTCTATTATTCAATCATGTACTTATTTGTTTTAGGCATTCGGATTTCAGCCCTATGGAATCCAAAATCAAAACAGTGGATACAAGGCCGTAAAAACTGGCTTTCAAATATAAATCAGTTGCCAGGGAAATCGGAATACAGAATATGGTTTCATGTGGCTAGTCTTGGTGAATTTGAACAGGCGCGACCGGTAATTGAAAAAATCAAAGAGGTAAGACCGGGAACAGAAATTATTCTCAGTTTTTTTTCGCCTAGCGGATACGAGCATAAAAAGGATTACTCAATTGCTTCAGTCCTTTATCTCCCTGCTGACCTGCCCGGAAATGCACAGAAATGGCTTAAAGTCATACAACCTGATTTCGCTGTATTCGTAAAATACGATCTGTGGCCTGGCTACCTTAAGGCTCTTTCCGTTTTGGGCATTCCTGCCATTCTGTTTTCTGCAAACTGGATTCCATCAAACAGATTTGATTCCTGGTCAAACCCGTTGACTAAAAATTTATTAAAAAAATTCAAATACATTTTTCTCCAACGATCCACACATGTGAATCTTTTTAGACGTATGGGATTCAATAATATTGGAGTTGCCGGTGATACAAGAATTGATCGAAGTCTGAAATTGCCAATGGAAGTTGCTGAACGGATTCCTGAAATTCTTACTTCACTGGGGAAATTTGATCTTGTAGCCGGAAGCACGTGGCCTGCTGATGAAGAGCTTTTGATTGAAGTCATCAACACACTTGATTTAAAAGCGATCATAGCACCTCATGATGTTTCAGAATCTAATATCAATCGATTACTAAAAAAGTCAGAAGGCTCCTCAATCCGGTTGTCTGAGTTGTCATCCAATCATCATGACTCGAAAATTGTGATTATTGATACGATAGGGATATTATCAGTTTTATATTCCTTAGGTCAAATAGCCTACATTGGCGGAGGTTTTGGAAAAGGGATTCATAATACTTTGGAACCTATGGCACATGCCAAACCCGTAATTTTTGGTCCTCACTATCATAAATTTCCAGAAGCAGTGGATATGGTCAATTTGAAAGCTGCTTTCTCTGTCCGTTCAGTACTGGATCTTCTCACTAAAGTGAAGGAATTGAGAAAACCAGGATTTGCCGAATCAGCAGGAAGCACCTGTAGACAGTATCTGGACGAAAATGCCGGAGCCACCTCGATCGTAACAGATTACATCCTGAAATCAATACCTTACATCGCATAAGAGCATGATAACAAAGGAAGATCTTCTACATGTCCTGGCAAAAGCAAAAAATCTGAAGGCTATTGTTGTTGGGGACGCAATGCTTGATCGATACATTTACGGTACGGTAGACAGAATCTCTCCGGAAGCTCCTGTTCCTATCCTTGCGCATCAGCGCACTGAGCTAAAAGCCGGAGGAGCCGCTAATGTGGCTCTGAATCTTGCTGCATGGGGATGTGAGACTTCTCTTGTGGGCCTGGTCGGAAAAGATGAAAATGCAATTCTCTTGAAAGAACTCTTAGAAAGCCATAGCATAAAACACAAGCTGATCTCCTGTGACAATCGCCCAACGACGATTAAAACGAGAGTTGTTGCATCATCTCACCATTTATTGCGTATTGATCAGGAATCATCTGCGTATCTCAGGGGTAATGAAGAGACCATGGTGATCAATGAACTATTGGCTTTTATTGAAATAAAGAAGCCAAGCATCATTATCCTTCAGGATTATAATAAAGGCATGTTGACAGCAGATCTCATCCGAAAAGTTGAAAAATTTTGCACAGAGCACGATATATTTCTTGCTATCGATCCAAAAGAGCACAATTTTTCTATATATGGTCATGCTAACCTCTTCAAACCAAATCTGCGGGAAGCCAGCCATGCAGCCCAAAAGACACTAACCCATGATGATCTTTCAGAATTAGCTGAAAACTGGCGAAAAACACGGCATATTCAGACTGTAGCTATCACATTAGGTAGTCAGGGCCTATTCCTTCAGGATGAGCACAATGAACGATATATCAGACCCGACAGAGAAGTCGATGTCGTGGATGTGTGTGGCGCAGGTGATGCCGTTATTTGCTCCCTGGTTATAGGATTGATCAGTGGATTGACCTTGGAAAAAAGCGGCGAATTGGCCAATCTTACGGGTGCTTTTGTATGCTCTCACTCAGGTGTGGTGGCTATTGATACAGCAGAAATCATGACATGGGTATCTTAAATATTGTCTTCAGAACTACATTATTCCATTCAGCCTTACATCTAATGTCAAATTTTCATATTTTTGAGCATAATTCCCCTCAAGAAGAAGTCTAATCCAAACAAAACCAGATATACATTACACGTCTTAAACATTCTAACTTAAATCTGAAAATGATGAAAATAACTTTACGAATTTCAAGTCTACTAATCGTACTCATGTCATGGAGTGCGTCTGTATGGGCTCAGCCTGCTAATGATGATTGCTCAGGAGCTTTCGATGTGGCTTTTTCCACCAGTGAAGCTAATGTGGTCGTTACAGAAGGTGATACCAGAGGTGCTACAGCTTCTACAATCCCTAATACGGTTTGTTCATCTTCTTTTTACACCGATGATATATTTTTCAAATTTACAACTCCGGCAGTCCTTGATCCCGCTGGATTTGTGATCAGGGTGTATTTTGACAATTCTACAATTGCAACCGATGTATCCGCTATTGGTATGGCTTTATATGAAAGTTGTGGTGCAAATGAAGTTGCTTCACATTGCTTTTCATCTACCGTTCCGGAGGATAATAATTTCCAGATTTCGGGTCTGTGTGGACTTGCAGGTCATACCTATATTCTTCGGGTTTGGTCTACAGGAAATACGACCGCTACTGAAGGTACACTTCGCGTAGGTGTATTTCCAAACGGAGAAGTTGAACCCTCATTGTGGTGGGAAACTTTCGGCGGTGGAATAGAAGCTAATGGCTGGACCACTTCAGGTACCTGTGCTGTAGCTGACTCTACAAAAGGATGGCAATATCTTCCTGATTGCGTTATTGATAAAGGTGCATATGCTGCTGCAGGATATGCAGTATCAGGACCTACATTCTGTGATGGTGCAGTAGGTGTTGATAGTGACTTTAACGACAATGCTGGAATCGCTGGAAACTTTGGTGCAGGATCATGCCCAACTCCAGGTCAGAAATTTCTAATTTCCCCTGTACTATACAGCGGAGGATGGGATGTAGCTGGTCTTTCCTTGACATGGACACAAGCCATTCGCCAATATCAAAGCTCCTATTTCATTTCATGGCGCACAAGAGATGTAGGCGTAGATTGGGGCAACTGGACTGATCAGGAAGTAAATACAGAATTCCCGATCAATAGCAATTTTTTCACTGATAATGTTCAACGTTTCTTTATGCCTGGCGCAGCCGGTCATGATTCGCTTCAGATTCGTTTTGTATACAATGACAACTACTACTTATGGGCAATTGATGATGTGAAAATTGTAGAAACAGAATGCAGCAACAGTAGAGTTCAAAGTAACTTCTATGCCATTGCACCATTCGCAAGCATACCTTCTAACCAGGTATTCCCTTTTGCAGCTCTTTCTGATATCTTCAATGCAGGCGCTTGTCCTCAGACAAATGTCGTATTGAATCATAAGGTGACAAATGCTGCAACAAGCGCAGTTGTTTACAACAAGAATCTGATCTACGGTACAGTTGATGCGAATACAATTGTTGAAAACAGGCTTTTCCCTGAACTAATCAATTTGCCACATGTAGATGCAACATATAATGCTGCATATACACTTACACAGGACTCTGTTGATTTTGATCCTTCTGACAATGTGATCGCTTTTGATTATAAAGTTGGTGGCGATACATTCGCTTTGGAAACAGGATTTACACGATCTATCGCTGTGAATAGCGCGATATATACAGCAGGCGCTCCTCTGTCATATGCATATGGAAATGTATTCCAGCCAGTCGTTGATGCGGAAGTTGACCACATCACATGGGGAGTTAACAATCCTACGGATATGGCCGGAAAAACTGTAAGTGTATACCTCGAGCAGTGGACAGATACGAATGGTGACAGAATAGCAGAAAGTAGTGAGCGTAGATTCGTAGGTTACAATGACTTTACTTTCACAGGAACTGAAGGCGACAATGCCATTCTCAATACAGTGTTGGAAAATTTTGATAACCCTGGTGATCCTATCATCATGAAGGGTGGTTTTGTATACATGGTTATTGTAGAATACGTAGCCTCTGTTTCAACTGATCCTCAATTCTTCCTTCTTGCAAGTGAGGCACGGGATTACGGAGCTCAGGAATTAGCTATGGATTCTGCATTTGTTCATGGTGTCGCTCCTATGCCGATTTATTTCTCAGTACTTGGATTCTCTGCTGATGGAAATATTGCGAACATCGATTATGAAGTCACCGAACTTGATGTCAATGACACCCGTATTTTCTTTGGCAATAGCATCGTGCCTTTGATCAGAGTAGTACAGAAATCTACAACCAATACGAAAGATGTATTGCCGCTGAATAACCTGGTTTCAGTATATCCTAACCCTGTATCAGATCAGATCCAGGTAAAAATGGAATTCAAAAAACCATACGATAATGTTCAGCTGAGATTGTTGAATAACATCGGACAAACTGTTTTCACAAAAACACTTAAAACTACTTTCACTAATCACATTGAACCCATCAATGTAAGTGGACTTGCAGTAGGTAACTACATGTTACAGGTTGAAACAGCTGATGGTCAGCGTTCACTTCCTGTTATTGTAGTTCGATAGTCTACAATGATTATACAATAAAGGATAATCTTTATTCGTCGATAAAAACTCCGGAGGACACCCTCCGGAGTTTTTATTTATTGTCATCTCTATTACATATGTATATTTTTTAAATTTCGCTCTACCCAATAGAATTAGATTTGCTTATCGGCGTCAGCTCTACACGCCCTGAGATAAAAGGCCAGAACGTTTTATCTAAAATTTAATCCTAAAAAAAATGAGAATTAATTTACTTGTTTCAGTTCTGCTCGTACTATTGGTTTCACTTGCCTCACGCATTTTAGGGCAACCTGCAAATGACGATTGCGCTGCTGCCTTCAATGTAGCCTATTCATCAAGTGAAGAAACTGCTGTATTGACTGATGGAGATTCGAGAGGTGCTACGGCTTCCACGACACCTTTAATTGGTACCTGTTCAGGTTCCTTCTACACGGATGACACCTGGTATTCTTTCACTACCCCTGCCTCATTACCCGACGGTTATGTAGTGATCAGAGGATATTTTGGTGACAGACCGGCGACCGACATTCCGGCAATAGGAATGGCCTTATATTCCAGTTGTGATGTTGCAGAAACGGCCATCCAATGTTTTTCTTCTAACGTAGGAGGAATTGATCGAATGGAGATTCCGGCTGTATGTCTTTTACCTGATCATTCTTATGCACTTCGTGCATGGTCGACAGGAAATACTGCGGCAACTGAAGGGACATTCAGAATCGGAGTTTACACTAAACTATTTGCACCTGATCATATACTTTGGGTAGACCGGTTTGATTCAAATCCGTTTAACCGGGGTTGGACCACTTTCGGGATATGTGCTATCGAACAGGACTCAAGTAAGAATGCAGTATGGGACTATCTTCCAGGCGGCTCCATTCAGCCCGGTGCATTCACTCCGGCTACAACCATCATTTCTGAAAGCTTTTGCAATGGAGCGATAGGCGTCAATTCAGATTTCAATGACAGCAAGGGCGATCCTGCTACAGTTGGAACAGGAGCTGTACCTACTGCACTTAATGCCACAGGATCTCAATCCAATCCAGCCACCTATGTCGTGCAGACACCTGCACTGTTTACCGGAGACTGGAATGTTTCCGGCATTTCCGTTGTATTTGATCAGGGGTTTCGAAGTCTGAATAGTACGTATTCACTTTCATTCAGAAATAAAAATACAGGCGAAGCGGACTGGGGTAATTGGGTGGACTTCCCACTCAATCTGGATGACGTGGTCAATGCTGATCCGACATTCAATTCAGTTCGTCAGGTACTACCGCACGCGACTGACAAAGATTCTGTTCAAATCAAGATTACGTATTTAGCTCATTATTATTTCTGGATGATCGATGATTTTAAAATCATCGAAACAGAATGTACAAATACAAGAGTGCAAAGTAATTTTTACGCTATTGCTCCATTTGCAAAAATTCCGGTTGACCAGGTGTATCCGTTTGCAGCTCTTTCAGATATTTATAACGCCGGTTCTTGTACGCAGACGAATGTGTCCCTCAATCTTACTGTCAAAAATTCAGCTACGAATGAAGTCGTGTATGACAAGAATCTCGGTTATGGAGCAGTCGAATCGGATTCACTGGCGCAAAACAAACTATTTCCTTCACTGATAAATTTGCCAAAAAAAGTTGCGGATTATCTGGGCACATATCATTTGACACAGGACTTAGCAGACTATGATCCATCGGACAATATGATTTCATTTCCATTTTCTGTGGGTGGTGACACTTTTGCATTGGAAACCGGTTTTACGAGGTCTATCGCAGTGAACAATGCGATATATACTGCAGGGGCACCTCTCTCGTATGCATACGGAAATATTTTTATGCCTGTGGTTGATGCACAGGTTGATCACATCTCATGGGGCGTAAGTAATGCCACGGCTATGGCCGGAAAAACAGTGAGTATTTATCTTATTGAATGGACGGATACAAATGGTGATCAAATAGCTGAAAGTGGTGAACGAACTTTTATAGGGCTTAAAGACTATACGTTCACGGGTGCTGAGGGAAATAATGTGATCATTGATACCGAGCTTGAAAACTTTGAAGATCCTCAGGCTCCTGTGGTCATGAAGGGTGGCAAGATGTATATGACCGTGGTCGAGTATGTCGCTTCACTTTCTACTGATCCGCAATTTTTTCTTCTCGCCAGCGATGATCATAATTATAGCGCGCAGGAATTAGCCATGGATTCAGCAGTAGCTCACGGTCTGGCAACTCGTCCGTTATATTTCACCGTATTGGGATTTTCGCCTGATGGAAATATAGCCAACATAGATTATGAAGTTAAGGAGCTGAATGTAAATGACGCAAGGATCTTTTTTGGCAATAGCATTGTGCCTGTAATCCGTGTCGTCACTGTACATCAGGACACTACAAATACAAAAGATGCTTTACCAATTTCTAATTTGATATCCGTCTATCCTAATCCGGGCTCAGATATAATCCAGGTAAAAATGGAATTCAAAAAAACATATCAGGATGTCCAGTTGAGATTAGTGAATAATCTGGGTCAGACTGTTTTGAGGAAAACATTGAAGACATCTTTCACTGATCACATTGAACCAATTGATGTAAGCGGACTGGCTGTCGGAAACTACTTGTTACAGATTGAAACAGCTGATGGGCAGCGATCGCTTCCGGTGATTGTGGTGAGATAAAAAATTTACATGTGATTTTATAAATCCGGGGATACACGCCCCGGATTTTTTTTTGGAAATTCCATTCCTGTGATTATCGCAAGATGATATAAAGCACAGGCGTATTACATCCCCCCAACACTTAATTCATTTATCCACAAAATATTTTCGACCTTCACATCACAGATTATTTCTCGCCCCGGACGTCTCACACCTCACGAAGAAAAAATCACTGTTCACTACGCACAACTCACTATTATGCATTTCGACTCCATAACAGCCCGCGAATGGCCAGATCCTCGAACGACAAGGCCGCATATCCTTCCTATCTATGCCACCTCATCGTTCGACTTTGATGACATCGAACAAGGCATACGAATATTTGCAAAAGAAGAAGTTGGACATACCTACAGTCGCTATGGAAATCCTACTGTAGATGCTACTTCCGCCAAAATCGCAGCCCTGGAAGGCTTTGGCACAGACAAAGAAACATTCGGACTGATGACCAATTCAGGCATGGCTGCTGTAGAAGTTCTGGCAGGTGGGCTGCTTAAAATAGGCGATAAAATTTTAACCCAACCCAATGTGTACGGAGGCACAACAGAGCTACTTCAAAAAATTGTTTCCAAAAGAGGAATTGAAGTCATCTATACAGATCTTTCGAACACCGATCAGGTGAGCAGCATATTGTCAAAGGATCCATCCATTCGACTTGTGTATCTTGAAACTCCGGCGAATCCGACACTTGCATGTATCGATATTGAAGCTTTAGCAACAGTAGCCAATCATCACGGAAGATGGTCCGCCATCGATAATACATTTGCTACACCCTATCTGCAACAACCCCTAAAAGCAGGCGTGAATTTTGTGATGCACTCCACCACAAAATATCTAAACGGACATGGCAATGGCATTGCAGGTGTTGTCATCGGCCAGGATCCGGACATGATGAAAAATACGTTGTGGAACCATATTAAACTCATGGGCTCCAACTGCAGCCCCTTTGAAGCATGGCTTGTCTATCAAGGCATGAAGACACTTCCACTACGAATGGATAAGCATTCTTCCAATGCACTTTTCGTTGCCGAACAACTAGAAAAGAATCCAAAAGTGAGCAAAGTAAACTACCCCGGATTGAAATCTCATCCCGATCATCCTATCGCAAAAAAACAAATGAAGGCATTCGGTGGAATGATGAGTTTCGAATTGACAGATGGATTGAATGGTGCCCTCTCGGCATTAAACAGATTAAAATTCTGTTCTCTTGCACCCACACTAGGCGACGCAGACACTTTAGTTTTACATCCGGTTACTTCATCTCATCTCAAAGTAGATCCCGAAATCAGAAAGAAAGCCGGTATAACTGATGGCCTTATCAGAATTTCAATAGGAATAGAAAATCCACAGGATATTTTAGAGGATTTGATGCAGGCTATTGCTTAATCATTTTAGATCCCCTGGCTAAAGCCAGGGGCAATTAAAAGCTACAGATAAAAGCAATTGAAAGCAACAGATAAAAGCAATTGAAAGCAACAGATAAAAGCAATTGAAAGCTTAATTTATCTATACTTTATTTTTTATTGTTCTTTTGATGGACACCGGATTTATCGGATGGATAAAGATTTGAAGAAAATTTAGGGCTTTAGCCCTGTCTTGGGCTTAACTCGATTATTCCCATATCAGATACTTTATCACCATCAATATTAAATTTCAAAGCTGTTCTCACTTTATGAAATCCTTCTTTGCCACAAGCACCGGGATTTAGATGAAGGAGTTTTAAATTTTTATCATAGATCACTTTCAGAATATGCGAGTGTCCGCAAACACAGATATCCGGTTTTTGCTCTAATAAAATATTTTTTACCCTTGCTGTATATTTTCCCGGATAGCCACCAATGTGAGTCATGAATATTTTCATTCCTTCAACCTCCCATAGTTGATCAAGAGGAACATATGTCCTAAGCTCTTGACCATCAATATTTCCATACACACCTTTCAATGGCTTCTTAAGATCAACAAGTTGCTTGTAAATATCCATGGCGCCGAAATCACCTGCATGCCAGATCTCATCACAATCTTCCAGCAGAAGTTTAAGAGATTTATCCAAAAAACCATGTGTGTCAGACAGAAGTCCAATCCTTGTCATGGTATATTTATGCAAACTTTTCCAAACTGTTCTCCCCTACCTACCAAAGCGATCGCTTCATTTGCGTCTTCAAGCGAAAAAGTATGACTTATGATGGGTTTGATTTTGTACTCATTTACCAGGTCAACCATATGCTGAAAATCATCAGGTGATCCCATCGTAGATCCAAGAATATCGATATGCTTCCAGAATATTCGCTGAGGACTAAGGTCATTGATATTTCCGGCAGTTCCTCCATAGATGACCATCCTTCCACTTGGGTTCATCAGCGGAAGTAGTTTTGAAAATGCCGGACTACCCGCTCCGTCAATGACAATGTCAAATTTTTGTTTGACTTGCTGTCCTAAATTTTTATCCCAATTATCCTTTGTGTAATTGATCCCACCTTTAGCTCCAAGCATGATAGCTTTTTCTATTTTCTCATCAGAAGAAGATGTAACCCATACTTCAATGCCTAAAGCCACACCGAATAAGAGAGCCATTGTTGCAACACCGCCTCCAATTCCTGTAATGAGCATTCTCTCTCCTTTCTGTGCTTTTCCTCTCGTCATCATGGCCCGATACGCAGTGACGCCGGCTACAGGTAATGCCGCAGCTTCAGTCCACGAAAGATGAGATGGTTTGTCATAAAGATTTACTTCCTGGACTTTCACATACTCTGCCAATGTACCATTGTCAGGCATACCTATGATTTTAAATCCAGGTCCAAAATGCCGATTATTATCCCCCCAGTTGATACTCGGATTGATGATCACTTCTCTTTCGCCTATCATACCAGCCCCATCACTCCCGAGGATCAGAGGGAATACAAGTCCGGGATATTTACCCCTGGTGATCCAATAATCCCGTTTGTTGAGCGCAGCTGCTTTAAGTCTGACGTAAACGTCTCCTATGGAAGGTAAGGTCATTTCGATCTCAGCCATAGTCAAAGACTGACCAGGGCTCCAAAGCATCATAGCATTCATATTATAATATTTTAACATGTCTAACGGCAACAATCATAAAGATATCTGTATCTTTATAGATGCAATCATCATACTGCATTTTCCCTAATTTTGTTCTTTACTAAAGCTGATAAATATGCTTAAAAGTTTACTTTTCATCACTATCACTCTCCTTTTACTTCCCCTCGAAGGCTATAGCCAGCCCTGCCAGATAACCCAGGTGACTGCAACACCACTTCCTTGTAATGCTTTGACATTTATGGTTTCCGTCAACCTCCAGGTGACTAATCCCACCAGTCCCGGATTCACACTTGCAGGTAATGGCGTGATCTATGGCACTTGGTTATATTCTGATCTCCCGGTTACCGTAGGTCCTTTGTTAGGTGACGAGCTGTCATCGTATGAATTTATTGCCTGGGATGTTCAAAACCCGGACTGCCAGAATTTTGTCTCGATCACTGCGGCGAACTGTGGACCTATCTGCGATTTTTCAAAATTTAAAATGCAAAAAATTGGGTGCATCACTAACAACATTGCTGCAGTCACGATAGATTTTAAACACACTAATACTTCAGGCCCTACATTCGATTTGTTTTATGCAAGTGGAACACTTGTCACCACAGCATTATATACAAGTCTGCCCTATGACATCCTCAATTTCACCGCCCATGGAGCTGATTCGATAAAAGTGAAGGTCTGTGATCACTCAAGCCCCACGTGTTGCCAGAATTTTACACTTGCTCCTATCGATTGCAATCCAACAAATTGTGAAATATATAATCTGTCTATTGATCCGGAATGCCTGACTGGCAATTTTGTCGTTCATCTTGATTTTGAAGTTTCACATCCGGCCTCAGATAGTTTTACAATTCATGGGAATACATTGAATTATGGAACATTTGGTTACAATCAATTGCCTATAGTGCTTGGTCCGTTAAATGGGAATACCAGCGTCAATTGGGATTTTATCATTCAGGACAAAGCCATGCCTTCATGCACAAAAGATGCACTGCTGGGTATCTATCATTGTCCACCGCCATGCAATATCCTCTCATTTGATGCTATGCCCACTTTATGCAATGGCAATGATGCTTATGCACTCAGGCTGGATATGCATATTGAAGGGAAAGGCCACCAGGGGTATTCTATTTTTTCGGATTCACATTATTATGGCTCACATCCATACAATGAACTTCCCTACACTGTTCCTGCGTATGTGGGCACGGGAAGTTTTGTTGATCAGGTGACAGTTTGTGATAATGAAAATCCAGGATGTTGCACCACAAAAGCATATGAAGCTTTGCTCTGCGCCGGATGTATCATATACAATCTTGAAGCCAATCCAATTCCTTGTGATAATAATGGCAATTTTTTTATTTCCATCAATTTTGATCATCAGAATACTTCAACTGAAGGATTTTCAATTACGGGTAATGGTTCGTCATTTGGAAACTTCAGTTACACCCAGCTACCATTACTTCTTGGCCCTTTTAACGGAAATGCTGATCAGTTTTTTGAATTCGTCGTCACTGACCTCGGAAATGAATTTTGTTTTGATGCAATAGAAATTGGTACTCTTGCATGTAATACCATTTGCACTATATCTAATATCCAGGCTGAGACAGGTGTCTGCACTGGAAACAATGCGTATATCCTTCATGTCAACTTCGACCATACCGGAACACTGGGCACCGGCTTTAAACTCTACGCTAATGGTCTATATTATGATACCTATAATTATTCTGCTCTTCCACTGACGATATTGGAATTTCCATCCAGTGGTACTGGTAATGATATGATACAGGTCTGTGATCTGAATAATGGGAATTGCTGTGCTTCCGTTTCCTTCAATTCACCGGATTGTCATTGTTCTATTTTTGATATCACTGCTGAAAATCTTGGATGTACTTCAGATACAACATTTGCAATATCAGTTGAATTTTTTAGTGAAAATCTTATCGACAATTCTGTTGACGTATCTCTTGATGGTGCTCTTCTTGGAACTTTTGATGTCGCTTCTTTACCCTTTATTATCACAAATGTTCCGGAAGGAACTACAACTTCAGTATTGACTATTTGTGGACACAATGAAGGAGGATGTTGCGCCAGTATACCATTACAACTTGTCAACTGTGATGGGCCGCAATGCAGCATATTTAATCTTAGTGCCAGTATCGGGGCATGCAATACGGATACTACCTATTTTGTTGATATCGTATTTGACACAGCGCATTTGCAAGTTGACTCAGTGATTATTTCTGCTAATGGCCATCCTTTTGGAACCTTCAAAGTTCAACCGAATTTTATCCGGATACTCAACTTTCCTGAGTATGATGAGATAACGACAACGATAACGGTTTGTGTTGTCGGCAATAATCTTTGTTGTGATACATACACATACACGACACCTGACTGCACACCCAATGCATGTGAAGTATCCAGTCTTGTAGCCTTTCCGGGGCCCTGTGCCAGCGATACAACGTATGAACTTGTCATGGAATATCTGACGGAAAACTTCGCAGTTGACTCGGTGACGGTTAGTGCCAATGGAATCATGTTAGATACTTTATTAGATCCCGACCATCATATCGTCATACCGGATTTTCCGATTTTTGCTGACTCCCTTACGACGGTCAGGATTTGTTCTTTTTATACTCCTGATTGTTGTGATACTTACCAATTTGTTACTCCAAATTGTATTGGCACGGAAGTTTGTAATCTTTCCAACCTTACTGCTAATACCGGAAGTTGTCAGCCAGATTCAACATATCTGCTTGCACTAAATTTCCAATACGCTCATCTCAGCGTAGATTCTGTCGTAATTACTGCTAATGGAAATAATATGGGCACATTCCAGGTTCAGGGAGGCCATATTGTATTTGATCACTTCCCGGTTTTCTCTTCTCCTACGACTACCATTCATCTCTGTGGAGCAGGAAATCCTGAATGTTGTGTTGATGTTACATTTAATACTCCACATTGCAATGGTCCGGATGAATGTAGCATTTCAAATCTTCAGGTTCATGTAGGTGATTGTCTTACAGACAGCACGTATATATTATTTGTCGATTTTCAATATCATGATTTACCAGTCGATTCTGTGATTCTGAATTCAAGTGAAGGAAATATTGGACAGTTCGCTGTTAACGGCGGGCATATCCTATTGGACTCTTTTCAAACTATACCAGGGGACCCAGTCACCATTCATGTTTGTGCAGTTGGATCACCTGATTGCTGTGATCAGTATCAATACTTTACACCTGATTGCATAGGAGGAGGCACCTGTCATATTTATGAACTTTCCGCTGTGCCAGACACTTGTATCTCTGCTTTAGCTTATTCGCTGGACATTGATTTTTGGTGGAATAATCTGCCAACAGATTCTGTGCTGATTTATGCTAATAATCTTTTTATAGGTAAATTTCATACTAATCCAGAATATATTCATTTGCCCAATTTTCCTTTGGTGGGTGGTGACAGTACGACGCTTGAAATTTGTGCTTTAGGTTCTCCTGATTGTTGTGCCTTCTATACATACGCTAACCCTAAATGTGGCAATAACGAATGCAGCATATTTGATATCTCCGTTCAGCCCTTTGCTTGTAATTCAGACTCAACTTTCGGCGCCATCATCAATTTCCAGTATCAGAATGTAACCGCTACAGGTTTTGATGTTTACACAGGTGATCAATATCTCGGATTTTTCAGGTTTGATCAGATTCCCATTATTGCCAATCAGT
This sequence comes from Chitinophagales bacterium, assembly GCA_038252065.1. Classification (GTDB taxonomy): domain Bacteria; phylum Bacteroidota; class Bacteroidia; order Chitinophagales; family Saprospiraceae; genus Opimibacter. Next base: position 117,430 of record JBBSAQ010000009.1, read on the forward strand.
TTCCTTCAAATGCAACAGGTGAATATGTCATCACAATATGTGAAGATGATAATTTCAATTGTTGTTCAAGTTTTGAATTCGAAGGACCTGTTTGTGGTATCGGACAATGTGACATATACAATCTCGGATATACTTTGACTGATTGCGATTCTGCAGGTAATTTCTTTTTTATACTCAATTTCGCACACCATGATGTAGGCAACTCAGGATTCAATGTTGTCGGTAATAATATCATTTATGGGAATTACAGCTATGAACAACTGCCTGTTAAAATAGGTCCTTTCCCATCGGACAATACTTCTTATGAATTTCTCGTCACGGATGCCGACAACCAGGCTTGCTTTGATTACATACAACCAGGTGATATTGAGTGCACTGTAGCTACAAAAAATGTAGTTAAGGATGAAATTTTCCAGGTGCTCAATAATGGATCCTTACCTGTGATCCTTGCAAAGAAAGATGTGGTCGTCTCTTTGTTTAATGCAACAGGAAAGATGTTATACAACAGGGAAAAAATAGGAAGTGGGTCGCTATTCGAAATAAATCCATTACCAGCCGGCTTTTATATCGCATTCATTTCTTACCAGGGAAATACTTGGCCAGTCAAACTGGTCAAAGGTTCTTACTAGTATCTATATAAAAATAAGATTTTGCCGGGTTGATCTGATTCAGATTCGCCCGGTCTTTTTTTGCTTATATCCGATATAGTCAATAAATCCGGGCTTATGTCCCTGTGCTCGGATCATCATCTGTATCTGGGCACGATGATGAAAAGAATGGAATATCAATTGAAGCGCAATATCCTTAAGCGTTGCTTCCCATATACTGCCATCGTAACCTCTATAATTTTTCTTTACTTCTATTTCATCATCCGTCCTATCAGATAGATACGAAATCCATAATTGTGTACTTTTTTGAAAATGATTTAACAACTCCTCATGAGTATAAACCGGATTCCACCAGTCCAACTCAGATTCATTTGGGAAAATTAAAATTCTGTCCAGCCATTTATATTGACAATTCGCCAAATGACTCAGATGCTTCATACACTCATCCTGCTCATCTATTTTTTCGATAGCCGACACGATCTTAATATTGGCGTCCTGGTTAAGGACAAACATTTCAATCAGAAAATCCTTCATCACCGTGTTTGTTAGAGAGGAATATTACCATGTTTTCTGAATGGCCTTGATTTATTTTTATTTGTCAACACAACAAGAGCCTTTAATATCTTCCGTCTTGATTCTTCGGGTCGTATCACTTCATCGACGAATCCGCGTTCAGCTGCCTGGTAAGGATTGGCAAATAACTCACTGTATTCCTTTTCTTTCTCACTCAACGTAGCTTGCGGATTGATGCTGTTTTGAATTTCTTTTTTAAATATAATTTCTGAAGCTCCTTTCGCACCCATCACTGCAATTTCAGCTGAAGGCCATGCGAAATTGAAATCAGCTCCGATATGTTTTGAATTCATGACATCATATGCACCTCCATATGCTTTGCGCGTGATGAGTGTGATTCTGGGCACAGTAGCTTCGCTGAATGCATATAGTAATTTAGCTCCCTGTTGGATGATCCCATCCCATTCCTGATGTGTGCCGGGTAAAAATCCGGGTACATCGACAAGCACAAGTAAGGGAATATTAAAGCAATCGCAAAACCTTACAAAGCGAGCGGCCTTACGTGAAGCGATAGTATCTAAAACACCCGCGAGATGCCAGGGCTGATTAGCGACAATACCCAGGCTCCTTCCACCCATTCGCGCAAACCCAACAACAATGTTTGCAGCAAAATGCTCATGAATCTCCATAAATGAATTTTCATCCACCAATTGATGAATGACATCTTTCATCTGGTATGGTGTGGCAGAGCTTTCCGGAATGATATCGTTCAGACCCGGTCTGTATTCATCATCTGTTTGATATACAATCGAAGGAGGATTTTTCGCATTGCTTTGCGGCATGTAGCTAAGCATTTTCCTGATCTGTCTGATGCAGTCAACATCATTAGCTGCTGTGAGATGAGTAACACCCGATTTCGTCGCATGTGTCATAGCACCGCCCAATGCTTCACTTGTCACTTCTTCATTGGTGACCGTTTTCACCACATTAGGACCTGTAACAAACATATAAGAGCTTCCTTCTACCATGATGGTGAAGTCAGTCATAGCCGGGCTGTAAACGGCTCCACCGGCACATGGGCCCATGATAGCACTGATCTGTGGGATGACACCTGATGCTTTGACATTCCGATAAAAGATATCCGCATATCCCCCGAGAGACCTCACACCTTCCTGGATACGGGCTCCACCGCTATCATTGAGTCCGATGATCGGTACTCCATTTTCAATAGCCAGGTCCATAATCTTGCAGATTTTTTCCGCATGCGTCTCCGAAAGAGCACCGCCAAAAACGGTAAAGTCCTGCGCATAGGCATAAACCAACCGCCCTTCGATAGTCCCATACCCGGTCACTACCCCATCACCATAGAATTGTTGTTGATCCATGCCGAAATCAGTGGACCTGTGCACTACCATCATCCCAATCTCTTCAAAGCTACCTTCGTCAAATAATAACTGGATTCGCTCCCTTGCTGTCAGTTTTCCCTTGGTATGTTGCTGATCAATGCGATCCTGACCACCTCCTAATAGGGCCTCGCCTTGACGCCGGCTTAATTCCTCTGCGTTTTTATTCATTCTGTTGGTAACTTAGCCCCAAATTAAATAATATCTGACAAGATGATGAATAGCGATATGTCTACCCTTCCCCTTTCGAGGCTGGTATTGGAGATGCAAGAGTCCGCAACCCTGAAAATGGCGAAGATGGCGAGGGAATTAAAAGCGAAAGGACAGGACGTAATCGATCTGAGCATTGGGGAGCCGGACTTCGATACCCCTACCCATATCAAGGAAGCTGCCAAAAAAGCTCTTGATGACGGCTATACAAAATATACGCCTGTCAACGGACTCCTTCAATTGCGTGAAGCTATCGTCCGAAAACTGGCAAGAGAAAATGATTTGCAATACACTCCTAATCAAATCGTGGTATCCAACGGTGCAAAACAAAGTGTATATAATCTTTGCGCTGCATTGCTTGATCCGGGTGATGAAGTGATCATCCCTGCACCCTACTGGGTTTCTTATTATGAAATCATCAAAATGACTGGCGGTGTGCCTGTGGTCGCTTATTCCAACATTGAAAATGATTTCAAATGTACAGCCGATCAAATTGAAGCCCTGATCACTGACCGCACAAAGTTTATTCTTTACTCCTCACCCTGCAATCCAAGTGGATCGGTTTTCTCTTATGACGAACTGAAAGCCATTGCAACTATGCTTCAGGCCTATGAGCATGTTCTGGTCGTGTCTGATGAAATCTATGAGCATATCAATTTCACTGATCGTCACTATACAATGGCTTCCATTGACAATATGCAGGACCGCACAGTAATCGTCAATGGCATGTCAAAAGCTTATGCGATGACCGGATGGCGGCTGGGATATATCGCAGGTCCATCATGGATAGCCGAAGCCTGTACAAAGATCCAGGGACAGGTGACAAGCGGAGCGACTTCTTTCGGACAGAAGGCTGCTGTCACAGCATTAGATGCAGATCAGCAGCCAACAATCGATATGGCCAAAGCATTCCATCACAGACGGGATTTGATTATCGCCTTATTGGAACAAATTCCCCTTCTGCTGGTCAACAGGCCACAAGGCGCATTTTATATTTTTCCCGATGTCTCTGCTTATTTTGGAAAAAAAGCTAAAAACGGATCTATCATAAAAGATGCTGATGATCTTTCCTTATATCTACTTGCAGAATCTCTTGTGAGTACAGTATCCGGCGCCGCTTTTGGCAATGATCGTTGCATACGTTTATCTTATGCCACATCTGAAGCAAACCTTAAGGAATCAGCAGCAAGAATAGAAAAAGCACTTTCTCAATTGTCCTGATTTACCTGACAAGGGTGAAGTCCTGATTGACATATTTGAGAATTCTTACCCTCGAATTTTCATAATAGAGGGGAGTTTTCATTTCAGATACGTTCAGTGTATCAGTTTTGAAAACAGGCTTAAGATCAAAACCAGAAGCCAGACCAAAGTCTACAGTGGATTGGTGCCCAATCAGTCCTTTCGGGCCATCTTGTGCAAGTGTCTTGCCGATCCAATGCAACAAATCATATCCGATAAAGGCCTGTTGATCCGGAACCGTATGAAATTCATTGTAAAAACGCTCGCGGAAATCATGATAGAAAGGATGATCAACGTCAACAAATGCCGTACTACTGATATGCAAAGAAAGACTCTCCATGTAATTCGGATTGAGATTAGTAAAACTTGTCCATTGTGGTAATCCAAACACAATAACTTCTTTCAGTTCTTTATCAGCGTGCAATTTTCGCATGAATGAATTGACAAATGTTTCGTCTGAGCGGGAATAATACGGCAAGACGAATATGGTACCACTATCACTGAGCAATTCACTCAAATTCGTTTTTTGCAATTCCACGGAGGCATCATCAATGATCAGGTCTTCTGTTTTTACATTCAGATCTTTTTTAAACAACTGAAGCCTGTTGATTTCAGCAGGATTATTTCTGGCAACCAGGAATACCTTCTTTCCTTTCATCTCATCGCCGATGAAACTCATGATCGCTTCCGCATGTGTGCTGAGTCCGGGGACAACCTGGATAAAGAAGGGATTTTCCTTTTCAATACTAAAGGCTGGCAGCCAGGGCGAAACAACTATTTTGTCATGCTGAAGACCAAATGAGGCTACTTCCTCCAGATTATCTTTTTCATAAGGCCCTACAATCACATCAGAATTTTTAACTGAATATTCTTTTAGAATTGTATTTAATTCTGCCATTGAATTCTTAGTATCGAATACGTGTGTTGTGACAGGATAACCCAATTCTTCAAATTCTGCAGCAGCTATTTTCATTCCGGCATAGTACTGAAGAAATCGTCCAAGCTTTGGATCTAGCTGGTCACCAAACAAATACTGATCGGTGTTGAATGGAACTAACAGACTGATATTATACTTGATCTTCTTGTCAATATCCTCAATCTTAATGTCCTTGTCTGTGATCATCGGTGGCGCAGGATCTTCTGACCAATGGATCGTGTCAACTTTCACTGCATCTCTGGGAACAAGAACGTACGTTCCTGTAGCTGGATCATACACCTTTACTTTGTCTTCTGTTTTGGGGGTAACAGGAGGTTCTGTTTTTTTTATATGCTTTGTAGGAGAACATGCGAAGAGAGAAATAACGATAAGACAGCTGAAAACTATCCTACTCCCATTCAATCGTAGCAGGTGGTTTTGTACTGATATCATAGACGACTCTGTTGATCCCTTTTACTTTATTAATGATTTCACTTGAAATCTCAGCTAATAACTCATTTGGCAATCTACTCCACTCCGCTGTCATCCCATCGACTGAATCAACAGCTCTGAGCGCTATTGTAAATCCATAACTTCTTTCATCACCCATCACACCAACGGACTGCACAGGCAAAAGTATTGCACCTGATTGCCAGATTTTATCATACCATCCATGCTTTCTCAATAAGCCAGTATAAATCTCATCAGCTTCCTGTAGTGTAGCCACTTTCTGAGGCGTCACATCTCCTATAATTCTGATCGCTAATCCGGGACCCGGAAAAGGATGTCGCTCCAATATTTCAGCAGGAATGTTAAGTGCATAACCAACTTTTCTCACTTCATCTTTGAATAACATTCGCAGCGGCTCAATGATTTTCAATTTGAGCGTGTCCGGAAGGCCACCGACATTGTGATGAGACTTAATGGTTGCAGAAGGGCCATGCACTGAAATCGATTCGATCACATCAGGATAAATCGTCCCCTGACCTAACCATTTTACTTTTGGAAAAGCTGCTGATTCTTCTTCAAAGACTTCAATGAATAACCGACCGATTGCTTTTCGTTTTGTTTCAGGATCAGTGATACCGGCTAAAGCAGTATAGAACTTTTCTTTAGCATCAATACCGTGTACGTTAAGCCCCATCTCCGCATAGCGATCTAATACCCGGCGAAATTCATTTTTTCGCAAAAGTCCATTATCTATAAAAAAACAATGAAGCTTATCCCCTATGGCTTTATGTATTAATTGTGCACCTACTGTGCTGTCTACTCCACCTGACAGAGCCATCAGTACATCTTCACCATTCGTCTGCTGACGGATTTGAGAAACAGTCTCCTCAATAAATAATTCAGGAGTCCATTTTTCTTTAAACCCTGCTATGCTTCTGAGAAAATTGGTCAATAACTGGGTGCCGATAATTGAATGGGTAACTTCCGGATGAAACTGAACACCGCATACCAGCTGATCAAACTGACCTTCTGAACTTGCGTAAGCGGCTACGGGTATGCTTTCTGTATCCGCGAGTAACTGATAACCGGTGGGCATCTCAAGAATACTGTCCCCATGCGACATCCAAACCTGCGAACCGTCCGGGATCCCGGCGAAAAGTGGATGCTGAGGCATTCGAATATGAAGCTTTGCTTTCCCATATTCTCGTTTATCAGATCTGGCGACTTTACCACCATATTCGTCAGCGATATATTGAGCACCGTAACAAATACCCAGAATTGGAATTTTACCTATCCAGGATTTTAAATCCGGTCGAAGAGCATTAGCGTCCTTGACAGAAAATGGACTTCCTGAAAGAATCAATGCCTTAACACCTATAGGAATCTGAGCAGGTAAAGAATGATATGGAATGATCTCACTGAATATCTCTGCTTCTCGCACCCGACGAGCAATCAACTGTGTGTATTGCGCGCCGAAATCCAGAATTAGTGCTTTTTCCTGCATCAGGTATAGCCTGTGATTATTGTTTTAGATAAATATCTGTTTTAATTTCTTCCCCGGAATTATTCTTCACTTCTATTCTTCCAATAATCCCCGTCCTTCCTTCTTGATTTTTTGTTCTTCACTCAGTGTCTTCATCAGCTTATCCAGAATGCCATTGACAAAATCTTTGCTCTTGGGTGTACTGTATTCTTTGGAGACATCAACATATTCATCAAGCGTCACTTTGGTCGGTATAGTAGGAAAGAATAAAAATTCAACCAAAGCCATTTTTAGAATGATGACATCCAGAACAGCGAGTCGTTCCATGTCCCAGTTTTTAAGTGTGGGCTCGATCAGCTTTTCGAGTTCTTCATTTTGTTCCATCGTCACACCGATGAGCTTACGACCGAAATCAATCACGGTATCATCATCCGGGCGATACTCATCAAAAAATCTTTCATTTTTTTCCGGCAACTGCTTGATGATCTTTTTAAAAGCGCCGATGACGAGTGACTTGTCTTCCTGCCAGAATGGATACTGATCATCTACGATTTCCTCATAGATTTCATTCTTCCGAATGTCTCTGTATATATTAAGCAGAAACTCTCTGTGCCCGGCTTCATCGATATCTGAAAAAATGTACTTTTTATATTCTGGTGCTTTTGCAAATGAATTATACATTTTCAACAGCATATCCGGATCCATGCGGGAACGAAAAGCTCTGTCATCAAAATATTTCCTGAGTACTTTATTGCTGAAAAGACTTTGGATCAGTTCATTTTCAAAAAGCTTCGCATTCCAGTTTAGATCATCCTGGTCGGGGCGCAGCTTCCCATGGCGTGTGTCTCTGTCAACAACAGCATAATGGGTGATTTCCATCATGAGGTAAAGGTTGAAGAGCAGGCTCTCAAAGGCCAGATCGACAGCCTGGTCATATCGGGTTAAGATCTCTTTGTGGGTTACTCCCGGGTCACGATCAAGCGAATAGAGCAACTGCATCACTTTGACCCTTATACTTCTCCTGCTTACCATATGGGATTATACCTCAGATTGATTCAACGAACATAAGACCACAAATAAAAGCTATTTGTACTATCCTTACAAGAACGAATAATAAAATATTTTATGTGTTAGCATTCTGTTTATTTTAAATGACCTCTCAATTTAACTTCAGTGCCGCCGGAAGATGTCGTATATGCCACATTTCCAGCACTTTACCTGCCTTCAGATGAACTACCCCCGGATTTGACCGGATGATCGTCTTCAGAAGAACTTCATCAGCTTCATACCAATCATAACTGCTATTTATAGCCGTTTTGAACGAATTTTCCATATCACTCCCAGCTCCGCCGGCAATCGCATATACTTTAGCCCCCTGTTTCATCACATTCTCCATCAGCGGATTTACCTTCTCTTTATAATCCTTGAGATAGTCAGAATCCCAGGTATAAGCCACTTTGGGCACGCTTTTAGAAACTATAGAAGCAACATTTTTAACCAGCCTAAAACTATCCGGTGTAGTTCTGACTGTATCAACACGCCATAACGTATCCGGAAGCATAAATTCCTCCGTTCGTGAATCTCCTTCAAGTTTATAGGCGATGATCAGAAACACATCATTGGAATCGGTCAGGATATCATCGGCTACATCTACTCCATCCTGATCTGTTACACTGAAATCACTGACTTTAGTGGCTTCGATCGCAGGCTTTGTTTTAATCTGTTCAACAACTGACCAATCTGTCTTTGGATACTTAGCCAGTTCGGCCATGTATTGCTTATCCGGTAATTCAACCAATGCCCCGGTCTTGATATTCTTTAACCTCCAGCCTGTGATCTTCACAGATGCTGCAGCGGTCTGTTCCTGTTCTCTTTTTTCATACAGGTTAGTGCCCACTTTAAAAGGCCTGAAATCAACGACAGGAAGATTCCACACAGCATTATTGAGACAGAACCACAAAACGAAAATAGTGGCTGTCGTCGTGATGATCGCTCTTATACTTGGATTGAATAACTGATGCATATCTCTATGCTTAAAAACAAAAAAGAAAGAAGGAATCAGAAGACCCAGATCTTTGAAAAACGAAGTCTTCGGTTCAAGTTTTATGAAATCACCAAAACAACCACAGTCCGTAACCCGCATATTAGTGACGACATACGGACCCCATTTTGAAAATTCAAAGAATGACGCTTCGCTTGGTACATAACCTGTCAAATAGGTGAATCCTGTCAAAACCGTAAAGAATCCAACCAATAACAGAAAAGCCCAGCTGATCAACTTGGATCGTTGTCCCATGATAAGCATGACGCCCAAAATGATCTCGTACAAAATCATAGCCACGGAGAAAACCAAAGAGATCTTACTCAGAAACTGAAACACGGGTCCGAGAAAACCAAACCAGGTATGGGCAAATGTGTATTCAAACTCCGTAAAATATTCCTCCATTTTAAAAGCCGTCCCTATCGGATCAATGGCTTTCACCATACCTGA
>JBBSAQ010000010.1:0-121827 GCA_038252065.1 Chitinophagales bacterium
ATTATCAATTGTATGCGAACGATCGGAGCTGTCGAATCCAGAGATGTGGATCATCGTCACGATGGATTGTTGATCAGCCTTTCTTTAGGTTTGCCAAAAATAACAAGACTGATTTATCATTATAAAATTCAACCCGGAGAAAATTTTGAAATGCGTCCCGGCTTTAAAAATTTTCAGTACGTGAATACCGGAGATATCCTGGCTAAAAATGAAAATGGTGATGTGCTTTCACCGTTTAAAGGATTAATACTCATGCCAAAATATCAGCCTCAGGGTGATGATGGTTTTTTTATCGTTGAAGTCGTTGAAGCCTGATCGTTACGTTTTCAAAAATCTGAATTCGTCAGATTTGCACTGATGTGTGGGTTGTAAAAACAGAACAACAGATATTTCAATTATTAATATTGGTTGGACCAAAAACATTCATCACACCTGTATTTCGTATCGGTATTGTCGCTGAGTTGATGGCAGGTTTGACAATGGAATTCCGGAGTATTAAAGTACCAGCGTTATCAATTGCACTACCTGGTGATGTAGTTCCACCGATCAGCGTCAGATATTGAATGTCTGCTGACTTGTTGATCGGAATTGACAACAGGCGGGAGACTGCCGGACCTGCTTTGATGGTAATATTTGTTCCTGCCTCCGGCATCCATTTCCATGCACCATCCACGACGAGAGGTCCTGCTGATACATTGATGATTTGATTGTTGAGTGCAGGCGCAAAAAGTATATTTTCATTATCATCGGCGCACATCGATACATTGCGAAGAGTTCCATTGCCGCTATCATCCGTTGTGGAAGTGACCATGTTGCATTTGATGAGGACAGAATAATCTTCTACTTCACCATAATCATAAGAACCACATGAAGATGGAACAGCATTAAATCTTACGGCGATTCTCATACGTGTTGCACCGATAGTTGCACTGAGTGGGACTGTAATTGTGCCACTTACTGCTGACGTTGATGGCCCGCCCGAGAATACGGTTTCTTCGCTATCTGAGAAATCACCATCCTTGTTCGCATCTATCCAGACACGATATTGTTCACTGCGTGAGCCTTGTAAAAATCCGGGAGTGATCGTAACTGCATATGCACCGCCACGTGATACGGTAATTGTTTCGTTTGTAAAATCACTATAAGAAGTGGAGCCCGATTGTTTTGTATAACCTGCAAAGCTGAATGTCTTAATCCATTCGTTTGAATGATTATTTCCCTGGGCTGCACAATAAAATGGACCACTATAACAAGCCCTTGTAAGTGTATACGAACCAACCTGACCACCCCAGCCTTGTACAAGAATAAAATAGTTAACACCATTAGTCGTTGGAAAAGAAATCAGACTACCTGTGTTACAATAATCATCTATACCAGTGATACAGGTTAGGCCTGAACAACTACCGCTGTAGGCATTTAATTTTGTATCGTACCCGTATTGGGTGCATGTGGCAATGATGACATTCTGTCCGTCGCCGACGAAAGTGTACCAGATGCCCGGAGCACTTATATCTGTGCCGCATGCGAAGGCTTCCGGATCATCAAGAGCCTGGGTTGTATTACCGGACAATGATGCCCCGCAGGGAAGGCTGATAGCCATTGAACAGAAGTCGCCGTCAATAGGCGTTACCGTCACAAAGCTCTCCGTTGCGCATCCACTTACATCACCGTTTGCTCCATAAGGCGTTATTTTTATATAGATCGTTGAACTAAAAGGGAGGAGCCCCGGTGGATCATAAAAATTTACATTGCCTACATTTAATTGATTTGCGATCTGTGTACCTCCGGGCGTAGTTCCAATGGTAAGTTTATAGCCTGTCTGGTTTCCTACAGAATGGGCCCAATGTAATACCGCCGATAATGAAACATTGTTAGCTCCGTTAAGCGGGCTTGTTAAATGTGTGCATTGGGGTGGGCCGCTCGGTTCGGTTACAAAAGATTGTTCGATACACCCTATAGCATTACCCAGATTATTGTAGGGAACGATTTTAACATAAATGTTTGTATTAAAAGGAAGTGCTCCCGGATCAAATGATGTCACCAGACCTACATCTACATTGTTGACAATATTCGTTCCACCCGGTGTGGTTCCAACGGTAAGATAAAATCCATTCGCCCCCTGAGCATTATTCCAGAAAAGATCCTGGTTGATGTCAATATTTGTGGAATTGGGAAGCGGATCGATCATTGAGGTACATACCGGAGGGGAGCATGTGCCTGTATTGCACGCAGCATTATTGTATCTGTTTCTGATCAGATTACCGGGTTGTGTACCGAATCCATTATTAAAATTGATACCTACACCGCCGACGAGATGACAATAACTCATGATGGTACCCGATGCTGGTATGGGTCCTGTACATCCCTCACTATATCCGGCTTGCGGCCCACACCCATCAATGGCTGTATTATTACCATTCCATGCACAAGCATGGGTGTGCGGTGAACCCATATTATGGCCCATCTCATGCGTCACCACTTCTACATTCCAACTGTAGGTGGGAAAGGGAACAATCGAAGTCGATAAAGATGTGCTGACAGCGCACTGAAGAGAGTTAGAGCACAATACATCAATGTACGCTATGCCTCCACCAAGACCACGTGTACTTAAAAAATGTGCTAGCCGTCCGTTGTACGCCAGCGTGTCTATATGACTTACAAATGCATTTAAGACAGCGCTTGTCGACGAGAGACTTGCAAACGGATCTGTTGATGTATAAATGAATACATCAGAGACAGAGACCGGGATACTTTCATTGGCATAAAGTGTGGTGACTTCATTCCACAAAGCTGCTACCCATGCTTCCGTATTCGGAATACTTGAACCATTGTCAACGTATGATTTGTAGTCACATTCAACATATACCTCAACGCAAGTTCCTGTAAGCATGCGATTAGGTGTATTATCCGGATGAAGAACAGGAGAACTCCCGGCTTTGTCGTTTACATAACAATCCATTGGATTTGGAATCAGGATGTTATTGTCTTCGAAGGCTATATAGCTTCCATCCTGTGTCTGCTGAATTCGTTTATTGCCTGTGTCATCAGAATACAGAATTTGAATTTTATCTTTCAATACACTTACAATAGCCATTGAATTTGGATCGCCTTCTATCATGCCTCTGTAAAATATATACTCGGGATTGGGAGTCCATCTTAATCCATCACTTGTCTTTATTTGCGCCGTAGAACTATAAATATCCACTCGATGCAGATCAAGATCAAGATTAAATGGTGAAGGCAGATGGAGTCGGAGAAGATCCGGTCCTGAAGTGATCAATTTTTGAATCATCCCCGGTTGTAGCGTCATAGAATAAGCCTTATCAACATAATGCTGAAGGCCTTCTTTTGCAGGCGATGCCGGATTGAAAAGCGATATGGTCTCGTGGCTTCTCCCACGAAACGAAGCTATAGTTTCTATGGCTACAGGTTTTTGCGCGCAGAGATGCGAGACAATAGAAACCAGGCAGATAAATAACAGTGAAGACCTCCTCATATGTATACTTGATCTAAAAGAAACCCAATAGAATAGTTGGGAATTAAAAACCAATTCAGGTGATGCAAAGGGAGTGCCGCTTTTAGCGGAGAGCCACAAATTACGAAATCAGTCTCTTGTCTCGTGAATTTAATTGTTAATAACAGGTCATTAGTCCGGCAAATATTTTTTTTAATGGGTAATGCTCACATAGTGTGGGGGTTATTTATTTATAAAGATTGTAATAGCTTGTATATCTCAATGGAAATCCGGATATTCAGCATGTACTTGATAAAGTGGAAGCGGCCGGCGGAAAAATAGTAGTAGCCAAAACACAAATCTCGCCCGAATATGGTTTCATGGTTGTAATTGTGGATACGGAAGGAAATCGCGTGGTCTTGCATCCAATACCTCAGTGAGATGTGAGTGAGATGTGAGATGTGAGATGTGAGATGTGAGATGTGAGATGTGAGATGTGAGATGTGAGATGTGAGATGTGAGATGTGAGATGTGAGATGTGAGATGTGAGACAAAAATTGAAAATCGAAAATCGAAAATCGAAAATTTTATGGCTGAATATAATTGGCGTCGGTTTGTAGTCCGGATTCCGATCAATGCATCCAGGCAAGACCTGTATAATGCATGGACAAGTCAACGTGCTATTGAACACTGGTTTCTTCGCAAAGCAGAATTCAAAAGTCCTTCTGGGCAATTGCGCGGTCCCTATGAAGTGGTACAAGAAGGTGATACGTATGAATGGAGATGGCATGGTTGGCCTGATGAGGTGCAGGAAAGAGGAAAAATTTTAGCCTGCAATGGACGGGATCATTTCGCATTTAGTTTCGGTGAAGCCGGTAATTGCAGTGTAACGATAAAAGCAGAACTGGGCCAAAGTATTGTAGAATTAGAACAAACGGAAATTCCGACAGATGAAAAGGGGATGCATACCTATCATTTAGGATGTAAGACAGGTTGGACGTTTCATCTGACCAACATGAAATCGATCATGGAGGGTGGACGGGATTTGAGAAATAAAGATGTGGAAATAAAAAATGTCATTAATGCCTGAGCTTCTTTCCGAAATCTAATTCTTCTTTTTCCCTTTTGCATTTTTTATACTGTCCAGCTTTGCAGGATTATCACTGCCATGTTCTATCCTTATTGGTAAAGTAGTATCCGTACCTACATGTGTGAGCGAATCTTTCGTCATGTTCATTTGAGCATTCGAAAGGCTATCCTCTATCGCATTTGATACGGCTTCTTTTGCCCCGGATTTGGGACAATGACCTGTGGCAAGAATTACCCCCAGGAGTATCGGCTTAATCAGTGATAATGATCTTCTCATTTTTTAAAAGATGATTGTTTGAATTAATGGAAATAATATACGTGCCCGGCTGGAGATTTGATGCATTGAATGTGAATTGATTCTTGCCGGAAATACCAAATCCATTAAACAGGGATTTCACTAGTTTCCCCTGATTGTCGTATATGGAAATAGTTATTTTAGCATTGGCTGCAAGTTCAAATTCTGTTTTGAACTCCTGGTACGCCGGATTCGGATATATATTGATTTTACGGTTTTTGTCAACAGTTTCAATTCCTGTCATACTGCCTGAACTGGTAATTTCTGCAATCCATGTTGCCCATTCATTCGAAGTAGTGCCATACATACCACTCATCCAGACGGTCGGTGAAGAGTTGTTATGCTTACGATGTATGCCTGTGTAATCACCCCATCTTTCAGTGTCACCGCCTGATGCTGTGTAATCAGAATACCCATTACCCAGGCGCACTAATGATGAAGAACCCCAGTTCATGTTATTATCGCAAAAGACGACTCTTATTTCCGGATAAATCGAACTGGCTGTCCTTCCAAAACCGATCATAACCGATTTGTCATTTTCATTACTCGCGAAAGAGGCTACTGCCGGATAGGAATATTCATACCCATCGAGGCCAAACATTGAATGTGCGTCGGTCTGACTGTTGACATCAAGACGATTGTAATTGATCCCGTTGTACCCGTTGGAATAATCAGAATGAAAAACAAAATGAATAATGCCGTTTAAATAAAAACCTGACAGGGCTCTGCAATCTCCATTGTCCAGTCCGGTGGATGTGCCGAATTGAAGGCCATCACCTGCAGGTGAATACGCTGCAGTAGAAATAGTGTAATGATTCAATTGCTCATTGGATGAACTCATGTCGTCAGTAAGATCGTAAAGTTCAATTGCTGAAGTGCCCGAACTTTCAGTAGCCACCAGATAACAGCCCGGCCCATAATTACCTTGTTGACCATAGGATACCGGAAGCAATGTGAATGGAGCGCCATCAATGTCATTCCAATATTGCCAATTAATATTGCCACCGACAAAGCCGTTATTTTTTTCAATTTGATAAATAAGGGCTTCACGGAAATTGCCACTCTGACTGAAAGAATTCCCGGTGATGTATAATTCATTTGTTGAAACCGCAATTTTTGGATAATCAAACCATGTAGAGCTACCCGTAGGATCGCCTGTAAGTTTATATTTCCACCAGCCACCATTTGGATTGTTTGACTTTGAAAAGCAAATAAGCAGATTTGTATTGTCCGGCGAGCCGGAGCATTCCTGAGCGAAAAAAATAAATTTGTCCGCGCCACTATCATAGATGACTACAGGATCACAAATATGGGTGATGGTAGCGTCGTTGAAAAAAACATCAATCTTATTGCTGAATGTCATTGAACCATTGGTGTTATAAAATTCAATTGAGGCATTCGCGACGCTTACAATTCTTCCGCCGTTAGAGATGGCAATAGAATTATCAAGAGGAGAAGTGCCTGTATTCGCATTCCCCGGAAAGTTTGAACCAACAGTCGGAGAACCTCCTCCTCGTAAAGATGAATTTTCCTCATCAGGTTGAAACAGATTATTAAGTTTCAATTGTGTTTTTTGTCTTTTAATAAGCTCTAGTTGCTGGTCAAATTCCGAATGATGTTCAATCGAAATATTACTTAACACTGGTTTCCAGCTTAAGTCAATGGAAACGGGTGTTATCTCTCCCAAAAGCAGCGCATGGTATTCTTTTGATTTTGTACCCTTGCTTACCACTTTTGCGCCTGAAGGGATTTCGGCTTTTTTGAACTGTGCGCTGAGGTTAATGTAGGTTACAACCAACAGTGAGATTATAATTAACTTTTTCATTTTCTGAAGGTGCTGATTTGTATTGGAATCTTGATGAATAAAAAAATAGTATTTACATTTTAAGCTGGAGTCATTCGGGACGTATACTATGCTCAAGCCTCTCTGATATTTTTGAGCTTGGTATATCTCAAATATTGATAGACGAGAACAGTCATGCATATCACCAGACCTAAAAATTCACGTACAAGCTCAACAAACGGAGAAGAAGCTTTCATCTCACCCACGATGGTCGGACACCCTGCAGAAATCCATTGTGAAAAAGCAGGAAACATCCGAAAGATCTGGTAAATAAGAACAAGGATCCCAAGTATAATAGACCACATGTTGTATCGGTTCCAGGCAGCAAAAGCGCAGATCAGGCCGGTATAGCTATAAATCAAAAACCAAAATAGAATGTCTCCCGGTGTATCATTCAATTGAAGGTAAGCGAAGATGAAAAAAATGAGAGCCAGGATTATGTTGAGGATTTTCATTTTGGGAGGCGTCAGTTTGACATCTTGAAGGTAAGGTTTTCACAAACCTTTTCAGCTATTTTATGTCCCCTGGATTGGCAGATCAAGGACTATTTCCTTTTTGCCTTCTCCCATTCCCAGGCAGAAGACATGATGGAATTGATGTCCAATGCGGGTTTCCATTGCAGTTGTTGAGTGATCCGATTGTTGTCAGCATAAATGGCGGCTACATCGCCTGCACGTCGAGGACCTATTTTATAATTGACTTTGACACCCGTGGCATCCTCAAAAGCGTGGATAGCTTCCAGAACGGTGACCCCCTCACCGATACCAAGATTGTATACCTGATATGGCTGTGTATGTTTGTGATCCAATAAATGTTCAAGTGCCAGTGTGTGCGCCCTGGCCAGATCCATCACGTGTATGTAGTCTCGTATACAACTGCCATCGCGAGTCGGATAGTCATCTCCGTATACCATCACCTGATCTCTTAGACCCAATGCTGTTTCTGTAATGACGGGGACAAGATTCGTTGGGGCGTCGCGTGAAGATTCTCCCAGTAGTGCTGAAAAATGGGCGCCGGCCGGATTGAAATAGCGCAGTGAAAGCCCAACTGCAGATTTCCCTGACTGTGCAGATAGACTTCTGAAGTATTGTTCATAAAGAATCTCGCATGCTTGTTTTGTAGCGCCGTATGGATTCTCTGCTTTGCTGAAAGGGGTGTCTTCTGTGACAGGAAGTTTTTCCGGCGAGCCATAGACTGTGCAGGATGAAGAAAAAATCAGGCATGGAATATTCAACTCCTCCATCATCTTCATTGTGGTGAGCGTACTTCCAATATTGTTGTGATAATACCGGAGCGGTTGAAAAACTGATTCGCCCACGCTCTTCAATGCCGCAAAATGTATGATACTATCAAAAGGTCCAAATTGTCTGATCCGTTGGATGGCATCTGAAGTGTCGCTGAGATCGCAATCGATGTTCACGATTTTTTTACCTGTGATCGCCTCTATTCCTTTTAATGCAGATGGAGAGGAGTTGACGAAGTTGTCGAGAGATACGACATCATAACCAGAGTCGAGAAGGTCTACAATGGTATGGCTACCTATATAGCCGCAGCCGCCGGTGACAAGAATTTTGGGCTTATTCAAATCTTTTTATTTTAAATCAAATTTACAGCCTGATCCGGTGCAATCGCCTGAATAGGTGAGTTCTTGAAATCTTTTATATTCCGTGTTATTATATGTGAAATCTGGCTTTCAGTAGAGGCTGCTAAAATCTGAATAGCGTCTTCCAGGTCCGGGTGATTAGATTTCATGGCGCGTTTTAGAATTCTCAGATCAACGGCGATGGGCTGAACGATGTCAATCAGGTTGTCTAAAGCCTCTCTCAATGATTTTTCATCCATTAATTTCTTTAACACGTAGTACGTCGTCGCTATAGAGTGAGATGAAGTATATAGTTGAATTTTTTTCTTTTCAGCTGCTTCCAATAATTGAATTGCAAATTTGCTATGCGGGTTCCGTTCAGCAAGCAGATCAATAATAATATTCGTATCGATAAAAAAACTCTTCACAGATGTTTGTTTTCGAGGTTCGTCCGCTTAGCTTTTGCTTCATTGAAATTTTTTGGCAATTTAACTACACCAATAATTTTTCGAAGCTTTGGAGAAATCTCATTATGTTTTTGGGCATGTTCTGATGTCAAAGTTTCAAGGTATGCTTCAATAATTTCAGATAAACTTCGTCCGGTTCTTTTGGCATAAACTTTAGCTCTTTCAACTACCCGTTTTTCTACAGATAATGTGAGTTTGGTGGTCATGAATACGTATGTTTTTTACAAAGATACGTGCGCCCTTCCGTAGTTTCAAGTTCTCCTTGCGGCACCTTATTAAGTTTTTTGAACGGCTATTGTACAAATGAACACTGTTCAATATATTTGCGCCGTATTTAATAATTAAGATGTTCATCAATGGGTATAGCAGAGCGCAAAGAAAGAGAAAGAGAAGAAGTTAAAGACCTGATTCTCAATGCCGCCAGAGAAATTTTTCTCCGCGAAGGGTATGAAAACACAAGTATCCGCAAGATTGCATCGCAGATCGAATACAGTCCGGGAACGATCTATCTGCACTATAAAGACAAAAACGAGCTCCTCCTGGCTCTTCATGACAAAGCATTCGAATGCAAGATGAAATCGCTTTTCATTGATGTGCAGGACATCGCCGATCCTCTGGAGAGGCTGAAAGCAACCGGTAGAAGTTATCTCCAATACGGTATTGACAATCCACAGGATTATGAACTCATGTTTATTCTTACCTGTACCATGGATGCCCTGGCGCTTAAGGAAGAATTCTGGAGCGATGGAGCCATGGCTATTAACATGCTCAAGGAAAATGTGAAAGCCTGTATTGAAGCCGGTTACTTCCGCAAAGATTTAAACCTTGATGAAATCTCTTTACTGCTTTGGAGTCAGGTGCATGGGATCACTTCCTTATACAACACGGAGCGGCTCAACATTTATTCAATAGAAGACAAAAAAGAATTTATGTTCCGCACACTTGATGTCTTCTTCTCAATTATCACACACGGTTTGGCATGATACAATTACGTACACTACGAATGATGAAGTTGATTTCAATACTCTCCATCATGGGCTTATTCGCCTGTTCCATCAATGGTCAGGCAGCGCTGCAACATTATGTAGAGCAGGCTATCCAGAATAATCTCCAGGTAAAGGAGAAAAAAATAATGGAACACAAGCAAGCCATCATGCTTGAAGAAGCTTCAAAGCTTTATAGTCCTGATATAAATTTTATTGGAAATTATACACTGGCTGCCGGTGGCCGGAATATCGATTTTCCAATTGGTACATTACTCAACCCTGTTTATAACACACTCAATGAACTGACTGAATCCCAGAAATTTCATCTCGTGGAAGATCAATCTGTCAATTTTCTTCCGAATAATTTTTATGATGTGAAATTTCGCATCACACAACCTATACTTCGTCCTGAAATAAAATACAACAAGTGGATTAAGCAGGAAGAAGTCACGATGAGCGGACTGCAAACTGATCAGACTGTCCGTGACTTGGTCCGAGACGTGAAGACCGGTTACCTGAGATGGATGCAGGCTAAAGAAGTGATCGGCATCATCGATCAGGGAGAAAATTTACTGAATGAAAACAAACGCATTACGGAAAGTCTCATTAAAAACGGGCAGGCTATTCCTTCTGCATTGATGCGTGTTGAATCTGAAATAGATCTTGTGCACGCACAACAACAAAAGGCACAGACGGATCTGAAGAATGCAGCTTCATGGTTTAATTTTTTATTGCATCAGCCGTCAGATACTCCGATCATCGCTGATACATTTGAAAAAACGCCTGATATACCTTTCCTCTCGGATGTCACACCGAGAGAAGAATTGCAACAAATAAAATCAGGCCAACATATCCAGGAGCTTGCACTTACCCTTGAACAAAAACATTTCGCACCGAAGCTCGGTGTACAGGTTGATCTCGGATCGCAGGCCTATGGTACAGATTGGGGAGGCTATGTCCTTGGTGGATTACAACTGGATATTCCCATCTGGGACAATAAAAAAAGTAAACTGAAACAACAGGAATGGAAAGCCTCACTCGAGGCCAATCAGAATTCATATGAATGGACGAAACAAGCATTCGAAGTACAACTACAAGCGGAAATTGAAAATCTGCATTCTGACATCGCCCTTTATGATAGCTACACTTCGATGATGAAGACGAACAGCAGATACTACGATGAGACACTGCGCAGGTATAAAGAAGGCCTCACCAATTATATCGAATTGCTTGATGCAAGAACTGATGTCACAAATACTCAACTCCAACAGAATATAGCCAAATATCAATCGTGGATACGCCAGATCAATATCGAACGATTGGCAGCTACTGCGGCTATTGACTAATACCAAAAATCAAAATACGATGCTTAAATCAACAATTATGCTGACTTTCATTTTCCTGATGTTAGTCAGTGCGTGCAAGAAAAATACCGAAGGGTCTGAAGCCGCTATCGTCAACACCGACAAACCTTCCAATATATTTTATGTGCGGACTTTTCCAATATCCGTAAGCGGACTAGATGATGTCGTGCATGTGACCGGTGTGATCCAATCCGACAGCGAAGCCAAGCCCTCTTTCAAAACAGGTGGTGTCATCGCAAAAACCTATGTAGAAGAAGGTGATCACGTCCGCAAAGGACAACTACTGGCGAAACTCAATGCCACGGAGATTGAAGCTATGACTAACCAGGCAAGAGCCGCATTGGAAAAAGCTCAACGTGATCAACAACGTGCGCAAAATCTTTATGCAGATAGCATTGCCACACTCGAACAACTGCAGAATTCAATTACAGCTGTGGATGTCGCAAAAAAATCACTGCAGATCGCCGAGTTTAATCTTGCGTATAGCGAAGTCAGATCTCCCATTGATGGAAAGATCATCACACAGTTGATGCATGAAGGTGAAATCACAGGACCCGGCATGCCTGTGTTTTATATCATGGGCGTGTTACGTTCAGATTGGAAGTTAGTAGCCGGTCTGACGGATAAAAACTGGGGGCGTTTACATCAGGGCGATAAAGTAAAAATCACAATCGATGCATACCCCGGCTGGACGATTGACGGACAAGTGAAAAGACTGAGTGATGTGGCAAATCCGCAAAGCGGAACCTTTGATGCAGAGGTAAGCATTCCCTCAAAAGACAAACGAATCGCGGCAGGCATGTTGGCACATATGGTTATCACGCCGACTGCAGGCAGTAAATATCCAATGATTCCGATTGAGGCTCTTGTCTCTTCAAATGGTACCACCGGTGTTGTCTACATACCGAAAGATGGCGTAGCTGAGAAGCGTACTATTCAAATCCAGCAATTCGAAGGTGAACGCATTGCAGTTCTTTCAGGTCTTGAAGGTGCTACGGAAGTGATAACGGCAGGGAGTGGATTTTTGGAGGATGGGGACAGGATTGCAATAGAGCAAACAGGGAGTAATAGGCAATAAGCAATAAGCAATAAGCAATAGGCAATAAGCAATAAAAAAAAATAAGCAAAAGGCAAAAAGCAATATGCAAAAGGCAATAAGCAATAAGCAATAAGCAATAAGCAATAAAAAAAAATAAGCAAAAGGCAATACGAATTTCTAAGTGGCTTCTTTAGTGTTCTTATGTGCCTAAGTGGTAATTTTTAATAGTTGAATCCTCACTCATTATGTCTCTTACATCATTCGCAGTAAAGAATTATCAGTTTACGATCATCTTGTTTGTGCTGGCTTTGGCGCTGGGTGCAAATGCGCTGATCAATATGCCAAGAGGAGAGGATCCGCCATTTGGGGCGCCGATCTTTATAATACAGGCTGTATATCCGGGGACAAGTCCTGTGGATATGGAACAACTTGTGGCTGATCCCCTTGAAGATGTTCTCTACAATCTTGATAACATCAAAAAAATGCAAACCTTTTGCGGTGATGGGTTGATGTTGATCCAGCTTGAGTTTACGTATGGTGTCAATGTTGACAATAAAAATAATGACGTCGTCAGAGAGGTCAATAAGGTTAGGCCTTCTTTACCATCCGGGCTTTTGTCGCTTGATGTGATACGCGCTGCTTCATCGGATGTATGTATACTTCAGACAGCATTGGTGTCATCTACAGCATCTCCAAAAGAGCTGACGGACAAGGCAGATGAACTTGAAAAGCAACTTGAACGTATCAAAGATATCAAGTGGGTAGAGGTGCAGGCCGAACCAGTCGAAGAAATTAACATCGCCTTGCAGCTGGATAAGATGGCACGATATGGCATCGGCCTCAATCAGGTCATCAATATCATTCAGGCCAATAATGTAAACATCCCTGGCGGAAGTGTTGATCTCGGAAAGAAGTTATACAATATCAAGACGAATAGTGAGCTGTCATCAATTAATGAGTTGCGCAATATCATCGTGAAGACAACGCCTCAGGGTAATACAATTCATCTCACTGATATTGCTACCGTGCGGATGGACAAAGAAGAGGATACACACATCGCCCGCTTCAATGGACAGCCCGCCATCTGGGTCGTCACGGCATTGAAGGACAGAAAAAACATCATTCAAAACCGGGTACAAATACAAAAGGTGCTTGATGAGTTTGAGCCCACCTTACCTGATCATATCAAGATGCAGACGAGCTTTGATCAGGAGAAAAATGTACGACGACGCTTGTATGGTCTTGGTACAGATTTTTTAATTGCAGTCTCTCTCGTGTTGCTGACATTACTTCCATTAGGCTGGCGTGCTGCCTTGATCGTGATGATCAGCATTCCTTTATCCCTGGCTGTCGGGCTTGCCTTTTTCAATTATGCCGGCTATACGCTCAATCAACTCAGTATCGTCGGTATGGTGATCGCGCTGGGATTGCTTGTAGATGACTCCATCGTGATCGTGGAGAATATCGAACGATTTATGCGGATGGGGTATAACCGCAAGGACGCCGCTATTGTCGCAACAAAACAAATTGTATTAGCCGTCATTGGTTGTACCGCTACACTACTTCTTGCATTTCTGCCTTTAGTATTTCTACCGGAGGGTTCAGGCGAATTCATACGGCCACTTCCCATGGCAGTATTGCTTACGATCCTCGCTTCACTCTTTGTCTCAATAACAATCATTCCATTTCTCGCCAGCATGATTTTGAAAAAACATGAACGTCCTGAGGGGAATGTATTCATGAGGGCCTTTAAAAAATACATCAATGCTCCTTATCAAAAAGTATTGAAGGTGGCATTTGTGCATCCGGTCCTGGCCCTTTTGATCACTGGCGCCATCTTTGTCGGAAGTTTATTTCTGATCCCAAAGATTGGTTTTAGCTTATTTCCTGTTTCTGAAAAACCGATGTTCAATGTGGACATCCATACGCCGGATGGTACTACGCTAAAAGAAACAAACAGGATAGCGCGACTTGTAGAACAAGATCTCCTGAGTACACCAAATGTCTTAAGTGTAAGTACGAATGTCGGGAAAGGTAATCCACGGGTTTATTACAATTTGTTTCAGCACGATTTTACACCGAACTATGCTCAACTATTTGTGCAGACAAATCCGGAAATGGGTGTACCTGAAATCGTGGCGATGACCGATTCTCTTCGAGTCCGCTATGGAAAAATTCCCGGAGCGAATGTAGAGGTCAAGCAATTTCAACAAGGTCCACCTGTTCCTGCACCGATTGAATTTCGAATATTGGGCAATAATCTTGATACACTCACAAAGTATGGCCATGTGTTAGAGTCGATATTTAAAAAGACCCATGGAACACTTTATGTCGGAAATGATTTACGTTTACCGAAGACTGATTTGAAAGTCATCATTGACAAGGAAAAAGCGGGAGTACTCGGTGTATTGCCTGCAGAGGTTGCAAAGACAGTGCGACTGGGTATTGCAGGTCTTCCAAATCAAAGCATACGGAATGCAGATGGTGATGAATATAATATCCTGATGACAGTGGAGGATAAAGATCCGGATAAGGCACTTGAAGTTTTCAAACGTATGTATGTCACATCTCTTTCCGGTGCATTAATTCCCTTAATACAGATAGCAGAAATACAACCTGCAGAATCACCTGGTGTCATACGTCACTACAATAAAGAGCGATATACATCTGTAACTAGTTTTGTGCAGACAGGATACAACACGATAGCGATGTTTGATGATATTGAGAAGAAACTTGACACTTTAAAACTTCCTGCAGGCTATCGGTTTGTCGCTGCAGGTGAGAAAGAAACACGGCAAGAGTCGTTTGGTGGCATGGGTAGTATCATCCTGATTACATTCTTCGGTTTGTTTGGAATTCTTGTACTGGAGTTCAGAACGTTTAAAAGTACATTGATTGTACTGTCTGTCATACCCCTTGGAATAGTAGGTGCGCTTGTGATTTTATATCTCGGTGGGGAGACACTTTCGTTTGTGGCGACAATAGGCATGGTGGCCTTGATGGGTATAGAGATAAAGAATAGTATACTCCTCGTGGATTACACAAATCAATTGCGTGAGAATGGAATGCCGCTGAAAGAAGCTGTCATGAATGGTGCAGAGACGAGGTTTCTTCCGATTCTTCTCACATCTATGACGGCGATTGGTGGTATGATTCCATTGGTGCTGGAGAAGTCACCATTGATATCTCCGCTTGCATTGGTGTTGATAGGTGGATTGATTAGCTCTACGCTTCTCTCTCGAATCGTTACTCCGCTTTTGTATATGTTGATACCGCCTGCAGTGACAGTGAAGAGCGAAGAGCAGAGAGCATAGGGCATAGGGCATAGAGCTATTAATACCAGGAAGTACTCGTGGCGAAAATCAAATCTTACCAGATCATATCTTTTTCTTAAAAAATGCTTCGACTTTCAATACCCATCCACGTGCTACAGCTCAGCAACCGTCCGCGTCCTCCATGTGGGACTTTTTATGAAAATTAATTAACGTTAATTACCGGCGATAAAATTTTTACCTATGTGCCCGATAATAAAAACCAAGGAAATCAAGCCGGTCAGTTTTCATGATCGGGTTGATTTCCCTGGGTTTCGATCGGGATTGTTGTGGTCAATGTGCTTTTGTATTTGTTGCCGCCGGATAATCCGGAGTATGTTGTGGATTAGAGATTTTCGACTTTTGCACTTTCGAAATTGCATGTGGCCGTTTCTCTCCTGCCTTGACCCTCATTAGTACAGGCCTTCGATGAATTACCAGCCGGGGACAAGAAACACACCAAACTTTCCTGGTGTGTTTTTCAATAATGGCCATGCAAAGAATGGCTCGACGATAAGGGCTCCGAATACATTTACCCGTGCGGAAAAACCGGTACTGAAAACAAGTTTGGTGACATTTTTGCCTTCAGAATCTTTTTTGCCGAGGTCTTTGTAATCATTAAAGGCTACACCGCCATCCACAAACCAAGAGAGCTCTGTGAATAGTGCATTGCTCTTGATTAATGCCAGTCGCTCGGGGCCTGTAAAAGGTAGTCTAACTTCAAAGTTTGATACAAAAAATTTTGAACCGAAGAGTTGATTTGGATTAAGTGCACCTGTATTATAGAATTCATTGAGTCTTCCATAACCATATCCATGCACAAGTCCCATCTCACCGATCAGGATTGGATAAAAACTTCCGGCATCTTTTCCTAAAGTTGAATAATGCATCGCTCTGAAAGCAAACGAAACGGGTTTCGCCCATTTATAAAATCGTACATCTGCAGTCGCAGTTTGAAATTGATAGCCCCCAAAGTAGTCGGAGAAATCAAGGCGGTAACGATACCCATTGATAGGCGATGCAAGACCGAACTGACTATTATCGCCTACAAGTGCAATGTTTGTATTGTAGAATGCAGCCTTACGAATCTGAATACCAAAATCAGGAATATCTTCTGCCGGTACTTTGATGCGATTGCCTGTGGTAATATAAAAATCATTTAAATCATAATAATTCTTTCGTTGATCAAGACGATAGAATCGGTAATTGAAACCCAGACCTCCTTCTACTCGGAGATATTTTGAAAATGGATATTGAACTAAACCAGAAACCTGGTCCTCAAAAATCCTGAGAATGTTTTCTTTTTGAGAGATGACAGGTCCTGGAAAACCTGCAAGCGAATCTGTTTCTGCAGCACTGTAGAAGCCTGTCCTCAGCGGAATGTGCGATAACGTAAAACCCCATGCAACTGGTCCCTTTTGATTTAAATATTGAACGGATCCTCCTACATCATATATTTCCCCATTTAGCGCCACTGTGGAATACAATTGATTATCCCCCAGGATATCACTGAAGATCATATTAATACCGCCGGCCAAACCCGTTCTTGATCCAATGCCTCCTGCGCTTACACCAAAACCTCCCCCACCATCGATATAGTCAAGTTTGAATTTTCCTTTATATGGAACATCATTGTATGCTGAAGGACCAGGGGGAATTACGTTATCCAGTTTTTCAATATTACCCATTACCAACTGATGGTTCTTGTCCAGTACAACCGGCAACGTACCAGCCTCATAGCGCACATCATCGGGACGAACAATAGTGTGTAAAAATGCTGCTTCTTTGGCTTCATAGATATCATACCCGCTTTTGAAATAATGGGTGTACGCAATCCTGTCACTTGATTTTGAAACGGATATCGCCGGCGAATATTGACTGATACCACTTATCCCGGTAAGTAAATCTGTCATCTGAAGTAATTCACCATTCAGATTCGTGCGATAGAGATTTCTGAAACCATCCCTGTCAGAAACGAAATATACATTTCCATTGGGATCATAACAGGGATTGAGACAATCGGCACCGGGAAATATATCATCATAATCAGTGATTGATTTATTCTCCAAATCAATACGTGACAGATGAAGATTCCAGCGACCATGTACTTTTTTCTGTTCAAATGTTTTTCGGTCAGAACTGAAGACAAGAAATTTTCCATCAGGACTATAATCGGGATAGACTTCACTATAAAGATCGTCCGTGAGTTGTCTGACTTTTCTTGTTTTGAAATTGTAAATAAAGAGATCCGTCTGTCCTTCGATCATGCCGGAGAATGCAATTTCCTTTCCATCGGGAGACCATGCAGGATGAGCTATGGCATTGATACCCGGCATATTGATTTCATCAACAGTTGAACCTGAATCCGGATTTTTAATCACAAGAATGTCTTCGCCCTTTTTAACACCTACAAAAGCGAATTGCTCGCTATTCGGTGACCAAGTTCCTGATGATTCGAACAAATTGAGATCATCAAGATTGCCACTATGGAGGAAGCTATTGACTTTGCGGATTATTTTTCCGGTGCGTGCATCGGCGAGATACAGGTCGGTGGAGAATAGATTTTTATCAGAAAGAAATATAACATACTTACCATTCGGACTGATGACAGGTGAAACATTGAGTCGCCCCGCATTTTCTTCAGAGATTATTTTTTTACCTACGGTGTTTTCTTTCATATTACCCAGTAGGGGGGTGTAATATGTCTTCAGCGATTCTGTGAATGCTGCTCCAAGATCTGCCTGCGTGGTATTGAGCGTGATGCCAAGAGCTACATCGAGACCATACATAGCCGTATTCATAAACAGCGGCGCGATCATGTCATCACCATATGTACCACTGAAGAAAGCCCAGAATGCCTGTCCGTATCGATAGGGGAAATATTTATACCCTGAGAGTTTTTTGATATTGGGCACATCATCATTGAGTACGGCATCGCGCATCCACATAGCTGTGTATGGATCAATACGTCCGAGAGATAAATATTCGGCCATCCCTTCAACCATCCACAACGGAAGGTTTGAGAGTGATTGCAGGCTGGTGCTATCGCCGGATATAATTTTATGGTATTGAAATGAATGTACCAGTTCATGCCCAAGCACATGCTGGTTCTGTTGATTGATCATTGTGAACGGAAGGATCACCCGATTCTTGAAACCTTCTGTGACGCCTCCGGTGCCTATGCCGATATCGCCATAGATAGCATTCGTCTGTTGAAATTCTGCATGGTTGTTGTAAAAAATAATTGGATTCTTTTCCGTGTACTTGTCATTCAAAACGACGCTGTGCATACCGTACCACATCTCTGCCCAATCGGCCATCTGGTCGAGTGCAGCTTTATTCTTTATGTACGAGTGAATGGCAAAATGTGGTGTCTCCAGGACATTAAATTCAAATGTTCGATACCTGGGTTTGTTCTGGCCAAATAACTGAGCATGGGTCGTGGACGGAATGATGAACAATCCTATCATGAGGGCGATCAATAAAAGACGTTCTTTCATAGCATTGGTTTTGCTGGGGTGAGGTAATCCTCTTTAACAAACATAACAGGGTAAAGGGTTTAGTATGTCATTCTTTTTATGGAGCGTTAAATTAACCTTAACAGGTTGATAGTGATTGCTATCTGACAATTTTGAGGGCTTTTGAAAGGCTATAGGGACTGACGGATGAGCATTAATCATATCTCCGGGAAAAGAAAATTTCCGTTTCTTTCCAGCATGGGTATGGAGCCACATTGGTCGGTAATCATCAATACTAAGACTTGCAGCGTCAAGGAATGGACGAGATGGCAGAGGCTACTTGATAAAAATCACATTTCATATAGTGCTTTTAAGACGGATTCGATAGCATTGCTTACAGACACACTTTCGAAACTATTGGAAGAAGGAAAAATGCATTTTCTCTTTGCCGGTGGTGATGGAACGCTTCACCACGGAGGTAATCTTTTGATACAATTGGCGGGGCCCAAATCTAAATTGATTACCATCAGTGTATTGCCAAGTGGTAGTGGCAATGACTGGGCAAGAACATTCGGAATTGAAAAGGGCAAGCTTATAGAAAGCCTGAAGAAAGGAAAAATAGAACCGCTTCATTTAATCAAGCTTAACTGGCCGGATGGAAAAGAGCGATATGCATTCAACATGGTGGGGGGAGCACTCGATGCAGCAGTGGTTAACTATTTATCTTCCTCAAAAATTAATAATGCGGGGAGTTTTAAATATCCGTTAGCCTTGTTGAAGACATTGATGAAACCGCATCGATGGAATGGAAAGCTATTGATCGACGGCATTGTATATGAAGGAGATTGGCTAACGATCCAGGCCGGGTTCGGGAAATATTGCGGCGGAGGGATGTTTGTCCTTCCGCATGCGGAAAGCGAAAGAGCAGGGTTGCTTTTGATGAAACCAAAATCTCTTTTGAAGTTGCTTACAAGTTTGCCGAAATTATACAATGGAAAAGTCGCGCAACAGAAAGCGGCTATTGCTTTACATTTTTCAACAATTGAAATTCAACATTCAGGAATACCTATACCGATAGAAGCTGATGGAGAATGGCTGGGTAGCGGTCCTGTGAAAATAAGTGTTGAGTATGGTATATTAAACAGATTGGTTTTGCCCCCTACACCCTAAAGAGGATTTTCGATTTTTGATTTTTGATTTTTGATAAAATGCTTTCACAATTGGTTCACAATATGATCTTAAAAGAACATTATTTTATTGAAGGGATTTCAGGTTGTTTGCAGACTTTAATACAAAGCAGGTCAGATAACTCATTGTGTCTGCCTACTACAGATTGTTTTTTGGTGATTGGGTTGTAATAAATAGAATGTCGCTTCCCTTCTCTGATTAATACACATCCGGATTTTTCAATGTACTTTATTAGTTCGTGGCGTTTCATCAGGAAATCGTAATCTTTTCTCTAAAGAAGATTTTGCCCTGATAATTAGCCTCAACTTCATCCCTATTGACGGAAAAGATTAATTGCAGTGCGTCCTGTAAATTTTCTTTTAACTCCTCCAAAGTTGTTCCCTGAGAAATGGCTGCCGGCACTTCTTCAATCTGGCCAACATAAATGCCCTCTTCATCTCTTTCTATAATTGCTGTGAACCTCATATTTAATTTTTAAATTAAAGATACGGTGAAAATTCTCTTCAATCCACTCGAAAAATAGCCTGGTTATCCAGTTGTATAATTATACTTGAATTTAATCTCACGATTCAAGCCCCGCTATTTATGTGCTTTTTTCCAAATAATATTTCATCAGTAAGTCCGTCTGCACTTCATCCCCAAATACAAACGGATGCGAGCTAAAAATTTCAAAATTGTGGCGCTGATAAAACCTGATTGCGTCTATATTTTTTTCCCAAACACCAAGCCATATGTAGGATAGCTTTAATTCTTTGCATCTTTCCTTCGCCTGTTCAATCAGGACCGCACCGTAACCAGAGCCCTGAAACGGGCTATCAACGTAGATGCGTTCGATCTCAAGGCTTAATTCATCATTAAGGTCTGATTGGGCCTGGTGCGTATTCACCTTTAGGTAACCGACAATATCCTTGTTGATTTTTAGAAAATAAAATTCGGTGAATGGATTGAGCAATTCTGAAAAAAGCTTTTCAAAGGTGAAAGCTCTGTTCATATAGAAATCCATGTTTTCAGACTTATTTAGATGCCCAAACGATTCGTCAAAGGTCTTTCTGCTCAGCATAAGGAGCTCATCGACATCGGAAGGATTTAGCCGTATTATTTCCACGCTTAAAGTTAAGTATATACAGCGGGATCAGCAGACAATAGAGACGGTCAGATCTACAGATCAGCTTTAAAAATAAAATTAAAATGAACTGTGAATGCATGGATGTGGTCGAATTGAACATTTTGATTTTTGAATGGTTATTAGCTACCTTTATGTCATTAATCATGCATCAAGAGATCCTGCGAAGTATGCAGGGCGGCAACCGACCCGGTGAACGGCACGGTGCCCGGAAGATGCGGGCCTCAGGTCAAAATGAGTTCACAGTTTTCTGACTGTATACCTGCAAGCACGTAGTTCTTCTGATATCATTGATGCCTGAAGGTAGTCCGGCATAATGTCGGGCAAGGATAGGATCAAGTTATGAACAACCGAACAACACTTTTAAAGCAAGCTGTAAAGGAGCGTATCCTCGTACTGGATGGTGCGATGGGTACCATGCTGCAACGATATAATCTATCAGAAAAAGATTACCGTGGAGAGCGATTTGCTGACTGGCATCAGGACCTTAAAGGGAATCATGATCTGCTCAATCTCTCGCGCCCTGATGTCGTCGGACAGATACATCGCGATTACTTTTTAGCAGGTGCGGATATTGTGGAAACAAATACATTCAATGCTAATGCTATCAGTCAGGCTGATTATGGCACGCAGGACAGTGTATATGATATCAATTTTGCAAGTGCTGTTTTGGCCAGAAAAGTTGCAGATGAATTCACTGCAGAAAATCCGGCCAAGCCAAGATTTGTTGCCGGATCATTAGGCCCCACAAACAGAACTGCATCATTGTCGCCAGATGTCAATCGTCCGGGCTTTCGGGCTACAACTTTTGATCAGCTGGCAGACGCCTATCGCGAACAGGCGCGGGGTCTGATAGACGGAGGAGCAGATCTGCTGCTGATAGAGACTGTATTTGATACCCTCAATTGCAAGGCAGCGCTCTTTGGCATTACATCATTGATAGAGGAGAAAGGTGCAGATGTATTGATCGGTGTATCTGGTACGATCACAGATGCAAGTGGACGGACATTGTCAGGTCAGACGATTGAAGCATTCTGGATTTCGATTTCACACGCTCCTCTTTTTTGTGTAGGGATTAATTGTTCGCTGGGTGCTGCAGAGATGAGACCTTATGTAGAGAGTCTTTCGAATATTGCAAATGTGCCTTTGATTGTTTTCCCTAACGCAGGCTTACCAAATGAATTAGGCGAATATGATCAGACGGCGCAGGTGATGAAGGGACTTATCCGTGAATTTGGAAAGAGTGGTTTTTTTAATATCGCCGGTGGATGTTGTGGTACTACTCCTGATCACATACGTGCTATTGCAGATGCTGTGGCGGATTTGCCTCCACGAATTATTCCGGCACTGAATCCATACACTCAATTAAGCGGGCTTGAAGCATTAACGATACGACCTGATAGTAATTTTGTCAATATCGGCGAGCGTACAAATGTGACGGGTTCAAAAATATTTGCAAACCTCATACGAGAAGGAAACTATACTAAGGCATTGAGTGTGGCGATGCACCAGGTAGAGAATGGCGCGCAGATACTTGATGTCAATATGGATGAAGGCCTGCTTGATTCGAAGCAGGTGATGGTTGATTTCCTCTTGCTCATGAGCGCCGAGCCTGACATTGCAAAATTGCCTTTCATGATTGACTCCTCGAAGTGGGACATCATCGAAGCGGGTTTGAAATGTGTGCAGGGAAAATGTATCGTCAATAGTATATCGATGAAGGAAGGTGAAGCCGCTTTTCTGCATCATGCGAAACTAGTACGACGATATGGTGCTGCAGTAGTCGTGATGGCTTTTGATGAAGAGGGTCAGGCGGATACGATCGAACGTAAAGTTTCTATATGTCATCGTGCTTATCGCCTGCTCACTGAAGAAATTGGTTTTCCGCCACAGGACATCATATTTGATCCAAACATCTTTGCGATCGGTACCGGTATCTCAGAACACAATGACTATGCTATTAATTTTATAGAGGCAACAAAAATGATTAAGGCTTTGTGTCCCGGCACAAAGATCAGCGGAGGCGTAAGCAATGTTTCGTTTTCATATCGGGGTAATAATGCTGTGCGTGAAGCTATGCATGCTTCATTTTTATATCATGCCATCCGGGCAGGAATGGATATGGGTATAGTGAATGCAGGTATGATCGAAGTGTATGAAGAAGTTGATCCTGTCTTGCTGAAGCTTGTAGAAGATGTCATCTTCAATCGCGATCCGAATGCAACAGAAGCGCTGACGACTTATGCTGATGAAGTAAAGACAAAGGGAAAGACAATCACACGTGAACAGGCATGGCGAGATGAAAATGTGCAGTCAAGACTTTCACACGCGCTTGTAAAAGGCATAACTGAATATATAGAAGAGGATACTGAGGAAGCAAGACAGTTATATGCACGGCCACTTGAAGTAATTGAAGGTCCGTTGATGGATGGAATGAATATAGTGGGCGAGTTATTTGGACAAGGGAAAATGTTTTTGCCGCAAGTCGTCAAGAGCGCACGCGTGATGAAAACCGCAGTCGCCTATCTCACGCCATATATTGAAGCTGAGAAAAAACATGGCGAACAAACCTTCAAGGGAAAAATTCTGATGGCTACAGTGAAGGGTGACGTGCATGACATTGGAAAAAACATTGTCGGTATCGTCCTTGCTTGTAACAACTATGAAATACTTGATCTCGGTGTGATGGTGCCGGCGGAGAAAATCCTCAGGATAGCTGTTGAGGAGAAGGTAGATATCATAGGTCTAAGCGGTTTGATCACTCCATCACTTGATGAGATGGTCCACGTCGCTGCAGAGATGGAGCGACAAGGATTTGAATTGCCGCTGCTGATCGGAGGAGCTACAACATCGCGATTGCATACTGCACTTAAGATAGAACCTAAATATAACAAAGGTCCCGTCGTCCATGTATTGGATGCATCGAAATGTGTCGGCGTGGCTTCGTCATTATTGTCAGAAGATAAAGTAAAACGTTCGGCCTTTGTAGAAGAGATGCGTTCTAACTACGAGCAAATGAGAATTGCGAGAGAAGGAAAACAAGGGAAACGATTTCTCTCGCTGGAAGCCGCGCGTGCGAATCGATTTCTTCCAGACTGGTCGTCTTACACTCCTGCGATTCCAAAGAAAACAGGGATCTGGACCCTGAAGGATTATGATCTCGCTGAATTGAGAGAATATATTGACTGGACACCTTTCTTTTCGAGTTGGCAACTGAGTGGGCACTATCCTCAAATTTTGAAAGATCCTGTTGTGGGAAAGGAAGCAAAAAATCTTTGGGATGATGCACAGAAGATGCTGGATAAAATGGTGGCTGAAAAATGGATAAAGGCAAATGCTGTAATCGGATTATTTCCTGCGCATAGTGATATGGATGACATTATTATTTACACAGACGAAGGCAGAGATAATGTATTAATGACTGTTCACCATCTGCGGCAACAAGTTGTAAAAGCTCCGGGCCAGCCAAACTATTGCTTGTCAGATTTCGTAGCACCTGTTGAAAGTGGTAAGCGTGACTATATTGGTGGCTTCGCAGTTACATCCGGTCTTGAAATTGAAGAGAAAGTTAAAGCGTTTGAAAAGGTACATGATGATTACAGTGCCATTCTGCTTAAAGCTTTGGCTGACCGGTTTGCGGAAGCATTTGCAGAACGGATGCATGAACGTGTACGAAAAGAGTGGTGGGGATTTGTGCCTGATGAAAAACTGGGTAATGATGAATTGATCGCTGAGTCGTATCAGGGTATTCGACCTGCGCCAGGTTATCCTGCTTGTCCTGATCATACAGAGAAGACATTATTATTTGATTTGCTTAACGCATCGGATGAAACAGGAATTATACTAACTGAAAGTATGGCGATGTATCCGGCAGCGAGTGTGAGTGGGTGGTATTTTTCGCATCCGGAGAGTAAGTATTTTCCGGTGAGTGGAATAGACAAAGATCAGCTTGAAGATTATGCATTACGCAAAGGGATGACAATGCGTGAGGCGGAGAGATGGTTGGGACCCCTTTTGTAGTGAGTAGTGAATAGTGAGTAGTGAATAGTGAGTAGTGAGTACGAAAAGCAGTATCAGATATAAAATTAATTAGACTACTCTGCCTTTGTCTTTCACAGCTACTCCATTGGCAGGAACATTTCCAAAATGGATATCGGAGTAGGCTTTTGTAAATTCTGCGCCGAAGAATACAATCATAGAAGAATATGTTGTCCAGATAAGGATAAGAATAACGGAACCTGCAGGGCCATAACCAGAGCCCGGTGAAGCTTTACCAAAATATAAACCAAGAAGCGTTTCCCCTAATTCAAAAAGTAAGGCTGTAACTAAAGCACCGATCCAGACGTATCGCCATTTGATCTTTGCGTCCGGTAAAATTTTAAACATCATCGCAAATAAAACAGTAATAATGCCCAGCGATGCAATGAAATTGAGAATGTTGAACAGCCATATCAATGATTCGCTCCAATGCAATCTGATCCAATCACCTGCTGCTGATAACAGCGCTGATATGACCAGCGAAATGAGTAACAAGAAACCAATGGACATAATCAGTCCAAAAGAAAACAAACGTGTCCGGAAAAACAACCAGATTCCCGATTTTTTCATGCTGGCTTTTACTTCCCATATGATATTCAGTGATTTTTGCAATTGAACGAAGACTCCTGTCGCGCCGACTAAGATCGTGATGATGCCCAGTATAGTAGCCCAGATGGAATCCCTGCTTCTGCTGGCGAAAACAATCATTTGTTCAATCTGCACAGCCGTATCATCTCCCATTGCTTTGGCAATACTGGTATGCAAGCGGTGATTGACTATATCCGCACCAAAAAAATATCCGGCAACGGTAACAATAACAACTAATAATCCCGGGAGAGAAAAGATTGCATTGTAGGCAATCACAGAACTTTCCTTTGATGGATTTCTGGTCCACCAATTGTTGAAAGCTTTTTTGAGAACTGCGTCAAATTTTCTGAATTTGAAGAACATAAATGAATGGTTAGACTGAACGCAAGACCGTTGACTATATAAAAAAGCAATGGAGCCTACCTGAGGCCCCATGCTGTTAAGCCTTAAAAAATAGTATTTACTCTTTAGGAATTAAAACTGCCTGCTTTTTTTACATGATCCCCCGATTTGGTTTTCACCTGATCTGCGATCATGTGGACATCATCCTGAACCGTTTCAAAACTAGATTTGAAACCATCCTTAAAGTTGGTGGCTTTATTCTGCAAATCATTGACGTATCCCTGGCTTTTGCGGGAGATTTTCTTACGGGTATTTGCACCACTATCCGGCGCTGTCAACATTCCGGCTACTGCGCCAACGGCCATTCCGACGATAACGCCCAATATTATTTTTGATGTACTCATGATATATGGATTTATAGGGTTAAAAAATTATACTAAAAAATATATTCTCTTTTTCAAAATCGTGGATAGATAATTAAATTCTATGCACAACATTTTGAAGAAATGTTATCACATTTGGGCGAGGGCGCTGCAGAGGGAGACAATCATTTGAGCGATGCGGATAATATCAAAAGGGTCGAAAACGCATCGTATAATAAACGATTATTTAGAAAAGATTATTGGATATTTCTGTTTTTTTTTATCGTTGGATACAAAAACTCCATCCATTAAAAAGATATTACTGATCGTTTTTGTTGTATATCCCAAATCTATAAATCTGTGGCCACAGATTTACGGTTTGATTTTTTTTCCCGTCTTGTTTTGATAAAATTTACGACTAATCCAATCAACAGAGGTGCAGCAACCTTAATCATAGAATACTGATTGGCCGTCAGATTATTCAGTCCCATTTCAGCCATATTCCCGATCAGCTTGCCATTGCGACTCACCTTTGAATCTTCTACTAATTTCTTTGTAAGCAAGCCGACAGCCAAACCAACTCCGGCCTGAAGCAGATATGATTTTACATTTTTATTCGCAGTCAGTTCATTAGCTGCACTTTTAATCAGGTTGACAGGTTTCATGCTTTCACCGGTCAGATGTAATTGCGCCTTGAGTTCATTTAATTCATTCGACCTTCGTTCTTCAAGGGAATGAATCATTTTCGTTATGGCATCTGTTTGATTGACAGTACTCATTATACCTCTTTTAGGACTTGCGAAATAATAGAATTGACAATCGGGTTTTTTATAATTGTATCACGAAAAACATACAGGCATACGGCTATGATCGCGTATATTCCGGAAACAATAAAAAATCCATAATAGACATGCCCCATAGATTCACCCAGCCATATCGCCAGGCCAATATTGATCATCAGAAAGAAAAACGAAAGAAAGAGTATCACTATCAGACGTGTTACTAAAGAGGCAACTACTTCCGCCATTTTATCAACTGTTTTAAGTTTATAGATCTCAAAACTCGTTTTGGCATACGCTTCCGCTTTTTCAAAGAGATCCTCGACCAGTTCTTTTCGGTCTTCAATAGGATCTTTCTCGTCAGTATCCATTTCGCGGAGCTCCTGTTTTATCCAGGCCTTCTCCCGCGTTTCTTCCTCGGTCTGACCTGTCCCGTTTGTTTCGTTCATGACTTATCTATTTCATTGCGTTTTCTAACTGAAATCAAATATATAGCAAGTAATTATGCCGTATATGTGAAACCAAAAGCATGCCTAAAATCTTCAAAATTTACTTAAACAGGAAATTAATTATTCCAGATCCTAACTTTGTCGGGCTCCGTGAGGGTCAGTTATATTTAAGCCAAAAGTCACAAAAAGAAAAAAGCGAAGAAACACCTGCTAAGCATTGGCCGCAGATGTTTCTTATTTCCTTAAATCGCCCGTTTGACATCACTTTTAATCTCGTTGTATTTTGCTTTTGCCTTATCGGACATTTCATTGGCCATGTCACGGGCTTCTTCAGTTGTAGAATCAACCTGTTCCATGAAGCTTTCCAGAAAATCATTGAATTTGTCCTTGAGATCATCCACATAGGCTTCTCCTTTCTTAGAAAGTTTCTTACGTGTGTTCTCTCCGGTATCTGGTGCAAGCAAGACACCAATAAATGCACCGGCAGCAAGACCGACTACAACGCCTAATAAAACCTTTGAAGCACTCATGATTTTTATTTTTTTTAGAGATTAATTTATCACTTCTCAAATGGGCTTTCTACCTGATATAACCCTTAGCAATATAGCAACTATTGCTATGATAAGCAAGATGTGGATGATTCCTCCTGCACTGTATACAAAAAAGCCAAGTGCCCAAAGGATGATCAAAACAACAGCAATTAAATACAATAGACTTCCCATGATGTTAAAATTTAATGGTTAACTTTTTTGATTCCTGGCTAAAAGAGTGGGCCAGTCTATTCTTTAAAAGAATGATGACCCATCTTTTTTAGTTTTATTTCAAACACATTTGATCACCAACATGTTCATTTTTGATAATCTTGTTCGGCCATAGCTTCCTCATTTATAGTGCTTTCCGCTATATCCGACAATGTCAAATCTGCTTCTTTTTCTTCATTTAGCGTTTCTTCAAGCAAGGAGGCGGCTTCTTCATATCCCAATTGCTTTGCAAAAGCACATAAGGTGCCATAACTGGCGATTTCATAGTGTTCCACTTTCTGGGCAACTGATATGATTCCTGCATCGCGCACACGTCCAGTACCGGTAGATTCCATTATTTCCCGGGCTTCTTTGATCAGTCCATCCATGGCTTCACACTTCTTAGCTACTGCTTTAACACCGATGGATTCAAAGACTTCTTCGCAACGAGATACTTGTTGCTCAGTCATCTCAAGATGGTCTTTGAGCGCCTCAAGCCATTGCGATGAAGTGGCGTTCCTGATCATCTTTGGAATCGCTTTTGTAAGGGCTTTTTCTGCCCAGTATCTGTCCTTTAGTTCATCCTCAAATAAATCCCGGAGTGATTTTGCCTTTGAAGAAGTAGTCTCTTTTTTTGGAGCGTTTTTTGCGCGGGAGTTGATTGACCATTCGACTGTTTCATATCCAGTAATTTTTTTAAGTTTAATTTATTGATGTTCAGTTATCCTCTTCTATATCATATTCATCTTTATAAAAATCAGATTTCCATGATTCCCGATCTCTCAGTGTCGCCTCCGATGATATCACTTTTCCACGGGCTCTGTCCGCATATCGCTCATTTTCAATAATACACATAAGAAAATTAAATGAATCAACAGATTTGCATCTTTTCTTTTTTGCATTTGATCTATTGCATAATGAAGAAGGGTGAAGATCGATGGTATATTGTGATGGTAGGTCTGACGCTAAATTTTTCATATGAAGTATTTTTTTTGATCGACTGGATTGATCTCGCATTGAAATGCAATGCAATGCAATGCAAAGATGAAATCCTTACATCATGAGTTCGTTACACAATTTCAGCTATTTGTTATATGCAATATCAGGGAGAGACTCCGTTATTCCTGGCAGATCAAATCAGGGCCAGATCAACTGAAATCCATCAGGGGCGCCGGGGTGAGCTTAGACTTCGACAGGGATAAAGATGTGAAATTGAGATCCTTCATCGGGTATACTCTCTGCCATAATAATTCCATTATGGTTTTCTACAATCTTTCTGCAAATGGCAAGACCGATTCCGGTGCCCGAATATTCTGCTTTACCATGTAGCCGTTGAAAAAGTGTAAAAATAGTTTCGGCATACTGTTTTTCAAATCCTATACCGTTGTCCGAGACTGTTATTCTATAAAATTTATTTGCGCTGCTCAGTGTACCTCCCGGCACGTTGTTGCCATCGATGATGATGCTGGTGATCGTGATAACCGGATTTACATTTTGTTTGCTGTACTTTAACGCATTATCAATGAGATTTGTAAATAACTGTTCAAACTGAAATGGAATTACCCGCAGAGTTGGTAAGTGTCCTGTCTGTATGGCTGCCTTTTTTTCTTCAAGTGTAGGTTTTAATTCCTCTAAAACTGTAGATAATAATGAATTCAGATCGGTACGGATTAATACCTTATCCGTTTTATTAGTATGCGTATAGGTGATCAGGTCGTCAATAAGTTGTTGCATTCTGCCGGCGGACATGTATATACGGGTAAAATATTCTTTTCCTTTCTCTGAAATGTGCGCTGTATCCTCCTTCATGATCCTGGAAATAAACGTCTGAATTTTACGCAAAGGCTCCTGTAGGTCATGGCTGGCTATATGATTGAATGAGGCTATTTTTTCATTGCTGGCGACCAATTCGATGTTCTTTTTTTCGATGCTCCTGTTATACTCCAAAAGTTTTTCTTCTGCTTCTTTTTGTGCTGTAAGATCCCGGGTCACTTTTGTAAATCCGATGATGTCGTTTTTTTCATCGTGCAATGAAGTGATGACGACATAGCCCCAAAATTTAGTTCCGTCTTTCCGTACTCTCCATCCGGTATGCATCGCCTTTCCGTTTTTTCTGGCATCGGACAAAAGTAGCTCGGGCAATCTTCGTGCTAAATCCTCTTTCGTATAGAAAACAGAGAAAGACTTGCCGATGATTTCTCCTTCCGGATAGCCTTTTATTTTTTCTGCTCCTTTGTTCCAGTTTTGAATGATGCCTTCGTTATCCAGAAGTATGATGGCATAGTCCTGTACTGCATTGACCATCAAATGATATCGGTCTTCGCTTTTTTTAAGTTCCGTGTTTTTAAACAACAATTGCGCATTCATGACGACGTAATCATGATTAGCTTTTTTCAATTCGGCTCTGTCCTGCGAAATCTTATAGAACGAAAAAATTAAGATCAGGATAGCAAACAGGATGACCACTAAATAAGTGACGGGAGCAATATTAATATCTTTCTTGTACGCATTTTTCCAAATCGCGAGAAGTTCTTTTTCGTTCGTTGTCATGTAATTTATTTGCGATCGGATCTTTTCCATGGCCCTATTTCCCTCATCCATCTTAATCATAAGCGAATCGGACACAGTGACCTTTTCATCCGCCAGATGCAGGGAGGCTTCAAGTATGGTTTTTCTCAATGCAATTAATTTAAAAAGGGTATCCAGATTGATTTGCTCAGGTTCGATCCCGTGCAGCATTGTTTTCAATCTGTTCTGGGAGTACTGAATGGATTGTCCTGATGACATATACTTCCGCAGGTAGGTTGTATCCTTTGTGATGATATACCCTCGTTGTCCGCTTTCGGCTGCTTTGAGTGAAGAGAAGAGGGCCTCCAATTCCTGACGGACATCATAGGAATGGCTTATCAGGAGCTCTGAGGCTTTGAGGGATTCGATCTGCCGATAGGCAATGCTTCCGAAAAATAAGAGAACGAAGAGCGCTATCACGAAAATGCTCGTAAGCAATTGGGAGGTTATTTTCATGATATGTCCTTTTTTATACCTGATCAACTCAAAGACTCAGGACAAAGTTCTCCCTGTTCAGATCTGAGTTATGGTATTGCCAATTGATCGTAATTACTTCTTCGAGTACTTTCACAAGGGAGGTAAAATCATTTGGTTTTTTAATGTACACATTCGCACCTTTGATAAAAGTATCTTCTATATCGCTTTCTGAAGCAGAAGTAGAATAGATGGCGACTGAAAGATTTTTCAATTTCTTGTCGTTTCGTATTTTCCGCAGACATTCAATTCCTCCCTCTCGGGGCATATTAAGGTCAAGAAAAACGATTCCCGGGTAATCACAATCATCCTGTTGCAAATAATCCATCAGTTGGATTCCGTCTTTGACAAGTGTAAGCCGGGTCTTGATCCTGATTTCTTCAAGTGCATCTTTAAAGGTCATGCGATCATCTTCATCATCATCTGCAAGCAGAACGTGTAAAGGAGACTGGTTCATACGGCTAATGATTAATGGATAAGAAAAGGGTAAAAATCATATTTGCTTTTGATTTATGAAGTCTGATCTGATTGTAATCGTCTCATTTTGATAATCCGCTGGAAAGCCGTGGGGGTGATGCCTGTTGTTTTTTTAAATTGATTGGAGAGGTGTTGAACACTGCTATAGTTCAGCTTCCATGCCACCTCGGTCAGCGTAAGATTAGCATTCAAAATCAATTGCTTTGCTCTTTCAATTTTTTGGAGGATGATAAAGTTCTCAATAGAGGTAAAGGTCACATCAGAAAATAATTTTGAAATATGACCATAGCTATAATTCAGTTTTTGAGCTAAAAAATCTGAAAATTTTGCTGACGATATCTTTTCATCCATATTGACAAGTTCAATGATCGTATCCTTGATTTTTTGTACAAAGATAGTTTTCTGATCATCCAGCAATTCGATGCCATATTTTTTCAGGTCCTGATTTATCTCTTCCTGCTGTGCAAGTGTGATCGTGTCCTGAAATTCAACTTCTCCAAGCGTATTTAGCTCAAAAGGTATTCCCAGTTTTTCCAACCGTTCCTGTAAAACTACTTTACAGACAGTCACCATATCAAACCTTACATGTAGTTTCATAATGAAAAAGCAGATATGTTTTGACTTTTCGCTATCCTTCTTTTGGCTATTTCCGGCCGCAAAAGAAAATCCAAGATAATACGCTACCAGAATTTTACTTTAGCGTTTTCAACATATTTTCTAAAAAAAATGTGGCTTTTTTTCTTCATTAATCTTGCAGAGAGAACCAAGATAGGATAAATTTAATCGCTTATTCTTTTCTTAAAAAACATATTCTGGCGATCGCTTATACGTTTCGGTTTTGATTACCTTCATCGCATGACATCCGTTGCCTATATCACTCCCAATTTTACGGCAAACGCCGTTCGTTTTATTGATGCCCTGTCGGGTCTATATGACATTCGGCTGGTGATCATCAGCCAGGAATCAACCTTATTACTTCCTCCATGGCAACAAAGCCGCATATCCTTGTCACGACAGATACCGGATGTCTTTAATACAGATGCATTGACATCGGTACTTGCTGAAGCACAAAAGAGAGTAGGCCCTTTCCATCGCCTTTTAGGCGCTACTGAGCAATTACAAGTCCCGATAGCAGAAGCCCGCAAAACACTTGGAATACATGGAATGGATGTGGAAACGGCTAAAAATTTCAGAGATAAATCCCGCATGAAACATCTCTTTGAAGAAGCCGGTATTCCTTGTGCAAGACATGCCCTGGTCACCAGGATACCGGAGGCTTTGGCTTTTACCAAAAAATGTCCTTATCCACTTGTAGTCAAACCTGTGGCCGGGGCCGGATCGCAAACTACATTCCGCGTCAACAACGACAATGAAATGCAATCAGCTTTTCAGTCTCTCGGACAAAAAGCTGCTGAAGGGGTAGTCATTGAAGAATTCGTTCAGGGAGAGGAATTTTCACTTGATACTTTTTCATTGAATGGCAAAGTATTGGGACAGACGATCAATCATTATATCCCAAACCCGCTTGAGTGTATGTCAAATCCATGGATCCAGTGGAGGGTGATCCTGCGTAAGGAAATAACAGGTAAGGCGTATGATGATATAAGAACTTCCGGGGTAAAAGCAATCAACGCGCTAGGGATGAATACCGGACTAAGTCATATGGAATGGTTCAGGAGAAAAGATGGCAGTATCGCGATTTCTGAAGTAGCAGCGCGACCACCCGGTGCTCAGTTCACCACACTTATTTCGCGCGCCTGTGATTTTGATGTTGTGCTGGCATGGTTAAGGCTGATGATCTATGGTGAGGTCGAGATTCCAAAAATAAAATACTCTAGTGGTGCAGCCTATCTGAGAGGACAGGGTCATGGCAGAGTAGCCAGAATCACAGGATTGGAGTCTATCAGATCAAAATACAATGATATCATCACCGATGTACGAATACCCAAACCCGGACAGGAGGCTTCCCCCAGCTATGAAGGAGAGGGTTTTATCATACTACGTCATCCGGATACGACAATCGTGGAAGATGCCCTAAAAGATATCGTTGACAATGTGAGGGTAGATCTTGAATGATGAGCGAGAGGCCTTATGGTGAAACACCGGCTGGAATTCCTGTAACTGAATATACGCTAACCAATATTCAAGGCATCGAAATGAAGGTCATCAATTATGGATGCACCATCACTTCGTTGATCATGCCCGATCGTGATGGGCACCCTGATGATATTGTCCTTGGCTTTGATTCTTTAGAAGATTATATAAGATCTATTCATTATTACGGTGCTATTATAGGAAGATTTGCAAACCGAATAGCTGATGGAAGTTTTGTACTTGACGGACATAAATATAACCTTGCGAAAAATCTGGACCATCATCATCTTCATGGCGGGAAAAAAGGATTTGATAAAGTCGTATGGCCATCGAGAGCGATTGAAAATGAAGAAGGTGCAGGTGTTGAATTTCAATACCTGAGTCCTGACGGAGAGGAAGGCTATCCTGGAAATCTATCCGTCCATATCCTGTATTTTTTAAATCACAAGAATGAGATCACTCTCGATTACAGGGCTACCACAGATAAAAAAACAATTCTTAATCTGACCCAGCATTCGTATTTCAATCTGAATGGTGGACGAGAAAATATTCTTCATCATGAGTTGATGATCAATGCTGATCATTTTCTTTCATTGGATAAGGCGATGATCCCTACAGGAGAATTGACAGGTGATTTGGAAGATGTACCCGGTACTCCATTTAATTTCGGGGTTTCAAAAATGATTGGACGAGATATTAACACCAAAGATATCCGGCTTCAAAATGCTCATGGATATGATCATATGTGGGTCCTGGATAAAAACAATAATGAATTAGCGCACGCCGCGACATTGTACGATCCTTCAAGCGGCAGAGAGCTTGAAGTATATACCACCGAACCAGGCTTACAATTATA
Source organism: Chitinophagales bacterium (assembly GCA_038252065.1). GTDB lineage: Bacteria > Bacteroidota > Bacteroidia > Chitinophagales > Saprospiraceae > Opimibacter. The sequence goes on from JBBSAQ010000010.1 coordinate 34,967, forward strand.
TACGGGTAATTTTCTGGATGATGCCGTGAAAGGAAAAAACGGAAGTGTCTATGGACCATATGCGGGATTGTGTCTCGAGACACAACATTTCCCAGACTCGCCACATCATCCTCATTTTCCATCTGTGGAATTGAATCCAGGAGATGAATATAGGTCAAGAACAGTGTGGAAGTTTTCGGTGCGTGATCACTAGTGAGTAGTGAGATGTGAAATGCGAGATGTGATGGTCGCGTTTTAATTTATATAAGTAGGGTTTTACAGACTTACAATTTTTATTTCTACACGTTGATTTTTTCTTCGCCCGTCGACGGTTTGATTTGAAGCGATGGGTTGGCGTTTTCCATAACCTTTGTAAGAGATCTGAACTTGCGGTATGCCACGGCCATATAGATAGATAGCAATATTTTTTGCACGCTCAGTAGAGAGGCGATCGCAATATTCATCTTCTGGCAGACTGTTAGTGTGGCCACCAATTTCGATAATTACCTTGTCATTGTTTTTTAAGAACTCATATATCTCTTCCAGCACGCCGTAAGAAGAGGGTTGAATCGTGGAGCTGTCTGCAGCGAAATAAAGTTTGTCTACTCTGATCGTTTCTCCAAGAGTGAGTTTGGATATGTCAAGTGACTTTAAAACCTTTTCGGCTTCAATAGTCACATTTCCGTTAGCAATACATCCGTTAGCATCAACAATTCTCACTGTATGTAATCCCTCTGTAAGGGTGGTCGCTTCTAAAGCTGTTTCTCCATTGTTCCATAAGACCTGAAATGGTTCGGCGCCTCCGATGATCTTCAATATAGCTTTGCCATCCGCCGCTAATTTGTCTGAAGAGTTTACTTCCGATTTGACTGTCACTGAAATCTCCGGTGATGCTGAAACGATGCCGCTCGCGTGCGTTGTTTTGCCCGATCCATCGGTGAGCGTCACCTGATAGAGGCCAGGTGGCAGGCCAGTGATCTCCTCTTCAGTAGAAGCCTGGTAACTCCATTTATACGAATATGGTGGTTTGCCACCTGAAGCTTTTACGCTGACATGGCCTGTCAACATACCGATACATACAGGTGTCGATTTCACTTCAACTGTGGCGGCCAGCTCATCAGACGGGGCAACAGGTGCCGCGATGACTGTGGTGTCCTCGATGATTTTGGCCATGCCCAGATCGCCGGCTATCCAGACATTCTTACCCGGTCCCTGAGCCAAAAGCATCATAGGCTCACTTGCGCCATCTCTGTTCATGCTGACGATTTTCTCCTTATACGGATCATATTTGACAAGTATTTCGGACGCGATGTAGATGAGGCCCTGGCCATCAGAGGACAGTGCCCTTACTTTTCCCTGGACCAGATCTTTCCAGGCATCAATGGGGTACCATCTGTTATATGAATCGACCAGCCACATGTTTTGACTTGCGGCCATCCATGCGCCTTCAGACGTAGACGTTATGGCTGTAATGGCTTGTTCTGGTTCGTATAATTTCCATTTCTTTCCGGAGACGCGGACGACACCCAGGTCTGTTCCTATCCATCTGACATTGTATGGATCGGTGTGAATAAAATTGATCTTATTATTTAGCAATACACCGTCGTCTGTGGTATAATGTTTTACGATTTTCTCTTGTGGAATAGAGAGTGTATAGACACCATTTGACGTACCTACCCAGATTGTGGACTTGCTGACATCCATGCATGTAGCTTCGACTTTCTGATCCAGGGTTAGGACTTTCCCTGAATTGGTAAACCGGACGGATCCATCATCAACCAGCATGATGAGTCCGGAATCATTGGACCAGTCGATGTCCATGATATGGCTTCCGGCTGACATGGGCTGGGCTTTGTTGCTGCTGGAGGGGATCATAAATACATCAGCGCTAGTGGCTACATAAATATTCCCGGAGTTGTCGTGTGTGATCGCCCTGTATACGGTGTGCGCAGGGATGCCTTCGATGCGTTGAACAGCTTTCAATTGCTGACCGCATAAGTTGGATACCTGTGCTATACAAAATGTGGCAAGAAAAATATATTTGATGTTCTTCATTATGGCCCAATGTTACAAAAATAGTGCTAAGGATGTTTAACGTCGGAAGTACCTGCCAGAGTTTATGGGGAGCTCAGACTGTTGATTTTGCGATAAATTACATCTTGAAATAGATTCAGAAGCAAAATCTAAGGGTATGAAACGAAAAATAAGGATGGGCATGGTAGGTGGCGGTAGGGGAGCTTTTATAGGTGCTGTACATAGAATAGCGGCGGCTCTTGATGGTCAGATCGAACTCGTATGCGGCGCTTTCAGCAGTGACCCGGAAAGATCGAAAGCCAGCGGAGCGGATTTATTCCTTCCACCTGACAGATGCTATGATGATTATGAGGCGATGATTTTGGCTGAGGCGGCATTGCCTCCGGATAAAAGAATAGATCTGGTGTCTATTGTGACACCTAATCATATGCATTTTGGACCTGCTATGATAGCGTTGGAGGCAGGGTTTCATGTGATATGTGATAAGCCACTCTGTACCACTCTTGATGCGGCAAAACAACTTCAGGCTAAGGTCAAATCTTCCGGGTTGGTCTTCGCTGTGACCCATGCGTACACAGGATATCCAATGGTCAAGCAGGCCAGGATGATGATTGCAAATGGCGACTTAGGTAAGATTAGAAGAATAGTCGTGGAGTATCCACAGGGATGGTTGAGCACTGCTATAGAGCAAACTGATCAGAAGCAGGCATCATGGCGAACTGATCCTGCGAAGTCTGGTGCAGCTGGTGCAATGGGGGATATCGGTACGCATGCCGAGAATCTAGCAGAGTACGTCACCGGTCTGCACATTGATGAGATATGTGCTGACCTGTATACCCACATTCCGGGAAGACGCCTTGATGATGATGGCAGTGTATTGCTTAGGATGAATAATGGTGCACGCGGTGTATTGTATGCAAGCCAGATATCTGCAGGTGAGGAGAATAATCTACGCATTCGTGTTTATGGTGAGAAGGGGAGCCTGGACTGGTCGCAGATGGAACCCAATTCACTGATCGTAAGATGGCTTGATAAATCAATGGAAGTGATGCGGACCGGCGTCGGGAATTTATATGTGCAAACCCAAAAGCATACTCGTGTCCCGGCTGGACATCCGGAAGGTTATCTTGAGGCGTTTGCAAATATTTATCGAAATGTAGCTTATGCTATTCAGGCAAGAATTGAAGGTTCGGATGTTGATCCTGATTTTGATTTTCCGACGATAGATGATGGCGTGCGTGGAATGGAATTTATTGATGCGGTGGTGAGATCGGGGAAGCAGGATGAGGTGAAGTGGTTTAAAATGAGTAATCCGTAAGCCGTAATTAGTATTCAGTAAATGTAGTCATCCTTTCATGTGACGCCAGATATGAGACATGAGTTTTTAATCATTGGCTATCCGTATCCAGCTTTTAAATAGATTCATTTATGATCACTATTTTCATCAGAAAAAATGAACTTTATTCAAAGCCCCTTGAATACATCTTAAAGGCTTTGGCCAAAAATAAATTAATCTCTTTTGCATTCATTGAAAACAAAAATGAATGCCGTATCATCTTTGATCACACCGACACTCAATCCCTTCCCATTAATTTCACTTTTTTTGATTCACTCCTGCAAAAAAAAGTGTTCAATCATGAAGTCTATTTCAAAGATTCCCCACACATTTTATTCCCCGATAGCCACAAGCCTGACTGGCTTGGAACGGCTTTTTACATGATTAATTCTTTCCAGGAATATGGTCAGCAAGATGTAAAAGATGCTGTTGACAGGTATGGCCGATTCAGCTACCAACATTCGTATCAACACCGATTTAATTGCATTGACCAAAACATTGTGCAGTTTTGTTTTGATCAATTTTGCATAGAACAGGGTTTGGAAGATTTGATTCCCGGCAAAGAACAGGCAACGCGGATTTTTCTTTCGCATGATATTGATACAATCCATGGATCTTTTCTTCAGGACGGAATGTGGGCTATTAAAAATGGCAGACCTGATATTATATTAAAACTAGTAATGAATGAAATCCTGTTACATCCGGATTGGAAAAATATCGACCGCATCTCCAGATTGCACACCGAACATGAACTGAAAAGCACCTTCTTCTGGCTGGCCACGAAGAAACAAGCTGAAAATGGTGTCAAAAATGCGGATTATACGATACGGCAATTAAGCGATCAGGCAAAATATACCTCATCGAATGGTCTGCATAAAAGTGCATTCACTACATCATTCAATGAAGAGCTGCAAATGTTACCCTTCACCACAAATCTTAACCGGTATCATTTTTTAAAATTTACAGTACCCTCTTCATGGAATGATCTCGAACACGCTGGTATAAAGCTGGATGCCAGCCTTGGATTTGCAGAACGATATGGTTTCAGAAACAGTTATGGACTACCATTCCGGCCTTATAACACAAACACAGGATCTCCATATCCATTTGTTGAAGTTCCGCTAAATATTATGGATGGCACACTGCATCGATACATGAACATTCCTTTGAAAGAGACCGCTTCCTCGATCATCGATTTTATAGAAAAAAATACGATGAACTGCATTATCTCCATTTTATGGCATAATACTTATTTTACATCGTACAAATACGCCGGTTATCTTGAGGAATATAAAAAAGTACTCTTGTATCTGAACGAAAAAGGAATTAAATCCATAACGCCGGAAGAAATCATAAACGAATACGGGAATGACTAAAAAAAATATTGCGATCTCCCTTCTGCACGATGCGGATATCCCGGAATTGCTTGATTTCTACAATCTCTTCAATAACGACAACAGGGATAAAGAAAAATTTCTTTGGGAGTTTTATAATGCGCCAGCAGGAAATGCGATTTATATTATTGCTAAAGATGCGGATACGAATAAAATCATAGGCTCTCAATGCGCCATTCCTGTTGACCTCATTACACACACAGGGGATGTCATTCGCACAGGTAAATCAGAAGACACGCTTGTCAATCCGGATTATCGCGGTCTACATATTTTTGAAAATATGTACGCCATGCTTTTTGAAAAATGCAGGGCGTCAGGTATTAAATATTTATGGGGTTTCACATCCGCTAAAAAACCATTCCTGAGATTAGGCTTTACCATACCTTTTGATCATAGCCAGTCATTGATGGTGCTCAACATTTTTGCTTCTTACACATACTTGTCAAAACTTAATGCTAAGAATACAACCAGTGCACTACTGAAGATTTTCGCTTTGTGCTTTTTAGCACGACTACTTTCTTTTAAACGATATTGGCCTTCGTCTCCTTCTTTAAAAAATAAATTTTCATTCAGTGCCTATGACAAATCTGTCGTAAAAGAAAACGACCTTATCCCTGAGAAAAAGTATAAAGGATATTGGATCAAACAAGACAAATCTTATATCTCCTGGCGGATTGAAAAAAACCCTTATCTGGAAGGTGTACACAATGTTTATTTTTCACGCGCTTCCGACATCGTGGCCAATCTTATATTCAATCATCATAAAGAAGGATCCTGGTATCTGATAAATGATACCTATGCTGATGATATTACGGATATTGAAAAAGCAGGAATGCTGAAAAAATCAATTGCTTTGTTGACCCATCGCAAACATGCAAGTGTCAGCCTGATCAGGGCCTGGGATTTCAGCCACAACCCACATGGTCTTGATGAGATACAGGTTCGAAAGAAGGCCGGTTTTTTTCACCTGGACAGAGGTATTTCTTTTGTATGGAAAAGTCTCGATCCTGACGATATGCTGGATGCTATGGACTTTAATCTCTCAAGACTAGCTTCACAGGGAACGATTTAGCATTTCATTTCTTCAACATTTCATTAGTGAAACGTTTCCATCTAATTACGTCCATCAGATAAAGATTTTTATACCCTATTTCAGGTCATGAAGATTCTTTGTGAAATGTTCAATCCTTTTACCCGGCTCAAACTTTGCCTGGTTATATGTATCTGAATTTCCTTTGGGAATCGTCAGTGATTTCCAGTCGCCGGTATTTGCAAGACGAGCGAGGTACACGATCTGACCGACATGATATGCATAGTGAGCTAATTGACGCATGATTGCATCTTCTACGCTTTGGCCCATGTTACGGATATAGATTGTTTTCTCCATATCCTTCATTGTCAATGATCGCAATGCATTAAAAAGACAAGCCCATCCTTCTTCCCATTGTGCCATTAAATCATCGCGGGTCATGATCGTTTCTTCAAATTCGCTGTCGCGTTTGCGCCATTCTTTTTCACCATCCGAAGTGAGGAAATCTGTCCATCGGGAAAGCATATTACCATGCAGGTGTTTGATGATGACACTGATGCTATTGCTTTTTTCATCCGGAGCCCACCAAAGCGCATTGTCTTCGATCTGGTTGATGGACTTTTCGCCTAACGACTTATAATATTCGTAAAGGTGTATTGAATTGGTAAGAGTTGAATTCATCATAGCATGCTAAAATAATACAAAACATCTTTAAACAAGGGCTTTGATTTGGGTTGGCCACGGCCGACTATCTTTGAGGATATGGATATACGTTTGATACTGGATGATGTATTGAAGGTAGCTGCCGAAGCAGCTGGCTTTATTCATTCACAAGCCGGAAAAGTGACTGAAAAGGATGTCGAAACTAAATCGCGCAACAGCCTTGTCAGTTATGTGGATAAAGAAGCAGAAAAAATACTCGTTACCGGCTTATCGAAGATCATCGATGGATCAGGATTTATCACTGAAGAAGAAACTGTCAATCAACAAAAATCAGAATACACCTGGATCATTGACCCGCTGGACGGCACGACTAATTTTTTGCAGCAGATTCCCTGCTATTCTGTTTCGATTGGCCTGATGCACGATGAGGTGCTGGTCCTGGGTATCGTACGTGATGTGGAACGTCATGAAACTTTTTATGCCTGGAAAGGAGGAGGTGCCTGGTGTAATGGGCAGAGAATTCAGGTATCATCCCGGACTGAGGTTACAGATGCCGTTGTGGCTACTGGGTTTCCCTATGCTTCAAGGGATGTAGTGCCTCAACTAATGTCCGTATTTGAATACTTTCTTAAACATGCCCGGGGGATAAGGCGTCTTGGATCAGCTGCTATTGATCTCGCTTATGTCGCATGTGGCCGTTTTGATGCTTATTACGAAACAACGCTAAATCCATGGGACATCGCCGGTGGCATCATCATTGTTGAAGAAGCCGGTGGCGTGGTGACAGGGTTTTCAGGGAAAAAAGATATGCTGAAAACTGGGCAGATCATAGCTGCACCAGCTGCAATACATCAATCTGTGCTTGAAAATATCCATTCCCGATTCAATCCTTAGTCGACAGCAATTAGCGTCAGGTCTATTTACCTGATAAAAATCAAAGGTGATCCTTTTTCAGAACCTATCTTTATAAAAAACAGGTAAACGACATTCATGCAATACAGAGAAGTTTTATCTCAGTCCGTGCGGTCGATCAGGGCCAATTTGCTGAGGGCCATATTGACCCTGATGATCATTGCCTTTGGTATCATGGCATTGGTCGGCATATTGACATCCACTGATGCGCTTCTGTTTACGATGAATGATAGTTTTTCCGGAATGGGGGCCAATTCATTTAATATCACCCCTGGTACCGGTGGCCTTCATTCCAATAGAAGGGGAAGGCAGGAAAAAGATGCCGACCCTATTGACTTTCGCCAGGCAATAGAGTTTAAAGACCGGTTTGATTATCCAGGCACAAAAGTTTCTGTTTCAGGACTAGCTACTTGGAATGCAACGTTGAAATATGAAAAGGAAAAGACAAATCCAACAGTACTTGTATATGGCATTGATGAGTATTACCTGAGTATGAATAGCTATGATCTGCTGTATGGAAGGAATTTTACAACTATTGAGCAGGAGGCAGGAACATTGGTGACCATCATCGGCATGGATATCGTCAATGATCTGTTTCATAAAAATGCTGAGAGTGCGCTCAATAAAGTCATTACTGTTGACAATCGAAGGTTTACAGTGATCGGTGTCCTTGCTTCAAAAGGAGCTACGATGAACAGGAGTGCGGACCGACGCATTCTGATTCCGCTTTTTGCTGAGCGATATCTCTATGGTAACCCGGACAAAAATTATGATGTCACTGTCTCCTCAGCAAACGCTGAAGAAATCGATGATGCCATATCCCTCGCCACCGGCATCATGCGAAACATCAGGAAGCTAAGAGCATCACAGGACAATGATTTTGAAACATTACAAAGTGATAGCCTGCTCAACATGCTAAAAGAAAATACGGCGACAATACGAATAGCTACCATCGGTATCGGATTGATTACGCTTATAGGCGCAGCGATAGGGTTGATGAATATCATGCTGGTGTCCGTCACTGAACGAACACGTGAAATCGGAATAAACAAAGCTTTAGGAGCGACCCGGTCAAATATCCTGAATCAGTTTCTGACAGAGGCTGTCATGATCTGCCAGATGGGTGGAATCGTAGGCATTATCCTCGGCATAGGGATTGGTAATGGTGTAGCTCTCTTGCTCGGCGGAAAATTCATTATGCCATGGGCATGGATCATTCTGGGATTTGTCACCTGTCTGATTGTTGGGCTGGTTTCTGGCCTTTATCCGGCATTGAAAGCTGCGAGACTGGATCCGATTGAGTCTCTGAGATATGAGTGAAAGGGCGGAAAGGGCGGAAAGGGCGGAAAGGGCGGAAGAGGCGGAAGAGGCGGAAAAGGCGGAAAAGGCGGAAAAGGCGGAAGAGGCGGAAAGGGCGGAAGAGGCGGAAAGGGCGGAAAGGGCGGAAAGGGCGGAAAGGGCGGAAGAGGCGGAAAGGGCGGAAGAGGCGGAAAAGGCGGAAAGGGCGGAAAAGAATATTTTTTAGAAAATCACCCTTGAAATTTTCAGTTTGTTTTCCACACTAAAAATAGTTTTGTGGTTTATCAGGATTGACGTTGCGTCGTGGCGCCTTTGTGAGAGAATTTTCTATTTCAATAATCTTAATGCTTCTTTTGCAGACAATGGAGACAACTGATGGTTTTTGACAAACCAAATCACACGCTTAGGATTTGTTTTTGAATATTGACGAAGTGCCCATCCGCATGCTTTTCTGATAAAAAATTCCTTGCTGTCTGATCTGCGGCGGATCATGTCAAATAATAATTTCTCGTCTGTATCTTCTCTGTAAAACAATTGATGGATGATCGCTACGCGTTGCATCCACATGTTGTCTGATTCAATCCACTTCCAGGCATATTCGTGTTGTAGTTCTGGGTATTTTTTAAAAAATATGCCAACTAATTTCGCAAGCCAGTCAACACTGTCCCACCATGAATGCGTGATGATACATTTTTCGAGGACTTTGATCCATGATTTCTCCTGATACGGAAGCATACGTTGCATCATTTCAATGCCCACATACATCACTTCCCGATAACTTTGATCGTAGCATCCTTCAACAAATATTTTTAGTTTCTTTCCGGAGAACATGCCATGTTCAATAAATATTTTTTTTGCCATCGGGTACCAGATTGTTGCACCCAGACCACAATATTCAAACTGGCCACGCATGTAGGCCATTTGTTTTTCTGCGCGGATAGGATCAGATACATTCATGAACATGTCTGTGACCATATCGATGTATTCTATAGGCGTCAGAGTTGGTTTCAGCGGGAGAAAAATATTCGGCATGCAACGAAGTTATTTAGTTGTTGTCTATTAATTAAACACTACCGATTCACTGCAAAAATCATTACGATTAGCGATCGTGCGGTTGAGATAAATATAGATGTCGAAGTATGACGTTTTGTCGCGTCACGAAGCCCGGGGTCGAAGGATTTCGGGCTTCTAGTTTTTCACCTCTTTAACCTGGATATAAAAATTAGGATCGATTTCAAATGTGTCCACCGGGATTCCCTGTTCGACAGATTGCCATTGGGCATTGGGTTGTATCCAGATTTTCCTCTTGTTGGCGATGGTCACTCTTAGCGGCATATTGAAGCCTTCGACGATATCTGTATACCTGTATTGTATCGTTTTGCCTTTGACCTTGTATTCTAATACCGGTATCCGCGGATCTCTCAGATATTGATTAAAAAAAGTATGCAGATCCTGATTTGTTTTTTTAGAAATGTAGTCTTCAATTTGTTTGGTCGTCACCGTCTGATGATAGAATTCTTGTTGTAGCCCGCGCAATACGGATCGCCAAAGCACATCATCATTTAACATGGTGCGAATAGTATGAAGCATATTGCCGCCTTTGTAATACATATCCTTCGAACCTTCTTTGTTGACGTTATAAGGCCCGATGATCGGTGTTTTGTTTTCAATTTTGGAACGAATACCCTGTACATATTCATTAGCGGCCTGACGACCATAATAGTAATCGAGGAAAAGAGATTCGGCATAATTGGCAAATGACTCATGTATCCACATGTCTGCCATGTCCTTGTATGTAATATTGTTTGCCCACCATTCATGAGCAGATTCATGGACGATAATGAAATCCCATTTTAATCCCCAGCCTGTGGATGAAAGGTCCATGCCGAGATAACCCATTTTAAATTTATTGCCATACGTTACAGAGCTCTGATGCTCCATGCCGAGATAAGGGACCTGTACAAGTTTGTACCCATCTTCATAGAATGGATAAGGACCAAACCAATACTCAAATGCGCGGATCGTGCGGTATACATCTTTAAATTGTTCACGTGCTTTGTCATAATCATCCTGCAATACAAAAAAATCAAGATCGAGGACTCCTTTTTCACCTTGCATTGTATCAGACCAGTGTGTATACCTTCCGATATTGGCGTTGACGCCATAGTTGTTGATCGGATTTTTCACAAACCAATGGTAGGTATTTCGGCCATCGGCGTGATAGTCTATACTCCTCAGGTGACCATTTGATACATCCATCAAATCTGGCGGTACGGTGATGCTGATGGACATGCTGTCGGGTTCGTCATACATATGATCTTTGCATGGCCACCACACGCTTGACCCAAGTCCCTGGCAGGATGTAGCTACGAAAGGAGCTCCTTCGTCATCAGTCGACCAGGTGAGACCACCATCCCATGGAGGATGAATGGCTTCCACAGGATTTCCTTCATAGTTGATGGTCACTTTATCTTTTGTACCGGAAGCAAGGGGGGATGGAAATTTGACCCAATAGACATTGCCTTCGCGTGTATAGGTCAGCGGCTGTCCTTTGTAGATGGCTGATGTGATGGCTAATGGTTCCTGCAGATCAATCTGCATGATTTGGTCCGGGGTGATGACATCAAATGAAATTGTGTTTGATCCCTTGATGAATTTATGGTCAATATCAAAATCAATGGAGAGATCATAGAATTTCAGATCCCACCATGCGCGTTGAGGGGTGATGGAGCCGCGGAGAGTGTCCTGGCGGGTGAAGGGCTGAGCGCAGAGTTTTGAGGATCCCAAAATCAGCACAAAGAAATTTAAAGCAAAAAAAATCTTTTTCATATGACTCATTGTAAAAACTGGAATTATTATGGAAGTCAAAAAGTAATTCTATTATACTTAATCCTGACGGATAATCGACTTGGCAGGGCTTCCAATATACGTACCACTGGAAAGAATATCCTTAGTCACTACACTCCCCATTCCGATTGTGACATCGTCACATATCGTTACTCCATTTCGTACGCACGAATTTGTTCCCATGAAAACTCGATCTCCTATATTACAACCTCCGCTCACATTCACACCGGGGGAGGCTGTAAAAAAATTACCAATTGTGCAATCATGGCTTATTGTTGTACCTGGATTAATGACCGCATGATTTCCCACCCTTACGTCTACAGAAAGAAAAGAAGGGCCTAATACTATTGAACCATCGCCCAAACTTGTAAAAGGTGTGATATTAACACTCTGATCCAAAATAATGGCAAATTTACTTCCATGTACAAAGGAGGAAGCAATCCGCTCTCTTGCCCCAATATCCCCTATTGCTATCAGGATTAATGAATCTTTGAGATCTATATCTGCCAAAGAGATTACATCAACAGCTAATACCTTTCGAGATTTGAAATAATTATCTTCCTCGGCAAAAAATACATCTAAAGCAGAATTGTCCCATCCGAATCGTCCACGTATAGCACAATAAACTTCTTTGCCCAGACCTCCGGCACCAACAATATATATTTTCTTTGAAGAATCTATTAGGTTTTTCATCAATTGCGCTTTACTTTATTCCTTTGATATCGGCCTCAATTAATTGCATAGATATTTCATTTTGATTTTCAGTCAGAAGCCTTTTAATTTGTACTCTGTTGGAATTACTCCAGGACAAATCTATGAGCAGATTATTGTTATTATAATCAGAAATAAAATCCTCTTCAAAGCTAAATACCATAATATCATTCCTTTTTAACCAATGATAGATGGCGTTCTGTTCTGAAAGGTAAACTTTTGTGCCATTATAAATCAAGTAAAGTATATTCCCAAGTCCTTGCTGCCTGTAGTGCAAGAATATAGCTGTAGGATGTTGGTTGATGAAAGAATAATATTCATCCAAACTTAAATGCTTCTCAAGGAAAAACACTTTTTCATTTAATTTTGCAGAAAAGACCTTTTTTACCTTGTTTTTGTATCTTTTATATTGCCCATAGGTCATGGGCAAGGAATAGGTTTGAACGATGGGATTTAACTTCGTCAAGACGTTCAGTACGTCGAAATGATTGTTTTCGATTGTAGCTGAATTCCCAATTAATACTTTTCTGCTTTCCCGGTTTGTAGCAACTTTTTCGTCCGGAATTATATTATTAAATGTGAAGAACTGTAAAAACATCCAGGGGGGTAATTGAATTTTTGAAGTGATAATTTTAATTTCATCTTCCACATACCATAGTATATTTCTTATTCTTGGGATCGCTTTTCTAAAATTCTCAAACGGAGAATTTTCACGCAATATTATTTGATAATACATTCGCCTTATTTCGTACCAATATCTTATTTCAGGCAATATCACCAATATTTTTTTAGTTTCAGGGCCGTACAGTTCTCCCTTGAATAAATTGGTCTGGTGATAGATTTCAGAGCCAAAAAAATACCAATAATGAACAATATGGGATGGGGATCGCAAGACAATTTCTGTCTTAGGAAAATCCAGGAGATAATGAAAAGCGGCATCGTACTTCTTCAAAAGAGTCACAATGTACTTTATCCCAAATTTGTCCGCAGAAACCTCTATCTCATTCTCGTCTCCATTTCTAACTATCTTTTTTTTCTCATAAAGGAGAATGACATAGGTAGATTTCCAGTCTGGTCGATCAAACAAATGTTTTATCCAGGGCAAGAATTTTTTATTGGGTACGATATGAATTGCATGAATCATGTTCAATTCACTCTGTTGAAAGTGCTTTCAAAATAATGCCTGATATCAATTCCTGATCTGATGGCGTCATGTCATGAAAAAGCGGTAAGCATAAAACCCTTGAAGAAATATCTTTTGAAATCGGGGTGTTACCCCGAAAGTCGCTTGTAAAACTTAAAGAATTCAATGAAGGATAAAAATATCTGCGTGGAAAAATATCGTGTTTGATAAGATCATTGAATAATTTCAACAAAGTTTCTTCAGAAGAAAGGAGAATGGGGAAATAAGAATAGTTATACGTGACCCCGGTTGGAATATTTTGAAACTGAAGCTTAGATTTTGCATTTTTTAATAAGGTCAGATAGCTTTCGTATTGCATTTTCCGACTTTCCAAAATAGCATTAATGTGGTTCAGATTCACCAGACCCATAGCAGCATGCATTTCTGAGTTTTTGCCATTAATGCCAACTGCACTAAACCGATCGGGTCCATCGTGTCCAAAATTCCTTCTGAGATTGATTTCATGATTGAGTTCTGCAGTATGTGTGACAAGCGCACCCCCTTCGATAGTATGAAATAATTTGGTGGCATGGAAGCTAAGTGAGGATGCATAACCATAATTTAAAATACTTTCACCGTTTATTTTAACTCCGAATGCGTGTGCAGCATCATATATAACCGGGATGTTATATTTTTTTGAAATCGCATTCCATTTTTCAACATCACATGGAACACCAAAACAATGCGTGATCAAGATGGCCACAGTGTTATCATTAATCAACTCCTCTCCTTTATCAGGATCTGCATTGAATGTATACGGATCTATGTCGACATATACGGGGGTAAAGCCTTCCCAAAGGATGGTCGATGTTGTTGCAATATAGGAAAAGGGAGTAGTGATAATGTCACCCTTACTTCTTAAGGTCTTTAAAATCGCCTGTAGGGTGACCGTACCATTTGTCATCATCGACAAATATTTTACATCCAAAAATTCCTTTAACCGCTGTTCAAGCTGAATTAATAAGGGGCCATTGTTAGTCAGCCAGTTTCTATCCCATATCTGCCTGGTATATGACTCATATTCCTCAATAGGCGGCAAGAACGGCTTTGTAACTTGGATCATCAGAAATTGTTAAAATAACTTACGTCAAAGATATTATATTTGACCGTTCAGTTCCATGTTCAGTGATGATAACAGTTTAAAAGTCTGTTTTCCGATACTTTTGAAATTTGATCTGCTTGATTGCACTATGAAGACTATTATTATCAATTTTAAATTATAAATTATTCTATGTCGTTTACAGGAAAAATGATTTCGATTTCAAATCGATTGACCAAAAAATTCAGGGCTAAGCTGTATAAAGATTACCCGACCTCAGAATTTGAAAATAAACATATAGAGCATCTTGTTTCTCTGGTAAACCGAGAAGAATTGCTTCGTCGGCTGCCTAAAAACGCCATCGTGGCGGAAATTGGAGTACACGAAGGAGCTTTTGCTGAAAAAATACTAGCCATCACGCAGCCTGAAAAACTGATTCTGATGGATAATTGGATATTGAAATCTTATCCGGGTCTGTTTGAAAAAGTAAGTAAGAAGTTTGCAAAGGAAATTGTTACAGAAAAGATTCAAATTATCAGAGAGCTATCTTTCGACGGTATTCAAATGACGACTGATGCATATTTTGATTGGGTATATCTGGATACGGAACATTCATACAATGTCACACGACAAGAGTTAGAATTACTTCGTTCTAAAATGAAACCAGGAGGTATCATTGCGGGTCATGATTACCTTATCGGAAACTGGAACGGAGGCATGCGTTATGGGGTGATTGAATCGGTGAGAGAATTTTGTCTGAAGTACAATTGGGAATTGATTTTTTTGACCCATGAATTAAAAATTCCCCCAAGTTTTGCAATCCGTGAGATTGGTTATTCTAAATAAGCTGTATGTTGGTAGGATTGGGTTTTTTACCTCTATTTGTTTAGTTCCATTCCTTTAGCGTTCTTCCTTTTAATTATGCTTTTCACTGCGTACAATTATTAAGATTATTTAATTATATTCGAATTTAATAACCTCCTGAAAATGAAAAAATTTCAAATTGCCCTGTTCACTTTATTAGGTGTAGTTGGCTACATATCCGCCCAGAAACAAAACAATGTTTGGTTTTTTGGTGATAAGGCTGGTCTTGATTTTAATTTTACCCCCCCAAAAGCAATCACTAGTGATCTATTCACACTTGAGGGAACTGCCTCTATCAGTGACCCGGCAGGACATTTGTTGTTTTATACCAATGGAGCGACGCTTTGGGACAACAATCAAAATCCAATGCCAAATGGAAGTGGTTTGCTTGGTGGTGAGTCCTCTACGCAGGCTGCTCTCATCGTACCACTTCCCAATTCATGCACTCAATATTATGTTTTTACAACGGAGGATCAATTTACAAACGGAGGATTGGCGTATTCCATAGTGGATATGTGTCTTCATGATGGGCTTGGTGATGTTATAGCGTCTACCAAAAATACACTTGTGATCGACAAGACAACCGAAAAAGTTACCGCTGTCTTACATACAAATGGTGTGGATATCTGGATCCTCACACATACGCACAGTTCCAATAAATTCCAGGCTTATCTATTGACTTCTTCCGGTCTTACTACAACACCTGTTGTTTCCACAATTGGTTCCAATTATAGTTCTACAGATATCATCGGCCCCATTCGAGCATCGCACGACGGTTCAAAAATTGTGAGCTCTGCTTCTTTTGGTGACATCTGCGAGATGTTTGATTTTAATAATACAACCGGTGTACTTAGTAATGTTGTGAATCTAAATTCCCATTGGAGTGGCAGTCGATCGGTATATGGTATTGAGTTTTCTCCTGATGATCATCTTTTATACTTAAGTACTTTTTTCATTACTAATTTTTTATATCAATTAAACCTCGAGACGAATGTCCTGACGACACTAAATTCTGTGTCTGGTAACTATCGTTATGGTGCACTTCAAATGGGACCGGACAAAAAAATATATATGGTCCGAAATGAATCCGCTTTTGTGGATGTCATACATCAGCCAAATGTCAGCGGAACGGACTGTCAATATGTAGAGCATTCACTGGATCTATTGCCCGGAACTAAGGGCCAAAGTGGGCTTCCAAATTTTGCACCCTATTCATTTTTCCAGGATTCCACTTCGTCTATTTCACTTGGTCATGACACCACAATTTGTGCAGGAGATTCTATTATACTTCATGTACAGTCAAGCAAAAATTGCCCTTCTTCATATGTGTGGAATGATGGATCTACCGATCCGGAGAAGATTGTGAAAACAACTGGTATTTACTGGGTGAAGGTGGAGAGCTCCTGCGCTAAGTACACCGACTCGATACAAATTGATGTTGTGCCAACTCCGGACGTTACGCTAGAGGATGCAGTGATGTGTACCGGGGAGGTGATCACACTTGATGCATCTTTTCCCGGTTCCACTTATCTATGGTCAGACCACTCAACTTCTCCACAGTTAACTGTATCCGTATCGGGCATTTATACCGTAACTGTTTCAAATGCATGCTCAACAATTATTGCGTCTGCTAATATCTCAGTTATGCCTCCGTCGCACCTGTCTTTTGTTGCCAATATTTGTGAAGGTAGTTCTTTCGAGGGCTATACCGAATCAGGAATATATACTGACACGCTTATAACTGAATCAGGATGTGACAGTATACGTATTTTGACACTAACTGTGATCCCCGGTTCAAATACATTTTTTGAAAGAGATATATGCTCCGGTGGATCCTTTGAAGGGTATTCAAAATCAGGCGTCTATGTTGATACTTTTAATCTGGAAACCGGTTGCGACAGCATCAGAACTTTACATCTGAATGTCATTGGTTGTGAAACTATTGTTCAATATGATCTTGAGGAGTGTTCAGCGTTTATGTTCAACGGATCGAACATGGACTACTCCGAATTTCTCCCTTCATTTCCGTCCCCTTTATCTTGTGCAGATGTCACGGCCGATTATTTGTATAGGTCTCCACCGCAGATGAATAAGCATTCATGTACACCTGGGGTTAATGGGTCTATTGCCATGTGTGTTAGCTCTTTGAATACATGCACATATGCTGCCGGCAACCAGGCTTCAATTGTTATCGAGCTTACCATACACCCTCAGGCAGATTCCCTGGTTAAATTTACAGGACTTGAATTTTATGAGCAAGGGCCTACGAATTACAATTGGATAAGCGGGGATAGCGGACCAAACAACTTCCCCACATTGTATGGAATCAGGATTCTCAAAAATGGTACAGAAGTTTTTCGAAAAGAAAATGTTCATACGACGAATTCTTGGACATTACAATCATATAATTTTATTGATAATGATTTGTTCCGCGTACAGGCCAACACTTCCTTCAGAATTGAATTACTTCCCTATTGTCCGATAGGTGACGCGTCTGCTGTTTCGGCTTGGGATATTGATGCGGTTAAAATTTATGCAGGCTGTATATCTATTCAAACACCCAAACCAATCATCAGTGGTCATGTGATCACAAAAAGCGGGCAATCTATATCAAACGCTATAGTACGCATGTCAGAAGACACTGATTTTTCAAATGTCTCCAATGCGTCAACAGATGCCACCGGTCATTTCACCTTTGAGAATCTCGAAAAAGAAGGTCATTACGTTTTGAAAGGATATAAAAATGATGATGTGCTGAATGGTGTCAGTACACTTGATCTTATCCGTATACAGAAGCATTTATTGGGTATTGAGCCCTTTACTTCCCTGCATCAATATATCGCTGCTGATATAAATCATAGTGGTCGGGTGACAGTGCTTGACCTGCTGGATTTAAGGAAGCTTTTACTTGGAATATATAGTGCGTTTCCCGAAAACACAAGCTGGCGATTTGGTGATATAACACAGGAAATGAGTGGAACAGATATTTCATTGTTCCGTGAATTGAAGACGATTGAATACCTACCTAATGATATTGATGATGCAGATTTTCTGGGCATTAAAATCGGAGATGTTAATGAAGACATTAAACTGCTCAATGGTAATGTGACATCCCGAAATGAAAAGAGTTTAACTCTAATGATAGAGAATACGGAGGCAAAGGAAGGTATACCCTTTACAGTGGCGATTAAAGCGGGTGAACAAACATCTATTGCCGGCTTGCAAATGGCACTCCAAATTGAAGACCTGGAACTTGTAGGCATCTCCTCAGAAAAATTATTCATCACCCCGGAGAATTTTGCAGTACACAATGGTGTATTATCAATTAGCTGGAACCATCCAGAATCTATCCTATTGGCCAATGAAGAAGAATTATTCCAAATCAAATTTATTGCACATCATGCCGGTCAAGTAAAAGACAAGATTAAATTGACAAAAGAGCGACTACACCCTGAAGCATATCCTGGTAACGATCTGGAATCATATTCGATACATCTGGAATTTGGAAAACAAATCAGGGATCTGCAGGAAATAAGTTTCTTTCAATTAGAGCCGAATCCATTTCATTCCGCTTTTACAACCCGATTTTATTTAGTCAATGGCGGAAAAACTACAATACGATTCTTTGATGTGTCGGGTAAATTGCTTTACACTACAGAACATGAATATTCTTCTGGTGAACATGTTGAACAAATAAACGGTGAAGATATTCCGTTGAATACCGGGATCGTTTATTGCCAGCTGATCTGTAATGGGTATACGGCCATGCAACGAATATTGAAACTATAAACAGGTTTTTTGCTTTCATCTTATGATGTAACGTGCAATATTTTACTATGGGTCTGAGGAAAAATATAAAACTGCTTTTCATAGTAAGTTTTCTATTTACTTCCTTAGCATGTACAATAGCTCAGAAACAAAACAACATATGGTATTTTGGAACCAGGGCGGGTCTTGATTTCAACTTTGATCCTCCGAAGTCTATTTCCGGGAATCTTGTGGCGTTAGAAGGAACTGCTTCCATTAGTGATCCCGACGGAAATAATTTATTTTATTCTGACGGAGTCACTATCTGGGATAGAAATAAAAATATAATGCCAAATGGTGCCGGCCTTGTAGGCGGAGCTTCATCCACCCAGGCAGCCCTGATTGTTCCTCTACCAAACTCTTGCGAGAAATATTATCTTTTCACGACTGAGGATCACTATACAAATGGAGGACTGGCGTATTCTGTTGTGGATATGTGTCTCAATAATGGGATGGGTGATGTGGTCCTTTCAACAAAAAATACAACCGTGATCGATAAGACTGCGGAAAAAATTACGGCCGTCCTGCATGCCAATGGTAAAGATATCTGGATCATCTCCCATACCCTAAATTCCGATAAATTTCAGACCTTTTTACTGACTTCAGCAGGACTCAATACGACGCCTGTTATATCTACTATAGGTTCCTTTTATGCAAACGATGCGATTATCGGACCCGTAAAGGCCTCGCATGATGGTACGAAAATTGTTAGTTCTGCTTCATTTCGTGGAATTTGTGAAATGTTTGATTTCAATTCGTCAACCGGGCAATTATCAAATGTCAGGAATCTCAACCCACTCTTCACTGTGCAACAGTGGGTGTATGGAATAGAGTTTTCGCCCAATGATAGTCTCCTATATCTCAGTACATTTTATGTCACCAATTATTTATATCAGGTAAACCTGTTCACCGATCAGGTGACTACCCTGAATTCTATCTCCGGCAATTACCATTATGGTGCTCTTCAGATGGGTCCTGACAAAAAAATATATATGGCCCGCAATAATTCTTCTTTCCTGGATGTAATCGATCATCCTGATATGTCCGGTACTGCATGCGGATATCGTGAAAAGGGGCAATTGCTTTCTTCTGGCACATCATCTCTGTCCGGCTTACCGAATTTCGCGCCATATTCATTTTTTCTCAATCCGAATACGCTACTCTTCCTAGGACAGGATACCTCATTGTGCAATGGTGATTCGCTCATCATAACTCTTAGTTCAACCACAAATTGCCCTGTAAATTATCTATGGAATGATGGCACAAGCACAATTAAAAAAGTTATTAAAAACACGGGGACTTATTGGGTTGAAGCTAATTATCCCTGCTTTATTTTGCGGGACACCATACATATCGATGCGCCTGCACCGCCCGTTATCTCTCTTCCAGACACCTCAATATGCGAAGGGCAAAAAGTAAACTATGATGCTTTTATCGCAGGGGCCTCCTACCTATGGTCTGATAACTCTACGACTCCAAAAATAGATATCTCAAAACAGGGACATTATTGGGTCCAATTAAGTAGTTCGTGTTATTCGGTTTCAGATTCGTTTGACGTGGTTGTAACCCCATTCCCGAAAGTTTCATTTCCTGATACGAATATATGTCATGTTGACTCGCTTATACTTGATGCTTCGTTTCCGGGGGTTGTGTATCTCTGGTCTGACGGAACAACTACTCCCGAAAATGTTTTTAATACCGCTGGTTCATATTGGGTACAACTTGAAAATGTTTGTTTCACCCAAAGGGATACATTTCAAATTGCATTTGCCCCTGTGCCCACACTTTTTTTCAATGACACCACGATTTGTCAGGGTGAGGTATTGACTCTTGATGCTACATTTCCAGGTACTCAATATTTGTGGTCCGACAACACGGTAAAAGCAAAACACGATTTCAATCATGAAGGATTGTATTGGATAGCGATAAGCAATACATGCTATTCCTATAGGGATTCGTTTTCCATTGATATCATCAGGCGACCCGAAGTAACTTTTCCGGATACCAGTTTTTGCATTGGCGACACACTTTTGCTTAATGCCTCCTTTCCTGATGTTACCTTTTTGTGGTCTGATGGTTCAACAGATTCGATATTGAGCTTGGTAACGGCGGGTTCCTATTGGGTTCAACTTTCCAACGCATGTTTTTCAGTAAAAGAAACGATCAACGCCACGTCTATTGCTTCTCCCGACATAACACTTGAAGACACAGTGCTCTGTGCGGGGCAATCCCTTATACTTGATGCTACATTTCCGGGTGCGAGTTATTTGTGGTCTGACCGATCTACTTTGCCATCACTATTGATAGATCATGACGGAATGTACTGGGTACAGGTTTCGAATGCGTGTGGACTTAAAAGGGAAACCATTTCAGTTCAAAAAGCTGATTGTGATTTTATGATATATATGCCAAACGTGTTTAGCCCCAACAATGACAATATAAATGAAACCATTAAACCTTTTATATCTACAGCTTTATCAGCTTATCAATTTATAATTTTTGACAGATGGGGAGATTGTGTTTTCATCAGTACTGACAACCAGGAATCATGGAATGGTGTTTATAAAAACAAGAAAGTACCATCGGGGGTATTTGCTTATTACCTGGATTGTACGTCTGTATTGGGTATCCGGAAAACGCTTAAAGGGGACATTACCCTAATACGATAGACGCTTTCAATCCCTTTCCACGTCTTTTCTAACCTTAGGTATAGGAGTTCCTAATACACGGTGTCCACTCTCCGTCACCAAAACATTATCCTCAATTCTTATTCCTGTAAAATTCCGATATGGCGCAAGCTTGTCATATTGAATGAATTCTTTAAATTTTCCTTCTCCTTCCCACATATCCATCAACTCCGGTATAAAATAAATACCCGGCTCAACTGTCAATACAAACCCGGTTTCAAGAGGACGTGCAAGACGCAGATAGGCTGTACCAAATTGAGTGCTGCGTGATACCGAATCATCATAACCCACATTGTTCTCTCCAAGGTTTTCCATATCATGTACATCCAGTCCGATCATATGCCCGAGACCATGAGGGAAAAATAAAGCATGCGCTCCGGCAGCAACACTTTCATCGATATCCCCCTTCATTAATCCAAGCTGTTGAAGTCCTTCAGTGATGATACGGGCAGCTCCAAGATGTATATCCATGTATTTCACACCAGGCTTTACTGCCGTTATAGATTCTGTTTCCGCTTTCAGTACGAGATCATAGATGTCTGCCTGTTGCGTTGAAAATTTCGGACTCACAGGGTAGACACGTGTGATATCGCCCGCATACCCCATTTGATTTTCTGCACCGATATCACAGAGTAGCATGCCTCCTTCTTTAAGCATACGATGATATTCATTGTTGTGCAGTGTCTGACCCTGAACTGTACATATAGCTCCATATGACAGACGCCCCTGATTTGCAAACGCTACACCCTCGGCAATGCCACGGAGTTGCGCTTCATATTTGCCTGCTGAGGTTGCTTTTCGTAACTGCGTGTGCATCGCTGCAGTGATGGCCAATGCCTCTTCCATCTGCGTGATTTCTTCAGCGGCCTTATGCGATCGTTGTTTAATGACGGCCTGGACCAGCGGCATGGCGTGACCACTTTGAATATCCTCAACGCTTTTTTCCAAAACCTTTGCCAGATAAAGTATCCGGTCAGCATGATATGGTGGCAGGTATTGAATATTTTTTCCTTTGAACGCTTCTGCTATGGTATCCATTTCTGCATACTGCTCTGCTCCGATCAAACGTGCCCGTTCTGCCATGGTCGGCTGGGGGCCCATCCACACCACTTCTTCAATATCTATATCATGACCGAATAGTGTCGAAACACCTGCGCCGGCATCTATAAGACCAGCCATCCCGGGCTGCGCAAATCCAAAGTAATAAAGGAAGGTACTGTCCTGTCTAAATGGAAATGGATTCGCTTTATAATTGAAGGGTTGCTCGACGGCTCCGGGAAAAAAGAACTGGCCCTGGCCCATCGCCTGCATCAAGGATTTGCGTCGGTTAGCGTATACTGAAGCGTTAAAGAGTTTCATAGGGTTGAAAGATAGGGAAATCAGGCAATTCGCTAACGGGTTTTAACTAAGGTGGAGTTATGCCAATGGAGTTTAAAACTAAGGTGGGGGCGAGTGAAAGGTTTAAAACCGAGGTGGGAGCGAGCCCCATCAATGCCTAATCTCTCTACAATATGAATTGACAGGGCTCGCCCCTGTCTGTGTAGAACCAATGAACTATTTAAACTAAATGGTTTTTCTGCCGAGGCGAAGACGGGGCTTATGTTTATTCAAAGGAGGGTTAAACTATCATTTCTTTTTAAAAACATACACCTTTAAATCATTCTGCGATTGATATGTAGAAAGCGCACCATCCCAAACCAACTCGCCGGGCTTGTCCTTCCGGAATTCAGCTATTCCGGATGTTGTATAATTATCGTTGATCCATTTCATGAGATCCTCAAACATCTGCAGCTTATCATATCCCGCAGTCCATGATAATACGCCCATATTAAAGACGATATAATCCGGCAAGCATGACTCCATATCATGCAGGTATTCATTCTGCATCGGAGGAGATAAAATCGGATCTGAAAGGATAGGATACATAAACAAATGTTTACTGCAACTCTCCCGATCAGCAGCTACAAGTACTTCCGGTTCTGAACCCATCAAACCTATATGGCTCCCTGCAGGGACACGCCTTGCCAATTCCTTACCTATGCGTTCAAGTTCGGGAAACATATTGAAACTATACATCCGCTGATGTATCTTATTGTAATCAGGACTAAAAAAATATTCATGCTCAGCCACCAATGGCCATAGTAATAAAATAGAGCCTACAGCACAACTGACTGCCACACCATTCTTTGTGAATTGCTGTGAAATCCAATACAGCGTAACCGCAGCGAGAAGCGCAACACCCGGTAATGCAAGAACAAAATAATGCTGATAAAACGCCGCGCCTATCACCACACTTGCAAGACCGAATGAAGTCATTAAAAATGCAAACCACACATTTCCTTTCTTAAACCCCGACATAAAAATTAATACCAAACCAGCGCTTGCAGCTATCCATAACACCATAATATGTCTTGTCACCACCGGCACAATATGTTGAAACAATTCCCATCTTGATTGTGTAAATGTTGCCGCCATTCTGGACGGCTGTTTGAATGACCAAAAAAGAAGTTCGTCAAGTCGTCCTGTCACTTTAAAATAGCCCACTACAGCTATAACAGGCAATAATCCTCCAATGCCCAACATCAACCATTCTACAAATGGTAAACGGCCATCTTCTTTTTTATTCCACACCATTCGTAGCGGCCACCACAATAGCGCCACTACCATTCCGAATACCACACTTTGCTGCTTGATGATAAATGCCAGGCCCAGCAACAATCCACTGATGAGAAATAGGCTTATGTGCCCTTTTCTTATTCCTTTCCAAAACAAATAGAACCCCCCCATCACAAATGGCAAAAGCAACTGTGTAGCATGTGCCGCAAAACCAAGCACATTGGGGTCAGCTAGAAGAATCAAAAGAAAAGCCGTAGCCGTAGCAGCGACATACTGATTGTAGAGATCGCGCATCAGCATATAAAAAATTACAGCAGAAACTGCATTCGCGATCAGCAAGCCAATGTGAACGCCGGTGGCGTTGTATCCAAATATTTTGGTAAAAAATCCATATAAAATATACAGCCCCGGGAGTTTATTGTCAACAATATCAACATATAAACTTTTGCCTTTCAATAACCAATGGCCGATATAAGCAAACCCTGCTTCATCGCGTTCCATCGGTATGGCCAGCAATCTCAATCTCGCCTGGAGAACAACGATAACACTGAAAGCAAGCAAAATGAGAGGCCACCATCTGAGTATCGCAGGCCGGTATGCATTTTGTGCAGTAAATTTTTTCTTTTTGCCCTGTGCAGATCCCGATCGTTGTGGGTTATCTTTTTTTGTCCCTGATGGCTTGGCCATATGAATGATACAATTGAGTTTTCGATCCCCGGTTGAGGATAGAATAGTAGACGACAGTACCTATGCTAAAATATCAAAGGTTTACTCGTTTGTACTTTTTCCACAAAGCCTTAAAACTCTTTGCCATTTCTTTTGCCGTCGCGCTGTTGAACCAGATGACTTCTTCATTACCATCATCGGTAGCGGGTGCTGCACATGCCACACATTTGGTGGATGCGTCATAAATAGCACATTCGACAATGAAGGGATTGAATTCGGATGGTGGAAGGATCAGAAAATTGTTTGCAATATCCAGGTCTGACACCTTATAAATCTTTTTGTATAGTCCGAGATTTTTCTCTACCAGTGGAGTTGCCGGCACGATGTACCTGTATTTTGTTTTTTCGCCCAGGTTGACGCTTACCAATTCAGAAAAGGCCTTGTTCTGTACATCATAATGTAACATTGGGCTGATGACCCATACCTCCTTTGATTTGTTTTCCAGCTCGATCAGTTTTTTTATTGTCATGGCTTTTTTTTGTAAAAGTACATGTTCATGAAGAACTTAAGCCTATTGAACTATACGGCTCAATAAACTCAATGTTATACCATTGAAAAGTAGAATAACGAAAGTCTTAAAACGGTCAGATAAAGGAAAAAGGACACAATGATCCACAGCAACTAAAGTGATTTTGCCGCCTACTTGATATTGAATGTCCTGGCTATATTAAAACCAAAATGGATGTCCCCATTGCTCACATCTCCTATCGTCTCGGCAATAAATCCCTTCTCGATCATTGATGTGCTATTGGTAAAATGTAACTGGAAGACGTGACCACCGGTCTCAATATCAAATCCAATACTTACCGAGTTCCGGTATTCTGGTGCCAGTTGATTGGGGAGGACGTAGATATATTCAGCATTCAGCGAAGTTCTCTTGCCGAGTTTAAACCTTGCGCCTGCTCCGAGAGCAAGAATATCATTTTTTTCTGAAGCTTTTTCTACAAGATTACGGTGTACTATGGTAGGGGACAACTGAAGCGAGAATGCTTTGGAAAACTTTCGGCCGATGATGAGCTGTCCTGTGTAGTATAGTTTGCTGCTGAAGTAATTCACGCGCGTTGGGTCAGATGGTTTGATCGTTTTAACCGCAATTGAGCCAAAGGCACATAGTGTGACTGGCGTGTTTTTGGCACCCTTTGATTGTCTTAACAACTTAAATTTGGCGAAAGCATCAAACGTTTTCTCATAGCTGCTTCTTCCTACACCCACCATCAGCCGGTTAGTAATTCCATAGTCTCCGCCTATGCGAATTGAAGCCTGATCTAATCCGAACAACTCATATGCACCGCCGCTAAAAAAACCAAAGCGATGTGAGATTTTTATATCGAGGTTTCCGGCAGCAGTGTTCTCCAGTGAATGTAGATTAATGACGCGGTCAGTCTTAAAGCTGGCGGTAGTATACTCAGTTGTCACAGAGTCCTTGAGCAAGGATAGCATATCATTATCCTGGGCTGAAGCGAATAAGGTCATTATGCAAAAGGAAGCAATACTGAGTAGATATTTAGAGGTCATGATTATCTTTTGTTATTTATATGCAATGAAAGTACAATATTAAAAAACCTCTACCATCGATTTATTAATGGTAGAGGCACTGATCATATATTGATTGTTATAATTATTATTCAGTCGGCATGAGTTGATAGCTGACATCAACAGTGATATCAACGGTTTTGGAAATATTGTCGGCCACCAGTTTGGGAATCGTTATTCCATAATCTGCCAGCAGGACTGAAAAGTTACTTTTAGCGGATATAGCGCCACCTTTTACTGTGATGACTCCACTTGTAGCCACTGGTTTGGTGATGCCATGCATTTCGAGCTGGCCAGTAGCGGTGACATTGTAAACGCCATCCTTTAAAAAATTGACGGCGCTTATATTGTCAATTTTTCCTTTGAATTTAGCTTTAGGATAGGTCGAACTTTCCATGTAGTTTTCATTAAAATGCTCCTGCATCAGGGCTTTGTCAAATTTAAATCCCTGGATGAGTACAGCCCACTCCAGATTGCCGCTATTGATGTCAAGTGCTGTGCTGGCTGAAGCGTTTTGTGCTTCTATTTTTTCCATAGAGGCCTCTGATTTGAAAGAAATCTTTCCTGTTTTAGAAAAGTATTTTTGTCCGAATGCCAACTGTGTTGACAAAAGCATGACGATAAAAAAGATATTCTTCATGGTTAATTATTTTTAAATAGTGATGAATAGGTATGATTTCCCTTCATACAGTTTTATTTTTGGGATTTAGTTGACGACTACAGATTGTACAAGGATGACATCACTTAGGTACCCGCTGCACATGCCTTTGACCTTGATCATGTCACCTGCTTTCAGGTGTTCTGTTTTCTTGTTTTCTTCCATTTCGCATATGATTGCAGAGATTGGATTTGATGTCTCAAGATTTACTTTTTTCTTTCCTTCTTCGTTTGTGATATCTGTTATTTTACCATTGACCATGACTACTTTTCCAAGATATTTCTCATTAGCTGCCTTTTCATCTGATTCATAATCAGCGATCAGTTGATCGGCTGATATAGTGACCTCCGCTTCTTTATTTTCCAGGCTTTCTACAGGCTTATTGTACATATAGTAGCCATAGCTTGCTGCGATGACAGCAAGAACGATCAGTGTGATAAGTATTTTTTTCATGGCTTTAGCATTGATTGGTCGAAATACTTGTGAGATTATAAGCATTTCATACCTGTTAATTATTAGGTGCTCCGTCGGTAATCCATTGTTCAACTTTGGCGATTTCGCAGGCTACTAGTTTCGGCGCATTCTGGGGCATGTCTTTAAACCCGGAAGCATGTTTGATAGAGCCCAGAAGTTTACCATTATTGACACTAAGTAGTACCTGATTATATCCTTCAAGATTTACATTGCCAGAATTGACATCAGCACTGTGACATACATAGCAATTGAATTGGAGGATAGGTAATATATTCGTCTTGTAACTCATATTGGCTGTGACACAATCCGTAGCCGGATATAAAGTCTCTGCCGCATCATAGTAACATGATGACATGAACACCATTCCCATCAACAGGAATTTAATTATTGTTTGCTCCTTCATCGATCCATCCCTTTATTTTATCAATATTGCATTGTGATAATTTCGTTGATCCCTGTGGCATTTTTATATAACCTGTCGTCCAGTTTATAGAACCATAAAGTTTTCCTGACGTAACCATTGTTTTTATTCCGCTATAACTGTTCAGAGAAATCCCTCCTGAGGGTGCGCCTCCCGAATGACATCCGACACAATATGTCGTAAGCAAAGGTGCAACAAATCCAGAATAAGAGACATTTGTTGTGGTACATTGCCCTGCATTTTCATCACATGTCAGATCCTTTGCTCCCTGCAGTATCCATTTTGATATCAGCAATATTTGATCTCCTGTGAAACGTTGTGCCGGTGCCGGTGGCATTCTGTTTTCAGAATTATTTGTTTTAATCACTTCGATCAATTTAGATTTGTTGACATCATAGGCTTTGACAATGTGACTTCCCATCACATTCTGGAAATTATCCATTTTGATACCTTCTGAGTGTGTAGCCGCATCGTGACAACCGCTCTTTGCGCAAGTGGAAATAAATAGAGGTAAAATGTCTTTTGAAAAATATACGACACTAGGATCACATGGGTTTCCTGTTGAGGTGTCCACCGGATTGCCTGTTGTATCGATTGGATTGCCGGTCGTGTCCACCGGGTTGTCGATCGGGGTGAGCAATGGCTCATGCACACAAGACGGAATAAGCAGAACTACAAAACCCGCAAACAAGATGCTTGCCAGCACATAATTAGCCCTCGTTATTTTCGATACCTCAGTCATTTTTTTCAAGTCTTTAATCTGTTCCTCGCTATAACAACAAAACAACGGCTATTCGTACAATATTTAACTAACGAATACTCTGAACGTGCCAAATCCCATATCGAACAGGTCAATTAGTAGAGTGTTCGGGAGGGATATTGTATACAGCCTTTACGGCTATTAGGCTTTAGTTAACATTAATGGCCTATCGATGTCCATCAGGTCCCTCCATATGAACTTGTAGTAAATGTGGTCACTGAACAACCACCATGGTGCCGTAACGGTTTTTGCTTGTTATAATCTGCAGAAAGTATATACCTGGTATTGATGGAAGGTCTAGCGCACTAGAACGCTCAAGATTAAGATTGGCCGTGAGGATGTGCGCACCCGTCACATCATAAATAATTGATTTTGCATGAAGTCCCAGGTCCCCCTCATCAAAGCCACTCATCAGCACTTCAGGATGATTTGAGTTGGCAGGATTTGGCCAAATTGACATTTTCCTCATTTGGGTCTCAGCAGGATCCATTCCTGTTGTACCTACATATAGTGTCCTACAGTCCGAATCTGCGCATTGTCCATCATCATCAAGTACCAAAAGACATACAGTATATACTCCCGATTGACTATACTGATGTGATGGATGTCGTACCGTACTGATCTGTCCGTCTCCGAAACCCCATAAATACGAACCTATCTGACCTGCACTTTCGTCCCCAAACCGATAAGCCAATGGATTACCTGCCTCAACAACTGAAGTATACTGCGCGTTGAGTGCAAGACAACTATTTGTGAGATCAAGAATTTCACAACTTGTATTCACACAACCTGGTGACGTCACTGTGACACAGATTTCGTAAAGGCCCAATGCATATTGATGTGGTACAGAATCAAATTTTGAGGACGAGCTGCCATCTCCGAATGCCCATGTTGCGACGATTGGAAGATCGGACACATCAGACGTATTGTAAAAAATAAAATTCAATCCATCCTGTACGTATTCAAATGAAGCATGACAAACATCCCCACCTAATCTAAGTTTGTCACAAAACACATCAGTACAGCCATTGGCGTCAGTGATCGTTAGACAAACATTATATAGTGTCGCTGTGCTGTAGGTATGAATAGGGGATTTATCGTCAGCGACAGTTCCATCACCAAAATCCCAGTGCCAAGAAATGATCTCTCCTCTCGTAACAGCCTGAAATGCCACGCTCAGATTACTGTAATTGATGTCATAATCAAATCCCGCTCTGACGAAAAAACATGGGTCACTACAATCTAATGTATCTGTTATCAACGAAGCTGTACATCCCAAACTACTATTATCTATTACTTCAATATTATAGTTTTGTCCCTGGGCATTTAATTCAAGTGCAAAAGATTGAATGCCCCCCGATTTGTACG
Organism: Chitinophagales bacterium; assembly: GCA_038252065.1. Taxonomy (GTDB): domain Bacteria; phylum Bacteroidota; class Bacteroidia; order Chitinophagales; family Saprospiraceae; genus Opimibacter. The sequence goes on from JBBSAQ010000010.1 coordinate 65,308, forward strand.
GTTGATTTTGCAATACGGTAGATTGCTGATTGGTCACATTGTAAGAATTGCCCGGCCCTTCTGCAAAGAAGACAAAGTCAACATATATTTTTCCGTCATCACATGGATCTGCTACATTGATACTTCCCGACATGCCGATACCCCCGGGAGCTCCATGTGGAATACAGTAATAAGGATGTGACCCTGTGGATGTTAAGACAAGGTCATATGAATCCCCTTTTCCAAGTAGCCCTGAATTAAAAACATCTACGCCTGTGGAAACATCGGAGGTGACTGTATGCGGAATATCCCCTACCCATACAAAATGTATTGTATCACCCAGTTCGATCTGAAGCGTAGTAGGTGTATATGTGAAATCACTGACGAGCACTTCGGTTTTTCTACCCCGGCCTACATAATAATCAAGACCGCTAAGTGCACAGGAAGAGGTATCACACAGGCCTGTCGTGAAAAAATCACTGGCTGCGCAAATATTATTATCCAGATCCTGGATTGTCAGGATGTGAGCACTATTGTCTGCAGGAGATTGTATCGTGACCTGATTTGGTCCTCTACGGTCGTCATAATGCCGTGGATTATTTCCAAAAAGCAAGCCATCAACGAAAAGATTATAACCCTTTATGCTTCCATGCGTCACGTTAAAATCAGCCCGTACATTTTGTTTGTTGTCAATACAGGCCGGCAGAACAGTAATCACTCCTGACATACCGATACCGTTAGGTCCACCATGGGGGATACAGAAATAAGGATGCACACCCGGGGTATTAATAATGAGTTCATAAGTTGATCCTTGAGTCAAGTAACCACTGTTCCATACTTCAGGTCCGATTAAAGCATCTGAAGTTACTGTGTGAGGGATTTGGCCTGTCCATACAAACCTTATTTTTTCTCCGGCACCAATCGTGATTTGTTTTGGGAAATAATCAAAATCTCTTACTTCAATGATGTGTGTGATATTGGTTCCAACGTTGACATTGAGATTGGTGACTGAGCAGCCGGCTCCACAAATACTGGTCATAACAGGTGTCGTATAAGCACAAAATCCTGTCTCCAGATCCTGCATCGTGATGAGATGCCATGCCCCATCCCCGGGCAATCCAACTATTTCATCATTGAATCCTATGGGGTTGTCATAATGAATCGGTGTGTCTGTAATCTTTACACCATCTACAAATATGTTGTATCCTAACGGGCTGCCAGCCGAAACCATAAACGACATATTGGTCTGCCATGCCTCCTGTTGGCAAGTATCCAACACATGGATCACACCCGACATTCCGATACCACCCGGACCCCCATGAGGCTGACAGTAGTATGGAAATGAGCCCGTGTTACTGATCACAAGATCATAGGTCGATCCCGATCCCAGCAATCCGCTATTCCACGAATCCGGACCCATAAATTGATCTGAAGTGGTAGTGTGGGGTATGGAGCCCATAAATACAAAATGAACCGTGTCTCCTATCAGCACGTCAAGGCTTGACGGTACAAATGCAAAATCTTTTACTTCAACATTATGCTTTATTCCCCTTTTTCCAATTTCAAAATCAGATATCAGACATGGCCCTGCACAACTCTGAATAACCACATTTTGTGATGCAGCACAAGTTGAATTTTCTATAAATTGAATATTAATCAGAGCGGAAATATTATTGCCCACGACCATGGTCGAATAAAATCCGTTTCCACTTCCATCTGTTGTCAATGGAGTGGCGTTGAGCTTCAATCCATCTTTATAAATATTATAGGTTGACGAAATTTGATTAGAAGTAAAACTTACATTCAATGTTACCGTATTTCCCATACACTCCGAGGCCGTAATGGCAGTGATGCTGAGTGTGCATAGGTTATTGCACAGAGGAATCGTTGCTATCTGCTGAGCCGAACAACTATTCATTCCTGCATCGCTGATTACAAAAGCATGTTGCCCACCATCACCTGTCACGGCTAGAGGAATAGTGATATGTCCTGTCGAAGAAAAAGTAAAGGGTGATCCCGTGATGGGACTTCCATCTTTAGTGACTTCAAAACCCTGTCCTGAGGTACCGGAATAATTAATATTCATAGTGCCATTCGCCACATCACCCGTACATGATGAAGTGACATTAATGACGCCTGACATCCCCACACCGCCTGGTGCTCCGTGAGGTATACAGTAATACGGAAAAGAACCTGTTGCATTAGGAATGTATTGCCAGCTTGCACCATGACTCAAGAGTCCGGAATTAAATGCATTTGGTCCTGCAGGTGCGTCTGAAGTAACTGTATGAGGTATAACACCCGTCCAGTTAAAATTCAACGTGTCTCCAAGATTAATGGTGATAACCTCTGGTGAAAATTGAAAATCCCGGACCTGAACTTCGTGAGCAATATTAGTTCCAAAACTTATATTGCTGATGCTCAGATTACAAGGTAGCGAGCAGTTTGTCGTCGTAAAATTTGCTGTAACACTACAAGTTGGATTTGTTGCGTCTGTGATGACAATGCTATGTGACAGTCCATCTCCGGCTATGCTAACCGATGCCATTGAATCTGAATAATTAAATGTTCCCGCCGTTAGGCTATCTATCAATACCGAATATGTAGCAGCATTATTCACTGCGCTTACATTCAACAGGATATTTATCAAACCATTATTGCATCCACTCTGGATAGCCGGGTTAAATGAAATTGAACATACCGGATTTCCACCCCCACAATCCGGAGTAATGACGGAAGTATTTATACTGCAAGACGGATTTGAAATATCCTGAACAACCACGGTGTGTGCCAATCCATTTCCGGCAACTAATACTGATGCCATTTGTGCCGCACCCGAATTATATGCAAAACTTCCGGCGATATTGCCATCGACAAAAATATTATATCCTGCGCTACCACCATTAGTCGCATTGAATGAAACCTGAACATTTGTTTGACCAAAATTATTACACGGTGGTGATACGTGAATGGTTCCTGACATGCCTATTCCACCAGGAGCTCCGTGAGGAACACAATAATATCCATATGTTCCTTCGGCTAAAACCGGGCTGGTATATATAGCTCCATTGCTTAACAATCCGCTATTCCAGCTATTAGCTCCTGTTGGTGTATCTGAAGTCGAGGTATGGGCTATGGCACCTGACCAGGTCCATTTTACAACATCTCCGGCAGCCATGTTGACCACGCTGGGATTGAATTGAAAATCTTCAACATTGACATCATGTATTATTCCACTTGGCCCGCCATTACCACTTGGAACAGAGGCTATGAGATTGGTTATTGCGCATGGCACATTACAATCCGGCGTAGTCACTTGTGCAGATGCGGTACAAGCCGGATCAGCGCTATCCGTGACGACAATAGTATGGCTTTGTCCGTTTCCTATTACGTTGACGGTTATGGTTGGAAGATTATAATTAAATGTTCCTGCATTTTGTCCATCGATTTTTACTGTGTAGGTAGCTGCATTATTCATAGCTGTCACATCGATTGTCACGGGGACATTTCCATTTGAACAACTTCCCATACTTGTAGTGAATGCGATCGAACATTGCGGATTGCTTCCTATGCAATTTGGAGTGGTCACATTAGTTGTTGCGCTGCAACTTTGATTGGCAACATCTTTGACAATAAGCGTATGTAGTGCAGCATCACCCGGAACTAATACCGTTGCAGATTGTGCCGCACCTCCCACATATTGAAATGTACCTGCCGTAACTCCATCTACTAATACCTGAAATCCCTGTGTACCATTGCTGACTATATTAAATGCTACAAGCACATTGGTTTCTCCATTTGCATTGCAAGGTGGCAAGACATGAATCGATCCAGACATACCAACGCCTCCGGGAGCGCCATGTGGAATACAATAATAAGGATACACTCCTTCAGGAAGAAGAGGGCTGTTATATGTAGATCCGTTATTGAACAATCCACTATTCCAACTGGAAGCGCCACTGGATGCATCAGAAGTAGACGTATGTGCTATTGCTCCTGTCCAGACCCATTTGACAAGATCTCCCTGAGATATATTGACCACATTCGGATTGAATTGAAAGTCCTGCACATTCACAGTATGAATGATGCCGCTTGGTCCTCCGTTACTTGCCGGAGTTGATGTCAAATTTGTAATTCCGCACGGTATCGTACAGTCAGGTGTAATCACATTTATGGTTGACGTACAAGCAGGATCAACATTATCTGTGATTTTTACAGCATGGTTTGCTCCATTACCCGGAAGAGTTATAGATACTATAGTGGTGTTGCCTGTATATGCATGAAAAACATTTGCGCCATTATCTATACTTACATTAAATCCGGCACCTCCGTTTGTACTATTCACTGTAAGTGTCGAACTGACATTATTATTAATACACCCGCCAAAATTTCCAACCGTCCCCGATATACTACATACAGGATTGCCTCCGCCCTGACCGCAATCCGGTGTTGCATAATTCGTCTGTAGCTCACAAGACGGGGCAGCCACATCACGAATGATAAGGCTATGTGTAGTACCATTTCCGATTATATTGATCGTACGTGTTTGCATACCAACACCACTATACTGAAAAGGGCTTCCTGCAACATTCACATTATCCCAAAGAACATTATATCCGGCAGCGTTGGCTACTGTTGTATTAAAATGAATGATGAGAGGCAATGTATTTCCAGCAGGACAATTGCTTAATATTTGTCCGCTCATTCCGGCACCACCAGGACCTCCGTGTGGCTGACAATAATAGTTGTGTGTACCCGGATTGTGAATATTGACATCGAAGGTTGATCCGTTGCCTATGACACCGGAGTTCCAGCTATCCGGCCCACTTGTAGCATCAGACGTCGTGCTATGTCCTCCGCCCTGCCATGTAAAATGCACTACATCGCCCAGCGAAATAGCTATACTTTGGGGAGAAAAAAAATTATTACCTATACTTACATTGTGCGTTATGCCTCCAGCTAATGCAGTACTCAACGAACTCAGAAAACAATTTGACGAACAATCAGGAACGCTAAATTGTATTGTCCGTCCACAAGTCTCTATATCTGTTGACTGAATATGAATTGAATGTGACAACCCATCACCGGGAACTGAAACTGTAATATTTACAGGATTTTGCACGTCAATTTGAAATGGACTACCGGGCACACTCTGCCCATCAAGGATGACATCAGCGTCTTTGGCATTATCAAAAATATCTGTGATCATCAAACTGACCTGGACCTGTCCTGAAGCATTACAATTACCGATGGTATGGTTTACGCCAAAATCACATGTCTCAATACGGATTTGAAGATTGGACGTACATCCGTTTTGCGTATGGATAGTAAGATTGACATCATAGCGGTCAGGGTTGGCGTATGTATGTATTGGATTTTGTTGCGCAGAAGTACCCCCGTCATCGAAATTCCATGACCATGAGATGATGGGATTATTAGCACTATGTGTCGATAGGTCCTGAAAGTGAATCGTAAGGTTAGTAGCATCAAATGAAAACAAGGCCTGGCATGTCTGTGCCTCCATGCGAAATGCCATCAGCAGAATACTTAATCCGAATAAAAGTGTTTTCATCAATCTAAAATTTAAATTAAGGATGCAAAACAATGAGACTACCATTTAGAATTACTATCGGTGCATCTGAGACAGCTATTATTCCTGACGAATGGGGCATATATCGGATAGGATTATATCCTGCTGTTCAAATTATATATATAGCACCCCACCCATTGAGCTATTATAAATTGACGTCCTACGCTCATTCTGGGGTGAATTGGCGCCGGATGGTCACACTATTTCACCTGCTCATCAGCCTGAATAGCATCACCAGCAGGGTTTGAAATTAATATTGCAGACTATTTATTATAATTTCGAATGAATATGAAACACGTCATTACCATTATACTTCTATTCGGTTCTCTATTTACCGCTTCAGGCCAAAAAGCATGGAATGTGTATGTCTTTCTGGCAGAAGAATGCCCTGTATGTAATTATATGGGTAAACCCCTGAGTGCCTTATCAAAAAAATATGCAGATGATGTTTCATTTCATGCTGTCTTTCCGGTAAAGAATAGTAACTACAAAACATCTCAGCTATTCAAACAGCAATATGATCTTCTTTCTTTTGAAACACTGTTAGATAGAGATCAAAAGATCTCAAAACAACTGGGAGCTACTGTAACTCCTGAAGTTGTCGTCACGGATGATCAGGGCGAAGTTTATTATAGAGGCAGAATCAACAGCGCCTACTATGCGCCTGGTAAAATGAAACATAGTTCCATCAAAGATGACCTGGATGAAGTGCTTACTTCTTTAATCCGCGGTAACATCATATCAGAACCGTGGCCCTCGGCCATCGGTTGTTACATCACGATGTATGCGACCAGGTAAATGCCTGATCTATATATCCCTGTTTTTGTCGTATAATATATGTATAGGACAGATCCCGACCTATGAACAGGACATAAAACCTATTCTACAAAAAAATTGTGTGTCCTGTCATCGAAGTGGTGAAGTCGGTGCGATGCCTTTCGTTACATATGAAGATGTCGCCTCTTATGGCAAAATGATACAGTATACTACCTCTGCACATCTTATGCCGCCGTGGTACGCTGATCCCTCCTATCGCCATTTCTCAAACGAACGTGTTCTGTCGGATGATGATATACAAAAAATTAAAGATTGGGTCACTCATGGTATGCAAGAAGGATTACCATCAAATACAGAATCGGGAAAGTTAGAGAGAGAAAGCACAACATCACGCAATCCTGATTTGGTGGTACCGATGCGGGAGCCATTTGAGCAGTATGGAATTTACCTGGATCAATACCAGGTTTTTGTTTTGCCTACTCACCTGGAAGAAGACCGGTGGGTGGATGGAATTGAATTTGTACCGGGAAATAAAAAAATAGTGCGCAGCGCTGTTATCTCGGTAGTGCAATCCGACAAATTTGATGTGTCTGACAAATGGGATCCACGCTATGGATATTACAGTTTTGGTGGTCTGGGCATCATCCCTGATGAACCGTTTTGGTATACATGGTCTCTTCAGCAAGGGGTCACATTTTTTCCTCAAGGAACAGCTAAGTTCTTGCCAAAGAATAGCAAACTGATATTACATATTCAATATGGTCCCACTGGACGGCCGCTGACAGATTCATCTTTTGTGCGATTATATTTTGCAAAAAATAATATTACTCGCCAGATTAGTTCGGCTCCTCTAATTAATCCATATTGCATTACTAATGACTCCCTTTTCATTCCGGCCAACTCAAAAAAGATATTTCACGCAAGCTATACTATACCTTTCGACCTGGAAATTCTTAGCCTCACGCCTCAGGCAAATCTCATATGCCGTTCATGGGAAGTTTATGCCATGACTCCGGGCAATGCGAATCCCATAAAATTGTTGAAAATAAAAGACTGGAATTTTAGCTGGAGGCAAACCTATCAACTGATATCACCGGTGAAACTTCCAAAAGGAACAGTCATTCATACTTTGGCGAGTTATGATAATACAACAGACAATCTTTGCAATCCCTCCGAACAGCCGGTACCCATTTCCTGGGGCGCTCATATGTTCAGCGAAATGTTTTTCGTTCACTTCGAATATATTTCTGCTCGCGACACAGAACAAGGTGTTTTGATCACCGCTCCGTCTACCGTAAGTTCATATTCCTTCCCTCTTACGCTGGACATAAAAAAGAAAGATGAATACCGATTCTCAGTTTCCGAAGTCGAATCACAAAAAGTTGCTTTTACGTATTCCCAATTCTTCAATACGGGCAAACAGGGTATCTCATTAAATATTTCCTCTCTTGTCAATGGTAATTATTTTCTTGAAGTTTTCGATTCGAATGATGTTTTAATAGCACATTGGCTCTTTGTGAAAATGCGTGAGAAAGGCTTGTAGTTGTTGTCTCCTTTATTGAGTCTGCCCCAGTTTCGAAACACTTCCAACTATTCTGTCTTGCTCCTGTCGCGGAAATGATCTAAATTGGAGTAGTGCATGCTTCCGTCTCTCAAAGAATATTTCGCTGTGTTGAACTCATAGCAGCCCTGGTCTTCTTCCTGCTCATTAAAAATGATGGTCAGGCGCAAAATTCCAATCAAATATTTGAGCATCTCACCACGGAAAATGGATTGTCTTCCAATAAAGTAGAAGCGGTCATTCAGGACCGCGATGGTTTTTACTGGATTGCTACACAAAATGGCCTTAACCGGTATGATGGAACCACCTTTAAAATATATCGACATCAGTCAAATGACAGCACATCATTGACCGACAACTATTGCACTGCATTGCAGGAAGGGACAAACGGAGACATATGGGTGTCTACATATAAAGGTATAAACAGATTCGTGAAAGCCAATGGCAGTTTTCAACAGATTTACCTCCGCCATCAAAACCGAAATTTTGAAATAACTAACAGGGTATATGATATGGTGGAAGACCTGAAGGGAAATCTTTGGATAGCAGGAAATGGTCTGTGGAAATATGATGTTCAAATGGATTCAGTCGTATACTGTTTCACGGACATGCCGGATTCATCTGCATCGCAGGACAAAGGGCTCATCACTCATCTCATCTTCGATCAGGAAAATAATGGATTGTGGTTTTCAAATGGTAGTGATGTCTTTTTTTATTCCATTGATAAAAATGAATTCTATTACAAACGGCATAATCCGTTACGCTGGGTTATTTTTGATGAGGCTGATGGCGCCGAATTGGCTTTAGATAGGAATCACGGGTTATGGTTTCGTAATTTGGAAAGTCAGTCCCTGAGTTTTTTTGAATTTTCTCAAAATCGTGTCACCCACACTTCAAAAAAAGTAAGTAAGGGGATAAAGCAACTTTTTACGGATGAAAAAGGCATGCTTTGGATTTTTTACTGGTTGGGTCGCTCTGAAATTTATCATCCTCTCACCGCTGTCACCGACACAGGGTTTTTTGCATTTCATCATCACCGCTCCATTATCAGCGAAAGAGCTAATTCGCTGTACATAGATCATCATCACAACTATTGGATTTCTACAGATCTGGGAATCGGAATATATAATGAGGGGAATCAGTATTACAAAATACATACACTCGCCAACAAATATCAACTTCATTTGCCAGGCACAATAACCATTAAAGCGATGGCACAGACACAGCCAGATATACTTTGGATTGCAACTGACCAGGGACTTTATAAATATGATCTGCCCACAGGAATATACCCGAAAATTAATATTCAAATACCTATTACAAATATTACCACGCTTTGTCCTGATGAAGAAACGATCTGGATTGGGGTATATGATCACATTTATCAATTTGATACGAAATCAGAATCTGTCGTCCGAAATATTCACTTGACGCCTGGTATATTTTTCATTCGAAAGGGTGCTGAAGATGATTTATGGGTTGGATTGTGGACGGGGGGTCTCTACAGGATTTATTTAAAAACCGGAGAACAATTGTATTTCAGAAAAAATAAGGATGAGGCTTCTTCACTCAAATCGAATAATCTCATCACCGGATTTTTGGATCATTCGGACTTCTGGATAGGCTATAATGCCGGCATTGGATTTTCAAAATACTCCATGCTTACTGATTCATTTATACACTTGCATCCACAGCAAAATGATTTATCCAATTGGAGTGCCGGAACTATAACCGTGATAACGAAAGACCCGGATGAGAAACTTTGGCTCGGCACACACGGAGGAGGAGTTTTACGGTTTGATCCTGTCACTGGTACATTTAAAGTTTTTCTTCAGGAACATGCTCTAAACAGCAATTATATCAACAGCATTATTCCTGATGATATGGGAAATCTCTGGATTTCAACTGCAGATGGCATGAATTACTACAATGGTAATAGTCATACCCTTCGCCATCTTGACATGGATCTTGTTTTTCCTGACAATGATTTTGTACCCAATGGGATCAATGGAGTTAATGATAAAATTTATTTTTTCTGCAAAAATGAATTTGTTGAAATCGCCCCTTATTTTTTCCATCCTGATCTCACCTTTCCCCAACTCGTACTGACCAATTTCAAGGTTTTTGATCGGGATGTTCCCTTTTCCGCCGACCAGAAAAAGATCACACTTTCCTACAATGAAAATTTCTTTTCCTTCGAATATTCTGCGATCAGAAGCCAGTCGCTACATGATGTGCAGTATGCTTATTTGCTTGAAGGATTCGATAAAGAGTGGAATCATCCCGACGATCAGCTTCGTGCTAACTATACTAATGTTCCGGAAGGGAATTATTCGTTTCAGGTGAAAGTTACTAATGATGATGGCCAATGGAGTGAAACCCTGATTGATTTACCCGTTCATATCAGACCTCCATTCTGGCATACGTGGTGGTTTATTCTTCTATGCATTACAGCCATAATTACAACTGTATATGCTATTTACAAAAATCGGGTTCAACAACTTCAGAAAATATTTTCCATGCGGACCAAAATATCACAGGACCTGCATGACGATATTGGTGGAACATTGAGCAGCATCCATATTTACAGCACAGTAGCTGAAAAAGAAGTTAGCGGGAATCCGGAAAAGGCTAAACTATTCCTCCGGCAAATCAATACCAACAGCCGTGAAGTGATGGAAAATATCAGCGATATCGTATGGGCCAATAATACCAATCACGAGCAGGAAACATCTCTGGCCGCTCGTATTAAAAATTATGGCTATGACTTGCTTTCTCAAAAAAATATTCAGTGCATATATGATCTCGATATCCAGGCTGAGCGAAAACTGACAAAGCCGGAAGCGCGACGCAGCATATTACTCATCATTAAAGAAGCGCTAAACAATATGGCCAAATACAGCAATGCTTCCCTCGCGGAAATTCATCTGTCTGTGAAAGGATCTGATTTGGTCCTTGATATTGCAGACAATGGAAAGGGGTTTCATCTGTCGAAGGAAAACATTGGAAATGGATTGAATCACATGAAGCAACGGGCAACATCTCTTGGTGGAAGCTTTTCATTTACTTCATCACCGGGACAAGGAACCAGCCTGCATTGCCGGATACCTCTCACTAACATTAGTGATAGATAGATGATAAAGTATTCAATACTTTGCAACGTTATGATCAGGATAGTAATATATGACGACCACCTGCAGCGATGTGAAAGCCTGAAAGCATTGCTGTCGGTCACAGCTGAAATGGAATGTGTGGGTTCATTCCACAACTGTAGTCATGTGTTGGATGACATGCAAAAATTGCAACCTGACGTAATATTGATGGACATTGAAATGCCCGTTGCGGATGGCATAAGCGGCGTGCTGAAAATAAAACGGGAATTTCCGGAAATACGGATCGTCATGCAAACTGTATTTGAAGATGAAGAAAGAATTTTTGCATGTTTACAAGCCGGAGCTGAGGGATACATTCTGAAAAATGCACCGGCTGATAAAATCATTCAGAGCATACTCGATGTCTATCAGGGAGGGGCGTCCATGACACCTTCCGTGGCATTGCGGGTAATGAAATATTTTAATCATCCAAAATCAGCAGTGGCTGATTATCGTCTTACCAACAAAGAAAAAGAGGTCCTTGCCTTGCTTTCAGATGGCAACAGCTATAAGATGGCAGCGGATAGATTGAATGTCAGCTATTTTACGATCAATTCGCATATCAAAAATATATACGCCAAGCTTCATGTTCATTCGATAGGTGAAGCGGTGTCTGTTGCTCTTAAGAATAAGATTGTATAGAAAGGGTTATTACTTTAGCTGTCGAAGGAATCCTGCTTAAATATGCTACACTAATGCAATCCTTTTCTAACTGACTCAAAGTCCAGAGAGTCTCTCTACTCCAAAGCAAAGGCTCTACGTTGCGCCCTTCATACTCTCCCGCAACATCGCCGAAGTGATGGCGGGATCTCCGCTGCGCTACGATATGCTCTATCCTTTTTTTCCTCACTACATCTAGCGATTGCCCTGCCTGTTTCCTTCCTTTAGCTTTAGCGGATAAAGACACCTAAAAACTTCTGATGATGAAGGCGATATTGATTTCTTTTTTATCCATTCTATGGATGAGTGCTGCGGTCGCTCAAACTGGACGGGTAGGCATTAACACTACCTCCCCTCAGGCTATTCTACATGTTTTCAGAAACGGCACTTCAGGAGGGCCATTCCATACGAACTCCACTGCGATCATTGAAAGCAATCAACACTCCTATATTCAGTTTTCTAATACAAATGCAACAGAAGCAGGATTTCTTTCCGGCAACAATCTGACGACCATCCGTAGCGCTTTCATTTTCGGTGCAGACAGCACCCTGATGTTTCGAACAGGTGGAAATAATACCCGAATGATCATCAAAAAATCCGGAAACATTGGTGTAGGCACAACAACACCAAGTGATGCCGCTTTGTTGGATTTACAAAGCACATCCCGTGGCCTACTTCTGCCACGCATGTCAACCGCCCAGCGCATAGCTATTGCCGGCCCTGACGCCGGTTTGTTAGTTTATGATATAACTTCGAAAACCATCTTCATGCATGACGGAATGCTATGGCAGCCCTTTGCAATGATGAGCTCCAATGTGCAGGGCTCAGTACTTTCTTCTCAACCAACAGCGACTTTCAATGATGGAGAATTTGGGTATGCCGTTGCCATTGACGGTGAAGATGTCATAGTAGGCGCTCCGCAAAACGAAGCTTCTGTAAATCCCGGAATTTTAAATGCAGGAACAGCTACCATCTATGCTGAATCTGGAGGTTGGGCAGAGATAACAACGCTGACCTATCCCAGCCCGATGAATAACGATCATTTTGGTTGGTCAGTGGATATAAATGGAAACTATGCCATTATTGGCACCCCGGATGATGATGGGTTAAATACAAATCAGGGTGGGGCAAGAATCTTTTTTTTTAATGGAACAACCTGGGCAGTTCAAAGTCAGCTCAATGAAGCAGGAACAAATTTTCATTATGGACAAAGTGTATCCCTCATCCATGAAAACACAGCCGCTATAGGTATACCCGGGTTTACAGGAAATGGGAAAGTAGATATTTATACCAGATCCGGTACTACGTGGTCGCAGACATTTGAAATCATAAATACGGGCACCAACAATACCGGAAGTCATGTTGTATTATCAGGTAATAAAATTTGTGTTGGCGCTTTTGCGACCAATACCGGAATCGGCAGATTCTATATCTATTATTATAATGGTACGACATGGTTACCGGAGTATGAATCACCTTCGGCGACAGCATATTCCTTAGCTTTTCAGGGAAATTATGTGGCTCTGGGTTCGGGTAGCGATGTGAGTGTATATTGGTTTAATGGTAGTGCGTGGTCTCTCCAGGCTTCACTCGTCTCAAATGATTTTGTTAATAATGATGATTTTGGTCACAGTGTCAGTATTGATGGTGATTATATTTTAGCAGGTGCGCCAAGGAATGATATCAACGCAAATTCAAATCAGGGTTCAGTGTATGTGTTCAGGCGAAATGGATCGTCCTGGATACAGGTTGGTAATATCACAGATGCTCAGGGTGTAACTGATGCTTTCTTTGGTCAATCCGTAGACATCAGCGGTCATCAATATGTGATCGGATCCCAGAAGGGCAATAATACAAAAGGTGCTGTGAGTTTTGGGACGTTATATTAATACCTTCCCCCTATCTGCTTATTACCTGACCCCCGTGGTTTTTCTTCTATCTTTATTATTGTGTAATTTCAATTGCACTTATTAACAATCCTTTATGTATTAATGGTCAAATATTCAGTTCGGCAATTCAATATGGCCCGCTATGAAAAACATTTTTTTTCTCCTCTGCCTTGTATGCTTTTCACTCACAAAGACTTTTTCCCAGTTCACTTGGGAACATACAGATGGGCCATTTGGAGCCTTAGCTCCGTTTCTGTTTTCAAATGCCGATTATGCATTTATTCCTGAAAATGATTTTCTCTATCGCTCCGCAGACGGATCATCATGGGAAAAGCTGATGGATGTCAGGGAAATTCCATCAGGCATATATTTCCTGCAAGTCCGGGAAGGTGAGTATCATGATATAATGAAAGTGGTGAAGCAATAGCAATTTAAAAATGATATCCATGAAGCACTTATGAAAACCTTTATTGTTTATTTATACCTGTTCTGTTCTATTTCAATTCATGCTCAGGATGTTTGGAAACTTGTGCCGCCATTCCCATCTGTTTGTTATTCAAGTCAAGACAGTTTTTTGGAATCAATTAACACAAAAGGTGCTGTTAGTTTTGGGACATTGTATTAAGATTTATTTTAAGTGGTCTTCCCCTCTCCACTCTTTGCCGCCTGTCATACAATTCCTCATTATTTGATTTCTATACTATTAAAGAAGGACTATATTTAGAAACGCGTTTCCTTCGACGCGGGTTATCATTTATTAAAGACCCCACATTATGAAAAATCAATCTTACTTCAATCGCGTGTTTTTGCTATTCTTCTTTTGCATCCTTTTTGCTGATATCCAGGCACAATGGCAATATGTAGGTTCTCCCGAAATTGGCCGTGTTCTCGATTACGATAAGGATATGGAAAGAATTTATGTGTGTGCTACATCAGGTTTGTTTTATTCAGAAGATAACGGTCTTTCATGGATATCTATTCCGCTCCCTACTAGTATTTCGACTGCCAATGAAATATATGCCGAAGGGGATGCTTTATATCTTTTCACCAGAAAGGAATATTCATTGGGGGATTTCAGTGTTGACCTGTTCAGATCAAATGATAAAGGACTGACATGGAAAAATATTTTACCGTTTTCTGGTTATGCTTACAATAATATATTCACTTTTCATAGCCCGGTAATCCTGGGAGATACACTTTTGCTTTTTGCAGATGACTCCATTGCCATTTCAACTGACTTGGGTGAAACGTATTCAATAATAAAAAATGCATTGGGAGAGCCGGAACAAGTGATCTTTCATGGTAAGGACCTGATTGCCATTCAAAACAATAACATGTATCGCTCTGGTGATCTTGGCTTAACCTGGGATTTTTTATATGCTTCACCAACATATCTGTTTGGCCTGAATGTTCTCAATATTGGCGACACAATTTACAAAATTGAACAAAGCACTGCAGGTGGAGATGTTACCAATTATTTTTCCATGTCAGTAGATGGAGGTTATGTGTGGATTCCAGCGGGAAATTTTACCTATCCATTTATTCTATTTCCTCATTTTTTGGGAGATGGTAAAGATCTATTTGTTATCAAACCATTCATGTACGATGTCTATTTCCATTCCCCGGATGGAGGAAAGACGTGGAATGAAGTTGAAAATAAAATATTTGCTTCTGATTTTAGTTATGCAGATGGAATTCTTTATGCTCATGGAGTAGATCATGTTCAATTTAGCAAAAATAAAGGGGATACTTTTGAAACCCACGACAGTGGCTTTAGGGCAACTAATGTATCCGAAATAGTCACCGGTAATAATCGAATCTGGATTAATGCAAATACATTAACTTTTCAAAATGCAGGCGGCAATCAATGGCCTATAATCTTTGATTGTACTAAAATTCAAAGCACCATTGAAGGCACTCTGTTAGCTCTTATCCATGGTGTTCTCTCACGATCAGATGATGGTGGATCCAACTGGTCGGCGATCCCTCTTTCTGCATTTGGTCTGACGTCCTATAGTTCGTTACGTGAAATTTATTCCTCCGGAAATATCTTTTTTGCTGGCGGTTCAACTTACTGGTATTCCCTCGATCAGGGGATTTCATGGGAGCTTTTTGATGAAATAAATCTTTTACATCATGGCATCAGCCATACAGGTCATGATCCATCACATTATATTGTTTGTGATTACCGGAATAGCATATTAAAATCGATGGATGGGGTCAATTGGGAAAACATTACTTACGATAATTATACACCAGGGAATAGCAAGATAGAAATGGTGCATAGCCACAATGGCTATTTTTTTACTCTCACCAGCCAGGGGACCACAAGACTATCGCCAGGCTCTACTCACTGGGAACTTTTACATAATCCGTTTACCAGGACAAATCCCCATTCTCCCCCGGCGGAGTTTAATTGTATGGTGTCTGAAGGCAATCTATTGTTCGCCGGTTCTTATGGTCATGGAGTTTTCATTTCGTATGATAGTGGAGAAACCTGGAAGGATATTAATTCTGACTTATATGATTTTCAGGTCACTGCATTGAAAATTTCAAATGAGAAATTGTATGTGGGGGTGGATGGTGGGGTTTGGGTCAGATCAATAAGTAATTTAACTGCAACAGAATTTTTGGAACATAAGAGCAGTCTTATTCTACATGTTTCACCAAATCCTGTAAAAGATTTTCTGAATATTAATATCCGTGATTACGGACTTTCAGGCAAAATTCTTCTAACCTTATATGATAGCAAAGGGACAACCATAAGATTAATGAATATTGAGGAAGGATCAACTCTTCAAATGGATATCCGTGATATTACTCCCGGGGTATATTATCTTCACACTAAAGTGGATAATCAGGCCGCAATGGTTAAAGTTGTCAAACTATAATTTTTTTTCTTTAAAACACAGACATCCGGCAAGATTGGCATTGTGAAAATTGCGAAACAATAAACATTTTTCTCCTTGAAAAAATATTTTTTACTACTATCCTTAATATACTTTTACTTCAATATTAATGCTCAGAACATCTGGAACCTCGTGCCTGAATTTCCGAAAGGCTGTTACAGTAATCAGGATAGTTTTATTTTGAAAGTTAATCAGGCACAGAAATTTTTAAATGTAGAATATGATAGGCGGGGTGAAATTAATGATGCCTTACTTTCCGGCATTCCTGATTCTGATAGTTATAAATATACCCTCAAATACTTATCCACCCATTCTGTCTCTCCTGGAGAATTTGCTCAGGAACAATTGAGTTCAATTGTTATTGGAAAACAACTGATGCAGGAAGACATAGTTTTAAACAAAGAGCTGCATTCATTAATTTCCAATTACCAAAATGCGATTAAGTCTCTTGATTCAATCAGGATTAATATGAGAATAATTAAACAAGCTGGTCAGTCAGACACCTTCGGTTTGACTCAATATAATGCTTTCAGGATGGTTTATAATAGTGGGTATGAGCATTTGTGCAAGGAATATTTTGTCAGCGAAGATGCTATTTTTCAATTGTGGTTAAAGAAAAAAAACTTCAGGTGATTGATGAAATTAAATATTTTGAACAATCAGAAATTCTCCAAAAAGAAATTTATGGCCTCACGGATTATCAACCAGGTGAGTCATTCCGATTAATCTCAGATTATCTTGATCAATGTACATCGATATTCGCTCAGCGAAAATTTAACCCCGAGAAATAGTTTCATTCTTCTCACGTTCTCACGCTCTCACTCCTCTCACACTCTCACGAGAACACGTAAATCAATCCTGACCCCAATAATCCTGCCACGCCGACGATCATCGTCATCACCGTCCATGAACGAAACGTCTGCTTCTCTGTCAACCCGAGATACTGCTTCACTAACCAGAAACCACTGTCATTGACATGCGACATAAATGTTGCTCCACTTGCAATAGCAATAACGATGCAGGCAAGTTGAACTTCACTTAATCCGGCACCCGCAAGAAGCGGCGCTGTCAATCCCGCTGACGTAATCATCGCCACAGTAGCAGAACCCTGGAGAATGCGAATGATCGCTGCTGTAATAAATGCAAACAGAAACACAGGTATACCTAATGAAGTCATGGATCGCGCCAACATCTCACCACTACCTGTATCCACAAGCACTTGTTTGAATACACCACCTGCTCCGATGAGCAGGATGATCATACCCACAGGTGTCAATGATCTCGTCGTGATGTCCAGAAGTTTCTCACGACTTATTCCTCTGCGTATGCCCAGTAGATACCACGCCAGAAGATTTGCAATGATCAATGCGGCAAATGGATGACCGATCAATGCAAATATTCCGTTCAACAGTTCAAGGTTTTGTACACCGCTTTTCACAAATCGTTCAATGATTGTATTTGTAATAATCAAAGAAAGTGGAATGATTATCAACACCAGAAACATCCACACCGGTGGTACATCAATTTCATTTTCCTCTTCCTTTATTTCCGGAGCTGCTATAAATATCCGACGTGAAATAAATTTTCCCCATAGTATTCCTCCAATAACTGCAGCAGGAAATCCGGCAAGCAATCCGACCAATATCACTGTCCCTAAATCTGCACCCAGAATTCCTGCAACAGCCACAGGTCCCGGCGTAGGTGGCACAAACGCATGAGTCACTGCAAGACCCGCCAGCAATGGAATCGCAAATGCAAGTATCGATTTTCCACTTCGTCGTTGCAGCCCATAGATGAGAGGCATGAGAATAATAAACCCCACATCAAAGAATACAGGAATAGAAACAATATACCCCGTGATCATCATTGTCCATGGCGCTCGTTGCGTCTGATCAGGAGAGATTAATGATCTGGCAATAGCCTCAGCTCCACCGGAGGCTTCAAGAATGGAACCAAACATAGCCCCAAGACCCACAACTGTGGCTACAAATCCAAGCGTACTTGCCATGCCTTTCTGTATCGTATCGGCTATCTCTGTACCATTCATCCCCGCAAGCAAACCTACCGTTACACTCGTGATCAACAATGCCAGAAAGGCATGCAGACGCACGAAAAGAATAAGCACTATCAGTAGGACTATCCCTGTAAGGACCGCGAGTAAAAGCTCAGTATTCAAGTTCGTTGATTATGTTTTCTACAATAGTCTCCGGAGTTGATTCGATAGAAACGCTGATCGCATACTTTGGTATTTCCAATGCATCAAATTGAGAGAAGAGAAGTTTCGCAGGCATGTAATGATCCTCACGTTTCTCCAGTCGTTCTTTGATACGTTCAAAAGTACCTTCCAAAAAAATCCATCGCACATCGTCTATAATACCTTCAGTCAGTATTTTACGATAGGATTCCTTCAATGCCGAACACGCAATCACCCCTCCA
This sequence comes from Chitinophagales bacterium, assembly GCA_038252065.1. GTDB lineage: Bacteria > Bacteroidota > Bacteroidia > Chitinophagales > Saprospiraceae > Opimibacter. The sequence continues at coordinate 84,261 of JBBSAQ010000010.1, forward strand.
TTCTGTCTTATACATTCCGAAGCAATACCGTGCAATTGTTTTAGCCATGAATATCTATCCGCATCATCAAGTGGAATTCCAGCCCGCATCTTCTCAACATTATCTGCCGGATGATAATCATCACCATCAAAAAATGGAAGTTCCAGTTTTTGCGCAAGTATTTTCCCAATCGTGCTTTTGCCACAACCTGAAACACCCATGACAAAAATGATCCTCTTCTCCATCTAATATTTATTTCCTTTTGCCGATGAATCGTTTTCCCATTTAATCTTTTAAAAAAAATGCCAGGCACTACACCAGGCATTTTTTTCTATGAATCAATCATTAGGTTATAGCTTGAATCCCAATCGTATAAAATAAAATCCTCCATCCGAACCCATCTGCACAGAATCTGAAAATCCTCCCTGATCTGTCCAGCCGTCAAACTGAGGTGTAGGATATTTGTTCAAAATGTTATTGCCTCCAATAGTGAATTTCAACTTATCCGTAATCCTGTACCCAATGCTGAGATCAACTGTGACAGCAGCTGCATATGTATCTGTTGCTACAGCTTCGACCGCATCAGCTTCTTCCTGAGTTGTGGCAGGTGTATCTAACCAGTGGTCATCCTGAATAATCACCCTGCTAAATTGAGTAGCATTTATTCCGAAATCAAATCTTGATGTCGAATATGTAATATTCAAACCAAACTTGTAATCCGGAGCCGCCGCCACGAGGTATGCTCTTGAGAACGGTGAGAAGAATGTGAATTCATTCAGATTACCATTGTTGATTTTATCAATTTTAAGCTTGTTTAAATTACCTACAAGACCAATGTTCAATATACTGTTTCTATAATACGTCCGGTATCCCAGCACGATATCAAGACCGGTGGTCCTTGTATCCACACCATTGGCAAAAAACTGCGCGACATCAACGCCAAGTCCGAGTCCGGAAGCATCAAAATTGTCTGTCAATACAATCCTGTCATCCACAGCAATTGAATATCCATCTACGGTCGCACTAAATCCACCTGTTGAAAATGTAAATCCCAGACTTGCATTGAGAGCTGTTTCTTCCTTCAATGGACCGATACCAAATGCCCTTGTCACCGTACTTGTATTTGATGATAACAATGAAGGCACTGACAATCCACCGACGATATTATTGAAAATGAGGTTGTAATGAATCTGAGCCAATGATGGCGCCCTGAATCCTGTAGATACGGAGCCCCTGAGTGAAAATTTATCGCTGAATTTATATCTGCTGGTCACTTTGAAATCAAATGTTTTTCCAAAGTCACTATATCGCTCATATCTCAATGCAGCTCCTACAAGAAAAGCACTTGTGACGTCAAGTTCTCCATCTATATAGGCGCCGATGTTGGTACGTCCTCTGTCTACAACGTTGCCCGGACTGTATCCCGGAAATCCTTGTGATCCACCTGGCAGCGCATCACCATTGGAATCTGTGGCGACAGACTGATGAACAGGATCTATGACGGCGCGTCCCGTTGAATCATATACTGCATAGGACGCTTCTTCACCTGAAAAGATTTGAAAATTTTCTGTTCTGTATTCAAGTCCATAGGCCAGGTTAAATCCTGAAGCGATATCATTAAAATATTTACTGAAATCCAATCCTGTGACATTCATTGACAAGCTATGTCCTCCCGCATCAAAATCAGTAGGTGAGGCGGATTTCAAAGAAGCATTGTCAGTTCCTTTGATATAATAGTGAAAGAGATTTTTTCCATACGTATTGCTTAAATCAACTTTCCACCCATTCGCCATTGTGTGTCGAATACCTGCACAAGCTGATACGTCAGTGATGATTGAAGTAATGTGTGGTGTGAATCCATTCGGATAAAGACTTGGTACAGATCGGTTGTCAAGATGGGCACTGTCTCTTGAAAATGCATATGCATCTGTATCTCTGAAATTGCGTCCGCCAAAAGCATACACTTCTGTTGTTTGACCTACCGGGAAGGCACTGTTGATCATAAAATTAAATCCATCAATCGCTGCACTTCCATATCCTTTACGCCATGACCATCCCGGCCTCAGCGTCCTTTCTTTGGAAAGATACTCTGTTGTGAAATTGGCAAACCCACCTTTGTCTCCGAACTGAAGTCCATAGTTCAAATCAAGCTTGACCGTATTGCCATCAAAGCTTTTGTTGATATTATCCAGTCTGTTTTTACCGTTGACATTATATACGACATCCCCTGCTTTTTCTGCATATCCATTACCTACACTTGTGGTGTATGCTCCATAAGTCAATCCTCCCGAAAGGCCTTCTGTCTGATCATTCAATACAATATTCATGACGCCTGCGATAGCATCTGAACCATACTGTGCCGAAGATCCGTCACGCAATATTTCAATACGTTTGATCGCTGATGCGGGTATCGCATTCAGGTCTGTTCCTGTATTGCCACGTCCTCTTGTTCCAAAGACATTGATGAGAGAAGATTGATGCTGTCGCTTTCCATTGATCAATACTAATGTCTGATCCGGACCTAATCCACGCAGTGATGCAGGATCAATATGATCTGCTCCATCCGAACCCGATTGTTTCGTTGCGTTAAATGAGGGGGCTGCATATTCAAGGATCTGGTTGATTTCGGCTTTTCCATTGCTGCTGGCCAAGTCAGCTACATCTATCACATCGACTGGTACCGGTGAGTCTGTCACTGATCTTTTGTAGCTACGTGATCCCACGATCTGTACTTCTCCCAGGGACACGCCTTCTGTCATGACTACATTGATCTCTGACGTACCAGAAACATTCATTTCAAGTGTTTCATAACCAACATAACTAAAGATCAAAATGGCATCACCATTGGCCACAGTGATATGGTACATGCCGTTGTAGTCTGATACAGTCCCTTTGATTGTTCCCTTTTCGGATATATTGACACCGACCAACGGTTCACCAATCTCATTGGTAAGTATGCCTGATACGGAAAACTGTGCGGAGACATGCCCAAGGAGGAGCATGGTAAGCCATACAAAAAATAATTTTTTCATAGTTGGAGGATTAAGACTCGTTTTGAAAAATGCAATACGTTGTTGTGAAGGTGAAATTTACGTAAAGGTTTGGAAAAAGATTTAACTAAAAAAGTGGTCACATTTTCTCTGCTTGAGACATCGTATTGGTAGAATGATATCTAAGCCTAATTTTCATCCAAAAATAATTTCACCTGGTAAAAACCTTCGATTGCGTGGTTTTGATTATACCAAAAGGGGTAACTATTTAGTACACATGGATTGCAAAAATCTGGAATGTCGTTTTGGGCGTGTTTTAAAAGGAAAAATGATATTATTAAAGATCAAAGTGCTTATAAAACAATCACCCGATACGTATTAACCAATCCAAGAAACTGGACCCGCGATAAAAATTATAAAAAATAATTTAGCTGCATTGGCTGGGCTCGCCCCAGCCTTCTGTCATTTCATTCGCCACTGCTTTCTGACTCTTTATATGCCCAGCCTTCTTTTTCATCTCTTGCCTCAGCCACCGAAAAAAGTTTCGTGCTAATTTTATTTTACTATTTCCCCCTTCAACCGCAGCAGCTCCGTCTCCGCCAGCTTTGTATTATACCTCGCCGCGATCAATCTGTTATACGCATCTTCGAGACTCTTCTGCGCTTCGCGAAGCTGGAGATATGTTGACGATCCCAGTCTGTACAACTCAAGAATAATGTTGACATTCTCATGCGCCAACAGGATATTATCTTCTTCAAGATCCAGGGATTGTTTTTGCAGTTCATAATCATGATATGCCGTTAATACATCAAGATGAAGAAGCGCCTTCTGGTTGTCATATAATAGTTGTTGAAATCCGATATTCAGCTCAGCCTGGTGAATCAAACGGGTTGTATTGCGGTAGTTGAGAATGGGGATTGACGCTGTAAAGCCATAATTGAGTCCACGGTTACGATTGAATATCGGAAGCGCAGGATTCACTGCGATATTATTGCTTGTACGCGTAAAATTATATGCCCCATTAAATTGGACAATCGGATATCGGTCCGCTTTTAATTCTTTTAATTCAAGCCCCGCGATTTCAACATTTTTCTGGGCAAGGCCAAGAAGCGGACTTCCACGTACCAGACCTTCCTGTATTTCATCAATACGGATAAGCGTATCGATCGGAATGGAATCGCTTACTTCATATGTTGTGGCTAAAGGATTGGGTTGTCCGTTTAAATGTGGGGGATTGATCAGGTGATTGAGCTGGTCTTTCAATTGAATGATAAAGGTGAGTTGTTTTAATTGTGCTGCCTTCTGCGCATTGAGATCCACCTGGCTCTGCAATAATTCCGGCTTAGCGCCAACTCCGATTTCGAGTTTGCGTTGTGACAGATCAACCCGTGTTTGGCTGATGCTCATTTGTTCTTCAACAGCCCTGAGTTGTTGTTTCTGCCGGACGATGTTATAATAAGTATTGACTACTTCGGCGACCGTATTGATCACCTGGTTTTTTATTTCCAGTTGACCCAGTTTTATGTAGTCCTCTGCTTTTTTACGTGTGACAAACATTTTCAGCCCATCAAAAAGTGTCCAGTTTAAATTGATGGCAGCATTGATATTGTCAGTAGCTACATTTCCTTCACGGTCATTGCCGGTTGAAAATTTTTGTTTCTGATTATTATTGGTCCAGTTGGTACCAAGTGTTCCATTAAGCCTGGGCAGAAATACCGCATTCCGGTATTCATAGTCAAGTGCCGCGACTGCAGAGTCATTTTTGGCAAGGATGATATCGTAATTGTTTTTAAGTGCCGTAGCAATGGCTTCATCAAGTGTGAGCAATGTTTGTGCCCGCATCTGAACTGCACCAAAAAATAAAATGACAGCAAGTATGCACTGTCTTATAAAAATCGTATTGCTCGTATTATTCTTCACAGAAATTCATTAAGGTTAATAAATTGAGCGGCTAACTTTTAACTAAATGCTCAACCGGAGCATCGGCTTCTGTAATGCGTGCATCAAATTGATCCACACTCTTCTTAGAAGATAAATAGGAATAGAGTGCTGGCACGACAAACAAAGTCAGGATCAATGCAAACAACATCCCACCTACAATCACTATCCCGAGTGGAATCCGGCTATGCCCTCCTGAACCGAATGCCAATGCAATAGGAAGCGCACCCAGTGTTGTGGCAAGTGTCGTCATGAGAATAGGGCGAAGCCTGGCTACCGCTGCATCTATGGCAGCAGGGATTTTATTCTCCCCTTTTCTTCGCTTTTGATTGGCAAACTCCACAATCAGAATTCCATTTTTCGTGACAAGTCCGATAAGCATGATGATCCCGATCTGTGAAAAAATATTGAGCGTCTGGTGAAATAAATACAAGCTCAATACGGCCCCTGCCAAAGCCAGAGGTACCGTAATCATGATAATGATCGGATCAATAAAACTTTCAAACTGTGCAGCCAGCACGAGAAATATAAGCACCAGTGCAAGCAGAAATGCAAATGATGTATTCGATGAGCTCTCTGCAAAGTCTCTTGACGCTCCTGATAATGAAGTCGTAAACGATTGATCGAGGACTACGCCTGCGATTCTTTGCATTTCAGTTATTCCATCACCGATTGTTTTTCCGGGAGCCAGACCTGCCTGAATGGTGGCGCTCTTAAAACGATTAAAGTGAAAAATCGTAGGTGGGTTTGCTACTTCTTCCATCGTCACCAGGTTGTCAAGCTGGATCATTTCTCCCCGATTGTTTCTGACAAAAAATGATTTCAGGTCCAATGGATCATCCCTGTTTATTCTCTCTACCTGGCCGATCACCTTATATTGTTTACCATTCATGATAAAATACCCAAACTTCCGGCCACTGAGTGCCAGCTGAAGAGTATTGTTGACATCAAGTACAGACACCCCCAACTCGTTTGCTTTTAGACGATCAATCCGTATTTGCAATTCAGGCTGATTGAATTTAAGATTTGAATCAAAACCCTGGAACACGCTGCTTTTTCTCACCTCATCCATGAATTGAGGGACCTTTTCTTTAAGCTTATCAAAATTGAGATTCTGTAGTACAAACTGAACGGGAAATGAACCTCTTCCCCCGAGTCCAACAGAAATCGTTTGTTCCTGGATAGCAAACACACGGACATTGTTGTAACGCTTGAACATACGGCTCATTTGTTGAGCTATCTGATCCTGTGTCCTTACTCTTTGATCAGCTGGCTTTAATCCCATGGCTATAAAAGCATTATTACTGCTTTGAGCTCCACTGAAACCCGGTGCAAAAGTGAGGACAACTTCATTTTCAGGGATCGAATCCATCAATGCTTGTGTGATTTCAGAAGAGACCCGACTTGTATAGTCAAAATCTGCTCCTTCCGGTCCCGTCAGACTGGCTCTGACACGATTACGATCTTCCATCGGTGCAAGTTCTGATGGAATGGTTCTTCCAATAAAATAAATGATACCGATACAACCTAATATAATGACAAAAGCAAGCCATCTCATCCGTATAAATCCATTCAATGAAGTGCGGTACAAATTTTCTATCCCAACAAAAAATGGTTCCGTAAATGTGTAAAACCGTGAATGTTTATGGCCACCCTTTCTTGTGAGATAAATATTAAGTACTGGTGTAAGTGTGAGAGAGACAAATGCTGAGATCAACACTGCGCCTGCAAGCACGATCCCAAATTCGCGAAATAACTTTCCGACAAAACCCTGCAGGAATATGATGGGTAAAAAAACAATCGCAAGTGTAAAAGATGTGGCAACAACGGCGAAAAAAATTTCTTTCGAGCCCTCCACGGCGGCTTTGTATTTATTCATGCCCTGCTCCATCTTCTTAAATATATTCTCCGTCACGACGATACCGTCATCGACGACCAGTCCCGTCGCAAGCACAATAGCAAGAAGCGTAAGCACATTGATGGAAAAACCCATGGCATACATGATAAACACCGCACCGATCAATGAAACCGGGATATCAATCAGCGGCCTGATCGCCATAGTCCACTCCCTGAAGAAAAGAAAGATGATAACGATCACAAGAAGAATAGCTATCAACAATGTCTCCTTTACAACACTGATGGCGTTACGCACAAATGTAGTCCTGTCATACCCGATCTCAAGTAAAATATCGGCAGGCATTTCTTTCTTAATCTCGTCAAGTCGCTTGTATATCTCGTCTACGATTTCAATCTGGTTGCTTCCTGGTTGTGCGACGATGGCAATATTAACAGAGGGCACATTATTTTTTTTCGAAGATGATTCTTCATTCTCGGGACCAAGCTCTGCATAACCTACGTCGCTGAATCGCACAACACCATTGTTGTCCTCACGCAGAATCAGATTATTAAATTCTTCTGGTGTTGTGAGCTTGCCGTAGGTTTTAATAATGAGCTGTGTTTCATTGCCCCGGATTTTTCCGCCTGGCAACTCAATGTTTTCGCGGTCCAGCGCAGTTTTAATATCTGATATGGTCAACTGGTGAGCAACCAGCTTTGAGGGATCGATCCACATCCTCATCGAATAGCGTTGACCAAGGACATTAACGGCACTCACACCCGGTATGGTTTGCAATCTTTCCTGAACTACATTCTCCGCATAGTCTGTCAGTTGCAACAGTCCTTTGCTCTGGCTCTGGATCTGAAGGAATACAATAGGATCTGAATCCGAATCCGATTTAGACACCGTCGGAGGGGCATCAATATCCTGCGGCAGGTTGCCTACAGCCTGAGAAACCTTATCACGTACATCATTTGCAGCCTGCTCAAGATCAACACCAAGTTCAAACTCAACAGTAATGTTACTGCTGCCTTGTGCGCTTGTGCTTGTTATATTTTTTACACCCTGCACTCCATTGACCACCTTTTCAAGTGGCTCTGTTATTTGCTGCTCAATGATATCAGCATTGGCGCCCACATAAGAAGTTTTGACATTGATCACCGCCGGATCAATCGCCGGGTATTCACGGACACTTAAAAACTTAAAGCCAATAGCACCGAAGATTACGATCACAATGGAACACACAACCGCGAGGACCGGTCGCCTCAAACTTAGTTCGGAGAGATTCATTGTGAGTTGTGAGTTGTGCGTTGTGAGTGTCTATTCATTGTCTGCAATACGCTTGTTTATTAATCCAGATAGCACTTTAAATGTATTTATAATACCTTCTCCGAGTTGGTCAGTTGATCCAGGGTTACATAGTCTAATCCAAATGCAACTCACTTTATTTTCGAGAGTTCTACATTGATACCCGGTCGCAGAAAAAGAATTCCGGATGTAATCACTGTATCACCCAATTTCAATCCGCTTAATACTTCTATGTTAGTGCTGTCCCGCACACCTGTGGTGATATCCGTCGGCATGCCCTTGCCTCCTTTATACAGGTAGATTTGTTTTTTTCTTCCAAGCGGCAATATGGCATCGTTCGGCACAAGGAGTGCACTGGCATTTTCTCCCAATACAATTTTCACCTTTGCAAATGTTCCGGGAATCAGGACCTTGTCCGGGTGGTTGACAAGTGCTCTCACCGCGAGACTTCTTGTGTTCTCATCAATTTCAATTTCGGTGGCGATGATATTGGCTGTGAACGTTGTAGATAATCCGTCTACAGTAAATGAAATGGTCAGTCCGTTTTTAAGCCGTGGCCCATATCGCTCCGGGACATTAAACTGTATTTTAAGTTTATTGACCTGGCTGATACCTGTCATCACAGTCGATGAGGTAACATATGCGCCAGGGCTTACATTTTTCAAACCTAATTTTCCACTGAAGGGCGCCCTGATTTCCGTTTTCCTGATACTTTCCTGAACAATGTCTTTATCGGCTTTAAGGCTTTGGACCTGTAGCAAACTTAAATCATACTCCTGCTGACTGATGCCCTGAATTTTTAACAATTCTGCCTGGCGTTTTTCGGTTTGATCGGCGATTTTTAGCTGTACATCCAGTTTGCGCATTTGCGCCTGAAGATCTCCATCATAAAGTTTTGCTAAAAGATCACCTTGGGAGACGTTTGTGCCTTCCTTTATGTTTAAACTGACTAGGCGGCCAGATACTTCAGGGTGGATTTCAGTGGTCTCAAAGGCAAGGATCGTGCCCGGGACTTCGATATTGGCGCTGACTGACTGGCTGGACGCAATCATACCTTCAACTTTAAGTGCAGGAGGTGCTCCAGTTGTCACTGGAGCCCCGGAGTTGTCTTTTTTGCCCTTACAACACAAGAAAGCTGACAGCGACAACAAAAGGAATAACCTGAGGACAAAGGGATGTACGTTCACTATTTTATATTTATGATTTATGACCCTAAAAATACGCGCTTATCATTACCATCTAATTGAATAGAGGTTAGTCTGCATTGGGGTCTGATCCGTATCAAAGAAACAGCAAATGAAATAAAATTGGCCGCCTTTTGTTTAAAATAATCGGCTTCTTGCCATATATCTTGAAGCAACCAGGCTAGCTTATACCTCGGTCGGCCGGATAAAACTCTTTTCAAGCTATACGGGTTTTGCTGTTATTTTTGGAACTTCTTACGTTTGAATCTTTCATTTTCACTACAGCCATCGCTTATGAAGACATTATTTTTTTTGACCGGATTGATCATGTTCACCTCATCCTCGTATGCTCAGCAATCAGCGGTAACACAAACGGGAGAGCAGGTCACGCTCTATAACGACGGGACATGGACATATGTCAACAAGGACTCTATCAACACAAATGAAATCGTTACAAACCCAGAAAAATATTCAAGGAGCGATAACTCTTCCTTTCTTTTAAAAAGTACAAGGTTGGGCGTTGGTTGCTATATGGATCCAAAAAAATGGTCATTTAAAAGGGGTGAGGAAACAGACGCCGCCGAATATGAAATCAATGATATCCCCAATGGTCTGTATGGCATGATGATCACAGAAAAGCTTGATCTGCCTCTGGAGTCCCTTGCAAATATCGCCCTGGATAATGCCCGTGATGCGGCCCCTGACGTCAGGGTCATCAAAAAAGAATATCGGATGGTCAATGGATTAAAAGTGCTCATGATGCGTATGACAGGTACCATACAGAATATTAAATTCTCATACTACGGATATTATTATTCGACTTTAAAAGGCGCTACACAATTTCTTGTTTATTCCTCAGAGGATATTGTCGATCAGCATGTCTCTGATATTGAAGAGCTGTTGAACGGGTTTGTTGAGGTAAACTAACAGACTGTATTTGTCTCTTAATAAATCCTGTTATTTCCTGAATGTATTTTGGGGTAATTTTTTTTTGCTCACCATGGTCAATGACAGCATTGTTTTTTTTGTTTTAATTTTCACGACATCCTTTTGGCTAAATGAAAAAGTCGGGTCCTTCTTTCTCTTTTCTTTTGGATTACACTTTGTTTTGTTTCCTATTCCTATTCCTATTCTCAAAACGTAGTACCTAATCCAGGTTTTGAAGACATTACAACATGTCCTTTCACAGTTGGTCAGGGCACCGCTTAATCCGGGAGTCTATGTCTACCATGCGGCGTTTACGTACACATTTAGAGGTAGAACATTCTCCGAATCGGTTACCGGTGATATTACCCTGATTAGATAGTGCTGGCAATAAGCGTTTTTCGCTCTTATACCCTTATTAACATAGACGATTTTTATTGATGTCAACAAGCCCCGGCATAGCTTTTAATGATTGAATCTCAATCGTCTGGACTTCCATACTGGTGTTTAAGCAAGAGCGGAAAGCCCTTCGTAGATGAACTGACATGCTTATCTGACCCTTATTTACCTTTGCCTCCTGCCAATGGCAAACTACATAAGTATCTTCGACGTTATAAGTCACAATGAAGCATTTTGCTACCCTCATCATTCTTGTTTGGATTACGCTGATGGCCTCCAGGCTTTATGGTCAGGCCGAAGGCTATGACACCACGATTGTACATCAGGATGGAAGGGTCATGCGCATCAGGATCCTTGGGAATGATACCATTTTTGTAGCGACTATACCTGAAGTCGTCGTCAAGGCGCCCCGGGTTTTTGCCAATGATGAAGAATATCGCCAATACATGCGCTACCGCAGATATGCCACAGATGTGCTCCCGTATGCGATCGAAAGCATCAAACTATACCGTCAGTACCAGGAAGAAACCGATGGCATGAAACATCGAAAGGCCAAAAAACATGCCCGCCTCATGCAAAAAGATGTCAAAGAAGATTTCACAAATCCGCTGAAAGACCTGACCCGTACGCAGGGCAAAATCCTCGTCAAAATGATAGAGCGTCACCTAAACACGCCCATGTATGATGTTCTTAAAAATGTTAGGGGAGGTTTCACAGCAGCCAAATGGCAGGCTGTCGGGCGGCTTTATGGTTATGATCTAAAGGCAGGATACACGCCCGGAGAAGATAAAATTCTTGACATGATCCTGGGTGATTTTGAGATCAATATCGAATAGCTTTTCCAAAATTGATGACCAGACGATAGGGCTATAGTACATTTACCGGAGATTAGAATTCTTCCAATGACTCATATCTCCTCCTGGCGTTCTCCTTCAAATATTGCACTTATTAAATATTGGGGTAAGCACGGCATACAGCTTCCAAACAATCCTTCTTTAAGCTTCACACTTTCGGCATGTCACACCGATATGCACATGCGTGTTACTCCCGGGTCTTCAACACCGCAACTTACTGTTTTGTATGATGGAAATGAACGGCCCTCTTTCGAACCAAAAATCAAATCCTTTTTCAATCGTATAGCTGTTCAATTGCCCTGGTTACTTCAGTCATCGATTGTGATTGATTCCGTCAATACATTTCCACATGGCGCAGGTATAGCTTCGTCGGCAAGTTCAATGAGCGCGATGGCATTGTGCCTGAAAGAAATTGATGATCAGATAAATTCAGGATCCGGGGAAATAAAAAATGAAACGTGGTGGAACAGCGTATCCGAACTCGCGCGTCTCGGATCAGGAAGTGCCTGCAGATCAGTTTTTCCTGTTGCCGCCCTATGGGGAGAAGTAAGTGGTATCCACGGAAGCAGCAGTTCGTATGCAACTCCATGGGCTGATCATGTATCATCTATTTATCATGATTACCAGGACTCTATTCTTATCGTCAGCAATGCGGTGAAAAGTGTTTCAAGTACAGAAGGTCATGAATTAATGTCCGGACATGCTTATGAACAAAGCCGATACGCAGAAGCACGAAAAAATATCCACACACTGATTGAATCAATGAAAACAGAAAACGCAATTGATCAATTCATTGCAGTATGTGAGTCTGAAGCCCTTCAACTTCATGCATTGATGATGAGCGGCCAGAAACCTTTTTTGCTTATTGAACCAGGCACTGTCTCTATCCTTAAAGAAGTCTGGCGCTTCAGAAATGAAACAAACATTCCGGTTTGTTTTACCCTTGATGCAGGGCCAAACGTTCATCTACTATATCCCGCATCTTTTAAAGAATCTGTAGTAGGTTGGATCAAAACTAATCTGGCTCGGTATTGCGCTGATGGTTTGTATATAATGGATGAAGTCGGTTCCGGTCCCGTAAAAATCTAATTCATGTCTTCGCTGAATTCAATCTCCATTCCTTTCAGCATGTTCAGTACCTGCAAATCACCAAAACCATAGATAGCGTTCTTCGCCCAAAACGCATCACAGATTTCATAAAAATTTGTCTTGCCCTGGTTGAGTATATCAATTAATGTTTGTTGCGGCCTGCCATAGCCGCCATCTTTTGAAGTGCGTTCAAGATGAGCACTGATCACTTCGGGTAAAAACCTGAATCCTTTTGAAACAATCAAAGAAAGTGATTTCAGTTTTTCTTCATCGTTTTCCACATAAGCATTCCAGATACTATTTGACAATGCGATATCATTACCGTCAAGTACTTTGCTTTCATCAAAGCAGTTCATTAATTCATTCATATCTGCTCTTCCAAAACCACTCCAGTGCATCTTGTCTTCCATCGGAAATACTCTGTAAAATTTTACCTCTACTTTGGAAGAAATATACTTCACCGCAAACCACATATTCGTCTGGCAAAAAAGATCATCTTCAAACCACAGATAAACTTCATCCTCCTGTTGAATATCATCCATGAGTTTAAGTTGACTTAAAAACTGCGTTGCATATTCTCCCACTTCTGCATCATATGTAGCCGCAACAAAATCAGCTCTCTTCTCCCAAAACTCTTTTGAAAATTTAATGGACAAAGGTCCTTCAATAAAGGCCTCCCTGATCACTATGATTTGTCCCGGAATTTCCGCAATCGGAAATTTATCAGCCAGTGCATCCCCGTTTAATATGTGGTATATCATTTATACAAACTTTCTTACTCAATACAGGACTGTAATTGTTCCAATGATCGGTTGGTCATATCCTTCAAGTACAATTCTGTAAATATATACCCCTGATTGAACTGCACGATTATTAATAAATCCATTCCATCCATCCTGACTTTGATTGGACATCAGATTCTCTTTACTGTATAACATTCCTCCCCATCGGTCATAAATTGATAAATTATATTTGACCGATATCCCTTTGGTGAAAATGAAAAATATACGGTTATTGTATGATTCAGACAAAGGATTAAAAACGTTTGGAATGTAGATATTTCGTTTTGTATCAAGCCTTATTTCAACGGTGACGATCCCCTCATCGGTACAACCATTATGATCATACGCTAAAAAACGATAAAGTTGTGATTGCGGAATTGTGGCAATAGGCGACAGACAGGTATCGCAATTTAAACCAGACCCGGGTATCCATTTTATGCTAACCGGCCCACTAACTGAAAATAAATTGAATTTAATGGGTTCATTTATCGAGCCCAGATAATCAAAGTCTCCTGCTATATGAAGACTATCTTTGTACACTATTTGGAAGGATGTGTCCTGTGGGCATCCATCTGCATTGATCACAGTTACTTTATATTCTCCCGGAACAACTACTTTAATCTGACTTCCTGTCTCGCCGGTTGACCAAGTCGTGTTTTGAAATGGAGGATCAATCGTTACTTCTGTGGTATCTCCCCAACAAAGCTGCTCGGGCCAGTGAAGATTAATCTTTTCCGATTTTGCCCTGTGTATGGTGATATCATACTTCAGGCTATCACATAAGTTTTTCTTCTTAATGATTCCTGTATACGTTCCTTCTTTGTCAAATAAAAGATCGCCGATGCTCAATTTCTGACCATCGCATAACGAAGTATCAATAAATATTATCTCCGGTTTTGTAAAGTTTAAATCAATAATGATGGTACTGTCGCATCCATATATCCCTCCTCCTGAAAGTATCTGAGTGTCTTTGGCAAAAGCAGCTGTATATGCCATACAGTTGATAATGACCGTATCCACATCACATATTTCTTCCTGAATTAATTTTGTTGCAGGATCATAAAAGGAAAGATGAACATAAATAAATGAATCGCACCCGTTCACTCCCTGAATGTTTAAGAGAACTTCACCTGATGGTCTCGTTTCATCAAACTCTTGTCCATTAAATTCGACTTTTTCTCCGGGACATAAAGTCTCCTCAAAATAAAATGTGTTGGGTGCGCGCGTGACAATATAAATAGGATCTGGACCATCTTGGCACTCTTTAAGTCCCGTATGCCATCTTTCCAATTCATAAATCTGATTTGATAGCGGCAAAAAAATGGTGTCCGGATTATTCATATTACTTTCTCCATCGCCATTTAAATAACATACTTCAATGTCAGTGTTTCTGCTTAGCGAGTCAAAGTACGGATTCTGGTGAAATAGGTTTATGTCGTTGGGTGTTCTAATGACAATAATAGATTGATAAAAATCATCATCTAAAAATCCTACATGCACCGAGGTGCACTCGCCCTTACATAGTGTGTCTGATCCCGTCATTTGAAGGCGGATAACATCAACTATTTTAATTGTAATAATTGATGTGTCTTTTTGTCCGTGAATATCTGGTAAGACATAATAAAATTTGTATTCCTTTGGGGTTTTCCGGTCTAAGAAATATTGCTGATTCCAGGAATTAATAAGCATATCGTTTTCATCTAAGAAATATCCCCCTAAACAAAAATCAGGACTTCCAATCATATTGGATGTTAAAAGAAATTTATCGTCTTGTGGATACGTACAATATATCACTTCCTGGTCGGCATTTTGGCATTTATCCGTAGTGACTATCGTCAAGATGGCGGTGTCATTTATACACGGTGGACCCGTTGAATCCACGACATAAAACTGATACTCACCCGGTGGATAAATGTCTGTGTTAAAGGTGTCTTCATTTTCAAGACTTAGCTGATCATCGATGGGAAAAATTTTATTGCCACTGATTTCAATATTTCTGCCTAACAAAAGTTCATAGATATTGTACTTAAATCCTCTGCAAACCGTGACATAAAAGTCTCTGTAGGCTCTTGTTTCCTCAACTGAATCGATGTGTAGTGCTTCTTCGTCAATACAATCTGTCCCCGGAATATAATCAAATGCATAAATCGTATTGGATATTCCAATAGGGTAACTATATCCCGGAATATAAGCATGCCCTGTACCTCCATTTTGCGGGTAATATTTTGCATTCTCTGTAATATTGATCCCTGTAATTTCGGGAAGATATAAGTTGCCTCCACAAATCAACGTGTCTGCGATAGGATCAATGTCTATGTGATCAATAATCGTCAGTTCAAATGTCTTTTTCGTAGTGCATGTGCCGTTTTGTGCTATGACTTCAGCTTGACCGGCATTGGTTGTGCTGTCGCCTATTTGAAATATTTTTCCACCAAATAAAAAATATGTGCTGTCTGAAAATACGTTTTGTCCCCCCAGGGCTTTGAACGTATATTGATGACAACCGTATTGATGAAATATGCTGTCAAAAACCGGAGGATCATTGATGATTATATTTATAAATTTCTCTACACTACACGCCTGATATCCATCATACGCATAAAGTGAAGATGACGAAAAGATTGTATCCCCTTGTTGATATCTAACACCCTGCGCATTCGTCTCGCTATAATAACCGGAATACCCTGATACGCCAGGTGTTACAAAATAAGGTAATACGAAATAAGCACAAGCAGAATCATCATGCAATGAAGACAGATCAGGAAGATGGTTAATGATTTGAATAAAAAAACACTCTTCATCCTGACCCATTCCATCCTGATCAAAAGCATAATATATTCCTGATGTAAAAATGATATCTCCGGGGACATAATGAGTTCCTTTCCCGCCGGGTTTTGAAAAGTATGAAGCTGAAGTTGTAAGTCCATTGCCCTGAATATTGGGTAGTACATAGAAGTCGCACGAAATAATATCCTGAATCGGAAATATATCCGGATTGCTGTAAGCATATGAGCTATACAGAAATGACATCAGATAAAATATCCCAACTTGGAATTTGGTTCTCATTTTAAGTGCATTGCTTTCAAATTTAATTATTTTTTTTCCTTTCTTTTTGATACCCTAGCACACCAGGCTTCACGTATCAGCTCATTAGCTGTTAGTTGTTAGTTTTGCATAGTGAAAGGCATTATTCTCGCCGGTGGATCCGGCACCAGACTTTACCCCATTACGAGAGCTGTATCAAAGCAATTGATCCCGGTCTATGACAAGCCCATGATCTATTATCCACTTTCCGTCCTCATGCTGGCCGGTATACAGGATATCCTGATCATTACTACCCCCGAAGATCATGATGGCTTTGTTCGCCTCCTGGGCGACGGCCATCAGATCGGCTGCCATTTTCAGTACGCTATTCAATCTGTTCCCAATGGCCTGGCTCAGGCTTTCGTGATTGGGGCAGATTTTGTTGGCGCAGACTCCGTATGCCTGATCCTGGGCGACAATGTTTTCTATCGCACCGAAATGCCGGCATTCCTCTCAGATTGTAACAATCCCGATGGAGCCGTCATTTTTGCATATCCTGTTTCTGATCCGGAGCGATATGGTGTTGTTTCATTTGATGACAACTTGAAGGCCCTTAAAATCGTGGAAAAACCCACCCATCCGGAATCCAATTACGCCGTTCCGGGCCTTTATTTCTACGACAACTCAGTGATCGAAAAAGCCAGAACCCTGAAACCCTCTGCGCGAGGCGAATATGAGATCACAGATATCAATCAGATCTATCTCAATGAGGGGAACCTACGAGTTAAGATTTTTGGAAGAGGTGCCGCCTGGCTCGACACAGGCACGTTCGACAGCCTTCATGATGCCACGGAGTTTGTACGCATTATTGAGAAGCGCCAGGGCCTAAAGATCGGATGTATTGAAGAGGTCGCCTACAGGATGGGGTTCATTTCAAAAGAAGAACTGGAAGATCAGGCACAGCCTTTGTTAAAGAGTGGTTACGGCCAATACTTAATGAAAATTCTGGCCGGCAGCTAATGGAGGAAAATCAAATCGTGCACGAGGATGAGGCGTCTTTAAGGGACCTGGTCATTAAATTCCGGGAATACGCCTTAGAATCTATTCGATATTGGTACATACCCGCTCTTTTTGCCATCCTGGTCTTGGGTTATCAGTTGTATAAATATTATACCTACGAGCCTGTTTATCCTGCCACAATCACTTTCAGCGTAGATGAGGACGAAGGCGGAGGGGCTTCCGGGCTATCAAGCGTATTGGGTCAATTCGGGCTGGCTGGTGTGCGTCCCACCAGGTATAACCTGGATAAAATTCTGGAGCTAAGCAAATCTCGTCGCGTTGTTCAACAAACTCTCTTTGTTAAAATTACAATAGATGGAAAAGAAGATTTTTTAGCTAACCATCTGCTTCAGATTTATGGTCTAAACATAGATCATTCAGGAAAATCAAAAAACGAACCTCCATTTTATTTTACAAATGACAGCCTTCCGGTTTTTAGCCTTAAAGAAAATGAAGAGCTGCTGATGTTATACAATTTTGTTATCGGGCCACCCGATCAACCGAAAAAAGCCCTTTTGTCTGCCAAGTACAATGAAGACACGAATATCATGTCTCTTTCTGCCTCCACTACTAATGAAACACTCTCCCTGGAACTTGCAAAACATATGTTCGAATCATTGAGCAATTATTATGTCAACAAAGCAATCGAAAAACAAGTCAAGACATTTAGAATAGTTCGGGAGAAAAGAGACTCGGTACTCACCGTACTCAAATCAGTGGAATATCAATTGGCCAGCTTCAAGGATACGCATAAAAACCTGTTAATGAAAACTGATCAGGTCAATGAATTAAGGCTTCAGCGTGAATTGACCGCATTGGCCGCTATGTATGCGGAGGTGTTGAAAAATACCGAAGTTGCTGATTTTGCTCTTCGCAATAAAACGCCTTTTATACAAGTCATCGACTCCCCCATTCTTCCTATTGCTCCAGTACTACTTTCATTGCTCCGTCAGCTTCTTATCGGTTTAATTCTTGGTGGCGCTATAGGTATTGCGCTAGTGACGGGTCGTAAATTTTTTAAAGAAAATATGGCATCGTAAATAGCCACATGCTTTATAATCAATTGACCACCGGAGGCCCCCTGAAGTTTTAATTTCTTTTTTAATTTTTATCTATCCCCGGCTATCCTTATTGCTTATTGACCATTGCTTATTGACCATTGCTCATTGCTCATTGTCTCGGGGTTGCGCAGCACACAGGGGAGAAACTGAGCCTTCGGGGTTTACCGAGAAGCAGCGAAGTGATGGGGCAAAAGAATTGCTTATTGTCTTTTGCTTATTGCTTATTACTCAGGCAATCTTCAATCACCGTATCCAGCAATTGACTGATTGACCAGCCGTATGCTTTGGCTTGCTGTGGAATAATCGAAGCTTCAGACATTCCGGGTGTCGTGTTGGCTTCCAATAAAAAAAATATTCCGTTTTCCAAAATGTAATCAAATCGTACCATCCCTCTACAGCCAAGTGTTTGATATAGAGATTGGGATCTGCTTTTACATTGTTGGGCCAACTCCTCTGAAATTCTTGCCGGAGTGATCTCCTGGCTGGCACCTTCATATTTAGCAGCGAAATCAAAAAACTCGCCTTTCGGAATAATCTCTGTGATCGGGAATACATGATATTCAGTGCCCTGTCTTACAACACCACATGAAAACTCAGAACCGATAAGTGCTCTCTCAATCATCACTTCGTGATCATATGTCAACGCCAGTGATATAGCCTGTCCCATTTCAGACCACTCCTTTACTTTGGTGACACCATAGCTTGATCCGTTATTATTTGGCTTTACAAAAAACGGAGGATTTATTTTTTTACGCTCTACATCCGCACGGATGACGACAGACTTCACGATCATACTTTCTGCCATGGGGATATTAAATTGTCTCAGATAGTCTTTACACATCTGTTTGTTAAACGTAAGGGCGCTTGACAAAACACCGCATGCACTGTGTGGAATATTTTTCATTTCAAAGTAACCCTGGAGTTTTCCATCCTCTGCCGGTGTGCCATGAATAATGATGAAAGCAAAATCAAATGACAGCATTTTCTTACCTCCTTCATCTGTAAGCGAAAAGTCATTCAGGTCTACTTTTTTTCCTGAAGACATTTCCACCCATCCATCAGGAGTAATGTCTATCGTATAGGGTTTGTATTTATCAGTTTGTAAATGTGACGAGATGGTTTGGGCACTCTTGAGTGATATCCCTCTTTCTGCGGAAGGTCCTCCCGCTATTATGGCTACATTAATCATTTGCTGCCCAAGATAATTTCAAATTGATATATGAAAATCCAAATCAACTAAGACGTGTAATAAAATGATAGTCTTTTCAATTTTATCTGAGCCGCCGGACTGAAAACAGAGATTTTTATAGCCTTTTTGGCCTTCTGTTTAACTCCCGGGATTGTTCATTTCTGAAAACTCAGGGTTTTACGCATAAAAATTAGGGGAATTCCATTAATGATTTTCATAGATTTCAATTAATAATGAAAATTGAAAATTTATGCAATAGGCTGATTAATAGTTATTTAATGTGTTTTGTTCTCGTTATACCGTTAATTTTTAGTTAAAAATTGTTTTTTTTGTTTAACTTTTTTGGTTTCTGTTCAACCTTGCCTTAGCTTTGAGTAAACAAAAAATTAACCCATTATGTCATCCACCGATTTCAACCACCAACTTTCAAGTCTTAGCGGCCCTCTGCACACCTTCGCTTACAAGCTGACCAAGAACACAGAAGAGGCCAAGGACTTATACCAGGAGACCGCATTTCGGGCTATCAGTAATGTTGATAAATTCATTCCAGGCACCAATCTCAAGGCATGGTTGCTGACGATCATGAAAAACATCTTTATCAACAATTATCGTAAAAATGTAAAGACCCGCACTATCATAGATTCCACAGACAATCTTTACTATATCAATAGTGGTGCGGCTTCTATAAAAAATAACGCAGAATCAAACATCATGATGAATGAACTCAGCGGAATGGTTGAGTCACTTGATGATTCATTGCGTGTTCCTTTTGAGATGCATTACCTCGGTCACAAATACCAGGAAATAGCAGAAACACTTAACCTTCCTCTGGGTACAGTAAAGAGCCGTATCTTTTTTGCCCGTAAGGAATTAAAAGAGATGATTGAAAGAAGATACGCCGTTGCCCGGCCTTAATAAATAAACGTTCAGTCTTTGACTGCCTTCGCCATCAGGAATGCGCACGAACATCTTGTTTGAATAAATTTGATGTTTAGCTTTGCCTGATGGCGAATTTTTTTGCCCGTACATTACTAAAATGGCATCGTGACAATCCTCGTCCTTTGCCGTGGGCTACCTCTCATCCTGATCCTTATCATATCTGGCTTTCGGAAATCATCATGCAACAAACCCGGATCGAACAGGGCACTGATTACTACCTCCGATTTGTCAACAAATTTCCTACGATTGATTCGCTCGCATCTGCTTCTACTGATCAGGTGATGAGATTGTGGCAGGGATTAGGGTATTATACACGTGCCCGAAATCTTCACAAAGCCGCAAAATATATTGTTGAAAATCTTGGCGGTAATTTTCCTGATACCTATGAAGGCTTGCTGGCTTTGCCCGGCATTGGTCCTTACTCTGCGGCAGCTATTTCTTCTTTTGCTTTCGGTCGCAGACACGTGGTCGTAGATGGAAATGTAAAACGATTGATCGCGCGGTTTTCGGGAGTGAGAAGCTCGATAGATGATGCTTCAACTCATCTGCAAATCCAGCAAATCGCATCAGCATTTATGACTGATGTTTCCCCGGCCGTATTCAATCAGGCTATCATGAATTTTGGTGCTCTTGTCTGCAAACCAAAATCGCCACACTGTGGTACATGCCCTCTTTCAAAACATTGTTTTGCGTTTCAAAATAATCTGGTCGACTCCTTACCTCTTCGAACAAAGAAAAAGGATCTCCATGCGCGTTATTTTCATTTTGTGGTACTTCATTATCGCGGGAAAATTCTTTTACAACGCAGAATTGAAAAAGATATCTGGAATGGCCTGTATGTCCCACCTCTCCTGGAAAGCAAATCAACCCGAATTCCTTCTCATATCCGGATTCATTCTTTTGTCAATGGGTTGATCGGACAAGATGGTATTGAACCGATAGAATCTTCATCAACGATACGACAGCTCCTTTCGCATCAATCTATTGATGGCCGCTTCATGCACTTCAGGCTTTTAGCTCCTCCTATTACTTCCTTCGAAACATTTGTTTGGGTTTCAAAGAAAACAATGAACCAGTACGGGAAACCGAAAATGGTAGCGGAAATGCTAAATGATTATTACAATACAAAACCAGTCTCTGGAAAATAAACCACTTGTTGAAACAAACCTGATTTTATTTACGCGGTGATTCGTCTGTATTTCCAATATCCCAGCAAGCTGATTAATGTGAACGTGATCGCAGTGTAATATACAGATGGTGGTATAGGCACAGGGTCTCCTGCAGCATAAGAGTGAAGGCCTGACAAATAGTAATTGACTCCGAAATACGTCATCATCACTGAGGCAAAACCAAATAGCGATGCAAGATTAAATGCATATAGCCCCCTCAGGCCGGGTATAAATCGCATGTGCAGAATAAATGCATATACCAACGTGGTCACGAGCGCCCACGTTTCTTTAGCATCCCAGCCCCAGTATCTCCCCCATGATTCGTTAGCCCACACACCGCCCAGGTAGGTACCTGTGCTGACCATAAACAGACCTCCGATAAGTGTCATCTCGCTGACAAACGTCATCTCTTTTATGGTGCGGAATATTCTTCCCTCATTTGATTTTGTCAGAAAGATCATCAACAGCAGATTGAGCAAACCAATGATAGCGCCCAACATTAAAAAACCATAGCTACCCGCCTCCATCGATACGTGTATCGTCAGCCAATAGGATTTCAAAACAGGAACCAATGGTGTGATTTCCGGATCAAGCCAACTAAGTCCTGCAACCATTAATATGGTTGACGCAAGTATTGATGTCGCCGCAAGTCCTCCGATAGATTTCCGTGCAAAAATGAGTCCGGCGAGCATCGTCGTAAATCCGATATAAATCATTGATTCATATCCATTGCTCCAGGGAGCACGACCTGATATATACCAACGAAGTGCAAGGCCTATTACATGGGCAGAAAAACATGCCGCCAACAAATAAAAAGCAATCCTTGTCGGCCATTTTAAATTGAGGCTAGGCAAAAACACTTTTGAAAAAAACAAGAACAAAAAAATCAGCCCTAACAAACCATACGCACCGGTGAGTCTTGAGAACACATGCATTTTGTTGAGCAAAATTTCCATATCCACTTTCTTTTGGGATATCAGGACGTCGCCTCCCATTTTTTGTTGATATTGATGAAGCGATTCGATTTGCTGATTTGCAGCTCCCCAGTCCTGTGTGCTTTCCGCATCCATTACGGATGCAACATAGTTGGCGAAAAAACTATGCACAAAAGATTCAGATCCCATATCACCTGAATGCTGCGCAACATCAGCTGGTGTAAGCCAGGGTTGTGATGGGTCGTTTTCGACAGGATAAAGACGGGCTATGCTTCCGTTGAATACCATGTTCAGGATATTTACACGCTCATCAATTTTCATGATCTCTTTGTCAAAAAGCGTTCTGTCGATAGCCTGGAGGCCATAGGCTCGTCTTACCTGTTCTTTTAAAAGATACTGGCCATTGCTGGCGAAAAAATCATTAAAGGACGCCAGATCTCCTTTAGATGGAATGAGCTTTCTGATGTCCGGCTGGCTTCCAATCTTTATCATTGGCTGTTGTGTCCATTCCTCCGGATATAACATCATGCCGAGAAAAACCTGGTCTGAACTTAATCCGTAAAGACTTTCCTTTCTGGATACTTTACGCAACACTTCATTCGTCACCGTATTCATCGGCTTCATTCTTCCCTTTTGATCCTGCACCAGCAATCGTCCAAATGCATCGGCATGCTCTTTTGATATCGCATGAAGACTAAATTCATTGACATTATTCGCATAGGGTTTTGCCGGCAACACGAACATCAGCAGAAGTATCATTCCGGCAGCTGTTTTTTCTGAAAGGCGTATATCTTTAAGGCGATTAGAAAGCTCTCTGAACCTGCTTTTTTTGTTGAATAACGTTAATCCAAATCCAAGGGTCAACATTATGTATCCGAGATAGGAAATCTTAGTTCCCCAGTAATCATGATTTACACTCAATACAGTGCCTAGTTCATCCTGATCAAAAGAGGATTGAAAAAATCGATACCCACCATAGTTGAGAATATTATTCATGTAGATTCGCTGATCTCTTTTTAAATTATTTCTGGGGTCAATCAGTGTCACTTCGCTGGCATACGAGGATGCACTGTTCGTCCCGGGGTATCTGTCCATGATAAAATCTCTCAGTTTAATCGAAAACGGAAGTTGTATTCTCTTGGCTCCGTAAGAAATCAAAAGCTCCGTATTGCCCCCTGTGATTTTTTGGGGCTCCCCTTCTGCTCCCTTATTGCCATAAACATATACAGTAGATGGATTTCCGTTAATCCTGACATTGAGCTTTAAAGCAGCAACACTTTCGCTTTTCATTTTTCGGTCACCTGCTTTCATCACGAGTTCGGCATGTGGATTGAAATCTCCGATGACGAAGTTTATTTTAGAATTTGAGTAAAGCGATCGCACTAACAATGGCTGATACCCTCCGGTATAAATGGTATCTCTTCGCTGAGTTGCCATGACCATTTGTGTGATGACCTCAGGTGTCTTAAAGACCAGAGAATCGTTTCGGTAAAAAATATTAATGGCTTGAGACTGCTCGGGGTTCCCAAAATTAAACCATGTTCCGTTCAGATTTTCATAATCCCCTTCTTTAAGAAAATATTCTTCCCTGCCATTGTTTCCTGCGATGACCAATTTGATTACAGCCGGACCATCGGGACTCGTTTCAAGGGACTTCTCAGGGTTAGGAATAAATTCGCTCAGTTCTACATCGATGAGATCATTTCCTATTTGATAGGATTTCTTAAAATGATTATTGCCGAGTGAGGCAAAAAGTACAGGTTCATCAAACCGAAATGATTTTCCGTTTTGCTGAGCATCAAACAACAAATGTGTGTCTGATGAAATGAACATATTTGAAGAGTTGTCTTCGCGAATATGCATAGATCCTTCATAACTTATATATCGCGTAACCGCAGAGCCAAGCAGTATAACCAGAATTGCGGTATGAAACATAAGCGTTGTCCATTTTTTCTGTCTGACCATCTTGAACCGAATGATATTGACCAATATGGTTATACCAAAAAGTAAGAGGAGCAGTTCAAACCAACCCGTCTTAAATATGAGCTTCTGCGCCGAGCTGGTACCAAAATCATTCTCAACAAATGTGGCAGCCCCGATGGATAATGCAAACAAAATCATATACAACCCACCGGCGCTGGTTGAAAATAATTTATAAAAAATCTTCTTCATCATGATGTTCTGTACTCGTAAACCCGAAACCCGGGGGTGATTTTAAATCTGGTCTATTTTATTGCAGGACCTGTGCTTCTTCCATGATAATTTCATATTTATAGCCCGCGCCGAAGTCTTTATTGAGCGCTATTTTACCTTCTACTGTCACTATTGCACCCAGTGGAATATCTTCAGTAGTCGTAACGGTTAAGTCTATTTTATCATCCTTCGTTGAACCATCCTGCAGATGGATCCAATTGCGGTTCATGATCATGTTGTTCAGCTTTATACATTTGCCTTTTATCTTTACGGTTTGCCCGTCATATTTCTTTCTGTTGGCAAATAATTCACTTATGGTAATTCCTCCCGTGGGTGTTTCAATTTTCATATTCTTGTCTGCCGGCATAGTGTTGCTTAGGTTAGCATGAGGATTTCCTCCACCGCTCATTCCCATCATACCCGGATCTTTGCTTACATCCGAGACGAGATATAGGGTTTCGAATACCCTTTTATATTCCGCGCTTTCAAAATTTGTTTTTTTCAACCCTCCGCGATAGTAGTATGTCCCACCTTTTTCAATTTCCTTTTTGGGAATGGCTATCCAGAAGGTTTCGCCACCCTCTGACACATTGAGATAGCTGTATTTCTCAGTATTCAATATTTCTTCGACCACGACCTTGTGAAGCTTGGTGGCCGATTCGTCCACCATGGGTTGTTGTTCCATTCCGGAGCTTGAGCTATCTGCCTCAATCACTTTCGGTTTGGAATTACACGCCAGGAGCATGCCTGTTATTCCGAGTGCCAATAAAAGATTTTTCATGTACATATTGTTATTTGTTGCTTTAAGCTATGAAATATTTCCGTTAATTTATAGACCACAAGGTATTTTCAAAATCGCTGAATAATATTTGTGTAGATTCTGCTGGTTATTTTCTTGTTTTGAATTTCGGCCTCATAATTAAAGGCGAAGGAGAGTTTTTTCTTAATTCTCCAGGATATGTTTGCAGCTGCGATGTATTGTTTCAAAGGAAATTCAACACTTTTATATTTGTATTCTACCACTCTGAACTCCAATTCACCATACAGTTTCCCGTTGATGATATCCCGCGACGTGCGTACACCATAAATCAGCCCATCCAGATATACAGAATGAATAAGTGTAGCCGATACAGTGGCCGATGCATTTATTCCGGGTACTCTTGAAATCGTCAGGTAGTTATTCATGTTTGTAGAGGGTGTGGGATTACCTTTCTGAAACCTGTAACCGGCACTGGATCCAAGAGTTATTTTCTTAAAGGGATGGTAGTTGAAACTAAACCTGAATCCCTGGCGTGTTTCATCTTCAAGTAACTGATCAATGAAATTCTTATACGTCTCGTAATAAATTATATTTTTTCTTGCATCGTATGATCCAAACAAAGAAAGCTTGTCTGAGGCTCTATAGCGTAATGAAAAATATACGCTGGTGATATCAAATGTGTTTTTGGGTTTTTCATTGACCACTTTATAGAGATCAAATTCAAAAGATGTAAATATATTGATGCGCTTGATGGCTGAGTTCAAATGCTGGAGATAGATAAATCTTCGATCTGTCGCATTATGATTTCTTTGTTCGGCAATCGCAAGTGTGTTTTGGATACTTCCGTTTTTTCCTTCAATTGTATTTCCTATATATGCACCGTACTGTTTTAAATCAAAGTTGAAACCATAGTCTGTAAGATCAGGCCTTGTACCCGCAAAAGCTCCAACTAGTGTTTTGTTCCAGCTTTTCTCAGCCTGTATTCCATCAATTGCGCCAATATTGGAAATGTTGAAATTAATTTTACGTCCAAACCAAAATCGTGTACTCTCATTCACATCATATTGTAGGGCAAGGGAATATATTTTAAAAGCTTGCTTGAAATTGTCTTTTACATCCTGCCATTCATTGAGTGTATGTCTGAAGGATATATAACTTTCAGCGGAGAGTCCTGTGTTGCCTATATGATTAGCATTGAACGTAAGTGTATATCTCATCCGTTGTTTATCATACTGTGGATGATCAGAATAATTGAGATACGAGGCTGCCATAATGCGGCCTTGTAGTTTTTCTATTTTTTTTGCCGGTCTTTTTTGTGATTCGGCAGCCTTCACTTCTTCGGTCTCTGGTATTCCCTGTGCTTCCTTTATAACCGGATTCAATTCATGGTTTACGACCGGTGCCTTTGGGGATTCTTTTTTTGTTTGTACCCGTGCCGTGATCTGTGTTCCCTTTTCAATAGTCTGATCTGTCAGCGGGGTTCCAACGCATGATGTTGATGAAATGTATTTTACAATAAGCGCGGGTATTGCCGTTTGCCCGATTACCATATATAGTGTATCTCCGACTTTTATGTCTTTGGTAGATTCAAACTTCACGTATATGCTTTGTGATGTCTTGAAGGATACCTCTCCTCCGATTGTGTCAAGAGCAACTTGTCCATAAACAAGCGTTCCGCTTAAATAAAGCCAAATAAATAAAAGTGTATATTTTATCCGGGTTTGTATCATGTTGTTAATCTGATTGTCCTGTCGGATGGCAATTATAGCATGCGTTACTGTTATACTGATACCCATTGACGCCCTGGTGATGACTATTTGTTTCACTCTGATGATGGCATGTCAAGCAAGTAAATGAAGCGTAATTATTAGGACTGGCATGACAATCACTACACTGATCCCATTTATTTTTATGTTTACCGCTATAGATGGGGAAATAAAGATTGTCGTGATCCCATGTGGATGGTGTCCATGCATTTTGAGAATGACACGTTGCGCAAGTCGTAGGAAACTGTGCAGCTTGATGGTTCGGATCATTTGTCTGATTATACTCACTTAGGTGGCAACCCACACAAGTATTCGGTGTGTTATTATAGTTTCCGTTATGACATGTTGCGCATTGATTAGCAATAGCTGCATGAGCTCCTTGTAATTGATAGTAATTATTGTGGTTAGGAAATAAAGCAGGATTCCAGTTAGGCGCTGTTGTATGACAAGTAGCACAATCCGTCGATAGTCCCAATGCAACATGGTTTGGATTATTGGCCTGATTAAAATTCGACATATGGCATGCATCACAATTTGTCGGTGTACCTGCATATCCTCCGGCGTGACACTCCACGCAACTGACAGATATGTGTGCACCTGTGAGCGGAAAGTTAGATGTGTTATGATCAAAGGCGCCTTGTGCACTTCCCGTAGGATGACAGGCAAAACAAGCTGCATTCTGATATATATATCCGTTTACTCCATTATGCTGCTGATTCGTTTGTGGGCTCGCATGGCAAGTGACACAGGTATAGACTGAATAATTGTTTGGATTGATATGACAATCGGTGCATTGATCCCATACGCCCTGATGTCCGCCACTATAGATCGGGAAGTAAGCATCATCATGATCGGTATATTCCGCAGGCGACCAGGTAGTCTGCATATGACACGATGCGCAATCTGTAGAAAAATTAAGGGCCGTGTGTGAAGGATTGTTCGTCGCACTATAATCGCCTAGATGACATCCTACACATGTGTTGGGAGTATTATTGTAATTCCCGTTATGACATGTTGCACATTGATTTGCGATCACGGCATGTGCTCCTTCCAATACATAATATTGATTGTGGTTTGACAATGTTGCAGGATTCCAGTTTGGAGCAGTTGTGTGGCAGCTTGCACAGTCGGTAGAAAAATTGAGGGCCACATGATTTGGGTTTGTCGCCTGATTAAAATCCGTTATGTGACATGCATCACAATTCGTGGGCGTACCAGCATAGCCACCTGCATGACACTCAAGACAATTTACAACTACGTGTGCACCTGTGAGCGGAAAGTTGGTTGTGTTGTGATCAAATCCTCCCTGGCCCTGACCGTTTGGATGACAGGCAAGACATGCAGAGCTATTATAGACATACCCATTTATACCATTGTGCTGCTGGTCTGTTTCGGGATTGGCATGACAAGTGACACATGTAAACAGAGCATAATTTCCCGGTGTAGTATGGCATTCTGAACACTGGTTCCATACACCCTGATGAGTGCCGCTATAGATTGGAAAATACTGGGCATCATGATTAAAGTTAGCAGGTGCCCAGGCAGCTTCACTATGACAGGTGGCGCAATCTGTTCCAAATCCAAGGGCAAGATGTGATGGATTGGTGGTAGAATTATAATTATCCTGATGACAGCCGACACAGGTAGTCGGAGCGCTGTTGTATTCGCCGCTGTGACACGACACACATTGACTTGCTATCGCCGCATGAGCTCCATTGAGTGGATAATAATCATTGTGATTTGGAAAAATAGCTGGCGACCACGTTGACTCTGTATGACAAGTTACACAATCAGTTGAAAGTTGTAATGTAGTATGTGAGGGATTGGTAGTCTCGTTGAAATTGGCCTGGTGACATCCGATACATGTAGTGGGTGTATTGTTATAGTCTCCATTGTGACACGTGACACACTGTGTGGCGATCAGGGCATGAGCACCATTAAGGGCATAATAATCATTGTGATTATTAAATGTGGCAGGATTCCAGCCTGGTGCAGTAGTATGACAAGTAATACAATCTGTGGAAAGACCAAGAGAAGCGTGATTGGGATTTATACTTTGATTAAAATTTGCAGCATGGCAGGCCACACACTCGGTAGGTGTTCCTGCATAACCATTGCTATGACACTGCAGGCAATTGACATTTTCATGCGCACCTGTCAGCGGAAAATTTGTTGTGTTGTGGTCAAACCCTCCCAGGGCTTCACCGTTTGGATGACAGGCAAGACATGCCGAACTGTTGTACACATATCCACTGATTCCATTATGTTTTTGATCTGTTTCGGGATTTGCATGGCAAGTGACACAGGTAAATAAAGAATAGTTACCTGGTGTTGTGTGACAATCAGAACACTGATTCCATTGCCCCTTGTGCGATCCGCTATAGATTGGAAAGTGTTGTCCGTCGTGGTCAAAAGTTGTAGGCACCCACGCTGCTTCATTATGACAGGAAGCACAGTCTTGCGAAAACTGCAGCGTTATGTGGGGAGGATTAGTTGTCTGATTATAGTCCTGAAGATGGCAGCCGGAGCAGGTATTAGGTGTGCTGTTATAGTCTCCATTATGACAGCTTGCGCATTGGGTAGCGATCACCGCATGTGCTCCTGACAAAACATAATAATCATTATGATTGATCAGTGTTGCTGGTTTCCACCCTGGCTGGGTAGTATGACATGTAGCGCAGTCCATCGAAAAACCAAGTGCCTGATGTTTCGGATTAAGTGTTTGATTGAAGTCTTGCGTATGGCATGATGCGCATGCAGTCGGAGTTCCCGCATATCCATTGGCATGGCAACTTAGACATTCAGCCGTAGCGTGCGCGCCTGTCAATGGAAAGTTTGTGGCATTGTGATCAAAGGTTACAGGCGACCATGAATCTTCGGTATGACATGATGCGCATTCCATTGAAAAATGAAGCGCTGTATGCGATGGGGCATCGGTTTGATTATAATCCTGAAGATGGCAACCTACACACGTCGTGGGAGCACTACTATAATCACCCTGGTGACAAGAGACGCACTCGTTTGATATTTTAGCATGGGCTCCATTAAGGACATAATAATCGTTGTGATTCGGAAATGCAGCAGGAGTCCAGTTTGATGCTGTAGTGTGACAAGAGACACAATCTGTTGACAATCCGAGATTGCTGTGATTAGGGTTCGTTGTTTGATTATAATCTGTTGTATGACACGCCACACACTGTGTTGGTGT
This sequence comes from Chitinophagales bacterium, assembly GCA_038252065.1. Lineage (GTDB taxonomy): Bacteria > Bacteroidota > Bacteroidia > Chitinophagales > Saprospiraceae > Opimibacter. The sequence goes on from JBBSAQ010000010.1 coordinate 114,848, forward strand.
TCCGGTAAATCCATTAGCATGACAACTCAGACATTCGACCGTAGTGTGCGCACCTGTAAGTGGAAAGTTCGTCAGATTGTGATTAAACGTTCCATCGGCTTTGCCATTTGGATGACAGGCAAGACATGCTGTGCTACTATATGAATATCCTAATACTGAACTGTGTTTGTTATCGGTTTCAGGATTACTGTGACAGGTGATGCAAGTGAAACTGGAATAGTTGTTTTGGTCTTTATGGCAGTCTACACAATTATCCCAAGCACCATTATGGGCTCCACTGTATATGGGGAAGTATTGCGCATCATGTTGTTTAAATTCAGCTGGCCTCCATCCTGGCTGTGTCGTATGACATTCTACACAGGATGTTGAAATATTAATGGCCTGATGGTTTGGACTGGTGGTAGATAGAAAGTCCTTTTCATGGCAGGTGATGCACTCGGGAGAGATTTTTGAATAGTCCGATCCCTTATGACATGTTGCGCACTCAGTAATGGCATGGCCCTGTGTGAGTGGGAAAAAATCATGATTGATGCCGGCTGCTGTCCATTCGAATGCATTGATCTTATGACATTCTATACATTCTGTAGAATATCCGGCTTTTTTATGATCCGGATTTGTCGTTGCCTCATAATTACTTTGATGACAATTGATACATGCATCACCTATCGGCGTAAATCTCAGGCTGGTTTCAGAGGTATGGCATTCAACACAATTGGCGAGAGCGTGTGCTCCCAGCAATGGAAATGATATTTGTCTGTGGACTTCTGCGATGTTGCTTACTAACCATGATTTTGAGTCATGACACCTGGCGCAATCCTGGCCGACTGTCCCCTGATGAATATCGACATGGCAAGAAACGCAATTGGTTTCGGCTTTTGAAAATTCAAGCGATGTGTGGCACTGCCTGCAATCGACCACTTTGTGCTCGCCTTGAAGCAAGAAACGCGTTGTGTCATGATTAAAGGAAATAGAGTCTCTGGAAACAGCCCAACTATCAGAAGTGTGACATGCGTTGCAGCTTATTTTTAATTCTTCGCCATGAGGAGACTGGCCCTGTGCAGACAAGGCATAAAGAATTAAAATGAATAACCATAGCTCCCTCTTAAACCATTCCATCTGTTCTGTCTCTAAAGCGTCAAACCCACGTAACCCTTAAGGAAAAATCCTGAGGGGTTGGTTCATTTAATAAAGGGCAAGATTTAGACGCATATGAACTGCGTCTTATTGTGGAGTGGTATACAAATGTACGGCTTGTATCCTTCACTTACAATTTAATCTTACAGTTTTTATCTTTTTATTTGATTAGGTGCTTCGATATTGTTTTGCCTGATCCCTTGGCTCCATTGTTTATTGATATGTGAGATCCTGGTTCTATCCTCTTATGTTGCCTGGTTTTGGTTCAATATTTAAAACAAAGATCCCGTGTGCCGGTTAAAAAAAGCATGACCATTATCAGTACTCCGGGTGATTGGTATTGTCGTTCTTATTTGTCTGAAATACAGCGAGTTACGATATTAATTAAATGGCTGTGGGAGCCTTATTCTGCTCTACCATCCGGATGACAAGCGAAGCAGGCTGTACTGATGTATTGATATCCATTCACTCCGTTGTGTTCCTGATTGGTTTGTGTCTGTTTGTGGCATGTTACACAGGTGAATGTTGAATAGTTGTTAGGGTTTATATGACAGTCTACACATTGATCCCATTTGTTTTTATGCTTTCCGCTGTAGATCGGGAAATATAAGTTGTCATGATTCCAATTGGCTGGTGTCCATGCGTTTTGAGAATGACACGTCGCACATGTTGTTGGAAACTGGGCGGCCAGATGGTTGGGATTGTTCGTTTGATTATAGTCCACCTGATGACATCCAACACAGGTATTGGGTGTATTGTTATAATCACCATTGTGACATGTTACACATTGCGAAGCAATAAGCGCATGTGCGCCCAATAAGGGATAAAAATCATTGTGATTATTAAACGTTGCCGGTTTCCATCCTGGGGCTGTAGTGTGGCATGTAACACAATTTGTGGAAAGGCCTAGTGCAGCATGATTGGGGTTTGTACTTTGATTAAAATCACTGCTATGACATGCCACACACTCGGTGGGTGTTCCTGCATAACCATTGCTATGGCACTGAAGACAATTTACCGTCGTATGTGCACCGGTCAGTGGAAAATTGGTTGTATTGTGATCAAATCCGCCCAGGGCGTCTCCATTCGGATGACATGCCAGACAAGCTGTGCTATTATATACATATCCTGATACACCATTATGTTTATTGTCCGTCTCTGGATTTGCATGGCACGTTACACATGTGTACTCCGCAAAATTACCCGGGGTCGTGTGGCAATCGACACATTGATTCCATACACCCTTGTGTTTACCGCTATAAATAGGGAAATATTTATCATCATGATCAAATGTCGCAGGTGTCCACGCATTTTCTGAGTGACATGTAGCACAGTCTGTAGAAAATTGTAAAACGGTATGTGACGGGTCTGTCGTTTGATTATAATCCTGTAGATGGCAGCCTACACATGTCGTGGGTGTATTGTCAACTCCACTCTGATGACAGGATGCACATTGGTTAACAATTGTGGCATGGGCACCATTCAAAACGTAAACGTTGTCATGATTGAATGTTGATGGAGACCATGTAATTTCAGAATGGCAGGTTGCGCAATCCATGGATAAGTGCAAGGTCGAATGAGCAGGATTGGTTGATTGATTATAATCTTGCAGATGGCATCCTACACAGGTGGAAGGCGTGTTATTATAATTGCCTTGATGACATGTTGCGCATTGATTGGCGATTGTGACATGGGCGCCTTTCAAAACATAGTAGTCGTTGTGATTCGGAAATGCCGCAGGAGTCCAGTTGGGCGCTGTTGTATGACAAACAACACAATCTGTAGACAATCCAAGATGGGTATGATTGGGATTAGTGGTTTGATTAAAATCTATAGCATGACAGGCAACACATTGCGTCGGTGTTCCTGCAAAGCCATTGGCGTGACAACTAAGGCACTCAACAGCCGTATGCGCGCCTGTCAGTGGGAAGTTGGTCTTGTCGTGATTAAGCAATCCATCGGCCTGACCATTTGGATGACACGCCAGACATGCAGTACTGTTATATGAATATCCTTGCACGCCGCCATGTTTGTTGCTTGTTTCGGGATCGCGATGGCAAGTTATGCATGTGAAGGTGCTATAGTTGCCCGGATCTTTGTGACAGTCTACACAATTATCCCACGCTCCATTATGTGCCCCACTGTAAATAGGAAAATACTGTGCGTCGTGCAGTTTAAATTCCGCTGGCTTCCAACCTAACCGGGTCGTGTGGCATTCAGCACAGGATGTTGATAGATTTATTGCCTGATGGTTTGGGCTGGTGGTGGATTGATAATCTGCCTCATGACATGTGATACACTCCGGAGAGAGGCTTGAGTAATCTGAGCTCTTATGACATACAGCACATTCATTGATGGCATGTCCTTGTGTAAGCGGGAAGAAATCATGATTAATACCTGATGCTGTCCATTCGAATGCATCGATTTTATGACACATTATGCACTCCGTAGAGTATCCTGCTTTTTTATGATCCGGGTTTGTCGTTGCATCATAATTCTGTTTGTGACAATCGATGCATTCATCACCTATTGGGGGAAACCTCAGATTAGTTTCTGAGGTATGACATTCCGTACAGCTCGCGACAGCATGTGCTCCCAATAATGGAAATGCAATTTGCCTGTGTACTTCTGCAATATTGCTGACGAGCCACGAATTGGAATCATGACATCTTGCACAATCCTGACCTACCGTTCCCTGGTGTATGTCGATATGGCAAGAAACACAGCTTGTTTCGCTTTTTGCAAAAACGAGTGTGGTATGGCACAGCCGGCAATCAACGACCTGATGCTGGCCTTGTAATACGAATCCGGTAGTGTCATGATTAAAAAAAACAGTGTCCCGTGATACCGTCCATTTGTCAGAAGTGTGACAAGCGTCACAACTTATATGAAATTCTTTACCATGTGGTGACTGTCCCTGCGCACTGATAGTAGTAAGAATAAATAGCATCCCCCACAAAGCCCTCATTAAAAAGCCCATTTGATATTTCAATTTAAACCTCAAAAAGAACAAGATCCTCAAGGTCTGTCCTGAAAGTTGGTTTCGCAATAGTAGGGTTACGATATCGAGACAAACTAGATGGCGCCTTATCCAGGCGCTATTAACAAAGATAGGCTGTTTAATGATATCCGCCTATTATTAGTTTTTTTACCCTTGTGGGAGCTTCAGGATACTTTTTTTCAATAAAGCCCTCCGGGGATCAGGATAAGTTTAAGGTATATAATATTAATTCGCACTTCCATTTGGATGGCAGTTATAACATGCATTGCTGTTGTATTGGTATCCATTTACACCCTGATGCTCATTATTCATCTGATTCTGATGGTGACATGTAATACAGGTAAATACCGTATAATTATTTGGGTTTGTGTGACAGTCGCTGCATTGATTCCATTCATTATGATGATGCCCGCTGTATATCGGAAAATATAGATTATCATGATTCCAGTTCGCTGGTACCCATGCAGTTTGAGTGTGGCATGTCGCACAGGTGGTTGGAAATTGAGCGGCCTGGTGATTAGGGTTATTGGTATTATTATATTCGCTTAAGTGACATCCGACACAGGTATTTGGCGTGTTATTATAGTTTCCATTGTGGCATGTAGCACACTGATTTGCAATAGCGGCATGAGCACCGAGTAAGGGATAAAAAGCATTGTGGTTTGGGAACAATGCGGGATTCCAGTCCGGTGCGGTGGTATGGCATGTCGTACAATTCGTGGAAAGACCCAATGAAATATGATTTGGATTGGATGACTGGTTGTAATCGGTCATGTGACAGGCATTACATGCAGTAGGCGTTCCCTGATAGCCTCCGGCATGACACTCCACACAACTCACCGTGATGTGCGCGCCGGTAAGTGGAAAGTTAGACGCATTATGATCAAAAGCACCTTGTGCACTTCCCGTAGGATGACAGGCAAAGCATGCCGCGTTTTGATAAATATATCCATTTACACCTGCATGTTGTTGATTCGTCTCAGGATTCGTATGACAGGACACACATGTATATACGGCATAATTGTTTGTGTTGGTATGGCAATCCGTGCATTGGCTCCATGCGCCCATGTGCCCTCCGCTATAGATTGGGAAATAGGTGTTGTCATGATCAGTGTATTCAGCAGGCACCCAGGCATTTTGTGTATGACATGATGCACAGTCTGTTGAAAAATTCAGCGCTGTGTGTGATGGGTTATTGGTTTGATTATAATCATTCAGGTGACATCCAACACAGGTATTTGGCGTGTTATTATAGTTTCCATTGTGACATGTTGCACACTGATTGGCAATAGCCGCATGCGCACCAAGCAATGGGTAAAAATTATTATGGTCAGGAAACAATGCAGGATTCCAATCCGGTGAAGTCGTATGACAGGTTATGCAATCTGTTGATAGCCCAAGCGAAATATGATTCGGATTAGTCGCCTGGTTATAATCAGGCAAGTGACATGCATTACACGTTGTAGGTGTACCCTGATAGCCTCCCGCATGACACTCGATGCAACTCACCGATGTGTGCGCCCCTGTAAGCGGAAAGTTAGAATTGTTATGATCAAATGCACCTTGGGCTTCACCCGTTGGATGGCATGCAAAACAAGCTGAATTTTCATAGATATAACCGCTTATACCTGCATGTTGTTGATTCGTCTCGGGATTCATGTGACACGTGACGCATGTATATACGGCGTAATTATTCGGATTGGTATGGCAATCCGTGCATTGACTCCAAGCACCCATATGTCCTCCGCTATAGATCGGGAAATACGTGTTGTCATGATCAGTATACTCTGCAGGCACCCAGGCATTTTGTGTATGACACGATGCACAGTCAGTTGAAAAGTTCAACGCGATGTGCGATGGATTATTGGTTTGATTATAATCACTCAGGTGACATCCAACACAGGTGTTTGGTGTGTTGTTGTAGTTTCCATTATGACACGTTGCACATTGATTTGCAATTGCTGCATGAGCGCCGAGTAGTGGATAATAATTATTGTGGTCCGGGAACAACGCGGGGTTCCAATTCGGTGCTGTGGTGTGGCACGTAATACAATCCGTAGACAAGCCTAAAGAAGTATGATTTGGATTTGCCGATTGATTATAGTTAGTCAAATGACATGCGCTGCACTCGGTAGGTGTACCCTGATATCCCCCTGCGTGGCATTCTATACAATTGACCGTAATATGCGCTCCTGTAAGTGGAAAATTGGAATTGTTATGATCAAACGCTCCCTGTGCTTCGCCAGTTGGATGGCAGGCAAAACAAGCTGAATTTTCATAGACATATCCGCTGATACCTGCATGTTGTTGATTCGTCTCAGGATTCATGTGACACGTGACACAAGTATAAACTGCATAGTTGTTTGGGTTTGTATGGCAATCTGTGCATTGACTCCATGCGCCCATATGTCCTCCGCTGTAGATCGGGAAATACGTGTTGTCATGATCTGTATATTCTGCAGGCACCCAGGCATTTTGTGTATGGCATGATGCACAGTCTGTTGAAAAATTCAGCGCAGTGTGTGATGGATTATTGGTTTGGTTATAATCATTCAGGTGACATCCAACACAGGTGTTGGGCGTGTTGTTGTAGTTTCCATTATGACACGTTGCACATTGATTGGCTATTGCCGCATGTGCCCCGAGTAGTGGATAATAGTTATTGTGGTCCGGGAACAATGCGGGGTTCCAATTCGGTGCTGTGGTGTGACATGTAATACAGTCTGTTGATAGGCCCAATGAAATATGACCTGGGTTTGTTGACTGGTTAAAGTTAGTTAGATGACATGCGCTGCATTCGGTAGGTGTGCCCTGATATCCCCCGCTATGACACTCTGCACAGCTA
>JBBSAQ010000011.1:0-118543 GCA_038252065.1 Chitinophagales bacterium
CCCCCAGCTCCACTTTTTATTTTCTATTTTGGATTTTGGATTTTCGAATATCAAGAGTGAAGTGTATGGCCTTGCCCAAAAGTAACAAAAGGGATAGTTCGCCAAAAAAACTCACGTTGGATTTCTATCATTCTCCTGGCTTTATAGTTCATTTTTCATCCGTTTTCAATTCTTCTTCCTTTTGCAGGTAAGGCAAAAAGTGGGCACATGTAACGTTCGAACAGTTTTGGCTGACAGATTTATCTTGCGAAGGTGAGTTTTACCCAATGCCTTATACAAATTGAGAATTCTCTAATTTTGAAACTAATATTTTAGAAATAACTATCAAAGTGACATGAAAATATAATCAATGAAAATTAGTATTACAGTTTTACTTTCATGTTTAACCATAATATGTTGTGTTCAAAATGCAAAACCTATTTTTGAGTTAAAAACTCAGGATAATATAATTCTTTTGCAAAAAAGAATCCTTGGTGAAGATGATAAGGTAACACTAAAAACCTTGTCTATTTTTTCAAAAATTATTACAAAAATTTCGAATTTTAAGACTTTCAAAACTATTATCCTTAAAGAGCCGGATTTTTGTGTCACATCTAGTGTTTTATTAGATGATTGGGATTACCATTTTGGCACAACATTTAATTCTCAAAATAATTTCTTAGTTTGCTCTATATCCCCATCTGGAACATGTGATGATGACAATGTGATGCAAATTGCAATTATTAATTATGGATCAAGTACATTAGCAAAAAAAGAATGCAATAAAGTATATTCCTTTTTTGATAACGATGGAAGTCTTGAACCCTTTTTGGGCTTTGTGACTTGCTATGAAGAAGATGGAGTCCTAGTATTTGTTGAATTTTTGTTTCAGCCTCATAAAGAATTACTAGATCTATTTGATAACGTAACTCATTATAGTCATAAATAATCCGGGCAAGGACCAGGTTTTAATTGAAGGTCATGGATTCCTCCAGATCCACTTATTATTTTCAATTTTCTTCTGCTTAGCAGCAGGATTTCGCTGCGTTGAAGATTTTTGATTTTCGTGTATCAAGAATGAAGTGTACAGCGTTTCCCATGTTGTTTATTTAACCGTTATCCTGTAATCACCAAATGAAACAATATTTCCCGCTATCAATTTATTTCTTCTACGCTTTTCAACCACATCATTAACCATCACTTGTCCGTTCTCAATCATCATGTGTGCCTCACCTTCGGTACTGCCAAATTATTTTTATTTTCAATAACCTATTCAGCTCAATATAGTCTCGGCCGTCAAGATTGAATTCATCCATTCCGTAAAGTTAATCTATATAGGAATAATGGATGCCCATATGGAATTTGCCTCCTAACTATTTGAGGATATTATGAATTTGTTCCAGGAGGTTGAATACTTTAATTGAACTGTTCTATTCACATCTCATGTCAATTCAACTTACAAGACCTTCTTGATAGACTTTCTTATTTTGCAGCGTCAAAAAGTTATTTTATCTATCATTCTCTACAAACTCCTCCGTTTGCATGTCCACTCCCCGAAGAATCTGTCTCATCTGTGTCGAAATCTTTGCCTGGGGCAAGTATGGAGGTTTTGGAAAAGCTACCCGTATCATTGGACGAGAATTAGTGAAGAGAGGTTATGATGTCTATGCTGTTGTTCCACGCCGAGAAGATCAGAAAGAGGAGGAAATTCTTGATGGGATAAAAGTGCTCAGTTTTAAACCTTCCGAATTATTTTCTTCCGGGAAAATTTATGAGAAAATACAAGCAGACTTGTATCACTCGTGCGAACCTTCTCTTGGTACATGGCTCGCTATGAAACATGTTCCTAATGCAACGCATGTAGTCACTGCACGTGATCCGCGGGAATGGAAAGATTGGCTCATGGAATTTTCTTATCCCAGCAAGAGCAGAATTCAGGTGATTCAAAATTATTTTTACGAATATAGTTTTCTCGTTCGCCGATCAGTGCGAAATGCTGATGCATTGTATGTCCCGGCTCATTTTCTGAAGGCGAAAGCGAAGCGGATATATCACTACAGTTCAGATATTGAATTTCTCGCGACACCAACTGAAGTCCCTGCACATGTCACTAAATCAGATAAGCCAAGTGTTTTGTACATGGGCAGAATTGATCCACGGAAGCGATTGGAATTGATGCTTGAATTAGCAAAGGATTTTCCGGAAGTTACTTTTAAAATAGCCGGAAAGGCGAGGGTTCCTGAGTATGAAACGCAACTAAAAAAAACCTACAGACAGTATCCCAACATTCAATTTGTAGGATTTGTAGATCAATTTAAAGGAGATACTCATCGAAAATTATTATCGGAAGCATGGATTCTCATGAATACTGCTGTGCGTGAAGGTTTGCCGAATAGTTTTGTTGAAGCGGCAGGCCATCGATGTGCTATTCTAAGTCATGTCAATCCGGATGATTTTGCTTCGAAGTTTGGAATTCACGTGAAGAACGAAGATTTTCATCAAAGCCTTGAAACACTACTGAAAGATGATCTTTGGAAAAAAATGGGTGACAAAGGCTATGAATATGTCAACTCAACCTATGAAGTGACAGTAGCAATGGACGCCCACGAAGAAATGTATCGGAAGGCCATGGCCAATAAAGAGAAATTCCTGATGCGAAAATCCTGATCTGTTAATGAGTAAAGCTTATCTGTCCAGGGTTTGGTCAGGGAGTGAAAAAAAAATAACTTGCCGCACTTTTAGTACCTAATCACTCATCCCTCGTGGCTAAACACAGCAAGGATAAAATTAAATCTCCAGGAAACCGCCGAAATACAGTGTCCGGTGGAGGATATAATGCAATCATCCAATGGAGTAAATCAATTCTATACGGGTTCCTTGGAGCAGCGTTGTTTTATATTTTCAATCATGTGCTTCTCTTCAGCCCGCCGGCACAACAGGGATATGTGATTACATTTTCCATTGTCAGTGGTGTGCTTGCTTTTATTTGTTCGACCAGGTTGTTTCAACAGCATGTTGATAAAATCACATACGCAGGACTAGGTTTAATTCTTGCTCAGGTTCTGGTGACAATAGCTTTGACATATACCTGGATTTCTGCAAATGGCTTCTGGCTCCTTGTATCAGGTACCATGGCTATTCCGTTGGGCATAGTCTGGTATTTTATTCTCAAACACAAAGTTGTATCAGAGCCTGTCAATACGGATTTTGTATTTCCAATCAAACCTCTTTTCCAGGACACATATCTGCGGATCATATCCATCGTTGTTTTTTTGATTTGTGGAGTATTGATTTTTTATAGGCTTGGATTTTATGATATATGGGAGGATGAGAATTCGGTCATCAATGCGGCCATCGGTATGCAACAGCATGGAATGGCGTATCTCCAGGATGGATATGAAAGGGTGTGGATACATTCACTGTTGATTTCATGGGTATTTGATTTGTTTGGTGTTTCAGAATTTACAGGCAGGCTCCCTTCGGCTCTTTTCGGGTTGATCTTTGTCCTGATTTGTTATTATGCATATAGCAGGTGGTATGGAAAAGGACTTATCGCTGTCATGATCCCTATTGTATGCTTAATGAATGACCGGTTTCTGATCTTGTTCAGATATATGCGGATGTATGCTTTGCTGATCCCGATATTTTTACTTGGTGTTTATATTATTTACCGGACGATCACTATAAAAAATAAAGAAGTTTTTTTTCGGGGTCATAAGATCAGATTTCTGAATACTAAGATTCTTTATATCGCTGCGTCAGTTGTGATGTTATTGCTACTAGCTCATTTGCAAAAATTGTCGATGATCATTTTACCGGTTTTTTTCATTTTTATTTCAGTACTTGTTTGGTATCTGAGGACGAAGGAGCTAATATATTTTTTAATATTAGCTATCGGCACAGGCATTGTTCTGGCATTTCTTTCATTTGGTCTTGAGTTGAATTCATTGCGAATGTTCAGGCAGGTTGCCAGTGCTATGTTGACAAAACATAGTGTTTATGGAGAATATTATAGATATATCCTGGATAATGGATTGCCGGTCAACAGTACGATGATGACCTTGATCGGAGGAATGGGTCTATTGCGGGCCAGGGTGTCCAGACCGATTAAATCCATTTTAGTCATCAGTTACCTTTTGATCGGTATTTCGTTACTCTTCATGGTTTATCTCATCGCGAGTGAAGGACTGGACTATAGATACATCGCGCATATTGTGCCATTCGTGGTGGGAATATTGTTATTCGTATGGTATCAAAGTGGCAAGTTAGTTTCTGCAAAGACAGCTTCCTTGTGGCTCTTTTTTATTCTGATTGTATCCTTCTTGAGTTTCAAGGAAGATTATAAACGGGTTTATGTAAAGCATCCGTGGGCGCCTTCATATTCAATTGTGTATAAGACGTTGAAAGATAAGTATAGACGCGGAGATGCATTATTTGCACAAAATGTAAAAACATATTATCTGGATCCGGTCCAGCTCGCTGGCAATCTTTATCACAAAGTGCCGGGCAGGAAGGAATATACGCTGGAGCAATTCAAACAGGATATCACTTTCGCTCAGCGGGGATGGGTGATGTGGGACAAGCATAAAGTGTATCATTGGCGTGAAGATGTGATCACCTATATCTATCATAATTTTAAACCGTATCATGGTGGTCCGATAGATGATCTGGGTGTTGAATTATGGTATTTTGATGAAAAGGTTCTTAACAAGAAACAATCCGAGGAATAAAATTGGCTATCGAAAAGAAAAAAATACGGAAACCAAGTAAGCCGCATACACAGGTTTCAATGCCATCGTGGCCGATAGGAGAGAAGCAAACTTTCTGGCTTTTTTGTGGTGTCTCTTTAATGTTAATATCGGTCATTTTTGGAAGATTTTTATTCGGGTCTGCGTTATTTATTTTCGATGACGTGGGTTCGGATACGCTGACGATGTTTTATCCTAACCTGGTACAGGCAGCCAGGTATTGTCGTGAAAACGGTATACCCGGATGGTCTTTTTATATCGGAGTAGGGGATAATTGTTATCCCGGCGTTTTGCTCAATCCATTCCATTGGATATATATTCCTATGAGTGCTGCTACGATTGCGTACAGTATCGCATGGGTTCAGGCCGCAGTTTTATTTCTGACCGGACTTGTGTTTTATAAATCTCTCCGTGTAGCAATGTTTGCATTACCTGTGTGTATTGTTGGGGCAATGCTATATTCCTATGGTGGATATCTTGTCGTGGGCAGCAGCTGGTATGGTCATTCGATTGTTATTTTCTGGTATACACTTTCTTTTTTAGGTCTTGAGTTATTATTGAGGAAAAAGAATTGGTGGGTGTTTATTGTTCCTTTTGTCATGATGCTTGATGTGCGGGCGTACTTCCTTATTTTATTTATGGTGGTTTATTCGTTCATCCGGATCATGGATATTTATCAATTTTCATGGAAAGCATTGTGGATGAATTATAAGCGAATATTCATTTGTGGAATATTGGCACTTCTGGTAGCGCTGCCTTTTATCGGAGGCAATTGGCATCGTTTTGCGTATAGCCCCAGGGTGTCAGGTAAGGTTTCATACAGTGAAAATTTGTCTGCAGTATTTCCATTTCGTATCGCTTCACCTGAACATTATCTGACGGCGTTTTTCAGGTTGATTTCTAACGATGCATTAGGGACAGCCAATACCTTTAATGGCTGGAAGAATTATCTCGAAGCGCCATTGTTTTATATGGGCCTGATTACAATTCTTCTTGTAATTCAATTTTTTGCACTTGCTGATCGAAAACGAAAATTATTATATGGCGCTTACCTTGGACTTTGGTTATTCATTATTGTATTTCCGTGGTTCAGGTTTGCATTTTATGGATTTGCAGGCGATTATTACAAAGGGGCCTTATCGCTTTTCATTCCGTTTAGTTTCTTATTTGTCGGGTTGTTAGGTTTTCAGGAAATCGTGAATGGTAAAAGGCCCAATCTTATTGTATTGATGGTTTCGCTGCTGATGATACTTGTCCTTATTTGGTATCCCTATCATGAACCTAAAGTATCGATCTCTCAGGCAGTACAACTTAAGGCCTCCATTTTTTTAGTATTGTATTCACTCTTTTTCGTATTGATACCGAATATAAAATTCAAAAAGATTATTCTTCCTCTACTATTGGTGACAGTGATCATAGAAGCCGGGATATTTTCCTGGCCTGCGTTTAACGAGAGGATTTCACTACATAAAGCGGATATCAATTCTAAAAAATATCAATTTGATTATTCCATGGAAGCGATGGATTATATCAAAAAAAATGATCAGGGCTTGTTTTACAGGGTGGATAAAGTTTTTGGTTCTGTCAAATCAGGTTACAACGACGGTATGGTACAGGATTTTTTTGGAACAAAAATGTATCAGTCGCATAACCATAAAAATTATGTCAATTTTCTTGATGAAATGGGCATCATTGATGGAAGCCAGGAGAGAAATACACGTTGGTTACTGGGCTTGTCAAATAATCCATACCTCCATCCGCTGTTCTCTATAAAATATTTATTGTCGAAAGATGATACGCAAGCGAGTGTCAATCCTTCCCTATATTCAGAAGTATCCAAATCAGGGGATGTGCATATTTATCAAAATAAATATTTTCTTCCTTTTGGTATTCTCTTTGATCAGTATATTGATTATAATGATTTCAAAAATGTACCGGATGATGAGAAGCAGGGGGCTATTTACCAGGGCGTGATATTGGAAGATGATGCACTTGAGGGGCATTTGAAATTGAATAAGATTCCATTCTCTTCACTTGAGGGATCGGCGAGCACGGTACTTGAACTTATGCACACGTTGACAGATAAATCGATGAAGATGACTTATTTTAGTCAAAATCGAATTATTGGAAGTATCGAAGCAGGCAAGCCTTCTGTTGTTTTCTTTTCCATACCCTATGACATCGGATGGAAGGTAAAAGTGGATGATGTCAAATCGGATTTGATACGGGCCGATATTGGATTTACAGGATTGTATGTGGAATCCGGAAAGCATGTTATTGAACTTTATTACGAACCTCCGCTTTCGAAGACCGGATGGTTAGGATATCTGGGCGCTTTCGCTATTGGGTTTGGGATTTACAGATACAGAGATAAGTTCTGGGCATAATTACAATCTATTTTTCAACGACTAATTTTCAATATCTGATCTTCCGGAGGTCAACCAGGTAATGTCTGATTTTTTCAAAAAAAGAATATCGGCAAGACGCAGATCTATTTTTTTCGAAACGTGGTAAATAAGGAATATGGCTGTTGTAGCATAAGCGAGCACTGAAGCAATGGAAGCACCTAAGATGCCATAGCGCGGAATGAGTACAAGATCGAGTAGTACAGTGATGATTACCCCACCCCAGGACGCTTTTATCGTATACATGATCTGATTAGTCGCTTTGAAATAATTAGTAAACACTAATCGCTGAGAAATAAATATGATCCCAATAGCCAGAATTTGGGAAGCAGGAATAGCCTGATCGAATTTGTGTCCGAATAAAATGGGAATAAATAGCCAGGATAAACAGGCGATCAATGATGCTGCCATGAGTGCGATAAAGAAATTTAATCTGGCTATTCGTCCTACCATTATTTTATGTTGATCACCCGGCGATCCTGATAGATAGGGTAGTAATACCTGATTGAATGGAGTCAACGCTTCACTTATAAAATTTGTAATCTGTGTGGCTAGTCCATATTGTCCGAGGAGTGCCATTCCATTATAAAATTCGACAAACCAAACATCAAGTCTTTTATTCAGGAAATGACCAACTGTGCCCAAAAGATTTTTTGACGAATAGTGTACAATTGCCTTCCTGTACTGCACAGAATCCGATGAGAATTTGATTTCATTTGTTTTCCAAAGAATGAATAATCCTGTCATGAGAAGAAATGATTCCGAAATCAGAATTATTTTAAAATAGGTGATCATCGGATAACTCACTTGACCGTTTAAGCTTAAATAAAGCAATATGCTATAAATTACTACCGGCAGCAATTGAATGATCGTAATATAGAGATTGAATGCTTTAAATCTGAACAATCCCCTTAGTGCTGCCTGAACCAGATTTGATGCTGACCTGAGTATGAAGGCAATGACCAGGAATAAGAAAAAGAATAGTACAGGTTGCCCGTCAGGAATAAAAAGATGGTCTCCTCCCGGGACAATATAAATGATGCAAAATAGAATGAATACTAAAAAAAGGATTGTAAAAAGAAAGAGCAAACCAATAGTGCTGAGCACTTTTTTATTTTCATAACCCTTATTGGAAATAAAAAAAGTAAGTGAGCCGTCAAGTTGAAATCCAATAATCGTAATCAGCAGATTAAGGCTTGCATACGTAAATGTATACACACCATTTCCTTCGGGGCCTAGCAAACGCGTAAGTAATACAACGGATAAAAAACTTAACAGCATGACCGGGATACGACTCACCAATGTCATTTGCGTATCTCTTTTCAATTGACTCATTTAGCGGTACGGCTTTGTAAAAGTTTAAGATACCGCTCTGTGATTGAAGGCCAGGCATAGTTCTCAATAGCTCGTTGTCTTGCGGAGAGCATATAGGAGTCTTGTGCAGAAGCATCTTCAATGAGGGAAATTAATGTCTGACGTAGTCGTTCTGCCTGGCCAGGAGCTATGCATATACCAGCGGAGCCAACTGTTTCCGGGCAGCCTGAAACATCTGAGGTGATGACTACACATCCGGAGGACATGGCTTCCATGAGAGATACGCTTGCATTTTCATTGGAAGAGACGAGACAATAGAATGTGGCCTGAGATAAAAGTAATTTATACAATTCATCCCTGTTGTCAATCCATCCATGAAAAATGATCGGTGTTTTTGATTTAGAGGCAAGTTCTTTGAGCTGACTCATCATAGGGCCGTCACCGCATATGTGCACAGCATAACCGATGTCTTCTTTTGAGACGGCTTCAATGAGATGATGAAATCCTTTTCGTTCCAATAGCCGGCCAGAGGAAACAATTATTTTTTCTTTTTTACCGGGCATGAAATAGTCTGTATTGATTCCATTAGGAATATGGATGACCTTATCATCTGAATCCCGTACAACTTTTTGGAGAAGCGTGCCCAGATACAGTGAAGGAACAACAATGGACGAACTATATTTAATGATGGACCAGATCAACGGTGGAGTGACTTTGTGAAGCCAATAAAAGCGATCCGGATTAAAGCCCGGTACATCACTTCCATGCGCCGTGATGATAAATGGAATGCTATAATTTTTATTCATCCATCTGGCCAGAATTCCTGTAGGGATTATAAAATGAGTATGACATACATCAAATGAATGTGTAAGCAGGTATTTTTTCAAAAACTTTCTTGCAGCTAAAATATAGGATACATGCTCGGCAGGATATGATATGTGTTTTTGTGATCTTCTGCATGGAACTCTGTGTATAAGAATGCCATCTACATGTTCTTCCTCCGCCAGTCCTTTGAAAGACATCGTGACGACTTCAACTTCATGTCCACGCTCAATGTAATTTTTATTGACTTCGTGTGCCATAGGTGATGCACCGCCGCCCAGGGGAGGATATTCGATCGTGAGGACCAGTATTCTCATGATTTATTTAATCGAGCCATGATAAAATCCTCTTTTGATTTTTTGTCAGCTGTGATTTCCATTCTTCATCTTTTCGAAAACCATTAAAATGTCCGGTGAACTCTTTTTTTGTAAATGAATTCCCTGAGATTACATGATGATTATTATGGTTTTGATAAACAGACGGAATAGGGATATTGAGAAACACTGAAGTTGATTTGGCCACCTCATCAAATTCTTCATAAAACCGGGTATAATCCAACTTCAGAAAATCCAGTTTATTCCATTTTAAAAAATAAGAGGTCAGAAGATTATTGACAAGAATGGATAAGAGGGAATGATAAAATTTAAATCCCCTTTTTGTAAACGATGCCATACTGGGTTTGAGTGGGCGTGTAATCCAGATGATTTTAATATCCTTAGCTAATGAAGTATGCAGCCATCCATTGAGCATCCAAATGCTTTTAGACGTATCTACAATGCAGCGGGCATCGGGATAAAAATGCGCAACCCTTTCACTAATGGAATGGTAAAGCGATTCCATTTTTACGATGGCATTTTTAGAAATGATTTTGTCACTTCTGAACAAGAGATTAAAAACTGATCTCGGCCTTACATCTTCAAACAGTGATTTCTTTGCCTCATTAAACGTCTTGAAAAAATCAGTATAGAATGGACAGGTATCTAAGGAATGGCCACATGAACATGACCTTTCTTTGAGCCATGTCTTAATTTTTAATTCGCCAAGATAAATAATGTCAGGTTGGGCACTTAAAAGGAATCCCATTAGCGTTGACCCACAGAAACTATTGCCCACGATGTACACCATGGGTATATTTTTTGAGATTTGAGTAGATATCGGATCTGATCCGGATACTGATGTCATTGCATTTGGACTCAAGCGCCGAAGATACAAAAGGGCTGGCCCCAATCCTTAAGCATCGCTTTGTCCGGGGAGATATTAAATGCACGATCTAAACGGCAATTTTTTGACAGAAAGAAAAGTAGTACTAGAAACCAGGGATATGTTTCATATTGTCTCTACTAGGTCTTTCTCTTTTTCTTTTCAGCAGCGGGAAACAGTACATTATTGAGGATCAATCGATAACCAGGACTATTGGGATGCAGGCTGAGGTCCGTATCCGGATCTGTCACATAGTGACGATAATCTTCAGGGTCATGGCCACCATAGAAAGTCCATGTGCCGAATCCATATTCACCATGAATGTAGCGGACTTCATTTTCAGGTTTTGTTTCGCCTAAAATCAGTACATCAGACTTAATATAATTTTTATCAAAGGCAGTAGTCTGACCCATGAATCCTTTCACTGTCCGGGTATGATTTTGCGTAAGCATAGTAGGTATCGGATCCCATTTGGCAGAGAAATCAAATAATGTGAAATAATCCCGTTCAGGTATTACACTTCGATCTCTGTGATCAATACTGGAAAATTCATACTCCATAGGATTCGTCACCAGTTTAAAATCCTTAAAGGCAAAACATTTACTGTAATCAAGCTTTAATTGTGCATCCGGATCCTGAGGGTCACCATCAAAAATATCTGCACATATATCGACACCATCAGCAGCCAAAGCTATATCATATGAGTCCGTCGCGCTACACATTGCAAACATAAATCCCCCCCCGCCAACAAAATCCCTGATCGTCTTGACAACGGCCAGTTTCAATTGTGACACTTTGGAATAGCCTAGGCTTTTGGCAAGTTCTTCCTGCAATCGCTGATTTTCTTTATACCAGGGTTGCATACCGAACGAGTGATAGAATTTTCCATACTGGCCGGTAAAATCTTCATGGTGAAGGTGCAGCCAATCATACTGAGCTAATTTTCCTTCAAGTACTTCCCGATCATAGATTTTGTCATACGGTATTTCGGCATAGGTCAACACTAAAGTCACTGCATCATCCCAGGGCTGGATACGCTCGCCATGTGTATCGAAATCAGGTGTATACACAGCTATTTTCGGCGCGACCTCAAGTTTAATGGTTTCCTGATTGGCTTCAGGATTGCTTATTTCGGTTCTTATTCTTACAAATTCACCATCGGTGATGATCTGGTAACTCACATCCCTGGTTTTACATTCTTTCTCGAAGAGCTCATTATTCTCAAATGCAAATGAACCTCCTCTGTAATTGAGGAGCCAGTATGCTTCCTTTCCTGAATTCAGAACCCAATAGGTGATACCATATGCCTTTAGGTGATTTCGCTGTGTATCATCCATCGGGATCAGGATATAAGAAGCCTGTAACCTCTGAGAGAGCAGAAGAAGTCCGAAAATGAAAAGAAAGGATTTAAGAAGAGATACTTTATTCATCGACACAAAAATTATAGAAAACGTGTACAAAGATACCCTTAAAACGACCGAAAGGTTCAAATATTGGACATTTGGACCGGCTATCCTTTTGCTGCTCCTTAGATATTTTTTCAATCTTTGTGAGCGTTAACACATCATCTAATTTTCACTTAATTCCTTTGGTCACGTGCAGAATCTGAGTTGGCAATATCCCTCCTGGTATCTTCTTTTATGCCTTTTCCTGGGGGTAGGGGCCTCTGTTTTCCTGTATTATAAGGACAAGACCTTCAGTGATCAGCCAGCCTGGTTAAGGTATTTAATGGCTATTCTCAGGGGTCTGGTGGTCACTATTCTGAGTAGTCTGTTGTTGGCTCCGCTTTTAAAGCTTCTTCAAAACCGGACTGAATCACCGGTGATCATCCTGGCCCAGGATCAGTCGGAAAGCATCAGATCTGCCCTTTCAAAAGCGGATTCGGTGACGTACATGAAATCCCTCGATGATCTGTACAATAATCTTTCGAAGAAATATGAGGTTCATCGTATCGGTTTCGGTCAGGAAGTTAAAGAAATTGAAGAGGGCGCATCATGGAAGTTGAATGACCAGGCGAGTGATATGGGCGAGTTTATGACCTATGTAGATGAACAATACAGAGGTCAGAATGTGGGAGCGATCATTGTCGCTTCTGACGGGGCTATCAATCGAGGTAAAAGTCCGCTCTACGTCCCACTTTCTCAAAAAGCACCGTTGTATACCGTGGCATTGGGGGATACAATCCGGAAAACGGATTTGCAAATCAAAGATGTCTACCATAATAGCATTGTTTACCTGGGCGATAAATTTCCTCTTCAGGTTGATCTTTCTGCAGTACGTCTGAAAGGGGCATCGACAAGTCTTGAAATAAAACAAATACAGGATAACAATGATGTACTCATTGAAAAAATTCCGATTGCGATTGACGCAGATCCCTGGTTTGCAACAAAGGATATTATAATAGAAGCAAAACAAAGTGGAGTTCTGCGATATAGAGTGCAGGTAGCGCAGGTTAAGAATGAGGTAACGTATCTCAATAATGTTCGTGATTTCTTCATAGAAGTTATTGATGGGCGTCTCAATGTGTTGCTGTTGGCCAATAGTCCTCATCCTGATCTTGCAGTGTGGAAGTCTGCTTTGTTAAGTCAACGCAACTATGAAGTAGACATACGCATGGCTTCGGATATGTCATTGGATCAATTGAAAAAATATGATCTCGTCATTCTCCATCAATTGCCTTCTGTCAAAAATCCGATTCAAAGTATTCTGTCTGAGCTGGATAAAAAAGGGACACCAAGAATTTTTGTAACAGGCTATCAGACAGATCTTAATGCGCTTAACCAGGCTCAACCTTTCCTTAATATTTTAGCCGGAGGTAATCGTACACCGAATGATGTCACCATGGTATTAAATCCATCGTTCAATTTGTTCAATCTGTCAGATGAAATCAAGGCTAAATTGCCCGCTTTCAGTCCACTCATTTCACCATATGGTGAGTATACAGCTTCTCCATCTGCGCAGGTCATGTCGTACCAAAAGATAGGTAGTGTTGACACACAATATCCATTGATCGTCATGGGTGAAGCCAATGATAAACGAACCTGTATCATCGCCGGAGAAGGCGTCTGGAAATGGCAGTTATTTGATCAGTTGCAAAATGGATCAAGAGATATTACCTATGAAGTATTGAATCAGATATGTCAATACACGTCTACCAAGTCGGATAAACGAAAATTCAAAGTGACATCATCTAAACGATTGTATACAGAGCTTGAGGATATTTCTTTTCAGGGCGAAGTATATAATGATAGCTATGAGCTGATCAATACACCTGAGGTTTCGATCAGGATAAAGAATAAGCAAGGTGAAGAATTTGATTACACATTTAATACGTCCGGACAGTCATATGCTCTAGAGATCGGCCGGTTTCCGGAAGGTAATTATTCATGGACAGCTTCGACTGAAGTAAATGGTATCAAACTTACGCACGATGGCAAATTTGTGGTTCAGCCTATACAATTGGAAACGCTTGAAACAACTGCTGACCACGGATTGCTCAGGCAATTAGCATCCATGTATGGAGGAACTTTAGTCAATGCGGATCAGATTTCGAAATTGGGAGACTTAATATTGGGTGACGAACATATCAAGCCCATCTTGTATAGCAGCACGCAGACCCGACCATTGATCCATCTTAAGTGGCTTTGTATTATTTTGCTGACTGCACTTTCTCTGGAGTGGTTTTTGAGAAGGTATTATGGCGGATATTAAAAAAATATAACTGATCCTCTACTCTCCGTAAGGGGGCGTGGATAAAATATACAATTCCCCCTTTCAGGGGGTAGGGGGTCCAAATGAACCAACATGGATAATCTATCAAACCGGAACAGGATCGTCACCCTTGACGAATTTATTCTAAAGCGACAAAAGGAGTATACAAGCTCTACGGGGGAACTTACTAATCTGCTCCGTGACATAGGTGTTGCTGCCAAAATCATTAACCGTGAAGTCAACAAGGCCGGCTTGGTAAATATCCTGGGTGTCGCAGGTTCTGAAAATGAATCCGGGGACATGGTCCAGAAACTGGACATCTATGCTAATGATAAGCTGATCGAATGTCTAGGCAACAGTGGAGAATGTGCAGCTATCGCTTCTGAAGAAATGGAATCCATCATCCAGGTACCTCCTGTTGCAAAAAAGAAACCTAAGTATGTGGTCTTCTTTGATCCACTCGATGGATCAAGCAATATTGATGTCAATGTATCGGTAGGCACGATATTCAGTATTTACCGAAGAGTCTCTGATTTGTCCGGACCTGCGACACTTGAGGATTTCTTACAGCCCGGCAATGCGTTGGTGGCTGCAGGATATGTGCTCTATGGGACGTCTACGATACTGGTCTATACTACAGGTCATGGTGTGAATGGATTTACACTCGATCCATCCATCGGGGAGTTTTGTCTTTCGAATGAAAACATAAAAATACCAGAGGATGGGGCTTACTACTCTGTCAACCAGGGATACTATTTGAAGTTTGATCTCGAGATGAGGCGATATATTGATCATTGCTCGGAGATGAATTTTGGTCTTAGATATATTGGTTCGATGGTATCCGATATTCACAGGATCATGATCCAGGGCGGAATATTTCTTTATCCCCATACCCGTAAATATCCAAAAGGAAAACTCAGGTTGCTATATGAATGCAATCCGATGGCGATGATCGTAGAGCAGGCTGGAGGAATGGCTATCTCCTGTGATCTTGACAGGATACTTGATATGCCTGTCCATGAATTGCATCAAAGAGCAACAATTTCTATCGGCAGTCCAAAAATGGTAAAAGAGATGAAAGCATTTGTGGAGAAATATAGTGCTACAGGAAAATGAAAGGATTTTGGATTTTCGATTGGCTTGTAAATGATCATGGCTGATCATGATAATCTGCGTTCCATTTTTTTTAAATTATTATCTGATTTCAAAACTGATATAGGGTAAAACTTTTTCACACCAGTTGGAATCGGGGGGATATATTTTTCTGAAATCAGAGACATTTTTAAATATGCCGTGTTGATTTTTATAGGCTTTGATTAGTTTTATTAATTTTTTATTGAGATAAGGATGCTTAAGAGAGTCTAAATTTATTTCATTGATCATCATTTTATGCAGGCTCCCTGAAACGGTGATTTGATTCTTAATCTTTTCAATAGTTTCAGGTGGTATTCCGTAGCATTCTTTCAATTGATCGGCGCTAAGAAAACCGCCTATAGCCTCTCGGTATTTGATGATTCTATTGGCCAACACACTCCCTATGCCATCAAGGGTTTCAAGATCTTCTGTTGTTGCCAGATTCAGGTCGATCATTTTTGCTATTGGCTTTATGGGGACGACTTTCTCTTCTTCTGCAGTGGGACTTTCACGGTCAGGTATTGTGCCGTAGATGATAAACGGAGATGCACTCGTCAATTGGAGTGAATCCATTCCATATATTTTCAATAAATCTTTATCACTGGTGAGGATGCCGCCTGCTGAAATAAATTTTTGAATATTAAATGCCACTTTCCTTGACAAACCCATTGAAGTCATTTGGTCAATTGAAGCCGTCATGATCGATAAAGGAGATGAAGGCGGTGTTTGTTCCTGCTCTTCTTCGTAGGATGAATATTTTTTTTCAATTTTATTGGAAGAAGAGAAGGTGTATTTTTTTGAATAAATGTTTGATGAATGAAAAGGGCTGTTCTTATTGTTAAAACCATGATGTGCAACGGGAGGAGAAATAAAGGTGAATGACCGATCTCCCGATGACAAAAATTCTTTTACTAATTCCCATCCCAATAAAAGGATGACAAAGGAGACGAGGTATATCCTGTCCGTTCGCGTGATTGTAAAGTGATATTCTTTGTTCATAACTGTATCATAAAATATCCGTCGCGATCAATATCATGATAGTCAACATGGCGCTCACGTAAATAGTCTGCAATTTTTGATTTTTGTTTTCTGTCAATATGAGCGGGAAGAATAACTTCGCCATCAAACTTATCCTGTAAAAAATCTTTTAACCGTATCAGGTCAGGACATTGATCAATGACAATAAACTCTATTTTTTTTGAGCAAATCAATGCGTCAACTTCACCTTCCCAAAACAATACAGATAAAATGCTTGTAGACAAAACAGATGATTTATAATCAATACCTTTTGTTTGAAAAGTCTGTTCCGTGCAGATATCCGTCGCATCGATGATATCCCGATGACATCGGTATCCTCTTGAAGCAAATTCAATGCTTGCGGAAGAAATTTCGCAGTCATGTATCGAGATACATCTTCCGTCTTTTGTTACATCTGCTATCAATCCTTTGTAGGAATGATAGATGATCAACTCACTTGTGGACCATTGTTTTATTCTGTGACAGCCCATGATGACCAATGTAAAGAGGCTACATACATAGGCTACTAACTTGCCTTTGGGCCATCTGAATACGAAGGCGATTGTAAATAAAATAGCCATTGCCATCAGAAAAAATTCGCTCCATGCCGGCAATGAGAAATGCATTTCCGGATTCAACCCGCCCAACCATTTCATGCTTTGAAAAAATGCGTGTCCGATCCAATCCAGTATTGGCCAGCCGATCGTGATACCCAGAAATGAAAGGATGACATTAAGCACAGCTCCAAAAACAATCAGGTAGGCTGCAGGCATCGCTACAAGACTACTGATGATAAAAGTCAAGGGGAACTGGTGAAACTGACCAAGCAATATGGGTAAAATGAAAACCTGTGCTACGATCGACAGCGCAGTGACCTCCCAAATCAAGTGTAGAATTTTGTATTTGAATGTGAGACTTCTAATCAATGCTTTAGAATACATCAGGATACCCGCCATCGCCAGAAATGAAAGTTGGAATCCGACATTCTGCCAGACATAAGGATTGATCCATAGCATAATAAATGCAGCAAAACCCAACAAATTCCATACCTGTGTATTCAGGCCCATCGCCTTGCCGAAGAGATACAGGATGATCATAAGACCTGCGCGAACGACAGCAGGACAAGCTCCTGTAAGTCCGACATATAGTAGGATCGCGATAGCGTAAGCAATAAATCGGGAGACTCTTTTTAGGAATATTCCTGATCCCGGAGCACCGAGAAAAAAGAAAAGCATGCTGTAAATAATCGCCACATGCATTCCTGACACCGATAGCACATGCATGGCTCCTGAATCTGCAAATGCATCCCGTACATCATTGTCCATGTCAGATCGATCACCCCATACCAGTGCATTCGTCAGTTGTGCAACCTGTGATGAAACATTATTTTTAACAAGAGTCGAAAGGTAATTTTGCCATTGGGCTGTTAAGCGTGAAATTGAATTTATCGGGTACCTGTCTTTCAATATTTCTTCACCTTTGCAATTCATTTGTATCCGTACGCCGATTGTTTTGTAGTAAGCTCTGGCATCAAATGCGTAGGGATTCAATGGAGGTCCAATCGCTTTGACACGGCCCCTAACCATCAGAATATCACCCGGAAAATAATTAGCCTCATTTCCTGATTTAATGACTGTCAATATGTATTTATCGTGAATTACATTTTTCTGTTGATCGCCATCTTCAGAGAGAAATACAGGCCTGCATCTAAGGGATGAGGTATAATTTTTATTCTTCAATACCTGGTCTACGATAAGTATACCCTGCAGGTATGTTTGCCCCTCAGGTAAAGGACCTGGAAATTGATCTTTATTAAAGTGATGGTATCGAAGCACACCTGCGGCGAATATCAGAATGCCGATACTGATGGATGAGATATACTGGTACCGGGGAAGGTATCTGATCGTACATACGAAAGCACTGCTTAAGCTACAAACCCATATAAACGAATACATCCATTCTTTCATTCCGCTTCCAGCCCATTCAGCTAAGCGGAATGAAATCAAAAGCATCAATGCAATCCACAAAAATGGACTATTCCTGAGGTTGATCATTTCATACGGGTATCAACCTATAATGTCTCGAGGAGGGTAAAATGTGACCGGTAAAATGAAAATATTTCATTTTGCCCCTTGGTTTAACCCCCAAAACACATCGTGGCACGACTAGTGGTGCCACCACTAGTCGTGCCACGATGTCGTAACTGGCTGATAATCTTACTGGTTATAGAGGAATTCGATGCACGTTTAAGTGCACTTTCTGCGACTCCTTTCAATATGATTTTCGAGTTCATTTCACTTCGTATTTTCTGGCACGATTTTTAACCTATTACCCATGGATTTGACCCTTAATATTCTTGCAGAAGAAATATATAGCATACCTGGTGTTGCTCGCCGGATGGATTGTTTTTTGCTACTGGTTGTATGCAAATGAGTTATTTCCACGGTTTCATGAGAAAAAGGAAACGAGCGGAATTCAGCATATAAAGGATCTTAAGTACCCCATAGCATTCAACTGGGCATCTGATATCCCCATTGCCGGAGAAGGATACGAAGATTGGCTGAATGACGTTGAAAAGGTCGATTCGAGCATGGGGGCGCTGATCATCACAGGATTTTATTTCCGTGACGAACAGGGTTCGATCCCGCTTGATGAAGCTTTGGCTCAACAAAGAGTAAAAAATATATTGCAATTAATGAAGGTACCCTTGGATAAAATTTTAATCCAGACGTTACCTCAGGAAATAAATGCTGATGTGAGATCCAATCCATTCAAAGCGATTGGCATTGAACGGATAGCACAACCTAATTTGTTACGAATTGCGGGCGACACGATTGAAATGTGTTTTCCGATCAAAGACTCTTTAATTCTCCCCCCTTTTGTTTTACATGAATTGAATGCATGGCTTGATGAGCATGCTGAACGGAAGGATAGCCTCACGTATATCGTCGGTACCGCCGACGGTGGAGGAATAGCGGAATCAGCCGATATCGCCTTGGACAGAGCGATTGTTGTTCAGCGGGTGTTGGTGGCGAAAGGATGGAAGGGGGAACAAATTCATCTTTCTACGGGGCAGCGTAGTAGTTCATATGCAATCCGGAATCGATGTGTGATTATTTATTTTGAGTAGGCTTAAAAAAGAATGAATATGTACTTGCTCGATATTTTTAGTGATAATTTTCTTGTTCTTGCAGAGACATTGGCGATTGTCGTAGGCTCGATGCTGATGGGCATTCTGCTCAGTTATTTTTATTGGGGAACGTTTAGAAAGCAGGTAAAAAAATTATCAAATAGTCTTGACCTGGAAAGAGATCAGGCGGAAGAATTGAAAAGCCAACTAAAAATACAACAAGCGATCAAAGGACAATTGCAGAATGAAATCACAGAAGGTAAATCCAAACTTGATGCCCAATCGAAAAAAATATTTGATCAGCAGCTAAGTCTGATTGATCAGCAGGAACAACTCAGTAAATTAGAAACCAATAACAGAAATCAAAAAGCAGTGCTTGACGAATTAAACTCCACAATCGATTCCTATCAACATCGGTTAAGAGTTATCGAAGAAGAATTACTGCAATCAAAAAACGTGGCATTGCCACTCAAAAAAGTTGTTTCCGCAAATGCGACACGTGCTAATTATGAACATGTCAGTCAATTGCTGGGCAGGCAGGTAACAGAAAATGATCTGACTTTAATTGTGGGTATCGGACCTAAGACAGCAGCATTGCTTCATTCGAATGGCATTCAGACGTGGAATGACCTGTCGAAAACATCCATTGAGGATTTGAACAAAGTCCTGACTGAAGCAGGTGGAATTTACAAATCAATTGACCCTACCCATTGGGCTAAGCAGGCGGTCATGGCCGCAAGCAGTGAATGGAGAAAGCTGAGGGTGTTCCAGGAGGCACTGAAGAAAAGTGAATAGTATTTTTGTCGATTTTTTTTGAATTGACAAGATGAAATAAGGAGATTCATACAACAATTGGTATCTCTCGGTTGTCCTATCTTGCATCCCTTAAATCCTGAACCCGTTTGCAACATCTTAAATCACTCAATAAGTACTTTTGGAAGTATAAATACCATTTTCTACTTGGTATTGTATTCGTCGCTGCCGGCAATTATTTCCGGGCATGGCAGCCTCAGGTCGTGCGTGAAGCATTGGATTATGTATTAGCCCAACTAAAACTCTATAATGCTGCTGATACCACCGGCAAGGAGGTGATCATGCATACCCTCAGCCCGGCTCTTCTGCGATTCGGGGGATTAGTATTGCTGCTTGCCTTAGTGATGGGCATCTTCATGTACTTCATGCGCCAGACGATCATCGTGATGTCAAGATTGATAGAGTATGATCAGCGCAAGGAAGTCTATGATCACTACCAGTTTCTCGACAAGAGTTTTTATCGTCGCAATAACACCGGCGATATGATGTCCCGCATTACTGAGGATGTCAATAAAGTGAGAATGTATCTCGGTCCGGCTTTGCTTTATGGGATCAATCTCGTGACACTTTTTATCATGGTGGTTTACGCTATGCTGAAGGTCGATGTACGACTCACGATTTATTCATTGTTGCCATTACCGATATTGTCATTGTCGATTTATTATGTAAGTCAGTTTGTTCAAAAAAGAAGCCAGGCCATTCAGGTCAAGCTCAGCAGACTTACAGGTATTGTACAGGAAGTATTTTCAGGAATTCGTGTTGTTAAAACGTATACACAGGAGAAGGCTTTTGGCAAGCACTTCGCTGCAGAAAGTGAGGATTACAGAGTGAAGAATATGTCACTCGGGCTGATCGAGGCCATGTTTGTTCCGCTGATGATGGTTTTGATAGGACTGAGTACAATACTGGTCATCTATGTTGGTGGACTACAGGTATTCGATGGCCGGATTACAACAGGAAATATTGCAGAATTTGTCATCTATGTAAATATGCTGACATGGCCTGTTACTGCCATCGGATGGATCGCATCAATTATCCAGCAGGCTAATGTTTCCCAGGGACGGATCAATGAGTTTATGAATTCACAACCTTCTATTGTGAATCAAGGGAGCTACAAGGGTTCTGTGAAAGGCGAATTGGTATTTGATCATGTTTCCTTTACATATCCTGACACCGGCATAAAAGCCATCGACGATGTGAGTTTTACGATACAACCCGGACAAAAGATTGCCATCATTGGGCGTACGGCTTCCGGAAAAACTACATTGGCTGACCTGATCCTCAGGATGTATGACCCTACGAAGGGCAGGATTCTATTGGATGGCACTTCACTCAAGGATTTTGACCTGGTTTCGTTGAGGGATCAGATAGCTTATGTTCCGCAGGATGTCTTTCTTTTTTCAGATACGATTAGTGCCAATATCAGGTTTGGAGCGGCAGATGCATCGCAGGAGGAAGTAGAGCAGTTTGCCAAATTTGCAGCGGTTTATGAGGATATAGAATCACTTCCTGACAAATTTGAAACCCGGATAGGTGAGCGGGGAATAACCCTGTCGGGTGGGCAGAAACAAAGGATTTCTATAGCCAGAGCGCTCATCCGTCAGCCTCAATTAGTGATTCTTGACGACTGTCTATCAGCAGTGGATACTCAAACAGAGCATACCATTGTGGATTTTCTCAACCAGGAATTGGCCCAAAAGACAGCTATCATGATCACCCACCGAATAGTCGGTATGCTCGAATATGACAAGGTTCTGGTCATTGACAAAGGCAAACTCATAGAGGAAGGCACTCATGATGAACTCATCGAAAGACAGGGTCTTTACTATGAGCTTTGGCAGCAGCAGTTAGTCAGTTCGATGGAAGAGGAGGGTGTTTAGCGACATCGGCGTTTACGACATATGCTTTCCTTCCATCATTTCATGTTTTCCTAAAATACAATTGTGTTTTCCTTAAATACCTTTATGTTTTCCTAAAACATCCTTGGTCCAGCCCGAATTTTCCGCATCTTTTGCTATCCTCGTCCCCGTCTTGCCCCATCGAATTTCCTTAAACATATTCCTTGCACTGAGCAAAATCATTGGAGATAGCCAGATGTGTCGAAGTGTCACCACTGTGTTTTGGCTATCCCTTTCCACCTTTTCCGCCTTTTCCGCCCTTTCCGCCTCTTCCGCCCTTTCCGCCCTTTCCGCCTCTTCCTCCCTTTCCGCCTTTTCTACCCTTTCTGCCTTTTCCCCCTTCCTCCCTGACTATTAGGATATTCCAATTATAAACTTAGTTTTGTAAAGCAAAAAAGATGAGGTATGTCGAACGGTAACGATTCCAGATTTGAAAATGTCTACTCCAAGAAAGTCAAGGCTGGTAGCAGACGGACGTATTTTTTTGATGTTCGCAAGACACGCGGAGAAGATTTTTACATTACACTGACAGAGAGCACAAAGAAGCACAACTCTGATACGTACGAACGTCACAAGATTTTCCTGTATAAAGAGGACTTTAATCGGTTCCTTACATCACTCCAGGAAGTAGTTGAGCATGTCAAGGTTGACCTGATGCCCAACTATGACTACGAAGAATTTGATCGTAAGCAGGCCGAATGGGAAGCCAATAGCCAGAATAATCCTCCCGAGCAAAATGAGCCAACCGATGGCGAGGAAATCGCCTGGTAATTAAATTTTAGTATTGGTGTCGTACACTCCTGACGACAGCTTTCACATAAAACGTATTCGTTTCTACTATTTAATCACCTGCATCAACAGGTTTTCTGTGCCCCCTGGCCAGTTTAATATCAATACATATTGGGCCGGAATCAAATTATCAACAGGAATATCCATTCTCCCTGCTACGCCTGATTCTTTATGTGACCACACCAGTTTACCATCCATGTCATACATATTTAAATCGAGGGACTCCATCGGTTTTAAAATATTTAGTGACAGCGTTGATACGATAGGATTGGCCAGACTGATCATTTGCTCAGCATGCTCAGGAGAAACACTTCGTGCCGGTGAATGCACCGTTTTGCCATCCAGTTGCACGAAATCAATCCGGTATAAAAGCTTATCCTGACCGGGTATATTTCTATCTGTGAATGTATATTGAGATTGATGCTCACTATAGATGACATCACCTACTGAGGTAAACGTCTTGCCGCCATCGGAGGATCGTTGAACTTCAAATATATCGCCGTCTGTCACATCCGATACTGTCCATGCAAGTTTTGCATCTTTTTTCTGCCTTGTAGCATCAAATGATAAAAATTCAAGACCAAGTGTGTTGTTTGTTATCTCCATGACAAACAAACCATTGTTCATGTCGGACGCAATAATATGGCCGGACGCAAAAAAAGGATATACACCCCAGCAGCCGATATAATCATTGTATTGGGTATTGGAGGGATATGTATCATAGTAAGCAAATGAAGTAACATTGGCCGGATCAGTAATATCAAACACCTGTACACCATCTTCATAATAGGAGATGTAGGCAAGATTGCCGATGATATATGGGTTGTGTGCACAACTGGCGCCCGGTACTCCTGCCCCAAGCAATTCGGAATAAAATGTATGAATATCCCCGATTGAAATATTGGCTGGATCCGAGATGTCCACAATTTTAACATCACTCCCAAATGTTTCATCAGTGAAGACAAGCATATTTCCTGCGTCATTTACCCAACTGCTGTGATTATAACCGGGTTCAGGATAATTGTCAATCGATCCTACGACCGTAAAACTCGTAGGGAGGTTACTGAAATCATAGATCTGAATTTTTGACAAGCTACCATGGCTGCAATACGCGATGTTGTCTCTTACATACACATCATGAACATAGCCGCCGCCAACTGTATTCAAAGGAACAGAGGCAAATAGAGTAGGGCTGATCGGATTGGCTACAAGATCAAGAATTTTTAAGCCATTATTTTGTGTGTTGGAGCCTGCAGCATAAAGTTTGCCGTTGAGTTGATCAATGAATAAAGTGTGTGCACGGGAGAATACACTATTGCTCTGATAGACCATGCTGATCGATGTCGGCACATCGCTCATGTCGAAAATCAGAAGTCCGGCAGTTTGTAGATCTGATACTGCATAGATGTAATGTTGATACGTATCGAAATCTCTCCATAGAGACTGGCTTGTGGTATTGGTTCCTGCGTTTGTCACCGTGTAAGCTAAAATAATAACAGGATTCGCAGGAGCGGTGATATTGACAAATAAAATCTGTTCGATCGTTGCGACAATAGCAACCTCTGTACCATTAGGTGCAGTGTATCCCCATATGTCACCATATTGACAGCCATATTGAGTTGGTAGATTTGGCAAATCAAGATTCGACAAGAGCGTCATATTGTTGGATATCTGCGTCATCGCCAGGGCAGGCAGGAAAATAAGGCAGAATAAAATATTTTTCATTTGGAATAAATAAACCTGTGATTAGAATCTCTTCAGGATTAAAGAACAACAATGCGCTTTATCCTTTGCACTGAAAGGAAATTACTTTCGGTTTCGTTTTGGATTGAGAAGTATAAATATCGGTCATTTTTCGCTAAGTTCAGTACAATGTATCTGAAGTCTCCACGACATAATTCGTCATTTCATCATTGATATCCAGGTGAAACACCCATCGGATGATCTTATCTGTGATCGGGAGGCAAATAATATTTTTAGTCACCAGCCTGGCTGCGACATCAGATGCATTGAGGTGATCCGCTACCCTAAAGATGATAATGTTGGTAGCTACAGGTGAAACCTCTTTTACCCAGGAGACCTCTTCCAGCTTCTTTCCACAGCGCCTGGCATGCTCATGATCTTCCGTAAGACGTTTGATATTATGGTCCAAAGCATAAATTCCTGCGGCAGCCAGGTACCCACTTTGCCGCATTCCTCCGCCCATCACTTTGCGCACTCGTCTTGCATAATCTATCATTTCTTTTTTGCCGATAAGGACAGATCCTGCCGGTGCGCCAAGTCCTTTTGATAAGCAGATTGAAATGCTGTCAAATATTTTGCCATACTCCAGAGTTGATTCTCCGGTTTCTACCAATACATTAAACAAACGTGCACCATCAAGATGGAGCGTGAGATTATGGGATCGGGCTGCATCAGCTATTGGATGGATCTGATCAAGTGTGTAGTAATTACCACCGCCCATGTTGACCGAATTTTCAATAATGAGAAGCTTTGTAGTTGGGTTCCAATCTGCTTTTGGCTTCACTGCTTGATGTACATGCTCAGGTGATATAATGCCATTCTTTCCTCTCATCACATGTATAGCGACTCCGGAATGAAATCCATATCCTCCTAGTTCATACCGATAGATATGCGAGAGTTCATCACAAAGAATTTCATCTAAAGGGTTTGTATGCGCTTTGATAGCGATCTGATTGGTCATGGTGCCGGACGGACAGAAAAGACCGGCTTCGTGTCCAAACATCTGCGCCATTTTTTCTTCAAGTGCGATCGTTGTCGGATCTGTGCGAAATACATCATCACCCACTTTGGCATTCATCATGGCCTCCAGCATCGCCTTACTGGGTTTTGTCAATGTGTCGCTGGTCAGGTTGACCGGTTGCTTGTACATAAGTTTCAATTCTGAACATGAAAATAATCATTTGTCGTCAGGATGAACCTGCCATTCTTTGTAATTGAGTATTAAATTACTATAAATCAATATTATAAATATATAAAAATAATAGTATATAAATTTAATTTTCACTACTTCTGTATAATAGAAGATTTAACTTACTACAGTAAACTGCTATCTTTCGCTCCATGGCGTCATATAATATCGATACCAATAAAAATGAGGATGCGATGAAGCTTCTGGTTTCCCAGATGCATCGGAAGTTTGAAATCATTTCACTTGGCGGAGGACAGAAGAAAATAGACAAGCAGCATGACCTCGGAAAATTGTCTGCACGGGAGAGAATTGATTTATTGCTTGATCCTCATTCGGTTCCTCTTGAGATAGGTGCTTTCGCAGGTGAAGGCATGTATGAAGAATATGGGGGTTGTCCTGCGGGTGGAGTTATCGTGGTAGTGGGAAAAGTTTCGGGTCGCACGTGTGTAATTGTAGCAAATGATGCAACTGTGAAAGCGGGTGCGTGGTTTCCGATCACAGGTAAGAAAAACCTTCGTGCACAGGAGATCGCGATGGAAAACCGTATTCCGATCATTTATCTCGTCGATAGTGCGGGTGTATTCCTTCCGATGCAGGATGAAATATTCCCGGACAAAGAACATTTTGGAAGAATTTTTCGCAACAACGCAATACTCTCTTCAATGGGTATTCCACAGATCGCTGCGATCATGGGTTCGTGTGTTGCAGGTGGGGCTTATCTGCCCATCATGTCAGATGAATCATTGATAGTAGAAGGCACCGGATCCATTTTTTTAGCGGGGCCTTATCTCGTAAAAGCTGCTATAGGTGAAGACGTTGATCAGGAAGTTTTAGGTGGAGCTACAACACATAGTGAGATATCAGGTGTCACTGATTATAAGATGCCTGATGATCAAACCTGCCTGAAAACGATCAGAGAACTCGTTGATAAAATGGGACCGAGGCCTTCATCCGGTTTGAACAGAGAGAAAGCAATAGCCCCGCCCGGAGAAAAGGATTCAATCCTTGGCCTTATGCCAAACGATCCATCGAAACCATACAGCATGCTTGAAGTCATACGTCACATCATCGATGGCGGAGACTTCCTTCAATATAAAGAGCATTATGGGCAGACACTTTTATGCGGATATGCGCGTATCGATGGCTGGTCTGTTGGCATTGTAGCCAATTCAAGGGAAATCGTGAAAACGAAGACGGGTGAAATGCAATTAGGTGGAGTGATCTATTCTGATTCAGCGGATAAGGCTACCCGTTTTATTTTGAATTGCAATCAAAAGAAAATTCCACTCGTTTTTATACATGACGTCACAGGATTTATGGTAGGCAAACGATCAGAGCATGGCGGAATTATCAAAGACGGAGCAAAAATGGTAAATGCCGTCGCGAACAGCACAGTGCCGAAGATTACCATAATAGCCGGCAATAGTTATGGTGCAGGTAACTATGCGATGTGCGGCAAAGCCTATGATCCAAGATTTATAGCAGCATGGCCTACAGCGAAAATTGCCGTCATGGGTGGTGCGCAAGCCGCAAAAGTCCTGACCCAAATACAAGTTTCCTCTCTTGAAGCAAAAGGTCACAAACCCGATCCTGAAGGAGAAAAGAAACTCTACGAAGAGATTAGTTCCCGATACACCGAGCAGACGACACCATACTATGCTGCTGCCCGTTTGTGGGTAGATGCGATCATTGATCCCAGGGATACGCGCGATTTTATTTCAAAGGCGCTTCAGGCTGCAGATCATGCGCCTATTGAGCCATTCAATACAGGCGTTCTGCAAACATGAAAATTCCGATATTCATTATTCTCCTTTTTTTAGCTTGCAGTCTTAGTGCTCAGGTGTCGAAACCTATGGAGACTATTACTGATACTTCAGCAGTGACAATCA
Source organism: Chitinophagales bacterium (assembly GCA_038252065.1). Lineage (GTDB taxonomy): Bacteria > Bacteroidota > Bacteroidia > Chitinophagales > Saprospiraceae > Opimibacter. The sequence goes on from JBBSAQ010000011.1 coordinate 27,782, forward strand.
GACGATCAGATTTTCAGGAAATGTGGAAAAATCAGTTCCAAAATTCATTTTCGGATGGCAGGCTCTTACTCCAGGTGCCTTCAACCACTTTATTGTCATGCTCACCCAATCATCTTCCCGGATTGTTTTGTAAGATGGAATACAAAATTGAAACCAAAAGTAAATTGGCTCCACGGTTCAGATTGGGGTCGTTGAATTATACGAACTGGATGGAGGGGAAGGGCTCCATCTATTCGCGTTATAGGAATTAAATTCAGTATTCCAGCCTTCTCTCATGGAATTCTTCGATGAATGGATTGCCTAATGAGCAAACATCTTTTAAATGAATCGAGTCATCAATATATTATTTCAAATAATACAGTTGATAATAATAGTTCATGTTTTCAATACTTTACATTACAGTCATGATAGATTTCAATTTGGCCTTGTCTTTATTTTAGGATGCATTTACGTTTGCATTGCAATTTATTATTATTTTGTTTTGTTGGTAAAGAAAAAGATTATTTCTATTGAGAAGCTTATTTCAATATTCATTTTTGAGGTATTGATATATTTGATTGCCGGGGTTATTGAATTTGCAAATATGGAACCTTTTTTTATCGGTAATTAGTCTCTTATTTAAATTTTTATAATCTACGTCAATTGGCCTAAGATAGTTGGATGTTGTCAGGACACACTACACAAACGACCAACATATCCGCTTCAGGTAGTTGTAAAATTCCGAAAAGTCATTGAAGCAACCTCTTACAAATCAAAAAAAAATAGGTTGACAAACTTTCATCTGCCAACCTATTGCAATCCTGAAATAAGACGTGGATTCTTAAGTCAGTTGTTTTTCTTACGTTTTATTGAATAATAATCTTTTTACTATATGTTTTTCTATCGTCGCGAAGGTTGAGGATATAGATTCCTTTTTCAGTTCCTGATAAATCAATTGCATTGACAACTTCAAGTTCAGATCGGGATTTAAAATAGACTCTTTTTCCTTCTGAATTGTACACATCCAGATCATATTGCCTGGAGGATTGTATATTGTCCATGATCACCTGGAATTGTCCATTAGATGGATTAGGATAGACTGCAATTTCTGCCGGAAAATGGATATCTTCTGTAGCCGTGGATCCCTGTACAATTATCTTTCCTTTCATCCCTAAAGAAGCATGAGGCATACATACATAGAAATGTGTTCCTTCTGTGAGCTTTGAGGGCAATATGGTCCCTCCCCCCGGGTCTGTAGAAAAACCCCCATTAAGCGGAGTATTATTATTGGCATTCCATGTAGCCTCACTTACTTCTACAACCTCGTGTATAGAATTAATTGAAAATATCACCGTGTCTCCTGCATTAATGGTGATCAGTGCAGGACTGAATGTAAAACCTACATTTGTTATTGTCCACTTTGTAGCATAAGCAGAGATGCCTGCGGACAATAGCATCATTAAAAGTGTAATTCTTTTCATCATAATTTATTTTTAGTTTCTGGTTGTTTTTGTAAGGGTAATGACATCATTTCATTTCAGAAAAGTAAATCTTTTTAATAATGCAATGATAATTGCTTTACTTAAAACTGCCCCAATATCTAAACTGCTTTTATGCCTGTTTAGTAACTCATTTGGTCGATTCGTCGAGAAAAAAAATTCAGAGGAGATCTTGTGCCTTTTCAGGTTTGACATATCTAACACTTAAGGCATAAGATTGTTTTTGCGCACCGGGCTATCGCTTGTATAGCCTTCAGCATATTCGACACCGATGAGGCGGCCCATTTCCCTGGCCCGGGCTTTCAGAAATTCCTGAAAATCGAGGCCGGATATAGGTGTATTGGGTTCCGGTGAGATAGGATCATAGAATTGGGATTTAAATGCCATCACGGCTTCCGTCTTCTTTTCAATATAAGGTGTGATGTCCACACAGATATCAGGTGAGATGTAGCGATCCTGGATCATGTGATAGACATGGCGTGGTCTCCATGCGGCTAATGATAAGCCACTGATATTAACTCCGATTTTAGGCAGACCGGAAAGAAAACAACTTTCTGAAACTAACTGGGCCGCCCTACCGTGATCAGGATGTCGGTCACGAATGGCGTTGGTGATGACAATCTCCGGTTGATGATTTCGTATAGCCCTGATTATGGCCATCTTGTTGGACTCAGATAAATCGAAAAAGCCGTCTTTGAGCTCGAGGTTTTCACGAAATGAAATGCCCATGATTGTGCTAGCCTTTGCAGCTTCTTCTGCACGTATAGCTGCACTTCCACGTGTTCCCAATTCACCAGCTGTCAGATCAATAATACCGACCGTATATCCCTGGGCTATATGACTGAACACTGTACCTGCACAACACAATTCCACATCATCAGGATGAGCTGCTATAAAAAGTATATCAATTTTCATACACGATTTAATTCTTTGTTATTCATTTACCAACGAATCAGAGACGCACCCCATGTGAATCCACTGCCAAATGCAGCGAGGCATATCAAATCACCACGTTTCACTTTTCCAGCCTGGTAGGCTTCTGCTAAGGCAATGGGTATTGATGCCGCAGTCGTATTTCCATATCGTTGAATATTGTTCCAGACCTGTTCATCTTTAAGGCCCATTGTCTTTTGCACAAATTGACTGATGCGCAGATTAGCCTGGTGACAAACAAGCAGATCAATATCTGATTTGGCAAGTCCGGCTTTTGACAGGACTTCCTGGATCACTTCAGGAAATTTCACTACAGCATTTTTGAACACTAATGGTCCGTTCATATTCGGAAAAAACATTTCGTCCTTCATCATCTTAGGACTTATAAATGTCTGACCATATTCAGATGGTTCGTATCCGAATACTGACGGATCAGCAGCATGCACACCACCATGAGAGCCGGGATTGATCATCGCCAGCGCTTCAGCAAACTCGCCATTGGCATGTAATGCATTAGCGAGTATTCCTCTGGAAGGTTCGTCAGTAGCACTGAGCACTACTGCACCGGCGCCATCACCGAAGATGACTGTAACATTTCGCCCCCTGGTGCTGTAATCAAGACCCATGGAATGCGTTTCGGCAGCCACCAGCAGGATGTTTTTGTACATCCCTGTTTTTATCAACGCATCACCTACAGTCAATGCATAGATAAATCCACTACATTGATTACGTACATCGAGAGCTCCTATTTCTTTGTTGTTGATTCCGAGATGACGTTGCACAAGTACACCACACCCGGGAAAATAATAATCCGGACTCAATGTGGCAAAGATGATGAAGTCAATTTCCTCAGCCTGCATGCCCGCATCAGCTAAAGCTTTTTGAGCAGCCTTAGCGCCGATAGTTGACGTAGTCTCTTTATATTTAGTATTATACCTGCGTTCCTGAATTCCTGTCCGCTCCTGGATCCATTCATCTGTTGTATCCATGTATCGCTCGAGATCCTTGTTTGTCACTATATTCTCCGGAACATAAAATCCAATTCCTTTTATATACGTTGAAGCCATTACTCTGGAATTATTAGATGATTATTTGATGATTATCTTAATACGTGTTTATGAGTTTATGTGATTATAAGGTTATACGTCTCTCTTGTTGTTAAATGTTTTGTTGTTTAATTTTTTCCTCGTCATCTAGCCTTTGAACCCGTTTCTACTCTTTCCGCCTTTTCTACCTCTTCCGCCTCTTCTGCCTTTTCTGCCTTTTCCGCCTCTTCCGCCTCTTCTGCCTTTTCTGCCTTTTCCGCCTCTTCCGCCTCTTCCGCCTCTTCCGCCTTTTCTGCCTTTTCTGCCTTTTCCACCTCTTCCGCCTTTTCTGCCTTTTCCGCCTTTTTACTTATTTTCAATCTTATCCTTTACCGAATACACAGTTCTCCCTTCTTGTCCATAATATGTCTTCATCAGCATATCGCTGATAAAACCAAGAATAAAAAACTGTGCACCAATCAGGAAAGTCATCAGGGAAAACATAGGCCAAAATGTTTCAGACATATCCTGCCCCTGGAAAAATTCTTTCAATGCCATCAGTCCCGAAAAGAAACTGAATATCATAATCAAGATCCCTGCTGTTCCCAGGAAATGGAATGGGCGTGTAGCATAGCGATTCCAATACCATATCATGATCATATCTACAAAGCCTTTCAGGGTTCGTTTCATATTATATTTTGATTTGCCAGCAGTACGTGGACGATGATTGACAGGTAATTCTCCAATCTGAAATCCTTTCATTTTGAGCAAAGCCGGAATGAACCGGTGCATTTCTCCATAAAGCGAAACACTATCAAAACATTCTTTCCTGTAAACTTTTAAAGTACAACCACTATCATGAATTCCATCATCAATTAGAATTTTTCTGATCAGGTTCGCTCCCCGGCTCACGAATTTTTTGGTGTACGGATCTTTTCTATTTTTTCGCCATCCGGAGACAACATCAAATTCATTTTCTTCCAGATGTTTGATTAAAGCAGGAACATCAGCCGGGTCGTTTTGCAAATCTGCATCAAGGGCCACGAGGTAAGGATACTGAGAAGCTTTGATCGCTGCATCAAGAGCAGAAGTTTGTCCAAAATTTGAACGCATACGGATTATAGTAGCCGGATGAAGCTCTTTTAGTTTTTTAAATGTCCCGTCAGTTGAGCCATCGTCTACCAGTATGATTTCAAAATCGACACCAAGGGTAGACGCGACAGCCAGTATTTCCTTATGCAGTTGATCAACATTTTCGGCTTCATTGTACACAGGAATTATAAAGGAAACAGGCTTCATAAAGAAATTTAAGAGTTAGGAAATACGATGGTAAGATTTGTACCAGTCGACGAATTTACGAATGCCTTCATCAAGATTTGTAGTTGGTGCATATCCTGTAAGCTCCTGGAGAGCCTGGGTATCAGCCCATGTTGATAGAATATCACCTTGTTGCAGAGGCAAAAATTCTTTCAAAGCTTTTCGTTCCAGGTATTTCTCAAGTGTTTCTATAAAAGCAAGCAGGCTGACAGGACTGCTTCGGCCAATATTCAGGATTCGGTGTGAAGTTCCTGAAGATGAAGAAGGAGGATATTGAATTAATGCTTTAATGCCATTGATGATATCATCGATGTACGTAAAATCCCGCGACATATCACCCTGGTTATACACTTCAATAGTATCACCATTGATGATTTGATGGGCAAATTTAAAATAAGCCATATCAGGCCGGCCCCAAGGCCCGTATACGGTAAAGAATCTTAGTCCTGTAGCCGGAATCGCATAAAGCTCTACATACGAATGAGCGAGCACTTCTCCTGCTTTTTTTGTGGCGCCATACAGAGATATCGGGTGATCAGTTTGTGCCGATTCTTTAAAAGGGATTTCGGTATTGGTGCCATAGACGCTTGAACTGCTGGCATATATAAGGTGCCTGACAGGATAATTTCGACATGCTTCAAGTATATTGAAGAAGCCCTGGATGTTGCTGTCAATAAACGATTGCGGATGCCGGATGCTATGCCTGACTCCTGCCTGAGCTGCGAGGTGAATGATGATTTCAGGTCTTACTTCAGAAACAAGTGTGTTGAAGGCCTCAGCTTCAAGTAGATCCAGGTAATGAAAAGTAAAACCAGCTTTGCCTTCGTATTGCTTTCCAGTGGTCAGGTCACCAGTGTTGATGCCCAGGATATTTAATCTGGCCAGTTTAAGGGACTGATCATAATAGGTATTCAGGTTGTCTAACCCATGTACTTTATGGCCCTCCGTCATCAGCGCTTCACACATATGGAAACCAATAAAACCGGCGGCACCTGTGACCAAAACTTTCATGTAGGAAATGACTTTCGGTGGCAAGATAGGCAATACCCTTAGGTCACCTGGAAAGGATCAGCTGAGCGCATGTTTTGTTTCCAAAAAGTGTGTATTTAGTTTTCCATTTTATGGTGGGCAAAAGTATTCCAACATGCAGATTATCAAGCTGTTACGACGGTACGACACACTGTATTGTATTACTTCTCTCCCATGGGCTAATTTTGGTCGTGAGTACATAATATCATTATTTCCTTCTTTCTATCAAGAAATCATCCTGTGAAAAACAGTTATATTTAAGTTGATCTCTACATGACATTTTATCGCGATATACCAAGTTAAAATGAATTGAAAGCCTTTGTAATTGAAAGAGGAGCATGATTTGACATTGGAATTCATAGTTGTTAGAGAAACTTTATTTTACAGGATTAAACCTTTTCAATGGACGTTAGTCCAACTTGTTCAACACTAAAGCCGCATTCCAACTATGGCAGAAGATTTAGATTTCCGTAGCTTCCTGAAGACGCAGACGCAGGCCCGTCCATCTTCCACAAAAAACCGGACCATGAGTTCGTTTTTATTTGCTCCACCGGTAGAGATCAGGGGTACACTTGATCCCTACACAGGTACCTGGAATAAAAGCACCGCCCGGCATCTTCTCAAACGAGCAATGTTCGCTCCAAATGCAAGCCAGATCGCGCAGGCAGTCACTGATGGTCTTGATGCTACACTTGAAAAATTATTTTCTCCAGCGCCTGATCCGGGATTGCCACTCAATTTCAATGAGCCAAATGATCCCAATGTGCCTATCGGAAGTTCATGGGTTAACGCAGCCATTACACCTAATTTAAATTACCCTCAACTTTCCGTTCGTGCATGGCAACTTTCCCTTTTCCTGAATGAAGGTGTGAGCATAAGGGAAAAAATGGTCCTCTTCTGGCATAATCATTTTGTCACCGCCAATGCACTTATTGGTAAAATGACGTATCAATATGTGACACTCCTGCGGGATAATGCCACTGGAAATTTCAGAACCCTATTAGAGCAAATGACAGTGAACCCGTTAATGCTCATGTATCTCAACGGAAATGAAAGCAATAAGAATGCACCAAATGAAAACTATGCCCGCGAGTTGCTGGAATTGTTTTCTATCGGGAAAGGCGTTGAAGCCGGACCGGGGGATTATACGAATTACACTGAACAGGACATAAAAGAGATCGCAAGAGCATTGACAGGATGGACATCCAATGGGGTAGCTTTCAATCAGGCCGGGAATTTACCTCCCGCCATTTTTCGCCCCAATCGTCACGACACAGGCACAAAGACTCTCTCCAATCGCTTTGGGAATGCAGTGATCACAAATCTCGCAGATCAGGAGTACAAAAAAGTCATTGATATTATTTTGAACCAGACCGAAGTGTCGCGCTTCATGGCGCGTAATCTGTACAGATGGTTTGTTTATTATTTTATAGATGACGAAATCGAATCTACTGTCATCGAACCACTAGCTGAAGTCCTGAGACAAAACAATTATGAAATCAAACCTGCATTGACGGCATTACTTTCGAGCGAACACTTCTATCATGAAAATGCCATCGGCGCGATGATCAAGAGCCCGGTTGATTTTACAATGTCGACGATCAAACCTTTTGAGGTTACAACCAATGTAAATCTTAAACAGACATACCAGCTTTGGTTTGCTCTTCATCAGTTGAATACTACTCTTCAGCAGGACGTATTTACACCTCCGGATGTAGCCGGCTGGAAGGCATATTACCAGGAGCCCGTCTTCTACCGATACTGGATCAACAGTGTGACGCTTACTACACGACGAGCCATGACTGATGGAATGGCTACAAGCGTCAATTCCATTTTAGATCGTCCATATGGAATCGATGTCCTGAAAATTGTGGATGGAATTCCTAATTCAACTGATCCCAATGATATGATTCAGGCCCTGATTGATCTTGTCTTGCCCTATCCATTAACCCAGGTGCAACTCGATTACCTTAAGGATGTGCTTATCCCAGGATTGCCTGACTTTGAATGGACGGTTGAATATGGTGCTTATCTCAATGATCCGACAAACGCTACTATTCGCATGGGCGTTGAGAACCGATTGAAAGCGCTTTTCACAGCATTATTAGGATTACCTGAATTCCAGTTACAATAATAGCCCTGGCTTCAAGCCATCAAATATCTTATCCATGAAAAGAAGAAATTTTTTACGCACAGGAGCTCTTACTTCTGTACCTGTATTACTCAATGGAATGAAATTGGGTGCCGTGCCATTTCCGTTTATGTATGGTGGTGGACCGGAGAATGACAGAGTACTTGTATTGATACAACTCAGTGGAGGCAATGATGGACTTAATTGTGTTATTCCTGTAGATCAATACAGTGCACTGAGTGTGCTTCGTCCGAATATTTTAATTCCTGAATCCAGTGTCCTTCCTATTGAAGCAAGTTTAGGTTTACATCCGGCGATGACACATATGCAGCAATTATATCAGGATGGCAAAATGGGTATTGTACAGGGTGTTTCATATCCTAACCAGGACCGCTCACACTTCCGGTCAACAGATATCTGGACATCCGGATCTTCGGCTACTGAATACATTTCAACAGGATGGTTAGGCAGATATTTTTACAATTCTTATCCCGAGTATCCTGAAGGGTATCCAAACGCAGATCATGAAGCACCATTTGCACTTACGATGGGTTCACTTGTATCTGAAACTTGCCAGGGTCCAATCACAAATTTTTCACTGGCACTGAATGATCCGTTTGCATTAAAGCCATTAGATGAAGGTGAGACTGGCGGATTTCCGGATAATAATTATGGCAAGGAATTGAGGTTTCTGATTGATGCTATTGCACAAACAAATGCATATTCAGATGTTATCCTGAACGCTGCAGAAGGCGGTGCTAATCTTGTTGATTATCCAACGACCAATCGTCTTGCCGGCCAGTTGAAAAATGTTGCGTTGCTTATTTCAGGTGGATTAAAGACAAAAGTATATATCGTCTCTCTTGGAGGTTTTGATACCCACTCCGGACAAACTGATGATGACCATACGAAGGGCAATCATGCTACTCTCCTTGGACAATTGTCAGAAGCAATGGGTTTATTCCAGCAAGATTTGAAACTTGCCGGGCTGGATGAGAAAGTAATCACGATGACATTCTCAGAATTTGGAAGACAGATCAAATCAAATGATAGTGTGGGCACAGATCATGGAACTGCCGCGCCATTAATGCTATTCGGTCCATGCGTTAAGCCTGGTGTCCTCGGCGATAATGCGCAAATCGATACAGGCGCAGATCCACAGGAAGGAGTTGCTTTGCAATATGATTTCAGATCCGTGTATGGAACAGTGTTGAGAGATTGGTTAGGCATGAGTGAAAATGATGTTAAAGCCATTCTTAGCCCCGACATTCAATTCCTTCCGCTCATCGAAGGATGCTCTATTTTCACAGCGATACAGAACGAAGTATTTAAGGATGTCCATTTCAAAATATTTCCGAATCCTGCTTCTAATAATACAACCTTAGAATGGCTGTCAAACGGCGAGCCATGGTCCGCAACGATGATGGATAAATGGGGCCACACCATAAAATCATGGACAGGTTCGAAAGGGGTCAATTCACTTGTTTCCCAAAATGTCAAGCTTCCAGGTGTGCCCAGTGGACATTATTTTATTCATTTGAAACAGGGCAATCAAAGTGTGACACGAGGTGTCGTGGTTAATTAAAGATTTTAGCACAGTATAATTATAACTTACAAAGAGACGCGATTTACCACGTCTCTTTTTTTTAATTGTCGTGATGAGTGTAAATTCGATTTTTTACCTCAACTGAAATAGAAACCTGTTTACCTGATCTTCCAATTTGAAGAGTGGATAAGATTTATTAGGTAAATTTGATTACTTGTTATTTTATAAATTGAATTGCAAATGAATAAACGAAGGGATTTTCTCAGATTGTCGGGCCTCGCCGGAGCTGCCACACTCATCCCATTCAAAAAGTCTTCAATCAATAAAATGAGTCCACCGCCGGTTGGCGGGGGTTGTACTTTGATCCCATCTGAGACCGCAGGTCCTTATCCTCTTGATTTGCATAACAATCAGGCTATGTTTAGAACGGACATCAGAGAGACACAAGAAGGAGTTCAACTTGATCAGACGCTCAAAATAATCGGTGCAGTCAATTGTCTTCCGATGTCTAATTGCCGGGTTGATATCTGGCATTGTAGTGCACATGGTTATTACAGTGGGTATACGACAAATGCTCATCAGGGTGTGCAGAACCATGCAGGTGAAACATTCTTAAGAGGGATCCAAATGACAGATGCAAATGGTGAAGTCCACTTTACCACAATATTTCCGGGATGGTATCCTGGAAGAATAGTACATATCCATTTCCAGATTTTTATTAGTTCGGTTTTGCAGGTAACTTCTCAGCTCACATATCCATTATCTGAAAAAAATGCTGCGTTAACCTCGCATTCTCCATATTCTGCCTATGGTGCAGATCCTCAGACATTTAATTCTGACAGTGTTTTCTCCGATGGCTATGCTTTGCAATTAGCGACGCTTACACCTAATCCAAATACCGGCGGATATAACAGTTATCTCGAAGTCACTATTGATGGTACAGGAACTACTGCCCTCCGACAATTAGAACCTGAGACCGGTGGACAGTTTAAACTTGGACAGAATTATCCGAATCCATTTAATGTCGAGACTGATGTACCATTCACACTGAAAGAAACTTCAAATGTGAAGCTTGATTTGTTTGATCTCTCCGGAAAAAAAGTGGCTACAATCTCTAAATCAGGATTATCTGCCGGCGAACAAAAATTAGAAGTAAACCTAAAGAACTTAAGTCTTCCGAAAGCCAATTATCTCTATCAATTAGAAGTTGAAAACAATATCGGTACCTTCAGACAAGCGAAGATGATGACAAGCGTCAAAAACTAAATGCATAGAGCATAGAGAATGTTATTTGAAAAGGAGTTCCTGGCATTACATTTTAAGTGTACATCTAAAATTTGAATTTATAATTTTAATTCCGAATTCCTTTTTCACTATTCTTTATCCTAAATTCAAATGATAATGATGATTCTGACGCCATAAAAATATCTGTCTCAATTCGTAATCACAATCTGCTCTTCGGCCAATACCGGCAGATTATTAAGCCTTAGCCACACCTGTGCTACAGTGACCACATCCTTTTCACAGTATTGTTTTATTTCTTCCAATCTATTTTCTTCCCAATATGCGTTTCCCACCATGCTTCCATCCATCACATCTTTTGGGGAAGGAATACCTAATGAATAAGCGAGCAAATCAAGCGATGTAAAATTTTTATGATCTCCATATTTCCACAATTCAAGCGTATCCGCTACGAATTTTACTTCCCACGGTTTTTTACCACTGATATTGAGTAGCGATGGAAGTTCAATTCCATGTATAGTCATCCGACGACATAAGTAAGGCATATCAAATTCACGGATATTGTGTCCGCACAATACATGTGTATTCGGATCATAAAAATTTTTCTGTAGAATATTGGCAAAGGCTTCCAGCACCTCTGCCTCATTATGCCCATAAAAGGATTTGATCCGCAAGCTTTGATTTTTATCCTCATTTGTAGTGATGATGCCGGCACTGATCACGATCGCCTTTCCAAATTCTGCATAGATCGCCGCCCTTTCTTTATAGCTCTGTGCATATTCATCATCCGTCCATACATGGTCATCTCTACGCGCCATATAGCCTATTTTTTGTTGCCACAGATGCTTTCCGTGATCATCCATTTCAAGGTATTCACGGTGTTGGGAGACAGTTTCTACATCGAGAAACAGGATGTGCTGGAGAGATGACATGGATAACTAATTTAACTGGTGAAATGCCCAGGAAATATTCCTATTTCAGTTTTCGTTAATATTCTTGGGTAAGTATTCAAATATGCCACCTAAGTTAGGGATTTGCCCTCGGAATTACAATCCTACGCTAAAAAATCAGATATTTGTCTCATCCTCGTTTCGGCAAGGCTTAATCCCCTGAATCTGACCCCTTTTTCTTTTGGATTCAATAGCATATGCTCATATAATAATCGATTTTAATACCTATGTCCCAATCATCACAACAAAAGCTACTGGCATTGGCCACCGTCGCCATTATCGCTCTCCTCGGCCTGAGTGCTTTTTTAATTTATACCAAAGTCAATCAGGACAAACTCATCAAGAGCCAGAATTCTGAATTGATTGAAGAAACCCGTCTGAAAGCAGATCTGGAGAAAGAATATTATAAGGCACTGTCTGATCTGGAAGAAATGCGCTCAAACAATAGTGAGCTAAATGCTATGATCGAAACCCAGAAAACCGAACTAAAGGCACAAAAAGATAAGATAGCCACCATGATCACTACTGCAAAAGATTTGCAGAAAGCCCGTGAAGAAATCGCCCGCCTCAGAGTGTTCGTCACTGAAGTTGAGAACCTGAGAAAACAAAATGCAGCATTGAGAGATACAAACTCATTGTTGCTAAATCAACGCCAGGAACTTTCTCTCCAGGTGGAACAAGGAAAAGTAACCAATGAAGAATTGGCGACATCACGCAATGCATTAGCTACTGAAAAAGAGCAGCTCCAAAAAGATAAAGAGGCATTGGCCCACAAAGTAAATATCGCCTCATCGGTCAAAGTATCTGATATATCCGCTTCAGGCTATTATGTAAAAGGTTCTGGAAAAGAGAAAGATTCAAACAAGGCCAAATCCATTGATGGTGTAAGAATTTGTTTCAAGACGAAGGAAAACGCAGTGGCCGAAAAGGGCAGGGAAAAATTTTACATCCGGCTTATAAATCCTCTCGGTGAAGTCATGGCTATCCAGGATTTAGGATCAGGTAATTTATCCCTGACAAACACAGGGGAATCGATTCAATACACCCAGTTCGTTGAATTGGATTATGCCAATGATGTTCTACCGGGTTGTGTCAATTGGCAACCAGGCACTGCTTTTGAAACAGGAACCTACCAGATCGAAATCTATAATAAAGGTTTTCAATCTGGTAAGGCAAGTTTCACGCTGAAATAGACTGCGCATTAATATCACCCGGCCCTGTATTAACAAAGACGTCCTCATTTTTTGCATACTTTGAACAATTCAATTGCTTAATTGTCCTATTGAGTCATTATGTACAGTTGGAATTTCAGAAAATTTGATCCGGATGCCTTCGGCGATAGCCCTTTCGAAAATCTGCTAAAGATTTTCAAGGAATTGCTACTCTATACCTCCGGCAATGTAAGTGAATCCCTGAGCTGGCTCACCCAGCTTGACAGGCAATATAACCTGACTACACCCGACTACGGAATGGCTGATTTCATCAGGGATCTGAAGGAAAAAGGATATATCAAGGATGAAGGTAAAAACGACAAACTGGTTCCCGCAGCAAAGATGGAACTAGAAATGCGTCGCAAAGCACTTGAAGATGTATTTGATGATCTCAAAAAATCCAAACGAGGGGATCACAAAACAAACGCGATCGGTATCGGAGATGAAGTCACCGCTGAAATAAAGCCTTATGAATGGGGAGATTCTCTGGACCAGATCGCAGTATCAGAGACAATTAAAAACGCACATATCAACCATGGGATAGAAGAATTCAGTCTTACCCAGGAGGATATGCAGATTCACGAGAGCTTCTTCCAGTCTCAGATGAGCACAGTCCTCATGATCGATGTATCGCATTCGATGATTCTCTATGGTGAAGACAGGATCACACCGGCCAAAAAAGTCGCTATGGCGTTGTCCGAATTGATCACAACCAGATATCCGAAAGACACACTGGATATTATCGTTTTTGGAGATGATGCATGGCAAATTGAAATAAAAGATCTTCCTTATCTGCAGGTTGGGCCATATCACACCAATACTGTTGCAGGCCTCGAACTTGCGATGGAGATTTTAAGGAAAAGAAGAAATCCGAATAAACAGATCATGATGATCACAGATGGAAAACCCACCTGCATCAAGATTGGAAAAAAATATTATCAAAACAGTTTTGGCCTGGACAAAAAAATTCTGACTCGATGCTTTGCCCTGGCCGTAAAATGCAGGAAACAAAATATACCGATCACCACATTTATGATTGCCCGTGATCCATGGCTCGTACAGTATGTTGATCAGTTCACAAAAGCGAATGACGGAAAGGCATTCTACAGTTCACTTGAAGGATTAGGATCTTTCATCTTTTTAGATTACAAACAGAATAAGCGAAAATTTAAACATTGATGGCATTAGCTACCACATTAGGCGAACTTAAAAAACAAGGTTATCAACCTAAATCCATAAAGGAAGAACTACGCGATAATCTAATCAAGCGACTGCAGAATCGTCAACCTGTTTTCGAAGGCATATATGGATTTGATGATACGGTCATCCCTGATATGGAACGGGCGATCCTCTCGAGACATAATATTCTTCTTCTTGGGCTCAGGGGACAGGCTAAAACACGACTGGCAAGATTAATGACAGCCTTGCTGGATGAATATGTGCCTATCATCAAAGGCAGCGAGCTGAATGATGATCCGATGGACCCAATCTCCTCCTTTGGAAAAAAAATGGTTGAAGAGCTTAAGGATGATACGCCTGTTTCCTGGATTCATCGTGATGAAAGATATGTTGAGAAATTGGCCACACCCGATGTATCTGTTGCTGATCTTATAGGAGACGTCGACCCGATCAAAGCGGCTACATTAAAATTACCATACAGTGATGAACGAGTGATTCACTTTGGCCTTATTCCAAGATCCCATCGTTGCATTTTTGTCATCAATGAAATTCCCGACTTGCAGGCCCGGATTCAGGTAGCTCTTTTCAATATTTTACAGGAAGGTGACATTCAGATCCGTGGTTTCAAGACGCGTCTCGATTTGGATATCGAATTTGTGTTTACGGCCAATCCTGAAGATTATACGAACAGGGGCTCCATCATTACGCCGCTTAAGGACAGGATTGAAAGCCAGATCCTAACGCATTATCCTGAAGAACTCTCTACAGCAAGAGCCATCACGCTGCAGGAAGCTTCTATTACATCCGCGCAGCACAAGAAAGTTCTGGTGCCTGATATTGTCCACAATATTCTTGAACGGATAAGTTTCGCGGCAAGAAAAAGTGAATTTGTAGATGAGAAATCAGGTGTGTCTGCTCGTCTCAGCATTACAGCCCTCGAAAATTTATATAGCACTGCAGAAAGAAGAGTACTGATCAATAAAGAGACGTCTACAGTAGCTCGCATCGCAGATTTCTGGGGCGTCATACCCTCCATTACCGGAAAAGTTGAACTGGTCTATGAAGGCGAAGTTGAAGGCCAGTACAATGTGGCCCTTCAATTAGTAAGCCAGGCCGTCCGTGAAGAATTTCTTGAGACATTTCCTCATCCTGAAAAAATTAAAAAGGGAAAAGAAAAGGACCCATACGGAGCCATCCGTGCTTTTTTCGGAGACAGCAATGTGATACAACTGCCCAATGATGCGGAGGACAATTTCTTCCGGAATACGCTGGATTCAGTACCCGGGATGGATAGACTGCTTGAATCATACAAGGTTCCAAAATCGGATTATTATGTATTCAAAGAAATAGTGCTTCACTCCCTCGCAGATCTTGATGTATTAACAAAGGAATTGACACAGGGTAAAATAGGCTTTAGCGATCCGCTCGGTAAAATGTTGAATGATCTTGATGAAGAAGACAGAGATTGATCCACAGTTAAAAAAGACATCGTGGCACGACTAGTCGTGCCACGATGTCCTAACTAATTGATACTGAAAAGCCCCGGAGGTTTTTTTGGATTTTAAAATGGACCAATTTTGTGTCTGTCGATTAGCTTTGGGCTTTAATCGAAGGCGCATACTATTTACCATATCTTTGACGCTCTTACATTCAACAAAACCCAGATAAAGTGACTATTCTCATCTTCCTTATCGTTTCGTACATATTTCTCAGCATCAGCCTTTATTTGCTCTTCCCAAAAGCTGGTGTCGCTGCCGTAAAAGGCCTCATCCCTGGCGTTAATTTTATGGAATGGTGCAAACTCATCGGAAGAAAACCGGCATATGCTCTTTGGCTTTTATTTCCCATCGTCAATATTTTTATTTATTGCGGGATGGCCGTTGATCTTGTACGGTCGTTTGATAAATTGAAGTTCAGACATAGCGCTTTGGCTGTCATTTATGCTCCTGCTATTTTTACTTCTATAGCCCTCAGTAAAACTGATAAATATGTTGGCCCTGCTATCCCAAGAGAAGCGGATTATAAAAATCAAATTCTGGAAGCTATCAAAGCCAATAAGCCACGACAGGCTGAAAAATTAATTAAAGCTAATCCCTACCGCAAATCTCCAATTCGGGAGTGGACGGAAGCCATTGTTTTTGCTGTTTTTGCAGCCGCCTTTATTCGAATGTTTTTATTGGAAGCATACAAAATCCCAACACCCTCTATGGAAGGATCTTTACTTGTAGGCGACTTCCTCTTTGTGAGTAAAGCTCATTATGGCATCAGGACACCAATGACTGTGGCCATGTTTCCTCTCCTGCACAATACCATACCCGGACTAGGGATAGAGTCATACCTGAAAAAACCATCTCTTCCTTATTTCCGTCTGCCAGCTCTTGAAAATATCGATCGCAATGAACCAATCGTATTCAACTGGCCGGTAGGAGATAGCGTTTATTTATCACCTTCGCGTTCCTACACAGCACATCAGATAGAGACTAGTCCTGAAGCTAAAAGAGATGTAGGTAATGCAAAATTGATCACCCGCCCGATCGATAAAAAAGATCACTATATCAAGCGATGCATAGCGATAGCAGGGGATAGTCTGCAGATTATTGACAAGCAGGTTTATATAAATGGAGTTGCTGCCAAAAATCCAAGACACATGCAGTTCATCTACCAAATAAAAGATGATGGCCTGAATTGGGAAAAAGTTGAAGAAATGGGGATAAGTGTTCCGCAGAACAGGCAAGTCCCATTTTATCTTGATAAGGAACAGGTCGCCGAATTGAAAAAAATGGATCCGAATATCATAATTCAACCGTTTGATATGACGCCCTATTCGACAGATTTATTTCCATACGACAAAGTGCATTTCGGCAAATGGACTGTCGATAATTACGGACCTATTTATATCCCTAAAAAAGGCGTCACTGTAGCACTGACACCTGAAACCATAGCCCTTTATTCAAGGATCATCGATGTATACGAACACAATGATTATAAAGTTGAAAATGGTCAGTTTATCATCAATGGTGTGCCCGCCACCACATACACATTTAAAATGGATTATTACTGGGCGATGGGGGACAACAGGCATAACTCTGAAGATTCAAGAGCCTGGGGTTTTGTTCCGGAAGATCACATAGTAGGCAAGCCTCTCTTTATCTGGTTCTCCACGAAAAACGGAAGTATAAGCAATGGAATCAATTGGAGTCGGATATTTACATCAGCCTATAAGATGGATTAAGTTTTGCCCTAAATCTTCTAAAGGGGACTTTATTAAGATCACTCAATGGCTATAAAGCAGGTTGCGATTATTCCACGTTGGGGCCTGCATTTAAACTAACTATAATTTCTGGAATCTTAAAATTTCCTTAGCCTTAGCCTTCATCTTAACCTATTTTTGCTTAACCAATAAGCCCTATCTTTGTAGTCTTTATGTACGTTTAATTGCGATGATGACCAGATTCAAGTTTTTTTCTGTCACTTGTTTTTTATTTTTCTGTCACACCGGGCATATCTACAGTCAGGCCGGATACGATCTTTATTTATTCTCATTACATCAGAGCGCTGACGGACATAATCACGTCTATAGCCCGAAATTTTTAAGCAATTTCAATAAAGGAGGGTACACATACCAGCCTAGCTTTACCCGGGAAGGTGATCTGTTAGTCAGTGTCAGAAAACCAGGTGAAAATCAAAATGATATCTGGCTATTGTCACCTGCTGAAAAAAAGATAAAGCGTATCACAAATACGACATCAAGTGAGTTTTTCCCCCGGATGGAAAACGATGGTCTCTTTATTTCATATATCAAAAAGGAACCACAGGGAACCCTCGATCAGCAAGTCTTCAGAGTTGAACTTAAGACGCAGAAAGTACAAAGTATGACTAAAGATATCCATGATGTGGGTAATTATACCTGGATGAGTTCGCACGAATTAGGGCTATACAGGATGGATAATTCGCTCACATATCTTGAAACGAATGGGAACAAATCAAAGCGAATCACCACTTCAGTGGGAAAGTCAATTTCTGCCGACAAATCAGGACGATTACTTTATGTGCATAAATTCGATCAGGACTATTATTATCTGAAAAAATATATTCCATCGTCCGCAATGGTTGATGTGATCAATGTTACCCCAGGGAAAGCGGAAGATTTTTCAATTGCACCTGATGGAACGATTTTTATGAGCAAAGATCATATGTTGTATAGTATGAACCCGGCACTGCAATCAAGCTGGAGCGAAGTAGCTGATCTTTCATTATATGATATTAAATTTATTACAGGATTGTGTGTCAGTAATGACGGACTTCAATTGGCGCTTGTAGCTACTAAAGAAAAACCATGATCAGATTAATTGTTTTTTGTGTATTCATCATTGGATTGAACAGTTGTTCTTCTCCATTGACAAAAGAAATTACAGAATTCAGGAAGGAATACTTCAGGGAATTTTTAAGTGATCCGCGATCACCTTTAAAAGAAGCAGATCTATCAAAACTTGATTTTTATCCCGCTTCTGTAAACGCGCGCGTTACAGCTTCTTTCGAACCTACCCTTGACGCCCAGCCATTTGATATGCCTACATACAGTGGATTGACAAGGAAATATCGAAAATTTGGTGTTGCTACTTTTTCATGGGACGGCCAGAATGCGACATTGTCACTGTATGAGAATCTGTCACTGCTCACCAATCCGGATTTTAAGGACTATCTATTCCTGCCGTTTAAGGATGAAACCAATGGCGTGAACACGTATGGAGGAGGAAGATATCTTAATATGTCCAAGGCAGATACCGATGACAAAACGATAACAATAGATTTTAATAAGTGTTACAATCCATATTGCGCTTACAGTGATGGATTCAATTGCCCTATTCCACCCAGGGAAAATAATCTGCCATTTGAAGTGAATGCAGGAGAAAAGAATTTTAAAGGAGCGTACACGGCCGTCGGTCATTGAAAGATAAAAATTCAGAACTTTCATGACCTGCTTTAATGCCGGGTACTCCTTTTTTTAATCGTTCAGAAATATGCGATGTAAGCAGGATTTTCGTTAAGCTAAAGGATGTATATCGGATTCTAAAAGACAGATAAACATGATTTTGATTTTACTCTATACCTCATTGATTTCCTTTTTTCAGGTCGTTCCTGCATCAGAGCCGGTTGGCAGATGGCTGGTACAGATGAATACTACGTCCACCGAATGTCTTGATCAGTGGTGGATTGAAAGGGGATACAACTCAACATCCTATCTGAAAAAGAAACTTCCTGTTGATATGTGGCTTGTTGTTGAGCTGCCTGGAAGTGTTATTTCTGCATTACAAAAACTTCCATGCATAGACAGAGTGATGGAAGATCAGCGTATCCATTGGCGAAACACAGTGCCCAATGATCCGGCGTACATCAATCAGGGAGATATGAATCTGATCGGAATGCCCAAAGCCTGGGACATCACTACCGGCGGAGTCACGAAAAGCGGCGATACCATAGTTGTAGCCGTAGTAGATGATGGGTTTGATATTCAACATCAGGATCTGGTGCCGAATATTTGGCTTAACAAAGGGGAAATTCCGAATGATGGGATTGACAATGACGGCAACGGATACATGGATGATTACAAAGGTCTAAATGTCAAGACAGGTAAAGACGACCATCCTAAAAAGCAACATGGCACACAGGTAAGTGGTGTCGTCGGCGCAAAAGGAAATAACAGTGTCGGTGTCACGGGTGTAAATTGGAATGTCAAATTAATGTTGATCAGTGGTGCTGATTTTGAATCAGAAGTTATCGAAGCCTATCAGTATACCATTGATATGCGGAAGAAATACAAAGAGACCAATGGACAGGAAGGAGCCTTTGTTGTTGCTACGAATTTATCAGGAGGTATTGACAATGCTTTCGCTGCTGACCATCCACTATGGTGCGAGATGTATGATAAAATGGGCGCTGTCGGGATATTAAGTGTGACCGCTGGGCCCAATAATTCCATCTCTGTTGATGTTGATGGGGACATGCCTACAACCTGTACATCACCTTATATGATAGCTGTTACAAACGTGGATCTGTCGGATGTCATCAGGGAGAATGCAGGTTTTGGAAGTGTAAGCATTGATATAGGTGCTCCGGGAGAAGGTACGTTGACAGTCGATACAAACAATCAATACCATGGCTTTAGTGGCACAAGCGCTTCAGCACCACACGTAGCCGGGTCAATTGCCTTGTTATACAGTGTTCCCTGCACAACATTATTGGATGATATCGATATCCATCCCGATGAAGTAGCCTTAAAAATGAAGGATATTATCTTTTCATCAGCAAAAAATAATAATTCCCTCCAGGGAATAACGGTCACGGGAAAAAGAATACAGACCGATGCGGCTCTTAAAGCTGCTCTGGCTCAATGCTCTTCTGCAGTTGAACCTGTCCTCCGTATCATTTCTATATTCCCAAATCCCGCGAGCCTGGAGAACGTGAAAGTGCATATTCTGGTCAGAGGAGACTCCACCAATGTGGCCTGTGATGTTTATGCGACTACGGGTGCTTTGGTGAGATCTTTCCCGGTGACGACTGATGAAATCAATCAGGGCTACTTCCTTTTAAATACAAAACCACTTGCTGCAGCCCTCTATATGGTGACCCTGAGAAGGAATAAAGAAAAAGACACTCGTAAGCTATTCGTGTACTGATTAATGTCCCGGAAATTCCCCGATCAGAAGGGTTTTAAATTATCATTGAACATATGGTAAAAAGTCGCTGATAAACTTTTATCTTTGCACTCCATTTGAGGAGTCGGCTTCGTAGCTTAATTGGATAGAGCACCTGACTACGGATCAGGAGGTTGAAGGTTCGACTCCTTCCGAAGTCACCATTTTTGAGGTAACTTCTTGATAGAAAGAACATTATATAATAAGAATAAACGGCGTATAAGATGGCCAGAGAATGTCAGTTAACAGGGAAAAAACCGATGACAGGTAATAAAGTTTCCCATTCGAACATGAAGTCAAAACGTAGATTTTTGCCTAACCTGCAAAAGAAGAGTTTTTTTATTCCCGAGACAGGTCAGACAATAGAACTCAATGTTTCCACCTCAGCGATAAGGAATATCGATAAATTGGGCCTCTATGATTACCTCATTCGATTGAAGAAGGAAGGATTCCATACAGGTGTAACATTAAGAAAGAAGAAGTAATCATTTATATATCATGGCAAAGAAGTCAAAAGGTAACAGAAACCAGATTATCCTGGAATGCACAGAACACAAGACCAGTGGCATGCCCGGGACGTCACGTTATGTGACCCAAAAAAACCGTAAGAACACTCCGGACCGCCTTGAACTAAAGAAGTTCAACCCGATCCTTAAGAAAGTAACCGTTCATAAAGAAATCAAATAATAAAATCATCATCAAATGGCTAAAGTTTCAAAAAATGCCAAGGTTGCTCAGCGGGCAACAAATGCAGGTTCGGGAAGAGATTTTGTAAAAGTGGTAAAACCTGTAAAAGATCCTGTCACAGGGAAATACTCCTACAAAGAGGTCATTATCCATAAGGATAAAGTGAAAGATTTCTTCGCTGAGAAATAGGCGATAAGGATTTCACATCAATCCGATAGTTGCAATCTTCGATATCTGAATAGTCTATGCGTACTATTCAGATATCTTTATGTTAGACCACTTCGATCATTATGAGCTTCTTCAATAAATTTTTTTCAAAAGAAAAAGAACAGGAATTAGACAAGGGTCTTGAAAAAACAAAATCAAACCTCTTCCAACGTCTATCAAAAGCAGTCGCCGGAAAATCAACCGTTGATGTTGAAGTTCTTGATGAACTCGAATCTGCACTCATTTCAAGCGATGTTGGCCTTGAGACCACCATCAAAATCATCGAGCGGATTGAAGCCCGGGTAGCAAAAGATAAATACCTCAATGTCAGTGAACTCAATTCGATATTGCGTGATGAAGTAGCCTCCATCCTGACTGAAAATAACACTACAGACCTTGACGATTTTGAAATCCCTACAGGTAAAAAGCCCTATGTGATGCTTGTCGTGGGTGTCAATGGAGTGGGAAAGACAACGACTATAGGGAAGCTTGCATATCAATACAAACAGAAAGGCTTGTCTGTACTTTTAGGCGCAGGCGATACATTCAGAGCTGCGGCCGTAGATCAGCTTAAGATCTGGGCAGACCGGGTAGGTTGTGCCTTTTTTAGTAAAGGCATGAATACGGATCCCGCCGCAGTCGCTTACGAAGCTGTAAAGGAAGGAATCAAAACAAATGCAGATGTAGTCATTATCGATACAGCAGGACGGCTTCATAATAAAGTCAACCTGATGCGTGAATTGACCAAAATTAAAAACTCCATTGACAAGTCTTTACCCGGAGCTCCACATGATGTCATGCTGATTCTCGATGCTACCACCGGCCAAAATGCGATGGAACAATGCCGCCAGTTTTCAGAAGCTACAGAGGTGACCTGCCTGACGCTGACGAAACTTGATGGGACAGCCAAAGGCGGTGTGGCTTTAGGTATTTCTGATCAATTTAAAATTCCAATCAGGTTTATTGGTGTTGGGGAGAAAATTGATCAGTTACAGATATTTAATAAAAAGGCTTTCGTTGAATCATTGTTTAAATCCTCCACATCAGTTTCAGAAGATGCACAATAAACAGATTTAGACGTATAGGCCCTCGAGAGTCACCAGGCTCGAAAATGCGTATTAGTGCCCGAAGCCAGAGATATTAGGAGGCCTGATTTTTCCTGTTTGGTAACATAATTAAAAAAAGTGGCCCCGATATCGGAGACCACATTACTGGTGTTAAATAGCCAACCAAAAAATTGCCCAATTCTCCCGATGAGGAGAATTAATATTTTCCATTGACGAGATGTATTTTGATGGAATACCTGGTCAACTGCCTCGCCTGGTTGTATTTTACCTTATTGTAGTTTAATACCTGCTTAACGTACGCACAGGCCGGGGCGCTGTCACCGGTAACGTCCAGGATGATAAGCTCTTTTTTTGCATTTATCATGAAGCCAACGGTGACAACCTGATCAACCACATCCGGAATAGGGATTGCATTATTTTGTACCCAATTTATTACCTCTTTTCTGAGTACATCAAGGCAAGTATTACCTCTTATCGGGGAGGCATTGACAGGAGTCGAAAAAGCCAGGCTAACCATGAATATGGCTAACAATACTATCCGCATAAATTTTTTCATCATCGTTGAGTTGAAGAATGAAATCAATGAATTATGGTCCAGGTAAGTCAATTCCTACCTATTTAAATGCTTTTGTCATATAGACGACATATTTGGGGAGTAGTTGCCTTAAGGTTCAGATTATTCGTTGAACATGCACATTTTATATACAAATACGCATCTGGCTTTATTTGTAAGTCCTGACCAACCATAGACTTAGCAGAATCACCGTTACCACTTTCCGGCTCAACATGAAAAAGTTCCTGTTTATCGGTATTCTGATGGTTTTGTATTTAGGGGACCTCGCTTTTATAAGTTATTTAATTATCATTGATCCTAGATCGGAAAATGGTTTGAATGAATAAGCTAAACTTGCTCCTTGGAATTATCGGATCAGCATTTTTGCTTGTCGCTAATTCATCCAATCCTCCCGATGGACACACTGGTGCTCCGGGAGAAATATTTTGTGCGAATTGTCACTCAACCAATGGTTCGTCATTGGCTGGAACGATATCTGTTGAAGACTTCCCTGCCTATATCACTCCGGATGAGACATATACACTGACTGTTGTCAACCGTAACACAAATGGAGGAGGGGCGAAAGCCGGATTTCAAATGACCATATTGGGCCCATTAAATACCAAAGCCGGTGATATGAGCATGCCTTCTGCAAACTCTGCTACATCGATGTTAAGCGGTCGGCAATATTTCGAACACCATCCTTCCGTGGTATATACAGATAGCGTTGCAAAATGGACTGTGCTCTGGAAAGCGCCTGCCCTTGCAGCAGGAAGTATCATCACATGGTATGCCAATGGAATTATAGCAAATGGAAATGCCAAACAAACAGGAGATAAGACAACATCAGCTAAAGGCACAGGGACTATTATTCTTTCAGCCACCAAGGATCTGAGTATCGATAAACCCATTATTTATCCAAACCCAGGTTCAGGAATGATTCATATCGAATTACCTGATCAAACATTGCTTTCAGGCCTGATAAGATTTTATGATATCTCCGGGAGGATGGTGAGCGAGTCTGAGATAGAGGAAGGTACAATCAATGCCCATGATCTGCCTATAGGAATTTACCTGATACAGTTTAGAAATGGCGACCGGTCATATATGGCACGTTGGTCTAAGATATAAAGCAAAACAGTAGATGCTGCATAACTTCTCGCTGTAATAATTCACCCTGAAGATTTCTAATAAATATAGTGATGTACCCATTTTTAACGTAAAGATTTTTAATTAATACCAATTGTGTTATGAATAAAAAATACTCAATACTCGCATTGTTCGCCAGTGCTTTTCTCTGGTTTGCTTTTCCGAATAATCCACCGAATGGAAATACCGGTGCACCGGGAGAAGGCACATGCGCCAACTGTCATACCCTTAATGGAGGCCTACAGGATGGAACCATAGATGTCACTGGTATGCCAAGTGTCATTCAACCAAATACGTCCTACGTGCTAACCGTCACAAGCACCAATCCGAATGGAATAGCAAATGTTGCAGGCTTCCAACTCACGATTCTTAACAGTCTGAATCAAATGGCTGGTACCTTAAGTGGCCCATCCACTGGTTCTGCACTGGAGACATCTTCCGGTCGTCAATATTGGGAACATAATACGCCTGCAACCTATCCGATATCACATATTGTAACATGGACAGCTTCATGGCTATCACCTAATATGCCTGCTAATACTCCAATCACCTGGTACGTGGCAAATAATATGGCAAACTCTAATGGATTAGATACCGGCGATAAAATCATCACAAATTCCGGAGGTGGTATATTGAATGGCGGTGGTTCCGCATTGATGGTTTCAATCACAAACTCTTCCGATATACTATGCAATGGACAGGCCACAGGAAGTGCAACAGCATTAGCTACAGGTGGAGCAACACCTTATGCATACAATTGGTCAAATGGTGGATCCGGGGCAACAATCAATAACCTTGCAGCCGGAACATATACTGTGACGGTGACAGATAATACTTCTGCTACGGCTACAGCCAGTGTTGCTTTAACTCAACCAACAGCTCTTGTACTTACAGCACCTACCATTACAAATGTTCTCTGCAACGGTAACAACACAGGATCAGTCACGGCACATGCTTCAGGGTCTACTCCACCTTATACATTCGATTGGTCTAATGGAGGGAGTACAGCTACAATATCAAATTTAGCAGCTGGGCCTTACACTGTAACTGTAACAGATGATAACGGATGTACAAAGAATGCAACATACCAGGTGACACAACCTGCAGTCATTGCAATTAGTTTAGTCGCCCTGACAGATGAATCATGTTCAGGCGCAGAAGATGGTGCCATTACCATTTCTGTGACCGGTGGTGTAAATCCGATATTTGCTGAATGGTCAAATGGATTTCTCGGAACTACAATTAGCGACCTGGCTCCGGATATATATACGGTCACAGTCACTGATAATAACTCATGTACAAAAACTGCGTCCTTCACAGTTAATCCCGGAGGAGTGGTACTTTTAAATCTGAATCAACAACAAAATGTGACATGTCCAGGTGGCTCAAATGGTAGCATTTCTGTGACAGCTTCAGGAGGAATGGCACCGTATACATATGAATGGTCAAATGGAGCAACCGACCCGGTTATTTCAAACTTAGTCGCAGGTTCATACCTTGTCACGGCGACAGATAGTCATGGATGTGTGTTGGTAAAAGGATATACCATCACACAACCTCAGCCGATTGATATCCAGATCCAACAAACTGCACAAAATTTATGCTTTGGCAATAGCAACGCAAGCCTTACCAGCGTTGCCACAGGGGGTACGTCTCCTTTCACCGCATCCTGGTCGAATGGCGTAAACGGAAACACTAATTCAAATTTGGCAGCAGGTACGTATACAGTAACTATCACTGATGATAATGGCTGCACAAATTCAAAATCCGCAATAGTTTCATCACCTGCACAAGTGACTTTAAATGTTACAACAACTGATGAAACAGGTTCTGGTCTGAATAACGGAACAGCTACAGCCACACCCGCAGGAGGAACAGGTGCATTCACTTATTTATGGAGTAACGGAGGTACTACCGCCATGATTAGCAACTTACCACCTGCGACATATACAGTTACTGTCTCAGATGCCAATTCGTGTAGTGTTTCAGGTTCAGCGCAGGTTGACCCATTTGGATGTCTACTTGATTTGCAGCTTGGTGTTGATGTGATCATTTGTGAGGGTGATACCGCACTTGTTATGCCCTTCATTACAGGTGAGACTGGAAATGTAACTTTCGTGTGGTCAGATGGATCAACGGGAGATTCACTTTTAGTTACACACACAGGAGAATATTGCCTCACGATTACAGATGATGGAGGATGTCAGGACATGGATTGTATTGTCGTCACCGAGATTATTATCCCCGACATAACCGGTACAATCATCAGTGAATCATCACCCGGTGCAATGGATGGCTCCATTCAGACTGATGTGATTCCTGGCATCACTACCTATTTGTGGAACACAGGAGCTACCACGCCATCTATTAGCGGATTAACGCCAGGGGTGTATTGTATTACCGTTTCCGATGCTAATGGTTGTTCTAAATCTCAATGTTTCAGTGTTCAACCCGGCAATTGTCAATTAGGAATTTCTTTTGTGCAAACAAATGTTTTGTGTGCCGGGGACACCACCGGTTCAATCACTGTGACAGCCAATAATACCACGCCGCCTGTAACGTTTATCTGGTCAAATGGAACTTCAACAGCTGAGAACAGTAATCTTGCGGCAGGAAGTTATTCAGTTACAGTTGCTGATGCCACAGGATGTTTTGCCACTGATACTTATGTGATCACACAACCTGATTCAATAGTGATTACTATTGATTCGGTAATAAATATTTCAGATACTGGAACAGGTGCTATAAATGTGACGGTTACAGGAGGAGTAGCTCCTTATCAATTTGTATGGACGTTACCTAATGGATCTCAACTCCCGGGAATGGGAGACATTGATAATCTAACCCTGACCGGAAACTATCAGCTCATGGTGACAGATGCTAATGGGTGTATACTTTTATCAATTCCTGTTTTTGTAGACACAGATGTAGCCGTTGATCAACCTGAAAGATTTAAATCATTAAAAGTTTATCCGGTACCTACAGATGATGTGCTTATTGTTGACCTGGAAAATCCGATATCAGAAGTTCTTATTTCCGGAGTTGACGGGCGTCTCTTTAAACGATTTGATCATCCCGTTTCCAATCATCTGAATGTTGCTGATCTTCAATCCGGTTGGTACATCATCAGGATTTTTGACGGCAAGTTGTGGTACATTGCGAGGATTGTGAAATAAGGATTGAACACTATATGATAGCAAGGGCTTGAGGGTAAAACTTCAGGCCCTTTTTTTATTAGGTAAGCCGCTGCATGGAGTTTGCTCCTGCAGCCAGGAGGATCCACTGCATGTTGTTGGGGCAAACTCCAACAATTGCATTTATTTCTGCGCGATTAGCGGTCAGAAAGAAATCAATCAAGTTTCAAAACTTCGAGGAAAGTTTTTTGCGGCACCTCTACAGACCCGATCTGGCGCATCTTTTTCTTGCCTTCTTTTTGCTTCTCCAGAAGTTTACGCTTTCGTGAGATATCACCTCCATAACATTTGGCAGTTACATCTTTACGCATGGCAGAGATTGTTTCGCGAGCTATGATCTTAGCGCCTATAGAGGCCTGTATGGCGATGACGAATTGTTGTTTTGGAATAAGGTCTTTAAGCTTCGCACATATTTTACGACCGAAAGCTTCAGCTTTTTCACGATGTACTAATGAAGATAATGCATCCACAGGTTCACTATTCAATCGGATGTCAAGTTTGACGAGATCAGATTTTCGATAATCTTTTGGTGCGTAATCAAACGAGGCATAACCTCTTGAAATGGATTTTAACCGATCATAAAAATCGAAAACGATTTCAGCAAGGGGTAAATCAAAGCTCAGTTCAACACGCGTGGTCGTTAGATAATGTTGATGCGTCAACATGCCCCGTTTTTCAAGACACAGATTCATGATCGCACCGATGTATTCAGGCTTGGTGATGATCTGCGCATGGATATATGGCTCTTCAACAAATTCCAGCAACGTCGGATCAGGCAGATCATTCGGCGTATGGATTTCCTGGAGGCCGAACCGCTTGGTCGACGCACGATATGAAACGTTTGGAATAGTGGTGATCACTTCCTGATTGAATTCACGACTCAGGCGTTCCTGTATAATTTCAAGGTGAAGCATCCCGAGGAATCCGCATCGAAATCCAAACCCAAGAGCGATGGAGGTTTCAGGTTCAAAGACAAGGCTTGCATCATTCAATTGTAATTTTTCAAGACTGTCCCGCAGATCTTCAAAGTCGTCATTGTCTATTGGATATATTCCGGCGAAGACCATCGGTTTTACATCTTCAAAGCCTTTGATACCTTCCTTACATGGATTTACAACTGTAGTGATGGTATCTCCCACTTTAATTTCTTTGGATGTTTTGATACCGGTGATGATGTATCCTACATTGCCTGCAGAGAGTTCATTTTTTGCAACCTGTTGCATTTGAAGAATGCCAATTTCATCGGCAGAATATTCGCCGCCCATGTTGACGAATCTTACTTTTTCGCCTTTGCGGATGCGGCCATTCATGATCCTGAAATAGGCTATGATGCCCCGGAATGAATTGAATACTGAATCAAAAATTAATGCCTGTAGTGGTGCATTTGGATCGCCTGTTGGAGGAGGGATACGCTCTACGATGGCTTCAAGTATGTTGGCTACACCTTCACCAGTTTTTCCGCTGGCGAGCAGGATGTCTGATTTTGGAATTCCGACAAGATCCATGATCTGGTCTGATACTTCATCGATCATAGCATTTGGCATGTCGATTTTGTTCAGTACCGGGATTATGGTCAGATTATGTTCAATAGCGAGATATAAGTTGGAAATGGTCTGCGCTTGTATCCCCTGCGTAGAATCTACAAGGAGTAAGGCACCTTCACAAGCTGCAATCGACCTGGAGACTTCGTAGGAGAAGTCAACATGGCCAGGTGTGTCAATAAGATTAAGGGTGTATTCCTCACCATTCGGATGCTTATAGAGCAACTGAATTGCATGGCTTTTGATCGTGATTCCGCGCTCGCGCTCCAGGTCCATGTTGTCAAGGGTCTGAGCTACCATATCGCGAAGTGCTACTGTGTGTGTGATCTCCAGGAGGCGGTCCGAAAGGGTGCTTTTACCGTGATCTATATGGGCTATAACGCAAAAATTGCGGATGTTTTTCATAAGGGCTGCGAAGATAACGTTTTCTGCACCCCTAATTGGGGCTGAGTCTAATTTAGATATCGTCATTACGTCCTCCTTAAAGCTGCCAAAAACGAGCACGTACAAGTAATGTGCATAAGTGTCCCAAGCCACTGATAATCAGCCTCTCCCGATAGTGGGCCACAATAATTGTGATACTGATACGGTGTTCTTGCGGAAAATGGATTTAACTATAGGCATTTGACAAATTATTTTTACTATATGTAAAAAATATTTGTCAAAATGTAAAGTAAACATTACATTTACAGAAAATAATAACCATGACAAACAAACTTCTTTTGCTCAATAGATTTAAAATGATCGGTTGGTGTATCCTGATCCCGGCCACCATAGCTGGAATTATCCTCACCATCTCAGGATATGAAGCAGATTGGCTCTCTACAAGGGTTTTCGCCTTTATAAGTGAAGAAGCATTCACAGATAGTCACTTTTTTAACATGATTAAAGTGAATATTACAAATACCCTTATCGGAACCATTTTTATCATCGGTGCCATTCTGGTTTGCTTTTCTAAAGAAAAAAAAGAGGATGAGTTTATCGCCAACTTAAGACTCTCTTCTTTACTTTGGTCAATATGGGTCAATTATGCACTTCTGCTGATCGCTTTTCTGTTTGTGTATGGTCTGGCCTTTTTTAATGTGATGGTCTATAATATGTTCACTATCCTGATCATCTTCATCATACGGTTCAATTATATACTTTATAAAAATTCCAAAAACATGTCCGATGAAAAATAATATCAAAGTCGAACGTGCTATCATGAGTCTTACACAAGAAGAATTGGCTAATCGTATTTCTGTCAGTCGTCAGACCATAAATGCGATGGAGGCTAACAAGTATGTTCCATCTACTGTACTTGCTTTAAAAATTGCAAGAATTTTTAATAAGCCTGTAGAGCAGATATTTTTCCTGGAAGAAGAAGACTGATTTAAAATTCCTTGTCCTTAGCCTTTATTTTATATCAAGACTGTAGGCAAAGTCTCCCTGAAATTGTTCATAATAACCCTGTAAATAAATACTTGTGCCCGCATGCTGCAGTTCAGTTTTAAAATCATTGACATTATTGACAGGCACACCATTGATCTGGGTGATGATAAAATTTTCTTCCATATTGACACCGGCGATCTGGCCACCTTCTGCTATTGAATTGACCATGACACCTTCCCTTGAAAGACGTGCTTCTTCATTTTCATTGAGATCACGCACATTCATACCGATTTCTTTCAGGAGCTGATCCGGAGCTTTATTTGTCGCTATATCTCTTGCGATTCCATTTTGTGAATCACTAAGTTTTATTTTCGCCTGTCTTATTTTTCCTTCGCGATAATAATTGACACTGATCTGATCGCCTGGACGGTGTTGACCTATGATGCCCATAAAATCAGGGGAAGACACTATTTTTTTACCATCGATATTGACGATGACATCACCTGATCTCAGACCACCTACTTCTGCAGCACTATTTTCATTCACTTTTTCTATCACGACACCCGAGACTTCATCCAGACCTGCGTCCTGTGCAGAAGTGTTGTCCAAAGGACGTATCACCACGCCAAGCCAACCCCTGTGTGCAGAACCATATTGACGGATATCCTCCAAAACTTTCTTCGCAAGATTTGAAGGTATGGCAAACGAAAATCCTTCATACTGTCCGCTATAGGTCATGATAGCTGTATTAATGCCTACAAGTTGACCTCTTGTATTGACCAGTGCACCACCACTATTTCCAGGATTGACAGCAGCATCAGTCTGGATAAATGATTCAATGCCACCCTGATCCAGAATATTGATATTACGTGATTTCGCACTGACGATTCCGGCCGTGACTGTAGAGTAAAGTTTAAATGGATTACCCACGGCGATGACCCATTCACCTACCATAAGTGAGTCGCTATTACCAAACATCAGATATGGAAGACCTGTGGTTTCTATTTTTAATAATGCCAGATCAGTTGATGGATCTGAACCAATCAGCTTAGCAGGATATTCATGACCATTTTCAAGAAGAACTATAATTTCACCTCCATCTTCGATGACGTGATGATTCGTGGCGATGTATCCATTGTCAGAGATGACAACTCCGGAACCCGTACTTCCGCTATAACTTTTTCTGCTGAAATAGCCTGTGGAGGAAACAGTTCTTGATTCAATATAGACAACAGCTTGTTTCGATACATTTGCAGCCATCACCATATCTGGGCCAGTTACTGGAAGGGACTGCCCCGAGGCAAAAGCAAATGGTGGCTGATTAGTCAGAACAGCTTTTGGTGAAACAGGCTGAACTACAACGACTGGTCTGGTCAGAATCGAAAAAAAACCTAAGGCTATACCTATGCTGAGTAAACCGGTGATGAGAAAAGGCCATATTTTATTCATGATCGCGTCAATTCAAAATGAAATATAAGGGAAAACTCATGATGGAAGCAAAACTTGGTCCATTGTTTCGTTTTTGCCAATTGGCAATTGCCAATTGTTCATTCTTCGGTCTTTGGTCCTTTGTCCTTGGTCACATTTCGCCTAGCTTTGCATGTAAATATGATTAATCAATTTCGCGATCTATCTAATCAATGAATATTCCTTTTACAAAGTATCACGGGGCCGGCAATGATTTTATCCTTATCGATGACAGAGAAGGTCGATGGGGACAGTGGATGGATGAAGCCTGGATAGCTCATGTGTGTAACCGTCGCTTTGGTATTGGGGCAGATGGATTGATCTTATTGCAAAAATCAAATGACGGCGCTGACTTCTTTATGAAATATTACAATTCAGACGGAAGACAAAGTACATTTTGTGGTAATGGAGGCAGATGTATTGTTGCATTTGCAGCGCAACTCGGCATCTACCATGGACATTGTAATTTTTTAGGAACGGATGGCTTGCATACCGGATCAATAAATGAAAATGGAATTGTTCAGCTGTCCATGACGGATGTACATGAAATCATAACATTAGATTCGCATACATATACTCTTTATACCGGTTCGCCGCATTACGTCACCTTTGTTGACGATGTAGAAAGTATTGATGTACAAAAAGAAGGAAGGGCGATCAGAAATAGTGCGTTGTTTGCGAAGGAAGGTATCAACGTGAATTTCGCTCAAATAATGGGTCCGTCAGAAATTCGCATACGAACATACGAGCGTGGTGTTGAAGATGAAACAATGGCATGTGGAACGGGTGTCGTTGCCTCCGCAATTGCTTTTACCTTCCATGCCAATAATAAATCCGAGAAGTGCACGGTCACCACGCAGGGTGGAGTACTCAATGTTGAATTTAATCCGCAAGGCAAGGAAGAATATATTGATGTCAGCCTGATCGGACCAGCGGTAGAAGTATTCAGAGGTGAAGTCTGTTTAGATTAATCTTCATCACCATCCGTCCATTGAATTAACAGTCCTTTCATCTCCCCGACCGCGTGCATGTCTTTTTCTTGTAGTCCGATTTCAATTCCCTGTTTTAAAAGTGCCAATGCCTGATTTCGGTTGCCGGCTTCATACAAGACTTTAGCATAGTGATAATACGTCGCGATATAAGTGGGATGCGAATTGACCAGGTACTCATACATCAGCAATGCCTGCATCGTGGCGGAGTTTTTTCCATACTCACGTGCCAAAGCATAGATGATAAACGGATCATCCGGACTTTCGTCGAGCATGGCTTCAAGTTCCTTGATTCTACTCATTAGCAGCAAATCTAGCTAGTAATCGAGCTAAAACCTATTCCTTTTGAACCATATAACATTCATTTATTTTTCCATAAGCTTAGGAGGTCGTCTGGATATTTCGCTCACTCCTCTCACTTCTCTCGCTCCTCGGTTGAGCTGTAGCACGAGGTTGCGTCTGGCAGGTCGAAGCACACTGCCCTCTCTCCGGAAACATGGGAAATAAAGTTCATTACCTTTGGGGCAATTAGTGAAGACAACTGGTTAATATGAAGATACTTGTGGCGATCAGCCAGACACCGGAGACAACAGCCCGGATAGCTTTTAAGAATGAAGGGACAATATTTGATACCAATGGGGTCAATTTTATCATGAATCCTTATGATGAGTGGTATGCTTTGGTACGTGCACTTGAATTGAAAGAGCAAAAAGGAGGAAGTGTGACAGTCATTCACTGCGGTCCACCGGCAAATGAAGTCATCATTCGAAAAGCCCTTGCTATCGGAGCAGATGATGCTGTCAGAATTAACATGGAGCCGCTGTCAGCTCACGCAATAGCTACACAAATAGCCGCCTACGCAAAGGATCAATCATTTGATGTCATTTTCACCGGAAAAGAAACTATTGATTACAATGAATCATTAGTCGGAGGAATGGTTGCTGAACTTCTGGATTTACCTTTTATTTCCCATGTCAGTAAACTTGTATACAATGATGCTGTGGCATCTGTGACAAGAGATATTGAAGGTGGGGAAGAAGAGATAGAAGTCACAGGGCCATATGTGGTCAGCGCGGCTAAAGGTTTGGCAGAACAGCGTATTCCGAATATGCGGGGCATCATGTCAGCAAAGACAAAACCACTTCAGGTCATTACACCAGTCCCTGAAGAATCAACCGCTGACTACATTCATTTCCAGGTGCCGGCTGCGAAATCTTCAGTCAAAATGATCGATCCGAATGATATGGATGAACTCGTCCGGTTGTTACATGAAGAAGCGAAAGTAATTTGATAAACATCGATTTGATTTTATAACGATATGGTATTAGTAGTAGCAGAAACACTTGATGGGAAAATCAAGAATTCATCATTCGAAACCGTTTATTATGGATCGAAACTGGCTGAAATGCTGGGATCATCTTGTACAGCATTGATCCTTGGTCCCTGTTCAGATGGTGGCCGTTTAGGAAGCTTTGGCGCAAAGGAAGTGTTGCAGGTGGAAGATCAGGCATTGAATTCTTTTGATAGCCAGGTGCATACAAAGGTCGTTACACAGATAGCAAAGGAACAAGGGGCTAAAGTTGTCATCGTTGCCGATAGTTCGAATGGCAAAAGCATTCTTGGACGCCTTTCCATTGCGCTTAAAGCGGGACCTGTCCGAGGTGCCAATAAGCTACCTGAATTGAAGGATGGAAAGTTGAATTTCCAACGTCCTGTTTTTTCAGGAAAGGCAATAGCGACTTGCAGGGTGAATACCGAGATCGCTGTTATTTCATTGATGGGCAACAGCCTGAAACCTCAAAACACAGGGGCAGAAGTCGCTGTCAAAGCCATAAATGTTGAAATCCCGGCATCGAA
Source organism: Chitinophagales bacterium (assembly GCA_038252065.1). Lineage (GTDB taxonomy): Bacteria > Bacteroidota > Bacteroidia > Chitinophagales > Saprospiraceae > Opimibacter. The sequence continues at coordinate 62,600 of JBBSAQ010000011.1, forward strand.
GACAAAAGTTGTCAAAGTGGAAAGGTCAGTGGGTATCGTACCACTACCTGAGGCACAGATTGTTGTGTCCGCAGGTCGGGGTATGAAAGATCCTTCAAATTGGGGAATAGTGGAGGATCTGGCTGCAGTTCTTGGCGCTACAACTGCCTGTTCACGCCCGGTAGCTGACAGTGGCTGGAGACCTCATCATGAACATGTCGGACAAACCGGTATCGCGATCAGGCCAAATCTCTATATCGCCATAGGTATTTCGGGCGCGATTCAACATTTAGCAGGTGTAAACAGTTCTAAGGTGATCGTAGTGATCAATAAAGATCCGGAAGCACCTTTTTTCAAGGCAGCGGATTATGGTGTTTGTGGTGATTTGTTTGAGATCGTACCAAAGTTTACAGAAGCATTGAAAAAATTTAAAAGCAGCCATCATTAGATTTTATGATGATTTCAAGGACTTCTTTTCAATCAATTAGCCAAATCGACCTGCTCAGTTATTTTACATATATTTCGCCAGTACACATCGGATAAGTGGAAAAGATAGAATTATACATCGTCACCCTGACCCATAGCGTCACTCAATCCAGCAACTATGCTGTAGTCATGGGTGAGGTGGATGGCAATCGCAGACTTCCTATCGTCATCGGTGGTTTTGAAGCCCAGGCGATCGCAGTGGCTATGGAAGGGATGGTGCCTTCACGTCCTCTGACACACGACCTTCTGAAAAACACACTCGATACATTTGAAATCGAAGTCACCGAAATCCTCATCAACAATCTGGTAGAAGGCGTTTTTCATGCCCGCATCGTCTGTATGCAGCATGGCCGCGAATTTGAAATTGACTCCAGGACATCCGATGCCATCGCGATGGCCGTCCGATATAGCTGTCCGATCTATACCTATGATTTTATTCTTGATGCTGCAGGTGTCCGCATCGAAGATCCTCAACCTGGTGAGTCCGAAGTCGTCAAGGAAGAACTCAAGCCTAAGCGAAGAAAAAGAGGATACGCAGAGTACACAATCGATGATCTCACTGCGATGCTTGACAAAGTGATCGGAGAAGAAGATTACGAGAAGGCAGCGAAAATTCGGGATGAGATCAATAAGCGGAAGGAAGAGGGGAATAGCTAGGGAATTTAAGATTTAAGATTTAAGATTTAAGATTTAAGATTTAAGATTTTCGATTTTCGATTTTCGATTTTCGATTTTCGATTTTCGATTTTCGATTTTCGATTTTCGATTTTCGATTTTCGATTTTCGATTTTCGATTTTCGATTTTCTGGAATATAAAAATACGAATTTCCCCCTAATGATCACCAGACCACCAGACCACCAGATCACTCGATCACCCGATCACCCGATCACCCGATCACCCGATCACCCGATTTTTTATTTCCAAAGTTCATAAGGATAAACTCCTTCTCTTAGTAATTCATTGAGACGAGCTGTGACAAACTCCTTATCCTCCCGATACGTCACCCCAAACCACTCCGCATCACAATGCAAAACTCTGGTCTGTCGCTCGTCAGATATAATAAGTTGATCAATCAACGTCGGGATGTAATATTCTGATTTTAATTCCGATCCGCTCGATTTTAAAAAATCATCAAATTTATTTTCAAAATAATTGAAATACGAAGGATAAAATCCCCACATATTCATCGATACCGGATCACTACCATTCAACAATTGTACCTGGCCGTCTTCATCCGGATAAGAAATGACACCTTTTTCATCCCTTATGATTTGCTTGCATTCAGTGATGTGTTGCAAATATCCTGCATCATCGACCTGGCAAACGCCACGATTGACAGCACCATGTTCTGATAAGGTGTTGTCGAGTTTATAACCCACGACACTGTATTCTTCCCGATCTCTTTTTTCTTTAAGAAAATTATAAAGCGTGACATAAGATTCAGGGCCATAATAATCATCCGCATTGATCACCGCGAATGGTCCATCGATCACATCATGCGCTACCCAGATAGCATGCCCTGTTCCCCAGGGTCGATCTCGTTCAGCAGGTATTGCAAAAGAATGTGGGATATTCGTTAATTCCTGATAAACGTAATCCGTTTCCATCCTCCCTTTCATCTTTGGCTCAAACGCTTCTTTAAAAGCTTCAGAAAAATATTCACGGATGATAAAAACAACATGATCAAAACCTGCCCGATGAGCATCATACAGGCTATAATCAATGATGGTCTCCCCATTCGGGCCAAAAGAATCCATTTGTTTCAATCCTCCATATCGGCTGCCCATCCCTGCGGCGAGGACAACAAGAGATATCCTGTCTTTTTTCTTCATGTGTTAAGTCTTACTGCTATAACATTATTTAAGCCCAATAAGATTTGAAAAAGCAGCATCTACTGCGCCAAGTTTTTGTGCTTTCACCGCGTTTTCCATTGCATTTGTATTATCACCCGTCATGTAATAACATCGAGCCAGATTCAGATAATAGGTCCCATTGTCAGGATTTATTTCAATGCACCGGTTAAAATCCTTTTTAGCTTCTTCATAGCGCTTTAGTTTATTGAAGTAGAGCGCACCACGATTATTGGTATACTCCGCCACATTGGGCCTCAGCGGTATCAGTTGATTGTACATGTCAAGCGCCTGCTCCGTTTGGTTTGTCAATTCATATGACCGCGCCAGTATGAACAATCCATCCACTTGTCCCGGATAAAGCTTATGAAATAAATCAGCGTCGGCAAGTGCTTTGTCAGGCGCATTAGTCTCGAGATAAGCACGAGCTCTCCATTCAAGGGCATTCATGAAATGAGGATCATATTTCAATGCCATCGAAAGGCCTTCAATCGTTTTAGGCCAGTCTTTTTTATCGAAATATTCAAGACTCTTATTCGTCCATGCCCGTGGACTTTCAGGATAATGTAATATAACATCAGTCCATAATGATTCACTTGTCTTCCACACCGGAATTCGAATAAAGCTTACCGCTGCAAATGCAAGAATAAAAAGTCCACAAATACCCAGAACCACATTCTTATATTTTGACCAATTCGTCTGAACAGCCGAATAGATGAATGTAGCCAGCATAAAAAATATACTGATGTACGGCACATAGGTATATCGTTCTGCAACTACAGCATTACCAATCGAAACAACTTGTAGAACAAGTAATAAATTGACAATATAAAATCCAAAACCAAAAAATAAATTCCTGTTTTTTATTTTATACAAAAGATATCCAAATCCGGCTGCAGCTATTATAGTTGCGAAGTAATACAAGCCAGGTGTTTCTTTTGGAAATGGATGTAATGCAGACAATGGATAGGGCACGATGACCTTGAGCAAATACCAGATCACACCAAAACCTGCAAACGAAATACGTGCAGCGATACCTCGGTATTCCAATGATTCTATGGCTCGTGCAGACTGTATGGAAACAGTCACATAAGCAAATATTCCTGCAAGGATAAAAAGCGGAATTTTCTCAATGACCCATGTCCAGCTCCATTTCCTTTTGTAGAAATAATCAAGCAGCAATAATGAAAGTGGCAGTACAATCGCCGCCGGTTTACACAACAATGAAATGCCGCCTAAAAAAGTGACAGCGATCAAATATTTTATTTGCTTATTCTTCAGATACTGCACATACACGATCATAGCCAGCAAATAAAAAAGTGTGTACAACAAATCTTTTCGTTCGGAGATCCATACGACTGATTCTACATGCATCGGATGTATGCCAAATAACAGAGCCACAGATGCACTCACCCATTTATTTCCTGCTGACAATTGGAAGATGAACCAAAAAACAAGAGCAGTATTGATCAGATGTAGAAATATACTCGTCAGATGATAACTCCAGGGCGTCAGTTCAGCCAGTTGATAATTAAGTGCAAGACTAAGTATCGTGAGGGGATGATAATTGGACACAACCGGCGTCGAAAAAATGGCTTTCAGTCCATTTAAGCTCAGATCCTTCAATAGAGGATTGCCCGTCACGTAGAGAATATCATCCCAATTTGTGAATCCATTACGCAGAACAGGCAGAAAAAGAAGAAAAATAAAAGCCAGTACCGGGGCCAGATATTTTATATAACCTTTTGTCCCCGTTGGGGTTACAGCGGGCGTTTTCTTAAGCGGGGAGGGTTTTCCTTTGGATTTTTTTCGTTGTTCTGCCATAATGGTTATGCGCTCAAAAATAACAGAAATCAGCAATCCTGTTGATTCAGGTATTGACGCTATAAAAGGTAAGGTACAATCACAGGCTTTGGAATGACTACTTTTGCAGGATCAGGTGGCATATAGCATTACATTATGAAACATAACAACCATTTAATATCTCCTTCCATACTTTCTGCCGATTTTGGAAATATCTATGGAGCTGTGGATATGATCAATGAAAGTGAGGCCGATTGGTTCCATATCGATATCATGGATGGGATGTTTGTACCCAATATTAGTTTTGGATTCCCTGTGATGGAAGCTGTGAAGAGGAGAGCAAAAAAGCCGATGGACGTCCATCTGATGATCGAGAAACCTGAGCGCTATATAGAGAGATTCAGAGACGCAGGTGCCCATATCATTACAGTTCACTATGAAGCCTGTCCGCATTTACATCGCGTCATACAACAGATAAAGGAAACTGGTGCACTTGCTGGAGTTGCGATCAATCCACATACACCTGTCACTCATCTTGTAGATATTCTTGAAGACGTAGATCTCATCCTGGTCATGTCTGTTAATCCCGGATTCGGAGGTCAGAAATTTATCTACAATGCTATTCCAAAAGTGATGCACCTCAAACAATTACTCATGGAAAGGAATTTGTCACCCTACATCGAAGTAGATGGAGGTATAGGTCTTCAAAATGCTGAGCGCGTACTTCAGGCAGGAGCAAATGTTCTTGTAGCAGGAAATGCAGTCCTCGGCGCAGACAATCCTCCCGCTGTGATCAGCAGTCTTAAAGCCATTGGCAATGGCAGTTTGAAAAATATTCAGGCTTGAGGTTCGTTCGGATGTTGATGAAACTAAATATCCTTCTTGGATTAAGCTTCTTTGCCTGCAATTTATTCGGTCAGAATGTCATCACTGTACATGGCACTCTCCTGGATCTGCAAAACAATGAACCCATTGAATTGGTGAGTGTGTATGCAAACGAATTTTCTATTGAAACCACCACCTCCCAGGAAGGAAAATATGAATTGATAATTCCCTCGGGTAAAGCGACTACGATACAATTCAGACGCACAGGATACAAAGCTGCAAAGTATCAGCTACCTCTGATGGCAGAAGGGACGAGATATGAACTCAACATCAGTCTCGCACCCGTGGAATCAAATCTCGAAGTGATCATCACTGCTGATCGTGTTGAAGACGCAGGTATGGTGAGGGAAAAAGTAGAAGCCTTAAAATTATTGCCCAGCACTACAGGGAATCTTGAATCTATTCTGCCCCATATTGCATTGGGGACAAGTAGTGGCACTGGTGGTGAGCTGACTTCTCAGTACAATGTGCGTGGCGGCAACTATGATGAAAATCTTGTCTATGTCAATGATTTTGAAATCTACAGACCACTACTTGTACGAACGGGTAACCAGGAGGGATTAAGTCTTCCCAATATTGATTTGATCAGAGATCTTAGTTTTTCATCCGGAAGTTTTGAAGCGAAGTATGGAGATAAAATGTCTTCTGTTCTTGATGTGCGCTATAAATTGCCCGATAGTTTAAGAGCATCGTTCTCCGCCAGTTTATTGGGTGCTACAGGACATTTGGAAGGTAGTCTCCGCATTGGCAAAGATTCTTATCGTCGCTGGCGATATCTTGTGGGTGTACGCTACAAAACGAATAAATATCTGCTGGGTTCTCTGGATGTCAAAGGAGAATATAGTCCCTCATTTGCAGATTATCAGATCTACACGACTTATGATTTGTCAAAAGACTGGCAGATTGCTGTGCTTGCGAACCTGAACAAAAACAAATATGATTTTATACCCGAAAGCAGTGTCACAGCCACTGGACTTATCAACTTTGCATTGCAACTTTCTACTGACTTCGAAGGAGCAGAAAGTGATTTGTTCATCAATGGAATGACTGGTGTTTCGCTTTCATTTGTTCCGGATCGAAAACGCAATCCACTCTTTCTGAAATTTTTAATGTCTGGGTATAAAAGCCTCGAACGTGAGAATCTCGACATCATCGGTTCATACAGGTTAAGTCAGATAGAAACAAGCCTGAATAATCCTGATGCTGGCGAGGAACTTGCATTGCTCGGTAGTGGTATTCAACAATCCTATAGCCGCAATCTTTTGCAAACGAATATTGTAAATGCTGAAGTTAAGGGCGGAATAGAATTACAGTCTCCACATAACAAATCAAATTTTATTCAGGCCGGTTTAAAACTCGGATATGAAGATGTCACTGATCGCATACACGAATGGGAAAGACTTGACTCTGCCGGTTATTCACTTCCCCTTGATCCGGATGTATTGGCTTTGCAATATTCATTGAATTCAACCAGAGATCTTCAGTCATTGAGATATTCAGGTTATGCACAAAATACATTTACAAAACAATATTCCAGACAAAGAGAGATCAGGATCACCGGTGGTGTGCGTGGTCAATACTGGGATGTCAATCAGGAATTGTTAATCAGTCCGAGATTCCAGTTTACATATACACCTGGTGCTGACAAAGGATTTAAAATAGCTACTGGGTGGTATATGCAACCTGGATTTTATAAAGAATTAAGACGTCCCGATGGTACCGTCAATACCGATCTGAAGGCGCAGAAATCATTTCAGGTGCTTGCAGGATATTCTGCAGGCTTTGGACCTGAGACGAAGAATGGTCGCATGTATAAATTCATCATGGAGGCTTATTACAAATCACTTTGGGATCTTGTCTCCTATGAAGTAGATAATGTCCGCATCCGATATGCCGGTGAAAATAACTCGACAGGTTATCTCGCCGGGTTAGATATGCGGATCAATGGTGAGATTGTGCCTGGTGCCGAGTCATGGATCAATCTTTCCTTCCTGCGGGCGAGAGAAAGGATTGATGGAATCCAACATTTGAAAAGAGAAATCGGAAAATCAGAGGGCTCACCCGTAGCAGATGTCCCGAGACCTACAGATCAGTTCATGACTCTAAATGTTTTTTTTCAGGACTATCTGCCGGACAACGAGAATTTCCGGGTCCATGTCGCAACTTCCATAGGAACAGGACTTCCTTTCGGAATTAAGGATAATAATATCATCTACAGGAATACCTATCGATACAAGCCCTACCATAGAGTCGATATTGGATTTTCAACGCGATTATGGACTCGAGCCTGGAAAAAAGATAAACCGCATAGCTTTCTGGCCGTTACCAGGGACAGTTGGGTTAGCCTTGAGATTCTCAACCTGCTCCAGGTAAGGAATGAAGCCAGCAGGACATGGGTGAAGACGATCTTCAAATCTCAGTACGCTATTCCAAATTATCTCAGTTCCAGAAGGTTGAATCTTAAGTTGCGATGCGAATTTTAAACTCTTTTCTTATCTTTGCCGTCCGTTAAAAACCGGTCATCTGTGTATCAGACTAATCCGGCAAGGTTTTAACCATTAAATTTTAACAACTAAGTAATGTCAGTAAGAATCAGACTTCAGCGCCATGGGCGCAAACAATCACCTCTCTATCACATAGTTATCGCCGATGCCCGCTCACCTCGTGACGGTAGTTTCATCGAAAGAATCGGTACCTACAACCCGATGACGAGGCCGGCCACAATCGATATCGACCGTATGAAAGCCTATGAATGGCTCAAAAACGGGGCTCAACCTACCGATACCGTCAATGCTATCCTTCGTTTCAAAGGCGTCCTTTTCTACAAACACCTCCAAAGAGGCGTAGCTAAGGGTTCTTTTACCGCAGAAGAGGCAGAAATAAAATTCAGAGGCTGGGTAGACGATAAGGAATCAAGAATAGAGGCCCGCGTCAAAGAAACTGCAGCTAACAAAAAAGCACGCGCATCTGAGATTTCAGGTACAGTGAAGAAAGCTGAAAAGAAGAAAGAGAAAGTGGAGCATAAAGCCGATGAACTGCTAAATGTTGAGCTGGATCAACCTACACCTCAGGCAGAAGAAGTAAAAGCTGAAGCTCCAGAAGTTTTAGCAGATGCAACCGAAACACAAGCAACTGAATCTACACCCGAAGCTCCTGCAGAAAATACAGGAGAAGCCGGAGAATAGATTTTACGTAGAAAGTATATCCCGTGAATATTTTTTGACTTGTTGAGTTCGTTTAATTCACAGGTCATTTTAGATGATAAATTTTTTTTGTACACCTGGTAAGCCTATTGTGTCTTACCAGGTGTACATGTATTAAACCGAAATAAAAAATTTAAATGATGGAAAAACTGGATAAAAAATATCAGGATGAACTTGATACACTGAAAGGTATCATTCGGGATTCAGAATTATTGGCTGTTTATCTTGAAGACGAAGAAGAAGCAAGTTATCAGGCGTTAAGGGATGAATTCGAACCCCGGATCGAAGCTTTGTATGAGAGTGTTTCCTATAATCATCCACTCCAGTTGACCATTTTTGAGACGGCATTGCTTGACCCCGATTATGAAGGTCTGTATTTGTCAAGAGTTCTCGGGTTTAGTGTTTTGCGCGGAGAAGTTGACGAAGAATATCACTATAGGCGTCCACAGGATCATTTCAAAGATGTGCTTCTGGCTATAGCAGACTCGTCTAATTTCGAATGGATCAAAGTGAAGATAGGGCAGGGATGCCAGATCGGATTTGCTTTGAGCAGTGAGATCTGGGTAAGCAATCTCATCAGCCAGGTCGAGAATAAAAAAGTGAGACACTTTTTTGAAACGATGATCATCGACAAGTATCGCTCTCTTGCCGCAAGGAAACTGGCTTACGAAAGCTATTATCGCCAGTTTTTGCATCACAACTATCATTCAGCCGATTTCCCGAAAACGGTATCTGAATTAAAGACGCTTTTTTCTGCGCTCGAAAAATTTATTCAGTACCGGATCATAAACGGTAAGATTAACATGAGCTTACTGCCAAATTTTAAAGAATTTCTCAACAACGAGTCCTTTAAAAAGGAGGAAGAATACCTTCGGATGCTTGTCTTATTCAGCCGTTATTTTCCACACGAAAGTCATGAAGAATGGATAAAGAAGATTTTCAATGAAGCGAGAACAACATATCCTGATTTCAATGAAAAATATTTCGGATATGTACTTGAGATCGAAGAAAAAGGGCTTCCGTTAGATAAGGAGTCAGATCTGAATGTATTAAGTTTATTAGATACCTCTGTTGAAGATGATTTACTCAGATATTCAAAACTGATTCAGTCCATTCATCATAAAGGCTATATTCATGAAGACGCTATCGAAGCCACACGTCATTTTTATGAAAACCATGCAGGTCTCTCAGACATCAATGAATCTCTTCGCCAGACACTTTACAGGCAATTTGAAAAGCTATTAAAAAATCTGCCGGTCGAGGATTACAAAGTATTCACTGGCCAGGATCACAAAAAATCCGAGGAGGAAGCCGCAAAAGATGATAGTATTTCCAGGTTTATGAAATTGTACATGGATATTTTTTCCAACCAGGAATTTAATCTTCAACTGAGGGATCTCAGCATGAACCTTCTGCAGCGTTGCCTCAAAGCATTTACGGATAAACGTAGTGCACAATACCAGGATGTGAAGCATTTTGTGATGGATAAATTCCCCGATTGGGGCTTCATGAAAGAAAAGGAAGTCGTGGAGCTTTTTAAAACTCGCAGAAAAAGAAAGACAGCAAAATCGTAAACATTTTTTTTGCCAATTTCTCATTGTCAATTGCCAATTGCCTTTTGCCAATTGCTCATTGCCAATTGCTTCCCTTGCGTGCTTTTTTTACATTAAATTAGGGCGTGCATTCAGAAAAAGTACCTTATTTCATCCTTGACCTGCTCCAACAGGTACCTTCTGTGTTCGTCCCGGGTCTCGGGCGATTTGATGCCATCTTTCACCCGGCCGTCATTGACCTGCAGACATCCCAGATCAAACCACCTCATATCCAGACAGATTTTATACCTGATGTTGAGTCTGAAACGGATATTTTACCGGCATATATGCATTATGTCTCTGGTATAGATATTCACGAGGCAAAAAATGACATTCAGCTATTCGTAAATGATGTCCTTTTCCAACTTGAAACTGGAGAGCCATATAGCATTGATAAGTTTGGAGTTTTTTCAAAATCGCCCTCCGATGTTCTTCACTTTACACCTGACTGGGATGCATTTAATTTATCCTTCAATGGCCTTGAGGTTATTGACTTGCATCCTGAGAAAGTGAAAGCTTCAACGCCTGTATATCAAGAGCCTTTATCTGTTGTTCCGGAAATTGTAGAGCAAACTCCTGATGAGGTAAAAACAGAAGCAACTGAAACAAATATCATAGCCATACCCGTTGAAACAAATACAATCATCAAATCTCCTGTTGAAGAATGGATTCCCGAAGCTTTAGAAGAAAATAACACTCCTGTTCGGCCGGACATCAATGAGTCGACTAACAGGTTGGCGTGGGGAATATTGGCTTCGGCCCTTATTCTGATTACCGTATTGTGCGTTTACCTGGCCTGGGACATTATCAGTGACCGGCAACGGATCAACCAACTTTCGCAACTCCATCCGGATACACTGTCCATCACAAACGAATTTGATATTCCTGTGGAAATGGATACGGTCATCGCAAATACTCCTCCAGTAACTGAAAAACCTCCGGTTGAAAAACCAGAGACAATAGAGAAACCCGTTGTGCAGGAATCGACCGAACCTCCATGCTTTGTTGTGGTAGGCGCTTTTACAAACCAGAATAATGTCAGCAAAATGATGGATCGGCTTCGGGGTCTGGGCTATAAGGCTGAGAAAATAGCTGGTGGTGCGCTCACTCGGGTAGCGATAAGCACGTCATGCGAAAAAGACAACCTTCAAAAAGTACTAAGTGAAGCAAGAGCTTCAATCAATCCTGAAGCCTGGATCTATTGATGAAAGAAGTAGAGATCAAACTGGCACCGGAAGACTTAGAGGATGAGGCCGAATTAATGAATCAATTGGCGAGAGTTGCTAAAATTCCGCTCACAGAGATAAAGTCTTATCAAATACGCAGACGTTCGCTTGATGCGCGGTACAGGCCACCTGTGTATCTTGTTAAAGCGGTAGTGTCAACCGAAGAAATTCCACCTATCCCTAAAGAACTCGATGATTTACCTGTTGTGGATTCTGCAAGAGAAATTCACATTATAGGTGCAGGGCCTGCCGGATATTTTGCTGCTTTGGAATGCATTAAAGAAGGACTTCGACCTGTCGTGATCGAACGTGGCAAGGATGTGCAGTCCAGAAGAAAGGACCTGAAAGCTATACAGCAGGACAGTATAGTCAATCCTCATTCTAATTATTGTTTTGGAGAAGGGGGTGCAGGCACATACTCAGATGGCAAATTGTATACGCGATCAGGAAAGAGAGGCAACATTGATTCTGTATTGAGAATCCTTGTGGAATGTGGTGCAAGCCCGGACATTCTGATTGACGCCCATCCACATATCGGCTCCAATAAATTGCCAACCATTATTGCAGCGATGAGAAAAGTCATCGAAGATCATGGCGGGCGCATCCTTTTCAATTCTTTCGTCACAGATATTATTCTCGAAGGGGCAAATCCAAAAAAAATATCAGCGCTCCAGATAAATGGTAACGAAATCATTAAAGCGGAGACTGTAATTCTTGCTACGGGGCACAGTGCAAGAGATATTTTTGAATTGCTTTCTCAACGGAAGATATTTATTGAGGCAAAGCCATTCGCGTTAGGAATTCGTGTTGAACATGCGCAGAATTTTATTGATGAATGTCAGTATGGAATGTCACCAAGGACGCCGATTTTACCGGCTGCGAGTTATGCTTTGAACGCACAGGTAAACAACAGGGGTATCTTTTCTTTCTGTATGTGCCCTGGAGGTCTTATCGTCCCTTCTGCAACCGCTCCCGGGGAAATAGTGGTCAATGGAATGTCCTTGTCTCGCAGGGACAGCCAGTATGCAAATTCAGGGGTAGTCACCTCAATCGAAATAGAAGATCTGGCAGGATTCAGTGCATCAGAAAATATTCCACCGTCTGATCCATTGATCGCCATGGCATTTCAGCGTTCTGTTGAGCAAAAAATGTTCAGCGTGGGTAATGGATCACAGGCAGCACCGGCGCAACGGCTTATAGATTTTGTCAAACGGGTCCACTCGCGCGATCTCCCGGAGACGAGCTACATACCCGGGATTTATTCGGCCCCTCTACATGAATTGTTGCCCTCATGGATCTACGAAAGGCTAAAATATGGAATCATCGGCTTTGATCACAAGATGAAAGGATATCTTCATGCCGAAGCCGTTGTCTTAGCGACCGAAAGCAGGACATCCAGTCCCGTTAGGATTCCAAGAGATGCAGCATCTGGCATGCATATTGACACTGAAGGGTTGTTCCCGTGCGGAGAAGGGGCTGGCTATGCAGGAGGCATCGTATCTGCAGCCATGGATGGTCAGGCTATCGCAAGATCAGTGGCCCGATGGATTACGGAAAAGTATCATTAAATTGAGGGTATGTCTCACGTTTTAGATTTATTGGGGCGTTTATTGATGAGCGCCATTTTCTTTTATGAAGCTATTGACACGATCATGTTCGCTGAGCATACAAAGATGACAATGGCTCAATACAAAATCACATGGCAACCGGACCTGCTGATATACATCACCATTACCTTTTTATCAATCGGGGCTTTAATGCTTCTTACGGGATACAGAGTGAGATTAGGTGTATGGCTTTTGCTCATCTACTGGCTACCGGTCACCTTTATTGTGTATTCATTTTGGAATGATCCGGTTGAAACACAACGGCTGAATGCTATTTATTTTATGCGGAATATTGCTATCGCCGGTGGGCTTTTAGTCATAGCTTCTCACGGAGCCGGGAAGTATAGTATCCGCAGGCTTTTAACCTTGAGCAAGATTCCCAATAGTGAAACGTAGAGATCACTCACACCAAATCTTCATCTTTCCACGGTTTCTTTAATTTTCTAAAGGAAGAAAGATCAGCTTTTTCCATTTCCGGTTGATCTCCGCTGCGCAAAAGATCTTCACTATAATCTTCAGTTTCTGATTGGCTACGATTTGGTAAAGATTTTCTGTCAAGATGTTTTTTCAACATCCTGTCTTCCCAGTTTTTATCCATTCGCTGTAGTCGAAGGATTTCAAAAAATTGCATGGCGATCGCAATGCCCCAAAAGAATACTGGAAATCTTGACCAGGTGATGCCATGGGTCATAAATAAATTGATAGCAATAAGGAAAAAACTTGTCCCAGCCCAGCTTGCAAGATTTTTGTAAAACTTCTTGATCTTGTCCACACGTTTTTGTGCTTCACGTGCCGCAAGGTCTTTCTCCTGATTAGTTGAGTTTTCGTTCATCGATATGAATGCAGTTTATGGCGGAAGAATTATTCTTCCCCTTGTTCAACAATATACTTCTAACAATTTATTGATCACAAAAATTTCAACATCAATGTTTATTTTTCCAATGGCACGCTTTCACTTTTATCAGGAAAGAATGTTTGTCCCAATGCACTTCCAAGCCAACCTGATAAAAGACCAGTCATGAAGGCTAATAACAAAGTCACAGTCATCATCAGCTGGCGTGACAACCCACCTAGTAGGGTTCCTGTCTTGGAAATAATATCACCACCATCCTCAAAACTCATATATCTGGCCATCGCAACCCATACCACCGCAAAAGCAAAAGCACCGATAAACATTCCCTGCTTGCTATTCGTCCTCATGATGGCTGCAATCAATACGACCCACACTGCACCTGCCCACCATGGAGCGATGAAGCCCAGCCCTGTTAAGCCTATGATCATGAATAGAAAAGATATAATCGTCTTAGTTTTCATAGCGGCGTGATTTTAATTTCTCTTGCAGGCGTCCAGTTGTCCGGATCTTTTTTCATGGTAACTTCATAATATTTTCCATCAAAAAAATGTTCGAGAAAATCCCGGTAATGAGGACTTGCCGGGTTCCCTGACTGACCACCGGGATAATTGACATAGGCTTTTGGCGGCGTTGAAAGTTCCACTATCATTCTCCATGAGGGTCCATGTGATTTGCTCATTGCATTGATGATGTGTCGTCCACCGGATGTGGAAATAATTCCTGTTCCAAAAGGAGCAAATCTCGCGAGGTGCGGTATTTCAGATGCTTTGTAAGCTCCCCAGTTTTTCTTTCTGGCCGGATCCAAGGCATTATAATTTCTAACCATAGTTGTAAATGAAATACAGGCGATATCATTCAGCGTTTCTTTTTTCTCTGGCGTAGAGATGATATCAAAAAAATGATGCTGATCACCTTCTTTCACCAATTCAACAAATTTCCAGTCTTCAGGATACATGACGCCCAGCGTATCAAGTTCATCAAACGTGAGTTTTTCAAAGGCGTCAAGCCACATTTCATAATATACAGGTGACAGGCTATCTCTATGTTGTTGATAATTCCATCCGGTCAACTGATCCGCATATTTTGATTCTTCCTGATTAAGACAATTTCCATTTCGCAAAGCGGAAAGCATCAACGGTAAAATTTCAGCAGCCATTAAATTGTAATTGTTTTGTTGCAATGCTTCTATATCAGCTACAGTGATATGATGCATTGTATCAAGATTCATGTTGACTTCTCTTCCTCTGTAATCTTCAAAATATCTGGCGCCTAACATTGGATATGGATATGTCGTATCCACAGGAACCTGATTAGCCGAACTCACAAATTCTCTTTTCGGATTGATGATATACGGAGCTTCTGCAAAAGGAATATAACCCTTCCAGTCATTTTTGCTACTGTCACCATTCGTTACATATTGTCCGAGGCCATCAGGGCGGATGGGTAACACACCTGCAACACTGATAGCAATATCGCCCTCCGTTGAAGCGAAAACTTTATTCTGCGCAGGATATTGAAATGCACTTATAGCATCGCGATAGTCAGTAATATTTTTTGCTTTATTAATTTTTTGCAGGTAAGCAATGTCGTTGGCTTCTGATCGCAGATGCCCGATCCATTTCATCGCCATGTCTTTGTGATCGCCTTCATCTGTGACAGGTCCCCAACGGGTATAGCGTATTGTATCAATGATTGACTTTGAGCCGCGGATTTTTATTTCCTCAGGACGTAAAGTAGCAGCTTCATATTTTCCATCAAGAAGATATTGATGACGACTACTATCCTGCCATGTGATATCATACCAGTCCAATACATCCTGTCCCGAATTTGTAGAACCCCACGCAATAGAATCTGTGAAACCAATGACAACATAAGGTAGTCCTGGAAGTGATACACCGTGTACGGAAATATCTGGAGTGTGGATTTCAACTTCGTACCAGATGTTGGGCAGTGTGAGGCCAAGATGAGGATCATTGGCAAGTATTGGAAAACCACTTGCTGTTTTTTGACCGGATACAGCCCAGTTGTTGCTTCCATTTAAATCATAATCATGATCATCAGATGACTGTCCGATAACTCCTTTTTCTATTTTTCCTTCAGCAGGTTTTGTTTTGCCGGCAGGTTTGAAATCCCATATTTTTTCAGATGGGATCACAGGACTTTCTTTTGGATTGAGTCCTGCATACAGCAGATTGAAATCGGCAGGGGAGAGCTTGTTTCTTGCTTTTGAATATTCAACATCAGATTCACCGAGACAAAGAGCGATCGCCATGCTTGTAAATGTCAATGCTGAATGTACAGATGTCCAGGGTGTAGGTCCATGTGATAATATTTTATATTCAATGGGCCAGTCAGCATAGTCAAGTGAATTGATATATTCATTTACACCGTTTACATATGCATCGATCAATGCTTTGTTTCCTTCATAATTCTCCCAGTTTTTTGCTTTTTCAATAGCTGATTTTTCATATCCTCTTTCGCGCGCTTTTTGATCGTATGCAAGTGTTCTTTTCCCTAGTAGTTCTGACAATCGTCCTGCCGCAGCTCTTGTGGTGATGTCCATGGCGAAGATTCGATTCGCTGCCTGTAGATATCCTTCTGCATAGACTGCATCTTCAATGGATTGGGCATAGATATGTGGTATATCTCGTTCGTCAAACAAGATCCTGACAGGTTGTTTTGTTTTTCCTTTGAAAGCAAAGGAGGCATCAGAGGGATGCACACTATGCCATATGCCCTGAAAAGGACTAAAGAAACGTCCAATGGCCGGAAGAAAATTTTCTCCTGCCGGGATATCAGTACTGAGCAGGAAAAGCCATCCTGAGAAGAGTAGGGCAGGGAGAATGATTCTTTTCATGGGTAAAAGCTAAACAATTTTAGCGGACGAAGACCATCTTTTTAGATTCAGAAAATTCCTCTCTGTATTGATAACCGTGTAAATCAAAGCCTCTCAGCTCCTTACTATTTTTAATTTTCTGGTATACTATGTATCTACTCATCCATCCCCTCGATCTTTTGGCATTATAGGATAAAAACTGAAGCTTTCCATTCCGGTCTTCAAGAAATTGAATGTCAATAACAGGGACACTCAATTTGTCCGTTTGGATTGCCGCACTGTATTCCTGTGAGGACAGATTGATCACTTCTTTTGATTTGGATGAAGCGATGTCCTCATTTAGTAGATCAGTTATTTTACTTCCCCAGAACTGATAGACACTTTTTGCTTTCCCCACTTTCAGTTCACTACCCATTTCCAGTCTGTATGGTTGTATAAGATCGAGCGGTCTCAATAGTCCGTACAAACCTGATAAGATCCTGATTCTTTTATTCGCCTCATCTGCTTCTGCAGGCGTAAACGTATTTGCTTCAAGACCAAGATAAACTTCTCCTCTGAATGTATACATCGCAGTAGTTGCATTCTCTTGTGTATGCGGCCATGAATATTGATGATATCGTTCCACATTCAGTTTCGCGAGCTTATCATTGATGTCCATCAGCTTCTGCAGCGACTTAGGTGTTTGTTTCTTCAATACATCAATCAACTCCCCTGTCTCTTCAGGAAATCGCGGAAGACTAAAATGATGCGCTTCCTTTGGTTTATTATGCAGGTTTTTAGAAGGGGAGAGAAGAATGAGCATAAATAAAGTTTATTTGAAAAATCAAAGTAAACCATTTTATATAAATTGAAGATGTCTCTCGTGGGCTAAATATGGATGCCGGATAAAATGGATGCCAGACGGTTGCTGAGCAGGTCGAAGAATGCAGAACTTATGACGCCCTCTAAAAAGGAAGGTAAAAAAATCATCTCGACTTCCGAACACCGTCCCTCAAAACTGTCTGAACGCTTGATTGACAATTTCAGGGTGTGACAAGGCTAAAGCCAGAAATCATCGTAAGGAAATTGCTTTGAAAAACCAGTAAGCGAGCAAGCCCTTCCTACGACCAAAAAAATGATCGATAGAATAAGTGAGTTTTTTGAGGGACTAGAGTTTTTGGTTACTTTTTTGGCAATGAAAAAAGTAACAGACGAAAGCACTGTCCTTTGCGAAGGAAATGCCCGCTCATTATTCTCAAAACATGATTCTTTTTTCCGGAAAAAAGAATAAAAAAAAAGCCCGAATGTCATCGACATCCGGGCTTTTTTTTGACCATTTCTAATCCCGATTCCTATCGGGTTAAAAATTAGTTAGGTTTTTTGAAGATGCTTTCTTTTTCTGGAGTTCCTTCTTCTTGTGCTACGGCATTGATTGTACCAATCACTTTGATGACGATTGGTCCAACTGGATCGTTAGATGTAACGGTAACAGTCTTATTGATACCACCTACTCTTTTCGTGTCATAGCGAATCTCAATCTGAGATGTTTCACCTGGCATGATTGGATCCTTTGGCCAGTTAGGCACTGTACATCCGCAGCTACCTCTTGCACCTGATATGATCAGAGGCTCAGTACCAGTATTCGTAAATTTAGCAAGACGAAGAGGGTCACTGCCCTGATCAATGGTTCCATAATCAACCGTATCAGAATCAAGTTTCATTACAGCACCTGATGGTGCAGCTGCAGGTTGACCTTCAGTTGGTGTAGCTTGCGCTGCCAACTTAAATGATGCCATAAGGACGATGGCAATTATTCCAAGAGTTTGTTTCATGTCAGGATAATGATTGAATTTGTTTTTTGATCGAATTATCATTTCAAAAGTAAGGACATTATTCATGCGACAAAAGTCTTGTCGGTAGATTCCCTGTTAACCATACGTTAATCGGTGTAATCAATTGATTGTTAGGTGAAAGCGTCAAAATCAATTCGTTAATAAAATCACATTTTTTACATAAAAAAACGATCAGAATTTAGGCTTGCTTATAATTTTCCGCAAATGCCTTAAAGTTTTTCATGTACATCAATGTCTGTTGTTCAAAACCTTCTTTCATGAAACGGACCAGCAAATTCATCAATCCTGAAAAACTGAATTCAACTACAGAAGTCCATCTGGTTGTATTGTGATCAATACTTGAAAAGGAATTGTATGCAGTATGTTGCGCTCCTTTGACCTTGAAATTCACATCATAATTTTCTGGTAAGGCATCTCTCAGAATAGTCTCCGTCATTTTCATTTTGCGCCGCCCTAGTTTATACATGAGCAAGAATTGTGGTTTCCCATCTGATGTCGTCAAAGGTTCAATGTATAATAAGCCACGTTGCCACTTAGGCAGAAGATCACGATTGCTGTATAATCTGATGACCTCATTTAAAGGGCGTTTGATTTCGATTTCAAACCTGTAGTTTAATTTCATTTCTTTGCTAATCTGGCGAATACAATATGTGCTTTCTTCGGTTGTAGTCCTGTTTTATAATTGCGAAGGTGTTATCTTACAAGACGACAAATCTACATTTTTATATACTTTTCTATTTTGCAGGATATGAGGGAATCAAGGCAGAGGCGATTAATTGCAATTCTTATCTGGTATCTGAGTATTCTGCTGGACCATCAGACCACACTGTCCGCTCAGTCTGCACTTTGTTCAGGCAATCTTGGTGAAAATATCTTTAGTTCAGGAGATTTCGGCAGTGGTGCAGCAGTTGTATTTCCTTCCAATCCCGGACTCGCTCCGGGCTTTATTTACACACTACAGGTTCCACCTGATGATGGCGAGTATACGCTCACCAATGACATGAGAAAATGGGCATTTGTTTTCCCGACATGGATTCGCATCAGTGATAATAGCCCTGATCCGAATGGGTACATGATGGTCGTGAATGCAAGCTATTCACCAGGTATTTTCTATGAACAAATAATCGATAATGTCTGTGAAAAAACGTTGTATGAATTTTCAATGGATGTCATCAACCTGATCAAAACCGGAACAACTGGTCACATTCTTCCAAATGTCAGTTTTCTGATCAACGATATTCTTGTCTATACAACCGGCCAAATTGCGCAGGATGAAAAATGGCATACTCATGGTTTTACATTTACAACTATAGCTGGTCAAAACTCCCTTAAGCTGACACTGCGAAACAATGCACCCGGTGGTATCGGAAATGATCTTGCGCTTGATAATATCCGATTTCGGGCTTGTGGTCCCACTTCATCAATTTCAATTTCGCCGACAGGAAAAATTTGTGAGAACTCATTATTTCCGACTCTGACAGCCCACATTGATGCGGATACCGGAGCCTTGCAATGGCAGACAAGTGTTAATGCAGGATTAATATGGAGCGACATAGTAGGTGCTACAAACAAAACATATCAGATCAATTTATTGTCAGCAGGCATTTATTACTTCAGGTATCTGTACAGTACGAGTTTATCAAATCTGCCAAATTCAAAATGCAGGATTGTCTCAGATACTATTCGAGTTGAGATTGTCCCTGTAGAATTTTTAATTCAGAAATCAATCTGCGAAGGCTTAACTTTTAATCTTGGAGGAGTCGAATACGGGACGACAGGTATTTATCAGGATCATCTCATTGCCTCAAACGGTTGTGACAGCCTGGTGACACTCGATCTGATGATCGTGCCGGATCCGCCGATTGTTGCTGATTTCACATTTACACCTGCGTCGTGTGAAGGTGCAGATGATGGATCCATTTCTATATTATCAGTATCAGGTACCAGACCTCCATTTATTTTTCAGATCAATGACAGTATTATTCCACCTCCCGCAACTTCTGTTATGTTATCAGGAGGCACCTACACAGCGTGGATTTTAGATGAATATGGATGCTTTGATAAAGAAGATATTTTTGTTCCCGATGGCCCACCACTGATCATTCATACGATAGAAGACACCACCATAGTCCTCGGACATTCTATTTTACTAAATACAACATCAACGCTTGCGGTATGGATGTCAACATGGAATCCTCCGGGCGGATTAACATGTTTTAATTGTCTCTCAACTTTAGCTACTCCCAGTGATGAACAAACCTATGTCATCACGGCTGAGACGGAGTCAGGATGTATAGATATCGATTCAGTCACGATACGGGTAGATCGCGATCCCGTAATCTATATTCCAAATGTCTTTTCACCCAACAATGATCAGATCAATGATTTCTTTGAAATTTCATCCGATCCATTGAATGTTACATCCATTGATCAGGTTATCATTTTTGACCGCTGGGGTGGGATCATCAGCGAGAAAGCAAAATTATTCAATGAAGGAAATTTAAAATTGTGGGATGGCTCCACACCAATGGGACCTGCTAATCCTGGTGTCTATGTATATCTGATAAAATATACAATGGCAGACGGAAGCAAGCGTATCAGCAAAGGTGATGTGACAGTGGTGAAATAAAGCAAGGCAAAGGACAAATCGATATTTTAAGTTTTCAAACACAAAATCCCTAAAGTCGCTATTTTAAGATTCCAATCTTAAAATCAATATCTCAAACCATATACAAGTTGAAAATCTTTCATAAACAGCTTCGAGCTGCAAAGACAAATTTGAGTCAATAAGTAAAATATCTTATTACGCTATTTTAAGTTTTCAAACTTAAAACCAATATCAGCTATCAAATTCTTTTGAAAATCTATTAAAAGCAGCTTGTGGCTGCATAGAAATACTCTTGCGCTATAATGATCACCCGATCACCCGATCACTCGATCTCTAATGGATTACCTTATCCACCAGACCCTCATCCACCAGATTCGGCATCGTAATTTCTAGTTTCGTCTCATTCCGCATTGCTTCCAAAGCTGTGGCCATTGCATTAGGATTTCTGGCCCAGGCTCTTCTCGCTATTCCATTATTCACATCCCAGAATAGCATCGATTTCAACGCTTTCTCGCTTTCTTCACTTCCATCAAGTACCATTCCGAATCCTCCATTCATCGCTTCTCCCCAACCAGTTCCGCCACCATTGTGTATGCTCACCCATGTAGCTCCGCGCATCGCATCACCGATCACATTTTGTATGGACATGTCAGCTGTAAATTTTGATCCATCATATATATTTGCTGTCTCACGCCATGGACTATCCGTGCCGCTCACATCATGATGATCTCTTCCGAGTACAACCGGGCCCTTAATTCGCCCTTGCTTAATGGCATTATTAAATCTTGTCGCGATTTCAATTCTTCCTTCAGCATCCGCATATAGGATTCTTGATTTACTTCCGACCTGCGGTATGTCCCTCTTTGCATTTTCAATCCATTTGAGATTGTCATGCCATTGTCCTTTTACATCTTCAGCACATTCTAAAAGCAGATCACGTATTGTTTCTGTCGCTATGATGTCTGTTGTTTCCAGGTCTTCATTCAATCCGGAAGTACACACCCATCTGAACGGTCCAAAACCGAAATCAAAACACAACGGCCCGACGATATCCTCAACGTATGAAGGATATTTGAATCCTGATGATTTATTTTCATCTTTCACATCAGCCCCTGCCTTTGCTGCTTCATACAGAAATGCATTTCCATAATCCCAGAAGTACATGCCCCGGGCTGTCATAATATTGATCGCATGAATATGACGGTGCAATGAATTTTTTATCGCCTCCTCAAATGCATGCTTATCATCCTGTAATAATTTCTTTGCCTCGTCAAATGAATAGCCTGCCGGACAGTAGCCCATCTGCTCAATATTGTGGCAGGATGTCTGATCAGAACCTAATTCAATATGAATGAATTTTTCAACAATGGCTTCCCATAAATCCACAATATTGCCGTGATAAACAAAGCATCTTGGCTCACCTGCGTTTTTGGATTGTAAAAATTGGTGAAGCATTTCATAGACATCCTCATATAAATCTTCCTGCCGGATATAATGATCTGCTATTCGTTGCCTGATGGCGTCACTATCAACTTCTGCAATGATTCCTGTTGCACCGGTGATGAGCATCGCTCTGGCCTGTGCACCTGACATGCCCCCAAGTCCTGATGTGACAAATGCTTTTCCTCTCAGCGTATCACCCAATCCTTTCAGTCTGCCAGCATTGAGCAGGGTAATCGTAGTTCCATGCACTATTCCCTGAGGGCCAATGTACATGAATGATCCCGCCGTCATCTGACCATACTGCGTGACACCAAGCGCATTGAATTTATTCCAGTCATCCTTCGAACTATAATTTGGAACCATCATGCCATTTGTGATCACTACACGAGGCGCATTTGGATGAGACGGAAATAATCCAAGCGGATGTCCTGAATACAAGATGAGCGTTTGATCTTCAGTCATCTCACTCAGGTATTTCATCGTAAGAAGATATTGTGCCCAGTTTTGAAATACGGCACCGTTACCTCCATAGGTGATCAGCTCATCTGGATATTTCGCTACCAATGGATCAAGATTGTTTTGAATCATGAGCATGATCGCTGCAGCCTTTTTAATTTTTGCAGGATAGTAATCTATGGGTCGGGAATACATCGCATAAGTTGGCTGGTACCTATACATATAAATACGGCCATAATTCTCGAGCTCCATTGCAAATTCTGATGCAAGTACCTCATGAAGTTCTTTTGGAAAATACCGAAGTGCATTGGTCAACGCCAGCCTTCTGTCGACCATCTTTAGATCCAGAATATTCCGCACAGGAGTATGCTGGATGGATTCATCCCGACCTTTATGAGGCGGGAGATCAGCAGGAATACCTATTTTAACAAGGTATTGAAATGAACTTATATCTTCAACCATAGAATCATAAAGGTAAGAGTTGAAATAATATACATGGTTCAATTCTGAGAAATCTGATTAATCTGTGGTATGAGCCATAAAAAATTACGGGAAGAAAAAAATTGTCTGAACTGCGGTCAAAATGTGGAAGAAAGATTCTGTACCCATTGCGGTCAGGAAAATCTCCAGATACAGGATTCAGCTTTCCATTTGATCATTCATTATATCCAGGATATGTTCCATTACGATGGAAAATTCTGGCACACCTTGAAGATGCTCATCCTAAAGCCGGGCCTGGTAGCGAAGGAATACATGGAAGGTAAAAGAAGTCAGAATCTTGAACCATTGAGATTTTATGTTTTTGCATCCACGGTATTTTTTCTGCTCTTATTTTATATGGTCAGCAATGCAAATTGGCAAACAAACATTGCGCCACAGTTTAATTACAACAAACGTCTTTACAATCTTGATCAGGAAAAAAAATATTTAGAAGGCTCACCGGATACAGCTTACGTCGTTTTACTTAGAAAAAACTTGAGAGTAAAACTAGATAGCTTAAATAAATCTGGAGGGGATTCGACTAGGGGCGATTTAGTTTTAGATTTATCACTACCGGAATCTGAAGATACTTCAAGTCATAGTTGGCTGGAAAAGTGGGTGGATCGAAGGGCGCATGAAAAAACAAAGGAGCTTACTGAAAAACATGAAGGAGACGAAGCCAGGGCTGCCACTGATATTTTAAGTGAAGCCTTTCATAAACTTCCACAATTATTATTCCTGAGCATGCCATTTTTCGCTTTCTTTTTAAAACTGTTGTATATAAGCAAAAGACGAAATTATGTAGAGCATCTTATTTTCTCAATATACTTTTTCGCTTATTTATTTGTCATGATGACCATCATCCTGATCCTGAATTTTAGAAATTATTCAAGTTTAATAATGCAAAGTGTTGCCAACTATGTTATCGGGGGCTTGATTATGTACTTGTATATATACTTGCTATTGGCGATGAAGAGATTTTATAATGATCGCTGGATGTATGTTGTTCTGAGATATTTCGTTCTATTATCATTGTTTCTCATTCTCTTGATTGTGTTATTCCTTATAAATGTGGTTTTAACTTATATGTGGTGACCCGGATCACCTCTCTCACTTCCCGGTTGCTGCTGCACAAGGATGAGAATCGCTGGTCGAAGCACACTTCTCTCACTCTCTATTATCTTTGCCCCCTATGGAAAAAAAGAGAGTGTTAATAACAGGAGCAGGTGGTTTTATTGGGAGACATCTTCAGGAAGAAGGGCTTCGGAGAGGTCATGATGTATATGGAAGCTTTCGAAACAGTACTGAGGAAAAGGCTTTATTCAAAGAAACGAAAGGTTTTTTCCTGGAATTCTCGGAGCGAGAAACACTGACGGACAGGCTTGTAAAACTTACTGAAGAGACAGGAGGATTCGAATATGTGATCCATTGTGCAGGTGTCACCAGACCTGAAAGAATTGAAGAATTTTATGAAGGGAATGTTGAATTTACCGAATTCTTTATTCAAGAATTATTAAGAACTCAACCTGCTTTTAAGAAATTTGTGTTCATCAGCAGTCTTCAGGCTTTAGGTCCGGGAGATCCTGTATCAATGAAGCCCATCAACGAAGAAACCATTCCTAAGCCATTTACGCCATATGGCATCAGCAAATATGAAGCTGAAAAAATAATTATGGCTACGCCAAATCTCGATTGGGTTATTTTTAGGCCAACATCTGTATATGGCCCCAGGGATACAAAGTTCATCCACGAGATATTAAAAATTGTAAAAAAGGGCATTGCAGTCAGCGTAGGTCCAAAGGGTCAGCTCGTCAGTTTCGTTTATGTAAAAGATCTTGTAAGAGCTTTATGGGATGCAGTGGATCTGAATGTTCACCATCAGATTTATGTTGTCTCTGACGGCAATGATTATGAACCATCAAAGGTGAATGAATATATGGCGAAACACCTGGGAGTAAAAACACGAAAAGTCAGATTATCAAGAAACCTTCTGCTTGGCATCGCCAATATCAGGTTAATTCTGGCACGTATCCGCAAGAAACCACTACATGTCAGTCCTTTCAAAATTAAAGAAATCACCTCGCGCAACTGGCGGGTAGATAATACAAAGCTGAAGACTGAACTTGGCTTCAAACCTAAATTTGACTTAGACTCCGGAATTTTAGATGCCCTGACAGAAGACGGCGCTATTCCAAAGAAAAAATGATACGCTAACTGAATTTCGGTTTTAAAAAATCTAAAATTAATTACATCGACCTTCACCTATCATTTTCGTGCTGAGGTTAGAACAGCAATTCTCAGATACTCGTCACTCGTTACTCGTTATTCGTTACTCGTCTTATCCCAGTACCGGATTTAGAATCTTATCCTGGTAAGCACCCGCTTTCAGTTTCTCAGCTACAGCAGAGAATGCGTTGAGCGTCTGCTCCACATCAGCATCAGTATGTGATGCTGTAGGGATCATACGTAACAGTACCATTCCTTTCGGAATCACGGGATAAATAATCATGGACGTGAATACACCATAAGATTCCCTCATGTCATGCACAAGCTGTGTAGCTTCGAATGGTGTCCCATATAAGTAAACAGGAGTGACCACTGTATTGGTTGTCCCAATGTCAAATCCTCTTGATTTCAATCCGTTTTGAAGAGTCATCGCGATGTGCCATAGATTCTCTTTATACTCAGGATGATTTTGCATCAGTTCAAGACGTTTGAGATTTCCTTCCACTATAGCCATTGGCAAACTCTTCGCATGTATCTGCGATCTCATCGCATATTGGAGATATTGAATAATATCTGCATCACCAGCCAGAAAACCACCAGTTGCAGCAAATGATTTGGCAAAAGTTGAAAAATAAACATCTATTCCATCCTGTACACCCTGCTCAACACCTGCACCACGACCACCTTCTCCCAGTGTTCCGAATCCATGTGCATCATCTACGAAGAATCTGAAATCATATTTCTTCTTAAGTGCAACAATTTCTTTAAGGATACCCTGATCACCTCTCATGCCAAATACACCTTCAGTCACCAATAACACTCCTCCGCCTTTTTCATTAGCCCATTTGGTAGCACGCTCAAGATTTTGTTCTACACTTTCAATATCATTGTGCTTGTATGTAAATCGCTCACCCATATGCAATCGCGTACCGTCCACAATACAACCATGGCTCTCAGCATCATACACCACTGCATCGCGTCTTGACAGGAGAGCGTCAATAGCTGACACAACACCCGGATATCCATAATTAACTACAGCAGCCGCTTCCTTATACACATATGCTGCCAGTTTCCGCTCGAGTTCTTTATGTAGTGAAGTCTCCCCGGTCATCAGGCGCGCACCCATCGGGTAGGCAAGACCCCATTTCTTTGCTGCTTCCGCATCAACTCTTCTCACCTCAGGATGATTAGCAAGTCCCAGATAATTATTAATGCTCCAGACCACAACTTCTTTTCCATGAAAATCCATTCTTGATCCGATCTCTCCCTTCAGTTCAGGGAACATATAATATCCTTCTCCCATTGCTGCATATTGCCCTAATGGTCCGCGTTGTTTGCGGATTCGCTCAAATATTTCCATAGTTTTTAATGTATTTGTTAAACACGCGTTCTAGCCTGCGTTGTATTTGATAGCTGGGTGCATAATCAGCGATCTTCCTGATGAAGCCTTGTTTCTGCATCCAACCGTTGTTATAAATCTTACTTAAATATTTACTTCCGTGATCCGCGAACAAGAGTACTACAACGTCACTAGGTTTGAATTCCCTCCTCATTCGCATAAATGCTTCTATCACCGCTCCACTGCTATAACCTGCGAAAATCGCTTCACTTTTTGTCAACTGCCTTGCCCGGAATGCACTGCTGCGATCATCAACTTTGATAAACTTGTCGATGATATCAAATTCAACATTAGAAGGAATAATATTTTTCCCTACGCCTTCAAGCTGGTAAGAATGGATTTCGCTCTTGTCCAATTCTCCTGTCTGATGATATTTTGTCAACACAGATCCTTCTGCATCCACAGCTATAACTTTGATATTTGGGTTTTGCTCTTTGAGGTAGCGGCCTGAGCCGGATATAGTACCACCGGTGCCACATGTAGCCATGAAATGTGTGATCAACCCACCTGTCTGTTTCCACAATTCAGGACCTGTGCTACGATAATGGGCATCAAGGTTAGCTTCATTATAGTATTGATTGACATAGAATGAATTTGGAATCTCTTCCGCAAGCCTTTGAGCCTGGCTATAGTACGATTGAGGATCGTCCGAAGACACGTGATTTGGACAGACGATAACTTCGGCGCCAAGTGCCCGTAGCGTAGTGATTTTTTCTTCAGCGCTTTTGTCTGTTGTCGTCAGGATACATTTGTATCCTTTGACGATACAAGCCATCGCGACAGAATATCCCGTATTTCCTGAGGTCGATTCAATGATGGTTCCTCCTGGTTTGATGAGGCCATCCTTTTCGGCAGCCTCGATCACGGCATGACCTATTCGGTCTTTGGCGCTAAGACCTGGATTAAAAGATTCAAGTTTTGCAAGGACAAGGCACCCGGATAATTGGGACAGGCCGTGGAGTTTTACCATTGGTGTGTTGCCAACAGTTTCCATGATGTTATCGACCCACTGTGGCTTAAGGTTGGTTGAATGTTGAGTCATACCTGATCGCTGCCTGTTTCCACTGCCTGTACGATGGCGATGTCCTGCAAAGATATAAAGTCCTTCGGGTAAAAGAAATTGATAAGACGCTTCGGAAGGTTTAGGATAGTTAATGACTTCATAATTAACTATTTACAAAAAAAAAGCCGGTATCTCTACCGGCTTTTTTTTTCATTCAATTTTCAAATTAACTCTTCGTTTTTTCAGGTTTTGCATTTGCCGCTTTTCCGGCACAACATGACTTACCTGATGCAGCACCCTGAGCACAGCATGCTTTTCCACTTCCTTTCGACTTCATCGAACAATTATGGTTTTCTTCCATCATTGAAGGCGCCACATTGACAAATGAATTTGTAACAGGATCAAAGCTTAAACTCACAAACGTAGCTGAACCATCAGCAGTTGCAGTTTCTTTTCTTACATAAGATACAGCACCGGTGATAGGGTCTGTTCTTTTTTCAATATTCTGATCCATGGCAGCTACTTTTTCAGCAGCAGCAGAATTTTCAGCGCTTACAGCAGAAGGAGCTTTCATTTCACATGAAGCTGCAGATTTCCCACCTGGTTTGCAACAAGCTGCTTTTTGAGCATTTGCACTAAATACCATCAGGGAGAAAAGGAAAAATGAGAAAATAAATTTTTTCATCGGATTTTATTTTTTACGTGATTTGATCGGTAATCCAAAGATAATACCGAAAGCTGTTAAATCATTTAAAATTTACAACTTTGACTCTGGCTTAACTTTTATTTAACGACAACCATTTGACCCGGATTATGCAAAACACCTATTTATGCGCATTTATGCTGCTAATCCTCTCCGCTGGCTGCCATTCGGCGACTGATTATCCCGTTCATTATAAAGGACAGCAACTGGAATTCGGGCAGGGAGGGGGTTTCTCCGGCGCAGTGACGCAATTCGTCCTTCTTGATGATGGTAGATTATACCAAAAGCCATGGAGGGATTCTTCCATTGTCTTTGTCGATCGATGGAAAAGTAATTTGACAAGTCAGCTTTTTAAGAACTATCAAACCTTAAATCTTGGAAGTCTTTCCTACAATGAACCAGGTGATTTATATTATTTTATTGATCATCATGCATTGGATGGAAATCATCACAGAATTGTATGGGGAAAACCAGGGTTTCATCCGGAAGAAAATCTAATCCTATTCTATAATTTATTGTTCAGATCATCAAAACCGAAATCATGAGAATTTTTATTTCTATCCTCGCTTTTTTTGGATTTGTTGCAGGACTGCAAAGTCAGAACTCTTTCAAAAATCTCCCGAACTCACCATACGTTGCACCTCAGCCATTGCAGATATCCAAAGCAATCAACGCGACCGTAAGTCCGGGAAGAATTGCAATGCCAATTTCTCTCCATCAGGGCCCATCCATTCTTTCAGTAAATAAGGATGTAGCCTCTTTTCAAATTATGAATTCAGGTAGCTTCTGGATAGAAATGAAACAAAATGATTTGTGGCAATCAAGAAGTTCTATGGCCAATGTGATCCAAAATGTTTTAGCGATTCCGTATAAGACAAAATCACTTGGTTTGAGTTGGACTACCGAGGCCGAAAACAAGGATCAACAGAAACAAACCCACATTAGGGTACAACAAACATTAAGCGGATATCCTATTAAAGGGCAGGACATGATACTTCACATCATCAATGAGGAACTTAAGAGCCTGAATGGGTTTGCATGGACTGGTAAGATTCCTGAAAAATTGCCTGAAGCTGTTTCAAAAGAACAGGCACTTGTAGCCACGAAATCCTATTTACAATTAAAGAATGTTCACTTCCAGCAATATCCGATGCTCCCCGGAATGCAAATCCCTGAAGATGCTTCTTCTTTGATTTGGTTTCCAAAAGATGGAAAGTTGCTTTTAGCTTATAAAATAGAGATGTATCCCAATGCCATGGATCATTGGGTCGTATACATTGATGCCAACAGTCTTAATGTACTGGAAGGATACACCGAGACCTGTTCAATAGCTCCAATGGAATTGTACAAACATAATCTCAGCCACTCAACGACTATACATGAATGCAATCCTGCTGATGCCGATGCTTTGATGCCCGTGCTTGATGGCGCTACGGTCACCACCGATCAGGATCTTTTAGGTCAAAATCGGACAGTCAACGGATACCAGGTTGGTTCAAATATATTTATGATTGACGCTAGCAGGACTACTATATTCCAGCCATCACAATCCGTGATGCCCAATGATCCGGTAGGTGTAATCTGGACTGTAGATGCACAAAATTCTTCACCTCAACAGTCAAACTTTGGTGTTGTGCAGGTATCAAATACAACCAACAATTGGAAAAATCTGGAGGTCAGTGCACACTACAATGCCGGCCAGGCATTTGAATATTATAAAAATACATTCAATCGCAAATCCATCAATGGAAATGGGGGTAATATCATATCAATCATTAACGTAACGGATGAAAATGATAATAACATGGATAATGCATTCTGGAATGGAGCAGCCATGTTCTATGGAAATGGAGATGTTGCATTTACTCAACTTGCAAAAGCTTTGGATGTGGGGGGCCATGAAATGTCACATGGCGTCATTGGTAGTACCGCAAACCTTGAATATTTAAGTCAGTCCGGTGCACTCAACGAATCCTATGCTGATGTATTCGGTGCGATGATCGACAGAGATGACTGGAAAATGGGTGAGGATGTAGTCAAACTTAATTTTTTCCCATCAGGTGCGCTAAGAGACCTCTCAGATCCTCATAATGGTGGTTCAGGACCTAATGATAATGGATGGCAACCCGCCCATATGAATGAGTATCAGAATCTCTCTCAAGATCAGGACAACGGTGGTGTTCACGTCAACAGCGGAATTCCCAATAAAGCATTCTTTCTTTTTGCCACTGCAATAGGTAAGGATAAAGCGGAGCAAGTGTATTACAAAGCCTTGACTGATTATCTGGTCAAATCCTCGCAGTTTATTGACATGCGTCTTGCAGTTGAAAAAGCAGCTACCGATTTGTTCGGAGCCGGAAGCACTGAAGTGGCTGCCGGTCATACAGCCTTTGATCAGGTAGGTATTGGTGCGGGTCAGGGAGATGATCATCAGGACGATATTGATATCAATGGAGGTGCTGACTTTATTTTAGCTACAGATGAGGGAGAATCCGACCTTTATTTTGTGCCTCCTACCAATCCGTCACAGTTTGTAAAAATGAACGTGAATGCTCCGATCAGTCGACCAAGTTTTACAGATGACGGAACGGCCTGCGTGTATGTAGATGATCAGGGCAATATGATTTTAATAGAATTCAATTGGTCCGGCGGTTTGTCCTACAATTCCTTTTTTATCGAGAATAATCCGCAGGGCATTTGGCGTAATGTAGTCGTTTCCAAAGATGGAAGTAAAATCGCTTTTACGACAAGCAATCTGAGAAATGAAATTAATGTGTATGATTATGACAGCCAGACGTCAAACATTTTCACTTTGTATAATCCAACAACAGCCGGTGGAATTAATTCAGGAGGCGTTGAATATTCAGATGCCATGGAGTGGGATTATTCAGGGGAATACATCATGTATGATGCGCTCAATCAGATCGAAAGTTCCTTTGGGAATGGAATTGAATATTGGGATATTTCCTTTATTAAAGTATGGAATCGTGGATCTTCTCAATTTGCAAATGGTGTAGTGGGTAAATTGTATTCTGCTCTTCCGGAAAATGTATCCATTGGCAATCCGTCGTTTTCAAAGAATTCGCCTTTTATCATCACGTTTGATTTTCTCCAGGACATGCGGCTCAACAATGGCAACATTCAAACCGATTATTGGGTTATAGCGGCTAATATTGAAAGTGGAGTTGCCAACAATATTTTTCACAACAATACCATAGGATATCCGAGTTATTCCCGACTCGATGATAAAATCTTATTTACGAACGAAGACACTGGCACCCCTCTATTAGCGACCATCAATGTGCAGCCTTCTGACAAAACGCGTCCTGTTGTCAATTCCAAAGCCTTGTTGATTTCAGGGGCACAAAAAGGCGTTTGGTTCAATGTTGGAAACCGTGACTTCACAGCAACGAAAGATGTAAGCCTGACAAATGGGCTGCGACTATACCCGCAACCGGCATCAGATTATATCACCATTGATTCAGAATCTTCTGTACACTTTAGCGGTTATACGATTTCAGAGTTAAGCGGCAGAAAAGTTCTTCAGGGTCAATTCCTGTCTGACCACAAAATATCCGTTAAAGGATTAGCAGCAGGCATGTATTTGCTCCAGTTGACGGATGAGTCAGGAAGAGTGGCTTCAATGAAATTTGTAAAGCAATAAAGAGAGATAATGCACATTCAGATATGAAAGTGATCAAATAAAGAAAGCGGGGCTCGTCCCCGCTTTTTTTAATCTTCTTTTGTCACCCCCCACTATCTATCTTTAAATAATGTTACCCTTGAAAATATTAATTATTCGTTTTAGCTCTATCGGAGACATCGTGCTGACGACACCTGTTCTTCGGGCGCTTCACAATCAGCTGGGCGCTGAGATTCATTACCTGACGAAACCTGCATTTGAATCGATTGTATCCACAAATCTATACGTCAAAAAAGTTTTGACCCTATCCGAAGATTTTGAGCAGATGATCAGAAGTTTAAGACAAGAAAACTATGATCACATCATTGATCTGCATCACAATATTCGGACCAGGCGAATAAAATTAGCACTGAAACATTCATTCCATTCCTTCCAAAAATTGAATTTTGAAAAATGGCTGATGGTCAATTTTAAAATAAACAGATTGCCGGAAAGACATATTGTGGATCGGTACATGAATGCCGTAAAATTTCTTGGAATTCAAAATGATCAACTTGGTCTTGATTTTAGTATTCCCCAAGGAAGTGCCGTAAACACTTTTGAAAAATTTGGATTTAAACCGGGCACGTTCGTATCCATTGTAATTGGAGCTACGTACAACACCAAATGTCTGACCACGGACCAAATAGTTCGAATTTCAGAATTGTTGGACATGCCTGTCATTCTCCTGGGGGGAAAACAGGAAATTCCAAAAGCCGAAGAAATTCTTAATAAATCAAAATCAAAGTTTCTTAAATCAGCTTGTGGAAATTTTGATATATTTCAATCTGCTTCCATCTTAAACCAATCGGCTTCTATCATCACGCACGACACGGGTCTGATGCATATTGCGGCCGCATTGAAAAAACCACAGGTTGTTATTTGGGGAAATACAATTCCCGCTTTTGGTATGTATCCGTATTATGGAAATGAAAATATAAAATGGATATCTTTCGAAGAGAATGGACTGAATTGCAGGCCATGCACCAAACTTGGTTTTGATAAATGTCCTAAAGGTCATTTCAAATGCATCCTCAATCATGATCTAAGCAAAATTGTTTCCGCTGGTGTAAGCTTAATTGTTCCTGAGGATCCAAAGATTGACCAATAGCCATAGTTTAAATCCAAAATCGTAATTCGTCAATCGTTACTCGTAAATTTAATCTGCCCTCCGACCATCGTCATCTTCACTTTTATCATCGGGATGCTATCATCCGGACAAGTCAATAAATTTTTGGAAAGTAAAACAATATCCGCCCATTTGCCAACCTCCAGGCTGCCTTTAATATCATCCTCTTTTGCAGCATATGCATTGGCGAGTGTGTACGAATAAATAACTTCCTTCCTGGTCATCGCCTGTTCCGGAAAAAAAACCATTCCATTGTCAAGTCTCTTTCGGGTTACAGATGCATAAATATTTGGAATCGGATCTACGTGTTCCACTGGTGCATCAGTGCCGTTAGCAATCACTACACCTTCATCCAATAAGCTTCTCCATGCATAAGCTCCCTTACGAGCTCTTTCTTCACCAAGGCGTTTTACCACAAATGGTGCATCTGAAGTACAATGTATCCCTTGCATTGCGGCTATCACCCCCAATTGCTTAAATCGAGGCATATCTGCAGGATCGATGTGTTGCGCATGTTCAATACGCCACCTTAGGTCTTTTTTTTCAGGATGTTCTTTCATTACCTCTTCATAGATATTCAACACTTCCCGATTACCACGATCACCGATGGCATGTACACACATCTGCATGTCATGCTCAATGGCAAGTTCTACAGTATTTTTTATTTCTGAAAGAGGGGTCGTATTCTGTCCTGTAAACCCAGGCTTATCTGCATAGGGTTCTAAAAGCCAGGCACCATATGAACCCAAAGCTCCATCAATGTATGTTTTAATCGCATTGCACGTAAACATATCCTTTCCGGAGCGTATAATGGGGAAGTTGGTCATGAGCTCTTTCAGCGTGTCATATTCATGCCTCACCATGACCCACAATCTGACGTCAAGACTGTCATGGTTTGCAAGATCATTATACCAGTGGATTTCTTTCATCGTAGAGCCTGCGTCTTCAAAGGTTGTGATGCCATGCTGAAGACATTCTACTTGCGATTTCGAAATGGCTTTCAACCACTGATCCCTTTTACTTTTTTCAGTAAGACTATTCAAAAATTGCTGATAGGGATTTTTAATAAGATCCATAGCCCGTTCTTCAAACACACCCAGGGCAACTCCTGATTTATCTCTGACTATTCGTCCACCTACCGGATCAGGAGTTTCTTTGGAGATGCCGGCTATTTTCATTGCAGCTTCATTTGCGATCAGCGAATGTCCACTGGCATGTCCGAGTATGACAGGATTGTTTGGCGAGAGATTACTTAACAAATCATTGTATGGATATCCATTTACATTTCTATCCACAGGTACATTCCATTTTTCCTGGTGCCAGCCTCGACCTGTAATCCATTCTCCAGGTTTTGCTTTCTTTACTCTGTTTGCAACACTGTCTATGATTTCATTCCAGCTATGAGTTTGCATCAGGTCTACATTGATGAGATTAAATCCCATGGAACTGAAGTGACCATGACCTTCAATAAATCCGGGCATTAAGAATTCACCCTGACAATCGATCGATTCAGTCGATGATGACTTCCATTCTTTTAACATATCCAGTGATGCACCGATAGCTATAATTTTTCCATCTGATATCACTACAGCACCATTTTCTATAGGTTCGCCTGTTACAGGATATATAAATGCATCGTGTAAAATCAAATCGGCTTTTAGTTTGTTACTTCCTGGTTGATGGCAGGAAAAGAATAATAAAACCGCGATGAGGATATAAAGCGTGTGAGACCATTTATTTTGCATCTTTACTTTCATGGAAGTAAAACTATACCATAAAAGGGAATGAGCCAATTGGATTATACTTCGTTAGCAAAAACATTTGAGATTTATCTTGAAGATCATCAGTTGACGGGTGATCCCGATACGCTTTATGCTCCTATCCGATATATAAATCGAATGGGCGGAAAGCGTATACGACCGGTTTTCTTGCTGATGGCATATAATCAATGGTATGAAGATATTTCGCCCGCCCTTCCGGCTGCACTGGCATTAGAATACTTTCACAATTTCAGCCTCATGCATGATGATATTATGGATGAAGCTTCTTTGAGGCGAGGGATTGAAACAGTGCATGTCAAATTTGGTCGAAACCTGGCCATCCTTAGTGGAGATGCCATGCTCATCAAATGTTTTGAACTCTTGCTTGAAGCAGGAAGAAAAAATAATACGGGTTCTGCGATTTGTTCAGCGATGACCTCAGCGGCATTGATCATTTGTGAAGGACAGCAGATGGATATGGATTTTGAACATTTCGATTCGCCTTCCGAACAGGAATATATTGAGATGATCAGAAAGAAAACTGCCTGTTTACTTGGCACTTGCTTAAAAATTGGATCCCTCCTGGCCGGGGCCTCTTCTGAAGTTGCAGACATCCTTTATAGATATGGTGAAAACATCGGTATTGCTTTTCAGATACGAGATGATATACTGGACATTTTTGGTGATTCAAAACGCACAGGGAAGCAAAAGGGGGGAGATATACTCAGGGGCAAAAAGAATTTCCTTTACGTCCATGCCTACAACTCGTTAAGTTCTTCCGAACAGGCAGATTTCACAAAAGCATACACGGCAGCCTCATCGTCAGGTGAAATCAATTTTATTTTGGAAAAATATAGATCCCTTAACGTAGAAGAGTATGCAAGTCAAGTACAACTAAATTATTTGAAACAAGCAATAGAATCAATTGACTCGTTGTCATTTCTGAATGTATCTGCGTTGAAATCGTTTTCCATTGAACTGATGAGCAGAGATCATTGATGTTACAATCCCTGATGGCATTAGGTTGATAGCTGATCAATACATCATGGCCTTACTTAAGGTAGATTTTACAATCCAGCCACTCGGCATCAAATACCACATCATACTTTTTGTAAAAATGTATAGCTGGTTCATTCCAGTCCAATACCTGCCATTTCACCAGAGCGACATCCTGTCGTTTTGCTTCCTCCATAAACGATTCAAAAAGCAATTTACCAATTCCTGACCCTCTTTCTGATTCCCTGACCACGAAGTCCTCCAGGTATAGCATCCTTCCCCTCCAGGTACTGTACGCAACATAATAGAGTGCCATTCCTACCACTTCACCATCCTTTTCAGCCACAAACGCGTCAAAAACCTTGTTCCGGAAATCAATTAGATATGATTCAGGAGTAGTTGTCACCCTATGCAATCCTCTTTCATATTCAGCGAGCTCTCTGACAAGGCTATGAATTGCCTCAACATCCATCTCGGTAGCCTTTCGTATTTGAATCACCATAAGCACCCGAAGATAATATCTCCTGACTTGTTCCAATTCTCTTTATGTTTTTCCATGATTGACATCCCACTCCCCATAAATTTTATTCTTTTATCCCTTTAACCTGTTAACCTTTTGACCAAACGCCCTTGGTCAATTGGCAAATAGCAATAAAATACTAAGTCCTATACCTTCTATCCCAAAATTTAATCATATCTTTGCATTCGCTTTCAAAAAAGGCGTCTGAAATAATGGATAAAATATTCGTATGCCTACTATAAATCAATTAGTTAGGAAAGGTCGCGAGGCAGTAGTTTATAAAAGCAAAGCCCGTGCATTAGCATCATGTCCTCAGAAGAGGGGCGTGTGCACACGTGTGTATACCACTACACCCAAAAAACCAAACTCAGCTCTGCGTAAGGTGGCTAAGGTGCGTTTGACAAATAGCCTGGAGGTGATTGCTTACATTCCGGGAGAAGGTCATAACCTCCAGGAACACTCTATCGTATTGATTCGCGGAGGTAGGGTGAAAGATCTGCCGGGCGTGCGCTATACAATCGTCAGAGGAGCTCTGGATACAGCTGGTGTTAATAACAGATTGAAGTCCAGATCTAAATACGGAACAAAAAGACCTAAGAAATAGTAGACAGATTCCATCATGAGGAAGAGAAAACCTAAGTTAAGGATACTTATGCCGGACCCACGTTACAGTGACCCGGTAGTGACCCGTTTCATCAACAATATGATGTGGCAGGGAAAAAAGAGTATCGCTTTTGATATCTTTTATAATGCCATGGATTTAGTCCAGGAAAAATCAGGACAAAATCCTCATGAGCTATTTGGCAAGGCATTAGAAAATGCAACTCCTTCAGTTGAAGTTAGAAGCCGCAGAATCGGAGGTGCTACATTTCAGATTCCTACTGAAATCAACCCAAAACGTAAAATTGCGATCGGGATGAAATGGCTTATCCGTTTTGCCCGTGAACGTAATGGTAAAGGCATGGCAGAGAAACTTGCAGCAGAAGTATTAGCAGCAAGCAAAGGTGAAGGATCTGCTGTAAAAAGAAAAGAAGACACACATAAGATGGCTGAAGCAAATCGAGCTTTTGCTCATTTCAAATAATCAGAACACTTTAATTTTTTAGGATAATACTAATGGCTAAGGACCTAAGATATACACGTAACATCGGAATCGCTGCACACATCGATGCAGGAAAGACGACGACTACGGAGCGTGTATTATACTATACAGGTATTTCTCACAAGATCGGTGAGGTACATGATGGCGCTGCCACCATGGACTGGATGGAGCAGGAGCAGGAGCGTGGTATCACGATCACAAGTGCTGCTACTAAGGCACAGTGGAATTGGAAAGACCAGGACTACGCCGTCAATATCATTGATACCCCAGGACACGTTGATTTCACAGTTGAAGTAAACAGGTCTTTACGCGTTCTTGATGGTCTTGTCTTTCTTTTTTGCGCAGTTTCAGGTGTCGAGCCACAGTCAGAGACAAATTGGCGTCTTGCAGACAATTATAAAGTTCCCCGAATAGGTTTCGTCAATAAGATGGATCGTTCAGGAGCTAATTTTTTCGATGTCGTTCGGGATGTAGAAGCTAAGCTTGGTTCAAAAGCTATTCCTCTGCAGGTTCCCATCGGCGAAGAAGAACGATTTAAAGGTGTCGTCGACCTGATCACTGGCAAAGCCATGGTTTGGAGCGAAGAGGATATGGGTATGACATTCGATGAAATTCCTGTTCCTGATGATTTAGTTAGTGTCGTTGCAGAATTCAGAGAGAAACTTCTTGAAGCCATCGCTGAATATGACGATACATTGATGGAAAAATATTTCGATGATCCCGATTCAATCTCGGCCGACGAAATGAGAGCAGCCGTACGTAAGGCGGTTTGTGACATGAAATTCGTTCCGATGATGTGTGGGTCAGCGTTCAAAAATAAAGGTGTTCAGGCTGTACTTGATGCAGTGTGTGCCTACTTGCCTAGTCCGCTTGATGTCGAAGGTATCATTGGAATAAATCCTGATACTGACAAGGAGGAAATGAGAAAACCGGATGTCAATGAGCCTTTTGCTGCGCTTGCATTCAAAATCGCAACAGATCCTTTTGTTGGACGTCTGGCTTTTATGCGGGTATATTCTGGTGCATTGGATTCCGGATCATATGTTTTAAATACAAGATCTGGTAATAAAGAGCGGATTTCACGTCTTTATCAGATGCATGCCAATAAGCAAAATCCGATCGACAGAGTTGAAGCCGGAGATATTGCAGCAGGTGTAGGATTCAAAGACATTCGTACAGGGGATACACTTTGCGACGAAAAGAAACCTATCGTGCTTGAAAGTATGGTTTTTCCGGATCCCGTTATAGGTATTGCGGTGGAACCAAAGAGCCAGAAAGATCTTGATAAGCTAGGCATGGCTTTAGCCAAGCTGGCTGAAGAAGATCCTACCTTCCGCGTCAAGTATGATGAGGATACTAACCAGACCGTTATCAGTGGCATGGGTGAACTTCACCTTGAGATCATTGTCGATCGCCTGCGTAGAGAATTCAAAGTAGAATGTAGCCAGGGGGCACCTCAGGTTAATTATAAAGAAGCGCTTACGGTCAAGGTAGATCACACCGAAAGACTTAAGAAACAGACTGGTGGTTCAGGTCTTTTTGCTCAAATGTCTTTTGAATTGGGCCCTGCAGACGAAGAATTTATGCAGAGTGACGATTTCAAAAGCGGAAAGACTAAGCTTCAGTTTGTCAATGGGATCTTCGGAGGTTCTATTCCAAAAGAATTCTTTCCATCAATCATCAAAGGATTTACCGCGATGATGGACAATGGAATTCTGGCTGGCTACAATATTGATAGTATGAAAGTCCGGGTCTATGATGGCCAGACGCATGCTGTCGACTCCAAGCCAATCGCTTTCGAACTTTGTGCAAAAGAAGGATTCAGAGAAGCCGCTAAAAAGGCGAAACCAGTTCTTCTTGAGCCCATCATGAAACTTGAAGTGGTCACTCCGGATGAATATGTCGGACCGGTTATTGGTGACCTTAATCGCCGCCGAGGATTACCTAAAGGACAGGATTCACGTTCAGGGGCTATTGCTGTTCAGGCAGAAGTACCATTGGCAGAAATGTTTGGTTACGTGACACAATTGCGTACTATTACATCCGGTCGTGCAAGTTCAACGATGGAATTCAGTCATTACGCTCCTGTACCAAAGAATATCGCGGAGGATGTGATTGAAAAAGCTAAGGGTACAGTTAAAGTATAAGTAAAACAATAAAGCCCAAAAGTGGGTGATGAATTAAATTCATAAATAATTTTTTTGGTAGGAAATGAATCAGAAAATTAGGATTAAACTTCGTTCATACGACCATAACCTGGTCGATAAGTCAACGGAGAAAATCGTTAAGACTGTTCGCAATAGTGGGGCCGTAGTTACGGGCCCGATTCCGCTGCCCACCGAGAAAGAAATATTTACCGTCCTGCGTTCACCGCACGTAAATAAGAAATCTCGAGAGCAGTTCCAATTGCGCACACACAAACGTTTGATCGAGATTTACACCCCTACTCCAAAGACGGTAGATGCCTTGTCTAAACTCGAATTACCGAGTGGAGTAGATATCCAGGTCAAACTTACATAGGTATTGGGCGTAGTATTTAGCTACGAACTGAATTGGACTTTAGCGTTGAGCGTGGTTTTTTAACTGCGGTCATGCGCGAAATGTAGTTTGTTATAATCATTATCAATCAAATCATCTTACGGTGAAAGGAATAATAGGCAAGAAGGTCGGCATGACCAGCATATTTGACCAGAATGGAAAATCCATAGCCTGCACGGTTGTGCATGCACAGCCTAATGTGGTGACTCAGGTTAAAACTCAGGATACCGATGGGTATGATGCACTTCAGCTAGCTTACGGCGATGCTAAAGTGAAGAATACACCTCAATCCATGCAGGGTCATTTTGAAAAAGCGAAAACGGCTCCGAAAAGAAAGCTGGTTGAATTCAGAGATTTTGAAATCAGTAAAAATCTCGGAGACCTGGTCTCAATGAATGAGTTGTTTCAGGAAGGAGAGACTGTTTCGGCCATAGGTACCAGTAAAGGAAAAGGATTCCAGGGTGTGGTTAAAAGACACCACTTCGCTGGTATCATGCAATCCTCACACGGTCAACATAACAGGATGCGTGCGCCGGGTTCAATCGGAGCTTCATCTTATCCTTCTAAAGTTGTCAAAGGTCTTCGCATGGCAGGTCGCATGGGTGGAGAAAGAGTCAAAATGCTTAATCTCAGAGTTGCCAAACTTCTTCCGGATCAAAATCTGATCCTGATAAAAGGGGCTATTCCGGGACATAAAGGTTCATTTATCATTATCGAAAAGTAATCAGCCATGACAATAGAAATATTGAATTCAAAAGGTGAAAAAACAGGTCGAAGTATCGATCTGGCTGATGATGTGTTTGCCATCCAACCCAATGAGCACGTTGTATACCTTGCGGTGAAAGCCTATCTGGCTAATCAACGCCAGGGTACACATAAAACAAAAGAACGTTGGGAAGTCTGGCGCACAACTAAGAAGTTCAAAAAGCAAAAAGGTACCGGTGGTGCCCGTGCAGGATCTTTGAAAAATCCAATGTACAAAGGTGGTGGTAGAGCTTTTGGTCCAAGACCTCATGAATATGATCTTAAGGTCAACAAAAAGGTCAAGCTCCTCGCTCGTCGCTCTGCTTTATCTTCTAAAGCCATTGCAGGCAACCTTATCATTGTCGAAGAAATCAATCTTGAACAACCACGCACAAAGGATTTTGTAGCGGTATTGAAAAATCTTCAAATCGACAAGAACAAATCATTATTCGTAACCTCAGAAGCGAATACGAATCTGTATCTCTCCGGAAGAAATCTTCAGAATACCCGATTAGTAAGAGCCCAGGATCTCAATACATATGATATCCTTCGCTCACAGAAATTGGTGCTTTCCGAGCAGTCAGTTGATTTGATTACAAAATCATTAAAGAATTAATTCGTCTATCACATTAAAGCGTAAAGGAAAATGAGCACAAAGACAATACTCGTGAAACCACTTATCACTGAAAAGGCAGATACCTTATCAGAGAAAAGTGCCCAATACAGTTTTATTGTTGAAAAGACCTCCAATAAAATAGAAATCAAAAAAGCCGTAGAGCAATTGTATACGGTAAGTGTTGAATCTGTAAATACCATGGTTATCCCCGGTAAGAGGAAAACACGGAATACAAAGAAAGGTGTGCTTCATGGACGAAAAGCTTCTTATAAAAAGGCTGTAGTCACTTTAGCTAAAGGAGAAACTATTGATTTCTTTGGTGAAATATAAATGACATTCATTTTAAGACCCTATACAAAAAGGTAAATCATGGCCGTAAAGAAATTTAAACCAATCAGTCCGGGTACTCGCTTCAGGGTAGGTAATACCTATGATGAAATAACGACCAATAAGCCTGAGAAGTCACTTCTTAAGCCTATGTCGAAAAGTGGCGGAAGGAACGCCGACGGAAAAATGACCATGCGGCATAAAGGCGGAGGTCATAAAAGACGCTATCGCGAAATCGATTGGAAACGAGATAAAGAAAATGTAACAGGGGTTTGCAAAACAATAGAATACGATCCTAATCGTACAGCCTTTATTGCCCTTATTGAATATACAGATGGTGAAAAGAGATATATTCTTGCTCCTCAAAACTTTAAGGTAGGGGACAAAGTATTATCAGGAAGTCAGGCGACACCAGATACCGGACACACTTTATTTTTAAAGGATGTTCCACTCGGTTCTCAGGTACATAATGTAGAATTATACCCCGGACAGGGAGGCGCAATTGTGAGAAGCGCTGGTGCATCAGCAGTGATGATGGGTCGTGAAGAAAAATATGCTGTGATCAAATTGCCCTCGGGTGAAGTGAGACGCGTACTGTTGAATTGCAAAGCCACGATGGGATCCGTTTCTAATCCTGATCATGCGCTTACAAGATTCGGTAAAGCAGGTGGAAAACGTTGGATGGGCCGCCGCCCAAGAGTGAGAGGCGTAGCCATGAATCCTGTCGATCATCCAATGGGTGGTGGAGAAGGTAAAGCTTCAGGAGGACACCCAAGATCAAGAACAGGTATTATGGCGAAAGGTCAAAAGACCAGAAGCCCTAATGCTCAATCATCAAAGCTTATAATATCACGCAGAAAAGCTAAATAAGTTATAACACAGTAATAAGTAACATGGCAAGATCAATTAAAAAAGGTCCGTACGTATTCAACAAGCTGATGGCTAAAATCGAAAAAGCCAATGCAGCAAGTCGGAAATCAGTCATTAAGACCTGGTCACGTGCATCAATGATTGTACCTGATATGGTAGGCCACACTATCGCAGTGCATAACGGGAAAACATTTATACCTGTTTTTGTAACTGAGAATATGGTGGGACACAAACTCGGTGAATTTGCACCGACCCGTACTTTCCGTGGTCATGCCGGTAACAGAAAATAATTAATCAGAACAGAATTAAAATATAACAGATAAATGGAAGCTGTTGCTAAACTCAGAAACTGCCCGCTCTCTGAACGGAAAATGAGACTTGTCGCTGACCTGGTCAGAGGAAAGAAAGTCGAGGATGCAGTCAATATCCTGAGATACACGAATAAGGAAGCTGCAGGTTGGCTTGAGAAGTTATTGTTATCTGCAGTTTCAAACTGGGAGAACAAAACAGAAGGTGCGCAAGATGTTGATGAGCATTTATTGGTTATCAAAACATTGACTGTTGATGGAGCCGGACATATCAAAAGGATTCGCCCTGCACCACAAGGTCGTGCTCACCGGATTCGAAAACACAGCAACCACGTAACCCTGGTGATCGAAAATAAAATACCATTCGAAGGCGAGCTTACGGCCGGCGACGAAGAAGAATAGTAATGAATAAATGAATAATCAATTGATTAATAATCTGAGATTCTAATGGGTCAAAAATGTAATCCTATAGGCAATAGACTTGGTATCATCCGCGGATGGGAGTCTAATTGGTATGGAGGCCGTGATATGGCTGAGAAAGTCATCCAGGATGAAAAAATCCGGATATATCTCCAGGCAAGGATCGAAAAAGGTGGGGTTGCTCACATGGTGATCGAACGTACACTTAAACGTGTGACCGTCACTATCCAGACTTCAAGACCGGGTATCATCATCGGTAAAGGGGGTCAGGAAGTAGATCGCATCAGGGAAGAGCTAAAGAAGCTGACAAAGATGGATGTCCAGATCAATATCATGGAAATCCGTAAGCCTGAGTTGGATG
This sequence comes from Chitinophagales bacterium, assembly GCA_038252065.1. Lineage (GTDB taxonomy): Bacteria > Bacteroidota > Bacteroidia > Chitinophagales > Saprospiraceae > Opimibacter. The sequence goes on from JBBSAQ010000011.1 coordinate 106,444, forward strand.
CCAATATCGTTGCAGAATCAATTGCAAAACAAATCGAGGCGAGAATCAATTACAGACGCGCGATTAAAATGGCAATCCAGTCAACGATGAGATCAGGTGCTGAAGGAATTAAAGTGAGAATCAGCGGTAGGTTGAATGGAGCTGAAATGGCTCGGTCTGAAGAATACAAAGACGGCAGAACACCGCTACACACTTTCAGAGCAGATATCGACTACTCGATCAAAGAAGCACAGACAGTCTTTGGAAAGATTGGAATCAAGTGTTGGATTTGCAAGGGCGAAGTATATGGTAAGAGAGAATTGACATTGAATGCCGGCGGTGAACAAGGAACGCGCAATCGTCGCGGAGGAAATGAACGCGGAGCCGGTTATGGGCGTAACGAAGGAGGAGGAGATTTCCGCGAAAGAGGCGGAAGAGGTGGCGCCCCTGGTGACAGGGCTGCCGGAGGAGGACGTAATGATCGTGGAGCCGGAGGCGGAGGAAGGGATCGTGGTCGCTCAGGTGGTCCAGGTGGAGGAGGCCGTCCGGGAGGAGGAAACAGACCTGGTGGTGGAAATCGACCTGGTGGTGGAGCCGGCGGTGGAGGCAGCAGAAAACCGAAGTAAATATCAGCTGAAGGAAGTAGGAAAAGCGTACCTTTGCCGCACTTTTTTCAAAAAAAGCTAAAATAATTGGTTAATAAATAACATCATGTTACAGCCAAAACGGACAAAATACCGTAAGCAACAAAAGGGAAAAAACAGGGGCATCGCCTGGAAAGGAAGCGATATCGCTTTTGGCAGCTTTGCACTGAAATCTCTTGAAAATGCGAGGATCACAAGCAGGCAGATCGAATCAGCCCGTATTGCGATGACCCGGCATATGAAAAGGGAAGGCGCTGTCTGGATCAGGATTTTCCCGGATAAGCCAGTGACCAAAAAACCCCAGGAAGTGCGGATGGGTAAAGGAAAAGGTGCGCATGATCACTGGGTGGCATTAGTTCAACCAGGTCGTATCATGTTTGAATTGGAAGGTGTATCTCAGGCAGTAGCTTTTGAAGCACTCCAGCTCGCAGCTCAGAAATTACCCGTTAAAACAAGGACTGTCGTAAGACATGATTATACAGAATCATAATCTGAATCAAAAATGGCAACAAAGAAATTTATAGAATTAGGTGAAATGTCAGATGCTGACCTTAAAACTGAGTTAACGCAGATGAACGGACAGTATCACAAACTCAGGTTTGATCATACCATCAAAGGTTTGGATAATCCGATCACTTTAAAGAGTACAAGAAGAGATATTGCCCGTATCCAGACAGAGATACGTAGACGGGAAATGACTTCAATGTCACCTGAACAAACGGCAAATAGATCACGAATCAGATCACGTCGCAAAAAAGCTTAATGAGGTCATGGAAACGAACGTAATTAAATTAAAAAAACAACGGGTTGGTGTTGTCACTAGCAATAAGAATGACAAGACGATCACGGTTATGGTAGAGCGCAAACTAAGACACCCAATTTATGGGAAATTTGTAAAGCGCAACAAGAAGTTCATGGCTCACGATGAAGCAAATACATGTGGTGTAGGAGACTTGGTAAGAATCGTTGAGTCCAGGCCATTAAGTGCCCTCAAAAGATGGCGCTTGGTGGATATCATTGAAAAAGCGAAGTAATTATAATTGAGCTTTCACAAAAGTGAATTGAAAATAATATGATACAACAGGAATCAAGACTAAATGTAGCAGACAATAGCGGTGCTAAACAAGTACTCTGCATTCGCGTCTTAGGTGGCTCAGGCAGGAGATATGCTTCAGTCGGGGATAAAATAGTGGTTTCTGTAAAGGATGCTGCTCCCGGTGGATTGAAAAAAGGACTGGTTTCAAAAGCTGTTGTCGTCCGGACCAAAAAAGAGATACGTCGAAAGGATGGTTCGTATATCCGCTTCGATGACAATGCAGTAGTCCTGTTGAATGCAGCAGATGAGCCTCGTGGCACGCGTATTTTCGGCCCCGTAGCGAGAGAATTGAGAGAGCGCGATTATATGAGAATCGTATCATTAGCACCTGAAGTACTTTGATATAGTGGATAACACAATTAATGAATAGTCATGAGCACAAAAAATAAAAATAGAATATCACCAGTAGCAAAACCCACCATCAGGAAAGGGGATATGGTCATGGTGATATCAGGAGCCGATAAGGGTAAGAAGGGAAATGTCATGGAAGTAGTTCTTGACAAGCATCGTGTGATCGTTGAGGAAGTGAACATTGTAAAAAAACACAGGAAGCCTACTCAAACAGCACCCGGAGGTATTGTTGAAATCCCCGCAGGCATCCATGTTTCAAATGTGATGCTTATCGATCCGAAATCAGGCGAACCTACACGAATAGGACGCAAGGTTGTCGATGGAAAAAATGTACGTTATTCAAAAAAATCTGGAGAAATCATTAAGTAATGAGCTATACACCTAGATTAAAGCAGTATTATGATGAAGTCGTTGCGCCCAAATTAATGGAGCAGTTCGGCTATTCATCTAAAATGCAGATTCCCCGCTTGGTTAAGATTTGTCTTAATCAGGGAATCGGACAGGCAACACAGGATAAAAAACTTGTTGATGTTTACCAGGCAGAGTTAACTACGATCGCAGGACAGAAAGCTGTCGCTACAATCGCAAAAACCTCGATCTCGAATTTCAAACTCAGAGAGGGAATGCCTATCGGAGTTCGTGTCACGTTGCGCAAGGAAAGAATGTTTGAATTTCTTGATCGTTTTGTTACGGTTACTTTGCCACGTGTGCGTGACTTTCAGGGTATCAATGATAAAAGCTTTGATGGAAGAGGAAATTATTCTCTTGGTGTCACAGAACAAATCATTTTTCCGGAAATAGATCTTGATAAAATCACAAAGATCAATGGTATGGACATCACATTTGTGACTACTGCCAGTACCGATGCCGAAGCTTATGCCCTTTTGAAGGAAATGGGTATGCCATTTAAAAATCAGAAAAACTAATCAGCCACCACTATGGCCAGGAAGTCACTTATAGCAAGAGAAGATAAAAGAGCACGGTTGGTAGCAAAATATGCCACCTTGCGCAAGCAATTAAAAGAAGAAGGAAAGTGGGATGAACTGGATAAACTTCCACGCAATTCTTCCAAAAAGAGATTACATAACCGATGTAAATTATCAGGTCGTCCAAAGGGGTATATGAGGAGATTTGGTCTTTGCAGAAACATGTTCAGGGATATGGCACTTAACGGTAAAATTCCCGGCGTCACTAAAGCAAGCTGGTAACAGAAAAAAATAGCATCTTAAATCATTTTATTGAATCATTCATGGCAATCACAGATCCAATAGCAGATTATCTCACGCGTATCCGCAATGCCCAACAGGCTAGGCATCGGGTAGTGAGCATACCTAACTCAAAGCTTAAACAAAAGATTACAGAGATTCTTTACGAACAAGGTTATATTTTGAAATATACCTTTGAAGGTGAAGGCAAAAATGCTGTGATCAATATTGCGATCAAGTATAATCCTGAGACCAAAGAACCGGTGATCAGAGAATTGGGGAGATTGAGCAGGCCGGGATTGAGGAGATTCTCTTCTTCGGAAGATTTGCCTAGAATTATCAATGGATTAGGTGTAGCCATTATCTCTACATCTCATGGATTAATGACAGATAAGGAAGCACGCAAGCAAAAGCTGGGTGGAGAATGTCTCTGTTACGTGTATTAATGAGTTATTGAAAAGAAATTAATTATTAAAATCAGAATATCGTGTCTCGAGTAGGTAATTTACCAATCAACATGTCCAAAGGAGTGGACATCAGTTTCACAAAAGGCAACCTGGTGACTGTCAAAGGACCCAAAGGCTCATTGCATGAGCAAATAGATCCGGACATCACGATTAAGCTTGCAGATGGAGAGATGACTTTTACCCGTCCTACAGACCAAAACCGGCACAAAGCCCTCCACGGATTATCAAGGGCTCTGGTCAATAACATGATCGTTGGTGTAACTGAAGGGTTCACCAGGACATTGGAGTTAGTCGGTGTAGGTTATAGGGTCACGAATACAGGAAACCTGCTTGAAATTATCATAGGCTATTCTCACCCGATATATTTCTATGTACCGGATGAGGTTAAAGTAGCTACCAAAACTGAAAAGGGATCTAATCCCGCTATTATCCTTACCTCCAATGATAAACAATTGTTGGGTCAGGTAGCAGCTAAAATCAGAGCCTTCAGAAAACCTGAACCTTACAAAGGAAAGGGTATAAAATATTCTGATGAAATATTGAGAAGAAAGGCAGGTAAAACATCTGGTAAAAAATAACAAGAGCTAAAACGCTCCAATTATATGGCACTAACAAAAACAGCAAGACGTAAACGTATACATTATCGTATTCGTAAAAAGATGGAAGGCACCACTGCACGCCCGCGTCTGTCCGTCTACCGAAGCAACAAACAAATCTACTGTCAGTTGATCGATGACAACAATGGAACTACTTTGGCTGCAGCGGCCTCAACTGATGAATCAGTCGCAGGTGCTAGTAAGACTGAGGTAGCCTCAAAAGTTGGCGAACTGATTGGCACGCGTGCAAAAGCAATGAATATATCAGAAGTGGTATTTGACCGCGGAGGTTATTTATTCCATGGAAGAGTAAAGGCTTTAGCAGAAGGCGCAAGAAATGCCGGACTTAAATTTTAATTTGTATATCAACCCTATCTTAAAGTGAAAGAAACATCTGTCAGAGTAAAAGCATCAGAAACCGAACTCAAGGATAAGCTTGTAGCACTCAATAGAGTAGCCAAGGTGACAAAAGGGGGTAGGACATTTTCTTTTGCAGCAATTGTCGTAGTAGGTGATGGCCAGGGTACTGTAGGCCAGGGGCTGGGGAAAGCACGGGATGTGAGTGAAGCTATAGCCAAGGCTATTGATGATGCTAAGAAGAACCTTGTAAAAGTTCCTATCCATAAAGGTACTATCCCTCACCTTCAGCTCGGAAAATTCGGAGCCGGAAGGGTACTTATCAAACCGGCATCAGATGGAACTGGTGTTATAGCAGGTGGTGCTATGCGAGCCGTTCTTGAAAGCGCCGGCGTACATAATGTATTGGCTAAATCAATGGGATCTTCTAATCCGCACAATGTTGTCAAAGCGACTATCAATGCCCTGACTCTGTTGAGAAGCCCGCAGACTGTTGCCAAAGACCGTAAAGTAAGTGTTGATCTTGTATTTGGTCATCACGCACAGGAACAATCACCAGATAAAGAATAGCAGACTATGTCCAAAGTAAAAATAACACAGATCAAAAGCCAGATAGACAGGCCTCAATCTCAAAAAGATACGCTTAAAGCACTTGGATTGGGAAAAATCCGGAGGTCAAAAGTGATCGAGGTTACGCCTCCTCTTCAGGGCATGATCAATAAAGTAGCTCACATGTTGAGTATTGAAAATATTAAAGGTTAAGCATTAATATATAGCCACAATGGATCTCCATAAGCTAACACCGGCAAAAGGATCGGTAAGAAACAACAAACGTAAAGGCAGAGGCCAGGGCTCAGGTACCGGTGGTACATCCACAAAAGGACATAAAGGAGCCAAATCAAGGTCAGGTTATAAATCCAAGAGAGCGCACGAAGGTGGTCAGATGCCCCTTCAGATGCGATTGCCTAAGAAGGGATTTAAAAATCCTAACCGCAAAACCTTTATAGCTCTCAACCTGGATCAGCTTCAGGCCATGACTGATAAATTCAAGGTCAATGAATGGACTCTTGAAGCTCTTGAAACGCACAATCTTATATCAGGCAATGATAAAGTAAAAGTCCTTGCCCGGGGAGAGATCAATGCTAAAGTAAATCTGACTGCACATGCCACTAGTGAAGCTGCACGCAAAGCCGTTGAAGCAGCAGGTGGAAGTATCACAATAGTTTAAGCTCATAGGATAGCCGAATGAAGAACTTTATCACCACATTACAGCACATCTGGAAGATTAAAGATTTGCGTAATCGCATTCTTTATACGTTGGCCATGATTGGAGTTTACCGCTTAGGTTCTACAATCGTATTGCCTGGTGTGGTTCCTTCCGTTTTAGCAAGCTTTGCCAGCAATAAAGCACATAGCAATGACCTGCTCGGACTGATCAATATATTTACAGGAGGTGCCTTTAATAATGCTGCAATTTTTGCATTGGGGATCATGCCCTATATCACAGCATCAATTATCATCCAGTTATTAGGCTTTGCAGTCCCTTATTTCCAGCGTTTACAGCAAAAAGAAGGTGAATCAGGACGGAAGAAAATAAACCAGATGACAAGATTGCTCACTGTAGCTATCACGCTTGTTCAGGGAGGCGCTTATCTTACTTACGTAAAAAGTATAGGTGCGATTTCTCCGAATATTCCGGTGTCCTTATTCTGGTTTTCAAGCATCATCATACTGTCTTCAGGCACTGTCCTGGCTATGTGGTTAGGTGAGCGTATTACAGATAAGGGTATTGGAAATGGTATTTCCATGATTATCATGATCGGTATTATTGCCAGGTTACCCCAGGCCATTATATTTGAATTTCAGGCACAGCTTAATCAAGGCGGGATGTTAACGTTTGTCCTTGAATTAGCAGGCTTCTTCATTGTGACAATGTTATGCATTATGGTGATTCAGGGTGTTCGCCGGATCCCTATTCAATTTGCAAAGAGAATGGTTGGCAGAGGCAATGCCAATATTCCTCAGTCCGGAGCCAGGGATTATATTCCACTCAAACTAAATGCAGCAGGCGTAATGCCGATCATCTTTGCTCAGGCCATTATGTTTCTTCCGATGACTGTAGCTCAGTATTTTATGGGTAATAATGCTGGCGCTCAGACTGGTGGAATTTTAAGATCACTTAATGATCCATTCTCAACTGCAACGGCCGTATTGTCATTTTTACTGGTGGTCGTATTTACATATGTATATACTGCACTTCTTGTAAACCCTCAACAATATTCTGAGTACCTAAAGCGTCAGAATGCCTTTATCCCGGGGATTAAGCCTGGAAAGGACACTGCGGATTTTATTGATACGATCACGACACGGGTCACGTTGCCAGGGGCCATTTTCCTGGGCATTATCACCATTCTTCCAAAACTTGCTCATGCAGCTGGTATCAATCAGGGTTTTGCAGTTTTCTTTGGAGGTACATCACTACTTATTCTTGTTGGTGTTGTTCTAGATACATTGGCTCAGGTTGAAAGCCATCTCCTCATGAGAAAATACGATGGCTTGGTTAAATCCGGAAAGCTCAAAGGTCGCAGTGGCAGCGGAATGCAGATTGGAGCTAATATGTAATGGTAAGTTCAATGACTTTTCAATTCTCCCATATTTCCTTTCTGAGTTTTTGTAAATGACGGCCGGTTCACGATATCAATATAAATCAGAAGAGGAGATTGAAATAATCAGGCACAATTGCCTTCTTGTCACTTCAACGATTGCAGAAGTTGCTAATCATTTAAAGCCAGGAGTAACAGGTATTGAACTGGACAACTTAGCAGAAACATTTATAAGAGATCATAATGCAGAACCGGCTTTCAAAGGATATCCGGGTACCGTTTTTGATTTTCCGGGGACATTATGTATTTCCCTCAATGAAGTCATTGTACATGGCATTCCTGCGAACACACCGATCAAAGAAGGAGACGTAGTTTCCATTGATTGTGGTGTAAAAAAGAACGGATATTTTGGAGATGCCGCCTTCACTTTTGCAGTTGGCGAAGTAAGTCCTGAAATCATGAAATTGCTGGTGACTACCCGGGAATGTCTTGATCTGGCTATTGGACAGGCTATTGCCGGTAACCGGCTGGGAGATATAGGCTATGCAGTCCAGTATCATGCTGAAACTGAATCCGGATATGGGGTCATAAGAGAAATGGTGGGTCATGGAATTGGTAAAAAACTTCATGAGCCGCCTGAAGTACCAAACTATGGAAAACGGGGAAAAGGGCCCATTCTTCATGAAGGATTAGTCATAGCAATTGAGCCAATGATAAATCTTGGAACTAGGGAGGTGATGTTAAAGAAGGATGGATGGACGCTTGTCGCCAGAGATTTAAGGACATCAGCCCATTATGAACACACCATTGTAGTCAGGAAAGAGAAAGCAGAGGTTCTTTCAGACCATGAGGTCATAGACAAAGCGGTAAAAAATAACGACAATTTGGCCGAAGTGTGGATAAAAAAGTAGATATTTGCACTCCAAAATCAAAAAATGGCGAAACAACAGGTCATCAAACAAGATGGAATTATCGAAGAGGCCCTGTCAAATGCCATGTTCAGAGTAAGGTTGGAGAATGATCATATGTTGATCGCCACCATCTCTGGAAAGATGCGGATGAATTATATCAGGATATTGCCAGGAGATAAAGTTTCAGTGGAAATGTCACCATACGATCTGTCGAGAGGACGTATTACATACAGATATAAATAAATAACGGGCTTAATCACCTGTCAAAATAAACGAATATGAAAGTCAGAGCTTCAATTAAGAAAAGATCGGTTGACTGCAAGATTGTCAGAAGGAAGGGGAGACTCTATATTATTAATAAAAAGAATCCAAAATTTAAACAGCGTCAAGGCTGATAAAATACCTATAACTATATGGCGAGGATAGCAGGCGTAGATCTACCGAGGAACAAGAGAGGCATCATTGGCCTCCAATATATTTTTGGCATCGGTGGTAGCCGGGCAAAAAAAATTCTGGAGCAACTTTCTATTGAAGAAAGTGTGAAAGTTCAGGATTGGACTGATGATAATGTAATGAACATTTCGCGTATTGTTCAGGAACAATATAAAGTCGAAGGCGAACTCAGATCAGAGGTTCAGACGCATATCAAACGACTTATGGATATTGCCTGTTACAGGGGCCTTCGACATCGAAAAGGTCTGCCGGTTCGTGGGCAAAGGACAAAAACAAATGCCCGAACACGGAAAGGCAAGCGTAAGACTGTAGCAAACAAGAAGAAAGCAACCAAATAATATCTGGAAAATAAGATTCATCGATTTCTTGCGGGCGTATTTAAAAAATATCGCTCCTTATTTCGGAAATCTAAAATCGTAAATCCAAAATCGTAAACCGAGAATGGCTAAAACAATAAAAAAAGTAGCTAAAAAGCGTAAAGTCAAAGTAGAATCTGACGGAAAAGCTTTTATACAGGCCACATTTAACAATATCATCGTTACGGTTACAAACCGTGCTGGTCATGTTGTCTCTTGGGCCTCCGCAGGCAAAGCTGGCTTTAAGGGTTCTAAAAAGAATACACCTTATGCAGCTCAGGTTGCTGCTTCATCTGCTGCTCAGGAAGCTTATGATGCTGGAATGAGATCAGCAGAAGTATTTGTGAAAGGCCCCGGATCAGGGCGTGAAGCCGCTATCAGAGCTATTGATGCTGTCGGCGTTAGGGTGTCACGGATCCAGGATCTTACTCCGGTACCACACAATGGATGCCGGCCTCCAAAAAGAAGAAGAGTCTGAAAAGCGCTGATTGAGCAACGAATTTTTTTCAATCTATTGATTACTAAAAAATATGGCAAGATATACCGGACCTACCACTAAAAAAGCCAGAGCCTTAGGCGAAATGATCTTTGGCTTTGACAAGAGTTTTGAGCGAAAAAAATATCGCCCAGGCCAACATGGTAATTCAAAGCGACGTCGCCAGAAATCAGAGTATGCTCTTCAGCTGCTTGAAAAGCAAAAGGCAAAATATACGTATGGAGTATTGGAGCGTCAGTTCAGGAACATCTTTGAAAAGGCTAGTTCCAAAAGTGGTGTTACCGGTACCGTACTTTTGCAGTTATTGGAATCACGCCTTGACAATACTATCTTCCGATTAGGTGTAGGTAGGACACGCAGGGCTGCACGTCAGCTTGTATCACACAAACATGTACTTGTTAATGGTGAACTTGCATATATCCCATCTTATCAGCTAAAGCCCGGAGATGTGGTATCTGTAAGAGGTAAATCTCAGCATATTGAGGTGATTTCAGACAACGTCGCCGCAAAAACAGATATCCGTAAATTCCCTTGGTTAGAGTGGAATCCGGACAGAATGGAAGGGAAATTCCTTACCTATCCTGAACGCGATGATATTCCGGAGAAAATCAATGAACAATTGATCGTCGAGTTGTATTCTAAGTAATCTTGGAAGTTTTGGTCTCCGGACCGCACTCTGCCTTGGTTAGATATCATTTATAATTTATTCCACACGAAATCGTCTTTATGAGCATCTTAAATTTTCAAAAGCCGGATAAAATTTTACTACAGAAAGCCACTGACTTTCACGGGCAATTTGAATTTAAACCTCTTGAGCCTGGATTTGGTCAAACAATTGGAAATTCGCTTCGCCGCATTTTACTTTCTTCATTGGAAGGCTATGCAGTATCAGCTATCCGTATTGCCGGCGTAGATCACGAGTTTTCAAGCATCCCTGGCGTTGTTGAAGATGTTGTTGACATCATCCTCAACATTAAGCAGATCAGATTGAAAAGTACGATGAAAGGGGATAAGGCAAACGAGCACCAGATCTATATTACAATCAGCGGTCAGGATGAATTCCGCGCTAAAGACATTGAGTCAAAAACCAATGTTTTTAAAGTGATGAATCCTGAACTCCTGATTTGCCGAATGGAACCTTCCGTAAACCTTGAGTTGGAAATGACTATCACCAAAGGAAGAGGATACGTTCCTGCCGAAGAAAATATGCCTGAAAATGCACCTATCGGAGTTATTCCCGTTGATGCTATTTATACGCCCATTAAGAAAGTTGCCTACCAGGTTTCAAATACCCGTGTTGGACAACGCACAGACTACGAAAAGCTAAGCATCGAAGTTGAGACAGACGGCACGATTCATCCTGAAGAAGCTATCAAAGAAGCAAGCCGTATCATGATTCAACATCTGATGTTGATTACGGACGAGCATATTACTTTCGATGATAAAGTTGGAAAGGATGATGGTATAGTCAATGAGCACATCCTGAGTATGCGTAAATTACTCAAGACTTCACTAGAAGATCTTGATCTTTCTGTACGCGCTTACAATTGTCTGAAAGCAGCCAAAATCAATTCACTGGCTGAATTAGTAAGATTCGATACACATGAATTATTGAAGTTTAGAAACTTCGGAAAAAAATCACTGGTGGAAATAGAAGAACTCCTCCAGATAAAAGGATTGACATTTGGAATGGATTTGTCAAAATATAAACTTGACGAAGACTAGAATGAAGGGGCTTATCTGTTTATTAGGTTCATCAATTATTAAATCCAATAAACGTATAAACCAATAATCCCATAAACATAATTGCAGTTACTGCGAAGGCTTTTTGCCCGGTGCTGCGGAGGCATTAATTTAATTAACCAACATTAAACGGTCATGAGACACGGAAAGACATTTAATCACCTGGGAAGAAAAGCAGGGCATCGTGCAGCTTTGTTGATGAATCTTAGTTTAGCGCTGATCCAGCATAAACGCATTTTTACAACTGTAGCAAAGGCAAAAGCCTTGAAAAAGTATATCGAACCACTGATCACAAAAGGCAGAAGCAATACAACGCATAACCGAAGGATAGTCTTTGCATATCTGAGCAACAAAGAAGCGGTCACGGAGCTTTTTTCAACAATTGCTACAAAAATTGGAGACAGACCAGGAGGATATACTCGTGTGATTCGCACAGGATTCCGTAAAGGAGATGGAGCTGAAATGGCTATGATCGAGTTGGTAGATTTTAATGAACTCTATACAAACCTGAAAAAACGTAGAAGTCAATCAGGTTCAACAACTGTCAAACCTGTAACGAAGCGGACAAGAAGAGGGAAAGGCAAATCAACTACCGCTGCTACAACTGCAGCAGCCGAACCTCAAGACACCACTGCTACTTCTGAAGAAGAATAATATCTTGTTAAAACACTAGATTTATACAGGCCGGACGAAAATTCCGGCCTTTTTTTTTGTGCGCCCGGCAGGGCGCAAACACTAGAGGGTGTAAGTCCCTTGTAGGCCCGGTAAGGGGAACTACTAGCTTAACGGCAAGTGCATTATTGTGAAGTAATGTATGAAGGAAGCTGAGAGCAAAACATTGAC
>JBBSAQ010000012.1:0-86288 GCA_038252065.1 Chitinophagales bacterium
AGGAAATGTCAAATGACCGCCTTTATATTGGGACCGACAATGGCATGTATTATCGGGATAATATACAAACCGACTGGGCAAAATATGGTAATAATGGGCCGCAATGCTCGGTCAATGATTTGGAAATCAATCAATGCGCGGGAAAGCTTGTAGCCGCAACATTCGGTAGAGGACTATGGGAAGCTCCATTAATAAAAAGCCCAGAAGGCACAACGATTATTGGCGTAATTAATTGGAATAGTCCAAGAACCATTGCCTCTGATTTAAGAATCGTCAGCGGTTCAACCCTTAATATCAATAATACCAAAATCAACATAGGGCAAGGAGTAAAAATCATTGTAGAAGCTGGAGCAGTACTACAACTTACTAACGACACCCTCACTAACGAATGCGGTTACGTATGGGACGGTATTAAAGTTTGGGGTAATGCTGGCCTTATACAGAATGGCACAAATCAAGGCACATTAATCATTAATAATTCAATTATTGAACATGCGACTGAAGCCATAGAAGTTATTAAGCAGGGGGATATGACAAAAACCGGTGGAATTGTAAAAGCAAAAGATTCGAAATTTCTGAACAATAAAAGGTCAGTCGCTTATTATCGATATCTGACCAGTATAAATCAAGGATATTTTTATAATTGTGTCTTTAAAACAGATGGTAGCTACCGGCACGCATCACCCTTATTAAGTCATGTTTACATGTCGAATGTTGAAGGTATAAGATTATGGGGTTGCACCTTTCAAACAGACAATTCCTGGCCCTATGATGTAAACAGAGTTCAAGGAATAACAGCTATAGATGCAAATTTCACTGTTGATGCATATTGTACAGCAAATTTTCTACCCTGTCCGACACCTGAAATTCGAAGTAAATTCATAGGTTTTAATACCGCGATTAATACCTCCCGGACATGGGGAACCTACACTTTTTCTGTTTATGAATCAGATTTTCAAAACAATGTGTTTGGAGTTATCACTTCTGCACATAATAATTTTAATATAAGGGATTGTACGTTTAGAGTAGGCAAAACAAATGCTTCGGGAGCACCTTCTACTCACGAAGGCCTTGTGATTATGTCAGGTACCGGTTTTAAAGTAGATCAAAATACATTCCGACCGACTTTTAATACTATAGCACCAAATACAATAGGAATAAGGGCAAAAGATACCGGCACCGAAATAAACGAAATATATAAAAACAGTTTTATTAAAAGTTCGCCAACTGACCTAAATGTGTTCTATGGAAATTTGGCAAATGGTTTAAATCGCAACACTTTAATTAACAATAATGGACTTAAATATTACTGTAACAATAATATAAATAACAAAAGAAATGGCTATGACTTTGCTGTTACAGATCAGGGAATTGCTTATTCACAGGGTTCTCTAAATGATCCTGCTGAAAATATTTTCTCTTGGGGTACTCAGTTGACTGGAGCCCCTGCAGGTAGTGATTTTAACAATGGGGCAATAACGGGACCAATAATTTATTATTACAACTCAGCCGGTCAGGAAGAACCGATCAATATTTTTGCCATTAGTAAATTCTTGACTAGCAGTAACGCAAATACTTGTCCTAACGGCTATGATCCGGGAGGAGTCGATCCAGTAGATCCTAATCCATATGACCCAGATCCTCTAATGGGCCCACCAGAGGGTTATGCTCAGGCAGGCGAGGATTATGCAGTTGTCCGACAAAATCTAAATTCGGATCTAAATACAATAAATAGCTTAATGGATGGTGGCAACAAACCTGATTTATTAGTTCAAATCAATAATCTGGAAGAGAGTACAAAAAATGCACTCATAGATCGATTAGAAGAAATAGCCCCCTTCATTTCATTAGAAGTTATGGAAGCGTTGTTTTTAAAATTAGACAACCCTCTCACTAAGTCCGAATTTAAAGAAATTGCGCTTACTAATCCCGATGTTTTTGTTACAAATGCACTTACAGAAAACTGCATTAGTTCTGGCATTTTTAACCAATCAGAAGTAGATACTTTGCTTAAACTGGTTACTGAAAGAAATACTTTAGAAAATCATATAAATGATTTGTATTCTGAAATGTATTCTATTTGTAACACAGCAATTTCATTTATTGTTGACTATCCTGAATTATTTTCTAGTCAGGAGATAGTTACTTGGTTATTCAATAAAAATTCACTTTATAGCAATATGGAGATTGTTGATCATTTAATTAACCAACTTAATTTTTCCGAAGCTAGAATGTTGTTATACAACCTTGAAGAAAAATACCACCTTCCTGATGATGAGAAAGCGGAACTTAATTATTTTATTCAGGTTAAAGAAGTTCAAATTAAATTAATACATGAAGGCCTGGGAATTGATGCACTAAGCCAAGAAGTAAAAGCTATCCTGGAACCAATTGCGATGAATAGTAAAGGTTTAGGTGGTGATCAGGCACGTACGATTTTGAACCAAAATGGTTACAACTATTTTGTGCCTCCTGTTTTTCCAGCAAATTCCATTGTCAAAGAGCCAGAGGCTGAAGTTCAAGCAATTGCAGAGAAATCATTAGTGGTGACGGAAAATGAAGTTAATTCATTGACGGCTTCTCCGAATCCAGCCTCTTCTGAGATTGATTTTAGTGTAAAGCTGCAAAGTAATCTGATTGGTTTTATTATTCTGAGAGATCATACTGGCAATATTGTGGCAACTTTGACGGTAAAAGATAATCCAGGTTTTATTAGCTGGAATTGTGAAAATTTGACTCCTGGCATTTATTTCTATTCGCTGGAAGCTGAAGGTCAATTGCTAATTGCACCAAAAAATATATTAATCCTCAGGTAAATCGAACTTGCATAAGGATGCTTTGCTAATATGGAAAAATTTGTAAAGCATCCTTTTAAAATTGATTAATCTATGAAAGTAACAGTAATATTTGTTATTCTCTCTTGGCTCCTAGCTGAAAGTATACAAGCTCAGGTTAATACGATCAATAGGACTTATAGTTTTTTACCTTTTAAGACTTCTGTTTTCAATAGCATTGTTGTTACAGACACTTGCTATTATATAACTGGAATAGTGGCAGACACTGTTTGGCCGTATAATACAGGTGCTCTTTTTGTAAAAACTGATCTGGACGGTAACCCATTAATCATTAAAGCAGTTACAGATACAATCAATAAATATGAAACTTGGTTTCAAAGTCTAAGTTCGGATAGCGAAGGAAACCTGGTTACCCACGGTTATAATTATGCAAAGGATACCAACACATTATTTTTTATTAAGTATGATATTGGAGGGAATATCCTTACCCTATCTGATTTTCATGCAGATCTGGGTTCCGTCCAGGAAATACCATACGATATGGTGAGCAATGCAAATGATCAATCTATGGTCTGTGTATCGGTTGCGCGAGAAGACGGTTATTCTGAACTTTGGCTCATTAAGGTGGACCGAAATGGTTTGACTCAATTTAGTAAGCCAGCGGCCAGTGATGTAAATGGGACTTTTTTAAATCGAATAGCCACTACACCTGATGGCGGCTTCATAGTTGGTGGGTTTGGTACTAATCAAAATGTAGTAAGAAAGAATATTATTGCGCAAATTGTTCTGACCAAACTTGACAGTCTCGGGAACTTAGAGTGGGACTATCTGAGCCCGGAAAATGAAGATTGGTTCGGAACTTTAGGAGGACTTGTGGTCAACGAAAACTTTGAAATCATTTTTGGAACAGCAAAAGGAAAAGCTATACCCATCAATTCTGACAGTGAGTATTTTGTCTGGGATTGGTGTATGGTTAAAATGGATACAAGTAAAAACATCCTTTGGAGAACTTATTTCAGGCCTTATGCTGAGCCCTTAGATGAAAATTCAACACATCTTTGGAATATGATACCACTACGCAACCAACAAGGGTATGTTGCAGTAGGTCAAAATTTAATACCTGGTCCTGATTATCATGGATGGCTTGTAAAAGTGGCAGAAAACGGAGATAGCCTTTGGATGCGTAGTTATAATTTTGAGGGAACGAATATTGTATATGAATTAAAAGACATTAAAGAGGATTTGGATGGGAGCTTGATAATGGTAGGTGAATATCGCGACATAAATGGGGGCGACGTGGGACAAAAGGCTTGGTTGCTTAAAGTTGACTCGTATGGTTGCCTTATTCCAGGCTGCCAGCTGGTATCTACAGATGAAGTTGATTCGGAAGAAGTTAACTTCATATTATACCCAAATCCTGCCAAAGATTTTTTAAGTTTTTACTGTTCCTTTTCCCCTGTAATGAAAGAAATGGCGTATTCCATTATAGACAATGAAGGTCGCGCGCTCTTTCGTTCAGGCCGCTTAGAGAGTAATATCACAAGTATCTATTCCGTCCAAAACATGATCCCTGGTGTCTATTCCCTTTCACTCACGAGTGGCACCCGAATTGTCAAATCAGTGCAATTCATGGTAGTGCATTAATTGTTCTTACTTAATTTACATCATATGAAAATTTCATTTGTTATTTTAATATTTTCCCTACTGATCTGCAGTTCAAATTTATTTGCACAGCCTTATTATAAGCTTTTAAAAGATGATCGGCATTGGATATACAAACAAATGATTTCCGGAGAAGAACCGCCAGTTCATATCGCACTGGCTTTTGCGTTGTCAGTTCAGGGAGATACGTTGCTCCAAGGATATACTTATAAAATAATTTACCAACGCACCTTGCAGCTTAATAGTAATTCAACTAACATTCAATATCCAAAGGAAGTCTTGAATAAATACCTATATGCGTTAATGCGGGAAGATACAGTAGAACGAAAAGTTTACTTGATACCATTTAGAGACACAGTTTCTATGTGCCAGTCAACAGAACATTTGCTGTATGATTTTTCTCTGCAAGTAGGAGATACTTTAAATGATTGTGTTTTGGAAAATATATATGACTCCTCCGGGATGTCCTATGTACCCCGTATTGATTCTATTCGACAATTAAATTATTTAGGCTTAGAGACCAGGGCATTTTATACACAAGGCATTTTTATCAATTATGGCTTATTATTTGATAGTCCAGGGATCCTTTTGGAGGGTTTCGGATATGAATATCATGGATTGATTAATTATGGAAGAAAAGGAGAATTAGTGTTCTTTCAGTACTATTGCGAAGGTGATTCCCTCGATTGCGAGATTCTTTCAGCTGTGCAGGACCTTGGTGAAACTACAAAGTATGGCATCCTTGTTTCTCCTAATCCAGCACAAGACTTTATAATTATTCAGCCTACGCCAGCTATTCAGAAAGAAAGAGAGCTGAAGGTTTCAATACTAAATTCAATAGGCAATGTTGTCCTTCAGACAAATTGGAACACTTTTGATAAACTAAAAGTCGAAGTAAATAACCTTAGTGAGGGTATTTATTTTTTGAGCATATACGGGCAAAGAATTAATACAGTTCAGAAAATAGTAATTGCCCATTAAGTTGTATTCGATTTATCCCAACGGTTTTATAGTTGACTATTTGAACTACTAGCTTCCATCATATCCCTATAGTCCTTGTGTTTACAGTTCTTACGATTAGGTCTTAGAAATCCAAGAAAGGTCTTTTAAAGCTATTGTATTTACCTCTTCGTTTTATGATGCTATCCTCAACCAGAAGCTGACATTCCGATTTTAAATGAATGGTTGCTTACAGAAAATAATACCCTGCGCTAATGAATAGGCTGGGCGTTTTTTTTGCTACCCCCCCCATGTCTCCTCGTTAATATTCATCCCTCTAAAATTGCCAATGATAAAATCCACGCAGGCAAGCCGGTTCCTCACCTAAAGTGCTAACCTTAACTAATGGTAAAATATTCAAATGACAGTGGAGTTGGTAGACAGAAGCCTCAACTCAAAGAATGATCATGTTTGACTGCAATTTGGACTTTTAAATGGAGTTTGTGTCGGAATTGTGTCGGAATAGCCTATTCCCTAAAACAACAAACGGGGCTACAAGCCCCGTCGTTATTGTGTGGGAGTACACGGGTTCGAACCGCGGACCCTCTGCTTGTAAGGCAGATGCTCTGAACCAGCTGAGCTATACTCCCTTTTCAAAATTAGGACTGCAAACATAGCATCAATAGGTTAAATAGCCAAATAGCATCCCTTAATAGTTGCTAAACTGTTCAAAATTAAGTAGTTAGGTTAAAATATGATTTGGTAAATATGCCAGGACCAGTTGGGAATTGGTTTTTTCAGGAACCATAAACAGAATAATTTCAATATGTTAAAACCTATTCCTATCCTTACACATTCTATTACCTCCTTTACAAAACATTGAATCTCATGATCCGTAAGATCTTAATAGCCCTCGTCATTATTTTCATCGCCATCCAGTTTTTCCGCCCCGTGAAAAACCTGTCGGATGACCGGAAATATGACATCAAAACAAAATATAATGTGCCGGCTGACGTGGACACTTTATTTGTGAAAGCATGTAATAATTGTCACACCAATAAAACAGATTATCCCTGGTATGTCAATATTCAACCCGTAGCCTGGTGGCTGGCAAATCATGTCAATGAAGGGAAACAAAAATTGAATTTTTCAACATTCACTTCACGTCGCATTGCCTTTCAGAATCACAAATTTGAAGATATCATTGAACAGGTGAAAGAAAAGGGAATGCCTCTGCCATCCTATACATGGTTAGGTCTACATTCTGAAGCTAAGATTACAGATGCAGATCGAAAGTTGATCATTGATTGGGCTACTACGCAGATGGATACATTGAAAGCACATTTTCCTCCCGATAGTCTGAAGATGCCGAAGAGACCTGCTCCGGCTAAATAGATGGAGTGATCGAGTGATATGGTGATCTGGTGATCAAGTGATATGGTGATCAAGTGATCCCCTAGTTTACCGGTCTCTTACATCACAATTTATACTATCATAAAGTAATTAATTAGCTCCATATCAGATTTTAATATCACTCGATCACCAGATCACTTGATCACCCGATTATTTCGGGTACGTATAGTTAAACATCCACCTGATCCCAAACCGGTCAAGACACACGCCCCAATATGCTCCCCAGAATTGATCTGATGGCGCCATGCCTTGACTGCCTCCTTGTGAAAGTGCTGTATAAAGACGATCCACTTCTTCTTTTGAATCCGGTTCGAGATTGATCGTCGTATTGTTGCCCACGATTAGTTTGTGACCCATGGATTCGAGCATATCCGTGCCCATGATAAATACGCCCCCGAGGATGGGTAGCGCAACATGCATCACCATATTTTTTTCCTTTTCAGGGATTTCGGGCATTCCCGGCATCGGTGGGACATCACGATTGCGCATGATATCGCCTTCGAATTCTCCGCCGAAAACGGATTTGTAAAAATTGAAGGCTTCTTCTGTGTTGCCCTGGAAGTTTAAGTAGATTGAAATTTTAGACATGAGAAAGATTTTTAGATTTTTAAAAGCAGATTCAACGGTTCGCGATTAACGTGTTTTTTTTCGCACGGAGTTCACAGAGTACACGGAGCTTAATATTACTTCTTACGCTCTTACGCTAAAGCAAATATCATATCAAAAATGCAAATCAAAGGTGGTTGATTACGGATTTGTAAGGGGGCATTTACGACATTCAATACAACGGAGGATACGCCCTCGAAAGAATAACTACCATACACCAAATCGGAGTTTTATGCTGTACTTCATCTCCATTTTAAAAAGTTTCATCTCAGTTTCATAAGTTCCAAGTCCAATTGATTTCCGATTTTCATTGATCCGATCAATATTATAATCAGGATCACCCGGATTACAACAAAACCAGAGATCTGGTATATTCTCAATCAAATCACTTTCCGGATGACAATCTACATTTGTAGAATCATGGCCATAAATCCAGGAAAGCTCGATTGGTCTAAGGTCACCAGATCGTACTGCATTCATGAAATATTCAGTTCCAAAATCCCTGATAGGGTCTTCCACTTGAGTAAGCGTATAAATTACTTTTGAATTACAAGCCTCACAATCCTGTAGCAATTTCCATCCTCTCGTGGAAACTAAAAGCGGATCAAGGTTTTGATCATCTATTCCAATCCTCCGTGCAGATGGAAAAAAATCATGAGCAGAAAGAAGAAAATCATAATTTTCACAAAGTGCCTGGTTCCGCCATTTTCTGTCATTTATTTCGTCCATTTTTCTATGCCGTTTAGAAATTTCAATATTCAATGGCCAGTTAACAGAGGACCTGTACTTATCTCTGCATAAAAATTCTTTTCTTTTAATTTCCTTCCAGTCAATATCATTGAGCACTCTTCTAATTTGATAAAGTTGTTCAAAACAATATTCTTTGTAGCCTCCATACATCGCTTTTACCATATAATCCATGCATCTTGAACGATCATCCAGGAAAGCCGCTAATTGAGCAGCAATCACATAATCTTTTGCAAATACGTATTCAAATTGTGTAAAGACTGAGTCGTAGATTGTCAAGGCAGTAGAAAAATCTTCCTCGCCTATTTTTTCCTCTGCCCGATTTATAATGCTATGATAAACGAAATAGTCCTCCTGGCAAAGGGCCTGGGTCCACATAAACAAAAGCAGCAGAATGATTTTCACTTTTATACGATTTATGACTTGTTTAAATATTGATCAGTTATGTCTTTCTTCAATTTCTTAACTTCAATCAACCGACACTCAACCAATGTTCGGCGTCAGTTGACCAACGTCTGGTGTTTTCAAGGCTTTGGCTTGCGTTTATTTCAAATGCCTCTATTTTGTCTTCCTTCTCTCCTCATGCTCACACCACAGATATTTATCGGTTAGCTTCCAACTTAGTACTTTATCATCATTGATGTTTAACCTGTTCAACTGTTTTCTGAAATCCGGATCACTTTTATCCCTGATCTTTTTGACTTCCGGTCCATTTTCAGGAAAATGTGTTCGTCTAAACTTGTCTGCATGGTCGTAATACTGTTCCAATGATTTCAATGAATTGCCCGTTCTGAGTTGAAGAGATTTTAATACATAGGAATCATATGGAATCAATTGATCCGGTTTTAAGACATAAAGAAATTTGGAACAGAAGGATTGAGGAAGGCCATGACTTCCACCAGCAGATTGAGAAGAGAGTTTATTTTGTTGGATATTCAATGCTAACTTCGTTATGTCTGTTGCATGCGATGAACTGAACGGATAGGATTTGATCAATTTCAAAATTTTCCTTTTGGGCAAATCACCTGCTTTGAGTGTGCGATTTACTCCATAATCGTGAAGGAATTTCTGGAATCCGTATTCGGCAGCAAAATATGTTGGTATGTCGATTTCGTTTTTTAAAAATTTGTGCAGTTCGCAAGAATAATTGAGATCGGACATCATATGATGTTCGGCTTCCTGATGGGCGAGTTTTAAGATTTGGGGGTTTAGTTTCAACTGAAGAAAATGTGCATCTGGTTTATTCCAACGATTATTCTTTAATAATCTTTTCTAATTGCCGATACGATCCATCGGCATTTTCAATATTCAATATATATTCACCTGCTGGAATTTGTGGTAAAGACAAAATAAATTGTTCACTTTGCTCCGGATGCATAGTAGTTGTTCTAATCAACCTACCATCTAATGACATTAAGGTGATATTATATATTGAATGAGTGGAATTTTTACCTCGATATAATATATACAGTTTTTTCGAAACAGGATTTGGATACACTTTAAAATCTTTAGAGATGGTCCCTTCAATGGTCTTGACAGAAACACTCTGATCACATCCCGGTACAAGACA
Source organism: Chitinophagales bacterium (assembly GCA_038252065.1). Lineage (GTDB taxonomy): Bacteria > Bacteroidota > Bacteroidia > Chitinophagales > Saprospiraceae > Opimibacter. Next base: position 9,733 of record JBBSAQ010000012.1, read on the forward strand.
ACCCAGAGAATCAATCTGAAATATCCAAGGACGGTTTGGTCCAAGGTCATCACTTACTGTTCCAACACCAACAAAAGTATTATACGGTGTTGCTACAAGCTGAAGGATACTCATGGTGGTCGATTCTATATTTTCCCATCCCAGAGGGGAAATGCGTCGAGTCCACAAACTATCCCCGTCAGAACTTACTTTTGACAGATATGTAACCCAACTTGATCCTGATGTTTTATTTAGCGAAGAAACATATCCGCTATGATCATTCGCCTCGGTTAAAAAAAAAGTAACATTTCGATCTTGATCTTCATATGGGGGAGATGAAAAATAGCTAACCCAAAGAAGAGAATCAAAATCAGGCGAAATAGCACAAACAAATGGAATTTCTCTGGTACAAGTATGGCAACCCAATGAAGTTGTATCCATTATACTTGAAAAAATCCAATTGTCATGTTCATCTCTAAGGACTGTGTTGGTTGGTCCAGACCCTCGGGTTCTAAGACCTTCTGGAGCTAGCTTGAACTCAAGTATTTCTCCAGTAGGACTTACATGCAGAAAAAATGGCCACCAATATGCTGAATCCGTTGAATATCCCACGAGAATTAATGAACCATCAACCTGTTCCTTTAAATATCCTGCAAAATCCCACTGATGTATGTCAGGCAAGACAATTTGTGAAATCGTATTAAAGGATGAATCAAGTTTAGATAAATATAAATTTGCTGCATCACCTATGTATCCTAAAATGATATAATGACCATCCGAAGTTTTATTATACAATCCACTCACAAAATTAAAAATACTGTTGGGCGGATGAGGTAACCTCATTTTCTGAATAATGCCACCATTGTGTTTATCGAATCTAATTAATTCCTTACTGTAGGTAGAACCTAAAGTGTCCATTCTGTCCAGCATCATCGTAAAACCATCTGGTTCAACGATAATTGGCAACTCATCCATTAACATATAATCATTGCTTGAGCTGTCAATTATTGTATAGGAATTCACAAAATGTCCATCATAATCAAAACGGGCTAATAAGGGACTCGTAGATTGATAATAAGATCTATTCGTATTGCCGATAACATAAATAAAATTCGAATCAGTAAATACATGCCATGCAAAACCTGCACTATCTATGCTACCAAAATCAGGAATCAGATTGAATGGTTTTACGATTTGACTTTTTACACTTCCAAAGAAACAAATGAAAATAAGGCAGATGAATAATGCTTTCCATGAATCAAGAATTGAACGATAACGATCCATAAGCGAATTCTTTATACCGAAAAAATATTAGGTGGATTGATTACCCTCCTCGCAGACGAAATTACAAGAATTTATATGATTTTTCATCATATGAAATTTCTCTTATTATTTTTAGGAAAATGGAAATTCAAAATATTTCATCAACCGCGAAGCCGCTTCTATCAAAGTTGCTTCTTTCTTTGCAAAACAAAACCTTACTATTTTTTCATCACTCCCATTTTTATAAAACGGACTCAATGGAATCGTCGCTACTCCTCCTTCAATAGTTAACTTCTCTGCGAATGCTCTGTCATCAAGATCACTCACTTCACTATAATCAGCAAGAATAAAATAACTGCCAACGCATGGAAGAAATTTCAAAGGGAGACCTTCCATCAATTTTAAAAACAAATCACGCTTATCCTGGTAGAAGGATGCCAATGCACCAAAGTCGCCGTGATGCTGAATATATTTCGCTATCGCCAGTTGGATAGGTCTGTTGACAGAAAAGACATTGAACTGATGGATCTTTCTCAATTCTGTCGTCAATGCCGGTGGTGCAATCACATAACCGATCTTCCAGCCCGTCACATGAAGGCTTTTTCCAAAGGAGAAAACAACAAACGATCGATTGTATAATTCAGGATAACGCAACACTGATTCATGACGATGTCCATCGAAGATGATGTGCTCATAGACTTCATCGCTGATGAGATAAATATCATTCTTGATTACTATCGACTGTAGTCGTTCTAAATCTTCTTTTCCCAGGACCACCCCACAAGGATTGTGCGGCGTATTGATCATGATCAGTTTTGTACGATTTGTGATCAGCGATTCAACTTCATCCCAATCCACTGCGTATGCAGGAGGAAGCAGTTGAACCGTCTTCACTTTTCCCCCAAAAGAAATCACAGAAGGAATATAGCTGTCATAACTTGGCTCCAGCACGATCACTTCATCACCCGGGCTGATCATCGCCCCAATGATGGAGTATATTGCTTGTGTCCCTCCAGCAGTAACCGTTATCTCCGTATCCGGATCGGGATGCCAACCATAATCATTTTTAATTTTCTCAGCAATCACCTCTACTAAATCAGGGAGACCCGGCATAGGTGCATATTGATTATGTCCACCACGCATTGCTTCTTCAACAAAAGCAATGAGCCGAGGATCAGTATCAAAATCCGGAAACCCCTGCGAAAGATTAATCGCCTGATGCTGAGTTGCCAATCGTGACATCACGGTGAATATCGTCGTGCCTACATCAGGAAGCTTGCTCTCCAATGACATCAAGTACGATATTGGTAGCGCTCATAGATTTTACTGATCCCATCCGCCAGCTTTCTATCCTTCTCAGTCACAACATCACCGGCATCGTGTGTGCTCAGTGAAATCATCACCTTATTCCACACATTCGTCCATTCCGGATGATGATTTTTTCGTTCTGCGAGCATCGCGACTTCGGTCATGAAAGCCCAGGCCTGCACGAAATCCTCGAAGGTAAATTCTGCAGTGAGTTTGTTATTTAGTTCGTTCCACATGAGTGAGAGAGCTTGTGATCTTGCGATCTGGTGATGTAGTGATCTGGTGATGTAGTGATCGAGTGATCTAGTGATCTAGTGATCAATTATTAATCGGTTGTTACAATTTAAACTTGAATACTTTGTTTCCCCTTTATTGCATTTTGCTTACCTGTATATTCCATTTCGAATTGCATGGGATACTCGTTATTCGTTACTTGGGTTGTGCAATGAGACGCGATAAATCGACGTCTCTACAACCGATCTCGTTATTCGTTATTCGTTATTCGTTACTTGGGTTGTGCAATGAGACGCGATAAATCGACGTCTCTACAACCGATCTCGATATTCGTTATTCGTTATTCGTTACTTGGGTTGTGCAATGAGACGCGATGCTTCGACTTGCTTTCCTTCTTCCTTGTGCTGCAGCTCAGCAACAAAATCGACGTCTCTACAACCAATCTCGTTATTCGTCACTCGTTATTCGTTATTCGTTACTTGGGTTGTGTAATGAGACGCGATAAATCGACGTCTCTACAACCGATCTCGTTATTCGTTATTCATTTATTCGTTACTCGGGTTGTGCAATGAGACGCGATAAATCGACGTCTCTACAACCGATCTCGTTATTCGTTATTCATTTATTCGTTACTCGTTACTCCTCACAGTTCCCAATTCCATTGATCTAATTCTGAAATAACTGCAGTGAGCAGGTCAACAGAAGCTGATATATCTCCCATATGCGCCATCTCAATGCTCTGATGAATATGCCTCACAGGGATAGAAATAGCCCCTGCAATCGAACCCTTCGCACCCTGGCGTTGAATGGCTGCAGTATCTGTACCCCCTGCTGGAAGTATTTCTGCCTGATAGGTGATATTGTGTTTTGAAGCCGTGGCCTTCATGTAGGATGTCATTCGTACATCACAGATGATCGATGCATCCATGATTTTTATAGCTGTTCCGGCACCCAGCTTCGTCACCATTTCATATGGTAATGCTCCAGGTGTATCATATGCGATCGTTGTATCCAAACCAATACCAAAATCAGGATCAATATGTCCTGCAGCATTAAATGCGCCGCGCAAACCCACTTCTTCCTGTACCGTAAAAGCAGCATAAAAGTCATATGGAATTTCTTTTCCTTTTAATGCTTTCAGCGTTTCAATCAGAATGTACACGGAGACGCGGTTGTCCAGAGATTTGCCATTGACACAATCTCCCATCACGATCAGTTCTCTTTCTCTTGTGATCGGATCTCCTACGCTGATCATCGCTTTGACCTGATCAACCGGCATGCCGACATCAATGAAATAATCACGAAGCTGGACCATTTTATTTTTTTCCTCAGTCGTCATCAGGTGAACAGGCTTGCTGCCCATCACACCGATCACATCTTCTTTTCCATGGACGATCACACGTTGTGCCGTAAGTGTTTTTGGATCAAATCCTCCTAACGGATGAAAGCGAATAAATCCCTCATCATCAATATGGGTGACCATGAAACTGATCTCATCCATGTGTGCGGCGACCAAAACTCTCTTATCACTCTTACCTTTTCGCACACCTATCAATGATCCCATCGAATCAATGTACATTTCATCAACCAGGTCTTTGATCTCGCTCTTTACGAGGTTGCGGATCTGATGTTCAAAGCCCGGAGCACCGGGAGTCTCGGATATCTTCTTTAATAACGGAAAGTCAATCATGAGGTAAAGATAATCCAGATGAGTGAAGAAGGAGTTGGAGAGTCTACCTCACCGTTCCCATCAGCTTTTTAACCAGGGGCGCCAGGATCAACATCGCTATTCCTGCGATTAACGCATAAATTGCTAATTGTTTATAGCCTGATGTAAAGGCAATTAGTTTCTCCACCTTGGTGGCATTTTCTCCGGGAACACTCATCCCGTTTCCTAAAAGACCAGCGACGTACTGGCCATACCCACTGGCTAGAAACCACATCCCCATCATCAGTCCTTGCATCCGATTAGGAGCCAGCTTTGTCATCAGGGAAAGCCCAATAGGCGATAAACAAAGCTCAGCAAGCGTCACGACAAAATATGCAATCGTAAATATTTCAAGTGACGTCATGCCATCGGGACCGGCAAATCCAATCGTGGAATAAAAGAGATAGAAACCAAGCCCAAGGAATAAAAAACCAAGTCCAAATTTCAGGACAGAGTTTGGTTCGAGTTTTCGTTTGTTGAGCCATATCCACAACAAACCCAATAAGGGAGCAAAAATGATAACAAAAAGGGAGTTGGAGGAGTTGTTGACAATATTTGGATCCATCGAAATGCCTGCCAGACTATGTTTGATATTGTTAAGCGCAAAGAGACTCAGGGATCCCCCACTCTGTTCAAAGAACGCAAAGAAAATAACGGAAAAAGCAATAAAAATTAAAGCGGCGATAAGCTTTTTATTTTCGTCCCAGGTATGATGCGTCATCTCGTAAAAAACATAGAGCAGCGTCACAGGTCCTGCGATGAGCATAAACATGTCCGTATAATGTGTGTTTTTTATCAATATTAATATCAGGGGCAATATCGCCAGCGAACCCAGATAAGTCCCGATCTCAAGGCTTAATTTCCTTTTTCTTGACATCGAAGGTTTTAGTGGCGACAGCCCAATAGGCCCCATGGTTCTCTGCGTAAAAAAGAGTGTCGTTATACTGATGATCATTACTATCCCCACCAAGGCAAAGGCCAGGTTCCAGGAATAATATTTCCCTACCCAGATCATGAGGATTCCACCAAGCAAGGCTCCAAGATTAATTCCTGAGTAAAACAAACTAAAACCGGCATCCCGTCTGGCGTCACCTTCCTTATACAAGTATCCGACCATCGTGGAAATATTGGGTTTAAAAAAACCGGTTCCGATGATCGTGAAACACGTACCTATATAAAACATATCTACGGGTGCAAAGGCAATCGAAAAACCACCAACAGCCATAAGGGCGCCTCCCCAGAAAAGAGATTTACGGAATCCAAGGATTTTGTCCGCAAAGAAACCACCTACAAAAGTGAAAATATAAATGAAAGCCTGAATCGCTCCATACTGAAGATTCGTCGCCCCATCACTGAGAAGCAGCTTTTCAACCATAAAGACCGCCAGCATACCCCGCATCCCATAGAAACAAAATCGCTCCCACATCTCGATGGAAAACAGATACCAGAGTTGAATTGGATACTTTCCCGGGAAGTTCTGGATGCTTTCCAGGGTTATTTCCTGCCCTGAATTGGATTGGTTTTGGCTCATGTCATTGGATGGTTATAAGAAGGAGATTGATTTCAACTGGTTAAAGTAGTTTATTCTCGGAAGATTTCTGATACTCTGATGCCAGATGCCAGACACGGAGATGCTAAATGCCAGAAATGGAGATGCCAGATTCAGGACTTGAAAATCTTGACTCTGGCATCAGCAACACTTAGCCAAACGTCTGGCGTCTGGTATCTTTTAATCTGGCATTTATTTGACCTCGCCCATCAATCGTTTGATCCATGGAACTAAAAGGAACATCACCAATGCTGAGATCGCACAATACACGAATACGGCAAGGAATATGGATTTGAGCGGAAATGATTCAAACAAACCTCCGATACGTCCACCGATGAAATTACCGGTAGCTGCACCAAGAAACCATATCCCCATCATCTGTCCTACGATTCGATGCGGTGCAAGTTTTGTCATGGCACTCAAGCCGACAGGCGACAAAAACAGCTCACCTACTGTATGTGTGAAGTATACAAGTAATAACCAATGAACGCCTACTCGTCCTCCGGTACTTTCGATGATGCTTGCTGCAGGTACAAGTATTAAAAATCCTACACCAGCGAGTAAAAGTCCAATGGCAAATTTCATTGGCGTTGATGGCTCTTTCTTTATCGAATTGAGTTTCAACCATAACCATGCAAATACACCGGATAAAACGATGATGAATAAGGCATTGATACTCTGCCACCAGGTTGAAGGAAATTCATATCCGAGTATGCTGTTTTCAGTATTGCGGTCAGCAAAAAGAGTAAGTGTGGATCCCGCTTGTTCGAATGCAGACCAAAAGAGTGCTGCTGCGATATAGAACATAATGATCGCGATAATCCTGTTTTTTTCTGCCTTATCAAATCCACCGCGGGCAAATAAAAATCCAAAATATATGATTGGTACGACGATGAGCAATACACCCACAAGGTTGGAGAGATTTAAAATGTTCATCGCATAGATACCTGTAAAATGAAGTGCAAGTAAAACTGCGGCTGCAATCACAAGCCCTAAAAAACCACCACGCAGAGATTTGCTTTGGCTGACTTTTTCTTCAGGTGTTGGTGTTGAGCTGACTAACCCGGCGTCCCCTAAATGTTTGGCACCTAATTTATATTGAATCAATCCCAATATCATTCCGATAGCCACCACAAGGAAGCCGATATTCCAATCGACTTTTTGTCCAAACCAACCGGCAATAAGCGGTGCAAGGAATGCCCCCAGATTGATACCCATATAGAAAATCGAAAACGCAGAATCGCGTCGTCCGTCATTTTGACCATAGAGTGCTCCTACCATCGTGCTGACATTTGGTTTTAGCAAGCCGGTACCGATTGCTATAAGACCGAGACCGGTATAAAATCCTGGTAAGCCGACAGGCGCGGCAAGCATAAGATTACCCAAAGCGATGATGCAACCACCATAAAAGACAGCATTACGTGCTCCGATAAATTTATCAGCTATCCATCCTCCGGGAAGGTTTGTCATATACACAATCGCTGTGTATAAAGCATATAAAGCACCTGCCTCTGCGACAGAAAGCCCCAGACCGGGATTCACTCCTGCGACAGCAGCGGTCATATATAATATTAACATTGCCCGTCCTCCGTAATAGGAGAATCGTTCCCACATTTCGGTAAAAAACAATGTTGCCAGACCGGGCGGATGCCCAAAGAAACTCTTCATATAAGTTAAATTTTAGGAGTGATAACTAATGCCCATGGGATTGAACGGGAGGCAAAATAGGAAATTAATTCGATGCCGGATTAAGGGATGCCAGACGGTTACTGAGCTGCAGAACATGGATGAGTTTGGAAAGTCGAAGTATGCCGGACTTAAACTTATGGGACTTAATAAATTACAACTTTGTAGGTGTGTGACGAACCGGAAATTCGTAATAAATAAACTCCTGGGCTTAAGTCTGAAACGTCTACAGGATAATCATTTTTTATACGAACTTTTTGGAAGGACTGACCCTGAGAATTTATTATCTCTCCGGTAACCTCATCATGAGTTTCAACATATAGTGTATTTCGGGTGGGGTTTGGATAAATTGAAATTGTATCATCATCAGGATCCTGATTTCCGGTTACAACCTGTCTATGCACGACGAGGCATTCTGACCCGAGATGTAAATTGTTTCCGTCAATATCTAATGCGATAAGATTTTTCAAACATAACATTGTACTATCCGGGATTGTAGACAGTCTTTCTTTTGAAGGATATGGCACAAGAAATCCACCCTGCGTGCCGTTCGTGAATTTATTCCCTCGCGGAAAAAACGAAGCACGGATGTTATTTGAATTCAACACATATTCTGTCAGACTACCTGTACATTGATTTTGTGCCAAAACAAGCATGGGGCAAAAAATGGCAAGAAAAACAAGAAAAAAACCTGCGTTGACTTTTCCATTTTTATATTTTTTTCAAACAAGTTCTTTAGCAATCAATAAACAATGATTTTAAAAGTCTTCCCCAATGATACGGCTCTTACATAATATAGCCCAGGAGGAAAAGCTGAGACATTGATTGGTTTCCCTTCTCCCACAACAAATTTTCCAAAACTTTGACCCTGCACATTGATCATTTCAACAGAAATATCATGGGCCCCTTCAACACATAAATTGTGACTTGCCGGATTAGGGTAAATAAAAACCTGTTCATCCGCTGGTGATAGCACACCGGTTATTTGGTTCTTATGAATTATGAGGGGTTCCGAACCTATGTGAAGATCATTGCCATCCGGATCAATAGCAATCAGGTTGCGCAATCTGATCACAATACTGTCTGGCAGATCATCATATGTGAGTCCGGGCTTTAGAGAAAGCATGTACCCAAAATCTCTTTGAAGTAAAAAATCTTTAGGGATAGTGATTCCCTTATGATCTGTCTGCACGCTGGCATATCTGATATCCTCATTCGCAAGATTACCTGAAGGCATATATTTCAATAATGAATACGTTAGACCGTTTGAGTCCGATGACCAGAAGTTGATCATTCTGTTAAACACAAATAAATTTGTATCATATTCGATTTCATACCCGAGGCCTAGAACATTTTGAATATCCGTACCGGCCGTTAACCTCACTCTTGAAATACGTCCACTACCTGTAAATAGAGTAGCTGAAATAACAATTTCCGGCCCTTCAGGATAAAGATTTATAGGATTATACCGATAATTCGTTTTAAGAAAATGAACAAGGTTTCGTTCGATATCCTCATCATTGACGACTCCATTCCCATTGGCATCGCCATGCTTGGCATTAAATCCATCTGGCAATTCCAGTGCCCATGGTTCAGCTGCATGACCTTCCCAGTTTATTCTGCCATCACGGGAAGTACCATAAGCATCTTTCTCAACTCCCCAATAAAGAATATCAAAATGATCCGCTATCCCATTGCGATTAAAGTCGCCTGGCCACACGCAATCATCATCCATGCAATAAGGAGTAGGTGTACATTCACTTAAGATATCATCAAGATGTTCATGCAGGTAATCAATATTTGATTGCATGTATCCTATTTGTTCCAGATTATCCAGAGTTGAATCCTGGTGAAATTGATAAACAGTCTCTATGACTGCGCTATCATGAGAAGGCAGTTTTCCGATGAAAACAGAGGAAACTGTCAATGCGTCAAGAATTTTGGGACTACTATAAAGTGACCATTGTGATGAATCTCTTGGATCTCCGTTATATAAATATCTGGTCACCGGATATAATGTGTCCTGATGATATCCATCACCATGTTTGATGATAGGTGTGCCGTCCTCCCAGAGCCCATTCAGAAAGTTAAAATACCCCTGTACCGAAGGGTGCAATGTTCTGTCTTCAAAAATAAAACTGTGCAGAGGATGAGACAGGTAGGTCATACTTTGTACCGGAGGAAATTCACCATATGTAGCTTGTCCCGTACTGCAATCCCCGTTTGAAAATCCATCCAAAGCCTTTTTATTATAAACAAATTCAGTATTACGACTGCTATCACAGCCCATATAATCATCTTCGGAACATCCCAGATCATAATCTGTAAACAGACCGAAGAACAAACTATCTATTGCGACTGCATTTTGATTGATTACTTTATATGTATTGAATAAGGCATTGTTCAATACCTCATTGTCCAGACAATTGAATCCAAAAACGGTCAATTGAATTTCTATCCCCAATGGATTGGAAGCGGTCAGTTCATGAATACCCTTATCATTAAATACCATCCACATGATTTCCACCGGAATATATGAATGACCCTTAAGCTTAACTATCGGATATTCTCCCTGATCCGGATCATAGTTTCCGTTTTGATTCAGATCCTCAAATTCTGCCCAGCCGCCTTTATGTTCTATAGGTAATTCAAATCCATTGAATCTTAAAAAATATTTATTCCCCTGCGCAGGCCAACCAAATACAGATGGAATAGTATCATCAATAAAATGATCAGTTTCATAATCCGCAATGTGCGAAAAAATATTTTCGTTTGAAATTTCCCAAACATGATCAAATTTTCCACAGAGGTCAACTGGTATTTGCGCATCAGGATTAAGTGGACCCGTATTGAAATCCTGACCTGTCACGCTAAGATACTTTTGACATGCAGCTCTGACTTCACCATTGATATAGCCGCTTATCCAAGGGGCACATGCGAAAATGGTAGATGCTGAATGTTCAGAAGTATAAGGAACTTTAAAATATTCATTATACTCAAGATCAATAAATTTCTCTCCCTGAGGTAAATATAATGCCCCAATACGATTGGCCTGAAATACGGCTGGGGCACCTCTTCCCCGGCATGGATCCTGAGCGTGAATAATAGTCCACGATAATAATAATACAAATACAGCTGATGTTTTCATTTGTCTAATCTTTCTTTAAAATTAGACACAGTGTAGCTAAATCAATGACAGGTATCTTACAATTGCTAATTATATCGCATTAAATTTTTAATTCAACTTTTGGTCTGCCATTCCCTGATTTAACAATAATACTTTCCATCCCGCCGACTCCGCCATAAATCGGATCACCTCCAGCAATTCATCTCTCTTCCCATCAGCAGCCTGCATCAACGAACTTTTCTTCACCTGGGAGATGATAAAATCCTTCGCATTGGCATTAATTTTATTATAATCTTCAGTTGAAAACGAATTGAATAATCCTTCACGCACATCATAATAATCCAGATCATGATCCACAGATAAAATTTCAGCCGGTGGTATTCCGGAAATCACCAGCGTGTGATTTTTTTCATCAGACTCAACTTTGATTTTGCTCAGATCATACCCTACAGAAACTTTTGCTTTCACCCGAATCAATGCTTTCTTACTTAGGAAAGAAACATCAAACCATTTAGATTCCTTATAAGAATAAATTTCGGAAAATTCACCTTCAGCAGTCACAAGCTTGCACACCGTCCTGATTTTCTCAAGAAGCACAACACTGCTCTCAGACGTCTTTGTTTTTGGAAAACTAAATTTTGATCCCAGTTGAAAAGCAAGGAACAATGCAGCCGCAGCAATGATGATCCAAATCCATGAACGAAGTCCTTTCATTATAAAAATATTCTTGAAGAAGCACAGGAAATATCCTGAACAAAATTACATTCAATCTGATTTACAACGAAATAAACAATGAAATGGTTGTTGCCAATAGATCCTGAACATATTATTGCCTGATGAGCTTGTATATTCTACTGGATTGCTGTACCTGCAAAACATAAACACCTGATATTAACGAACTAATATCTACCGGCTTATTTAAATCCGATGACAATATTCTTTTGACAAGCCTTCCATGGATATCATAAATTAATATATCCGTAAGCTCATCACTATTCACCTGAAAACTATCATGACACGGATTAGGCCAAATGTTCACGTCCGTCATTGAAACAGGAGCAACTCCAGTTATTTGATTTTTCAAAATAATCAGAGGTTGCGCTCCCAAATGCAGGTCGTTGCCATTATTATCCACAGCAGAAATATTTTTTATTCGAAAGACAATCGTATCCGGTAAATCTGCCACACTGATGCCATTTTTTAACTCAAATCCATTCACGAAATTTTGAAATACATATTCTGTCGGAATATTTACACTTCCATGGTTCGTTTTGACAAATCCGTAATGCATGTCAAGAGATCGTATAGGATAATTGGATGAAATGATTGTAGACCCTTCAGGAATGATCATGTTGGTAGTTAAAGGATATTGTCTGTCTGTACCTGACCTTAATTGATAATACAGTGTATCATATTCAAACTCGAACATCATCCCTAATAAGGGAGGAAGTGCATGAGCTGATTTCACCTGCAGTCCGGTGAGTCTTCCGTCTTCATAAAAGTGATTAGATCTAATCTTAATATCGTCTCCCTGAGAATATTTATCCTTCTTTTCAAATCCGGGAATTTTATAGTCATAATGCGTCAGGTAACGATCCAGATCTACCGTATTGATTTTTCCATTACCATCCCCGTCTCCATTGTTATAATTCACTCCATCCGTAGTTGTCTTCACCCATTCATCTGCCAATTGTGCTTTCCAGGAAAGGTTGCCATTTCTTTTCGGACCTGATGCATCTTTCATCACTCCCCAAAACAATAAATCATTGTTGTCAACTATACTATCCCGGTTGAAATCTCCCGGCCAGACACATTGCATTGTCCTACTGCAAAAAGGAAATGATGTGCATGATAAATTCCCAAGCGAAATCAACATTTTCAAACTATCTACCTGTCTGCGCATAACCCCCACCTGCAGGTTAAAACTGAGCATGGTATCCAGGTGAAATTGATATACAAGATCCACCCTGCCAGGTTCATAAGCCTGAAGCACATCCAGTTTTACAGAAGAAATAGTCTTAATATTGATTGTGTTGTGGACAGTTACCTGAGACCATTGCGAATGATCCATGGGATCACCACTATATAAATATCTGGTGACGGGCAAACTCTGCGAGGGATTATATCCATTTCCAACTGCAGTAATAGGTGTTCCGTCCGGCCATGTGCCTCTCAACATATTGTAACATCCTGTTGGTGTATTGGATGGAATCAATATTTCATTAAATGTGTACATGGGTTGTGACAGGTAGGTCATGCTTTGGACAGGTATCCTGGCACCATACCCAATAATGTGATTGCCACAATCAAGGCTATTGCCTGGTCCTCCGTCAAAGGAAAAGGCATTGTAAACAAACTCTGTATTTCTGATCGTATCACACCCTGCATAATCATCCCCGGGGCAACCCAGGTCATAATCCGTCCAGTGACCAAAATAAAAATCTGTGATCGGTTCATCATTCTGATTGATGATTTTATAGGAATTAAATAATGCATTATTCAATAAACTATTATCTGTACAATGGAATCCAAATGCGGTCAATTGCAATTCTACGCCCAATGGCACGCCTCCTGAAAAATCATGTGGGGCGGCATCATTAAACACCATCCATTTCATCTCCTCAGGGATTTGATAATTGCCGCCTATTTTTATTGCCGGGTATTCTCCCTGATCAGGCTCATATTTGCCGTCTCCATTCAAATCCATAAAGTCCGCCCAACCACCCCGGTGGTCATCCGGTAATTCAAATCCATTGTATTGTAAAAAATAATTGTTTCCATCAGCGGGCCAGCCATAGATAGATGGCCAGGGATGATCTATGATTTGATTATCTGCATAATCTTCAATATGCTGCATTATTTCTTGTCCATATACAGTCCATATTTTGGAGAAATCAGAACATCCATCAGCAACAATTTGTGCATGTGGTCCAAGAGGTCCGGCATGAAAATCAAATTGATCTGAGGTATAGGTTTGAAAAGCAATACCAAGTTTTCCAGACCGATACCCTCCAATCCATGGACTTGATGCATAAATCGTAGATGGTGAATCAGAGGATAAATAAGGTACCTTAAAATATCTTTTACCATTATAAAATTTCTGACCGTTAGTGGAAAACAAGGCTCCGATATTATTGGCCTCTAGGGGTTCATCATGACGTACGTTCAGACAATTTTCCTGGCCACGCAGAAATGCAGGGAACAGCAATATCCATAATAGCAGATTTTTCATATTGCGGTATTTTCCATAAATCTAAAGAATGAAGTAAGGAATAATTGTCAGCTATCAGGCACTCAGGTCCTATTCCTTCCAATAACCTCCAGGCGTCTTTTAAATGACAATAAAAAAATAAAGGAATTTCAGGCTATTTAAAACTCATCGGATACCGGAGTCCCTTATATTCTGTCAACACGGCTTTTACCTTTCCGACGGATACAGGACTTTCAATCATCAGGGGTATCCTGTTAGCATCATCAGATATATAAATATCCATCCGCGTATCCTCCTTAAAAAAATGTCCTGAAACCACCTGAGGACGTATCATGTATGTAAGTTGTTTGCCGAGTCCTCTGACCCTGGTCTCATAATTTTTCTTCCTGAGCTCCACCTTTAGTGGATACTCTTCTTCGATAAAAACTTTGACATCAAATTGTGCGCCTTCATCATATTGATCAAAATTGACATTGCGCACATTGTAGATGATCGATATCAGATCATGCATACATCCGGAAAGATCTGCATCATAATATTTTGTTTCCTTATCCGGTCCTCCTTTCGAAGCACTGACTTTGTGATTGACCTGATCAAAGAAAAATTTATCCCACCATTGGTATTTGCCTTCATGCACGTCGCGGGAAAAGGAAAGCGGAAGAAGCGTTTTTTTATCAATCACACTTTCATAATGGTCCTGCACTTTATAAAACCATTCGAACGCACTTATGGTCCTTCCATCGATGGAGATAAAATACCGGTCACCTACATCTTTGACTTTAAACGTGGCTTCACCCGCTGCTATCCAGATAAAATTGAGTTGATAGTACAGCTTATACGTCACTTCTTCACCACCCTGCCAGCTCTCATTTGGTGTGTCACAATAATTATACGGTTTAATGCCCGGTTCAGGTGATGTCGGGTTGCTCAGGAACAACAGGCAGGAAATCAGTAGGGAGAATTGACTCATGAGTATCTAACGAAATTACAGGGGTTGTCGTACCTATTGCAAAGCTACCGATCATGGCGGGAATCAATAAGTTAACAAGCCAGATCATTAAACTTCCCAGGGATATACTTAGTTCACTCATTCCGGTCCCTGACCAAAGAATTAACCCAATATTAGCTCGTGCCATAACATCTGCAATAGGAGGCAAGGGTACCAACGTCTGGAAAAGGTAAATAGCACTCACGCCCAATACCAATATGTTCAGGCTAATATCCGGTTGAAAGGCATGTAGAATCAATACAAATTGGGCGGTATAGACCAAATAGCGGGCTAGTGCAAAAATTAACACCCTGAAAAGTATTTTGTACGAATAGTCATCAATGTATTGGAGATTCAATACCAGTTTTTTGAAAATGGAATGGATATTTAGCGCCGAAATGCGTTGAATGACAATTCGCACATTGAAAAAACATACTGCTCCCAGCACAATGAGTATAATGCCAATAAGTTTGAAAATCAAAAATCCCTCAAAAAGAAAAAAGCAAGCCATAATACCGGCAGAAAATCCAACCAGGTTTTGGGCGAGGCTACCTATAAATGTTGAGATTGCTACAGGCCACTTCGCATTTGATGGCATGAACATGATTCGGCCACCATATTCTCCTATCCTGCTGGGCGTAAAGATCGATAATGCTATCCCACCAAACACAGCTCTGACGATGTGGACAAATGGAATTCTGACATGTATGGATAATAATGTCCTCCACTTTAAAGCCTCCAGCAGCCAGTTGAAAGGCATCATCAGGAAGACTATGGTGAACCACCAAAAGGACTTGTCAAAAGAGATGAGGGATAGATTTGCAAAGTGGTTGCTTCTGGACCACAATTGGAATCCAAGCAGCCCAAGCAGAAAAATGGTCATCAGCCATCTTACGGCAGGATGTCGGAAAAGACGCACGCTACAAAAGTAGGGGAAAAGGCAGAAGAGGCGGAAGAGGCAGAAGAGGCGGAAGAGGTGAAAGAGGTGGAAAAGGCGGAAGAGGCAGAAGGGGTGGAAGAGGCAGAAAAGGCAGAAAAGGCGGAAAAGGCGGAAAAGGCATAAAAGGCGGAAGAAGCGGAATTGTAGATTTGAAATTTTTTCAGTGGTTTCTTAAATTATCCGGCATATGGATTTCGCCGAAATCCATATGCATAACTTATTGTTTTTATGAAAGTTATGTTAAATTTTTTTAATTACTATTTTGCAAAAATCATTTCGGATTTCGTCGAAATCCTTTTTTAAAGACATTCTCCGGGCCCAAAGACGTCGTTGATTAACTTGTACCTTTGATTAGTCTAATCCCGGTTATGCCCGGAATGATCAACGAAAAAACATGGAAATCCTCATTATCCTCATTCTGATCCTGATCAACGGTTTATTTTCGATGTCTGAAATTGCACTTGTTTCAGCCCGCAAAAACAGGCTTAATTATTCGGCACAGAGAGGCAACCGGGGAGCAAAAATCGCTCTTGATCTCGCCTCGAATCCAAGCAAGCTTCTTTCCACAGCTCAGATCGGCATCACACTTATCGGGATATTGACCGGTATCTATAGCGGCGAAAAAATAACACAGGGCCTTGAAGAATATTTTTCAGGATTTCAACTCCTTGTTCCATACGCGCATACATTGTCCATCACAGTGGTGCTGATCATCCTGAGCTTCTTTGCATTAGTATTGGGCGAACTCGTGCCAAAGAGGATCGGCCTGACGTATCCCGAAACCATCGCCAAGACTGTTGCTTTTCCAATGAAAATAATTGGATTCATCATGGCCCCATTCATCTTTTTGTTAACCATCACGACTGATCTGCTTCTAAAAATATTCAGTGTCAAACCTTCAAGTAATAGTAAAGTCACGGAAGAAGAAATCAAAGCGATCATCAAAGAAGGTACTGAAGAAGGTGAGGTACAGGAGATCGAACAGGATATTGTCAATCGGGTATTTAGTGTCGGAGACAGAAACGTAAGCTCGCTGATGACTTCCAGAAAAAAAATGACGGCACTCGATATTACGGATACAAAAGAAGAGGTGAAAAAACTTGTCTATCACGACATGCATAACTTTTACCCGATCTATGACAGTGATGTGCAGGACATCGTGGGCATTGTGAGCCTCAAACGATTATTCGCAGAAATTGAAATTGATGAATTTAATCTGAAAAATATTCTATCGGAACCTTCTTACATCGCCGAAGGTGCGTCTGCATACCAGGCTCTGGAGCAATTCAAACAAACAAATATTCACTATGCTTTGGTGATTGATGAATATGGTTCTACACAAGGGATTCTGACGATGAGTGACATACTCGAAGCTCTTGTCGGCGAGGTATCTGTATTTTATGGACAGGAATATAAATTTGAAAAACGTGATGACAATTCATGGCTGATTGATGGTCATTATCCATTGCCGGATTTTTTGATTGAATTTGGGATGGAAGATTTTATCAAAGATTTCGAGGTGAATACTGTGGGCGGACTCATCATCCAGGTGCTAGGGCATATCCCAAAAGAAACTGAAAAAGCGCGATGGGAACATTTTGAATTTGAGATCCTGGATATGGACGGACCAAAGATTGACAAGGTGCTTGTGGTGAGGAAGAAAGGGGAGTAAAAAAAGAAGTTATCCGTAGTCTGAGACTGCGGATAACTTCTTTTTTTACTTCCCCTACTACTTGATCCACACCATTTTCACTGCCGACATTTTTTCATTTTCAAAACGAATGTCCGCATGAACTTCAAATCCGTTTTTCAAATAAAATGCCAAAGGAGATTCATACGGCTCACCATTTTGTTTGATTTCATCATCATGATCAATAACCCAACCATTTAAAAAGGATTCATTTTCTTTCATTTGATCCAGCATCATGCGGCCAAGGCCAATCCCATGATACAAACCGTTAATAATGATAGAAAACCAACGGTCACCTTCACGATCAAACGTATACGCCCAGCCGATCACTTCATTCGCATCATCGAGCATAAGAAAGTGGGTTTGCCGGGCTGATGCATTGAGGTATTCATCAAATCCCTCTTTTGTAGTACTGATTCGGACTGGATATTCACGATTCCACAAATAGACAATAGTTTCCTTCTGGGCCTTCGATAATTCAGTTGTGGTTACGATTTTCATTTAGGCAAAGAGGCTAAGGTGAATTTTTTCATTTAAAACGAATACTTCCTTGATATGCGGTACTGAAAACCAACAATAAACCTAATAAAAGACTTTTATTCGAAAATGGAAAATAGGGTGAATTCTATCCTTTTAAGCCCTAATTTTAAGAAAATAAAAAGCAACCATGCGTACGCTACTTTATAAACGCTTTTTACTCGTCAAGGATAATTTTTATGGTGATCCTGAGAAAACGTATCAAGCTGCACTTTCTGCTACATATTATGAACCCGAACATGTCACAGGTCTTCGAAGCACTACTGTCTATCATGAGCCGGGTGTGAAATCAAAATTGGAAAAAATACTTGGCATAAAAATTACCAGATGGGATACCGATCCCAAAGAGGAAAACGGTGTTTTCTACCAGGGATTTTCCAAAGGTCGAACAAAGGAAACTCCGGGTGTACATTCGGATGAACCCTACAATGATATCACTGTTGTCATTTATCTCACACCTGATCTGCCTGTAGATTGCGGCACATCATTGTGGATACATAAAAAAACGGGTTTGTGCGATCCCCCAATGTCTCGTGACGCGCGTCGATTTAAAACAAATCTTTCGAAACTAAGGGATCGGTTTGAAAGAGAATCAAAAGACCGCACGAAATGGATTGAAACGGACCGGGTAGGTTATAAATTTAACAGAATGATTGCTTATCCCTCAGGTGCCCTGCATTCTGCCTCAAAACATTATGGTGGTAACCTTGCCAATGGAAGGCTATATCAAACCTTCCGCATCGGTGTAGACTGGAATACTTTTATCATGTCTAAATCTTAAAAAAGTTGATGACCAAATCCTGATATGCATAGACATCTTCAGGTTTCGCTGTGATCATTTGTCTAAGCAAATCAAGATGATGAGCATCTTTTATAGCCAACGCTTCAGCCCATAAAGCAACTTCAGTTAATACCTGATTTTGATATTCGTCATTTGCTGTTGTTATTTTTGTTTTTAGTAAAAATTTAGTTCTGCTATCTCTTTCTGCTAAATTTCTGTCTCCATTGTACATGCGCTGAATCATGCGGGTCACTTTGGTGGTAATATCGATCACTGCGGGAGGAATTGACTTGCTCAGCTTAAGTCCTATGCTGCTTTCTGTAAAGGAGATCAACGTCTTGTGACTCGTCCTGTATCCTGTTTTTGTTTTTATTTTCTCATACTCCTCATTAGCCTTTTGTCCCAGGGTTTTATCAAGAGGCCTGAAGCCAAAACGATAATAAAACCAGAAAGCACCGGACGTGATTCCTTCAGGATTGTCAAGGCCAAATTGATAAGGTTCTACTTCAAAATAACAGAGTTTAAATTCATGTTTATAGACACGCAATAGTTGCGCCATGATAAAAGCTGATTCACCATTCCTAAAGGATTCGAAAATATTGATGCCGAAATTGGCTCTTTCGCCAAATACCCATGCACCTCCATAGGCTACAGGAAATCCATTTTTAAAAGCCGTAAAACCAATGTAAGATTCCAAAGGAAGTTGTCTTGAAGGAATCATTCCAAATATCGCAACTGAAATACCACGCTCCACATGATACAATCTCAATGAACTTTCTGCCATAAACGTGGTCGGGTCAGTTTCCCTGCCGGTCACGGCCATTGCATTTTTTATCACGGAAGTCACCGTTTCTCTTTCCCCTTCTGACATTTCCTTACAAGCCGGCAATGACTTGTTTAACACATCTTTTATCTCAAATTTTTTAAGCACCTCCACATTAAAATATGGAGACGGAAAATCCAATCGATTGTATGCTTTTGAAAATAATTTGTCCCTTGGGGTAACCCTAACGAATAATTCGAGACGGTCAAAGAAGTGATCTTTGATAAAGGGTAGATGATCCAGTCTGGCCAATTCATTGATGATAAAACGAAGACGATCTTTTTCCGGGACTAGCAGTGTATCCATCAAGTCCATAGTACTCAGGCCGGCTGTTGTTTCACTTTTTTCAAGAGAGGTCAACGTCAGTCGAAGTACCTCATTAAGTTGAAGTGTTGGCGATTCAAAAGAATTAAAGGTTACGTTACAATACGGATGAGCAAGCAGCCACCTGACACCATCATGCGAAAAGCGCGTTATAATCGGCGTGAAAGGCATTCCTGAATTATCAAATAATTTGTTTTGATTTTTCCGGTTTATTTTAAGAAACATTGTGATCCTCAACAATTCTTTTTCAGCCAGAAAAAGTTGTGACGCATCAGCAGGATAGGCAATGATAAAAAGAAGTGTTTCAAAATAAGTGATCAGGTCTTTATTTGCAGGAAGGATCATCCTGGACAGATCCTTTAGACACTTGAATTTAATGTCAAGATTGATCGGGTCAAATCGATTCGCGTTTTCTCTGAGGTTAAGCAATAGACTTTTGAAAGAATTCCTCATATTGACAAATGTAAGAATAGAGAGTGAAAGAGGGGTGAGAGAAGCCAGAGAAGTGAGCGTAACAGCAATACAATGGCAGTGGCTTGTCCATGCCTACGGATTAGCATAAAGTCATAATCAGTCCGAAGAACCTGGTCAAAACTATACTTCATTCATCATTAACTATAAATCGAAAATCCAAAATCGTAAATCGTACCTTGCACTCATGAAAGCTACGCGCATCCTTGGCATTGATCCCGGAACCAACATCCTGGGATTTGCTGTCATCGAAATAGATCGTGACCAGGTGATTGTCCTGGAGATAGGCGTACTCCATCTTAAAGAGAAAAAAAATCCGAGCGATAAACTGAGAGAGATCTTTCTTGAAATTCAGGAAATCATCGAGCGTTATCTTCCCCAGGACCTTGCGATCGAAGCTCCTTTCTTTGGAAAAAATGTGCAGTCGATGCTGAAGCTTGGTCGTGCACAAGGAGTAGCCATGGCTGCAGGCATGACGATGGGTCTGACGATCACAGAATATTCACCAAAAAAAATAAAACAATCCGTCACCGGAAACGGAAATGCTGCTAAGGAACAAGTTGCAGATATGCTCTGTCGCATGTTAAATTTAAAAGCTGATAAACTAGAACTTGATGCTACCGATGCATTGTCCGTTGCATTGTGTCATCATTACCAATCCGGGAGAATTGTGTCTTCGAAGAAGTCCGGGTGGAAGGCGTTTATTAAGGAAAATCCAGAGAGAGTGAAATAGCAGGGAGCAGGGAGCAGGGAGCAAAGGGCAATTAGCAATTAGCAATTAGCAAAATGAAGTTGTGGCAATAAAATAAATTGAAAATCTGGTTCGTCCCGACCTCACTGCATTATGCTCTATGCTGAATCAGGAAAATCTGTTGCGCCAATTAAACTAAACTATTGAATTATTTTTCCACCGACTTACTTTGCAAAAACCAAAATTTCACTTTCTGCTTGTGACTTTGGAATCTTAAATTTTTCTTCTTTTAAACCTTCAATATGAAATTGGATGGCTTCAAAAATATTTTTCTCAACAATTATTTTCGTTTTACCTGTAGCCATTACGCCTGGCAAATCCGGAGCATATGCTGAATATCCTGTTTTAGTTCTTTCATATATGACGAGATATTTTCTCATTTTAGTTCTATATGTGCTTGCTTAAATATATTATTCCTACGCCTTAACCTGCCATCTTCGCCTTATTTTTTCCCCGTCTCCGTCTGTGGCTGATCTTCTTCATCATCGTCATCATCAGCTTTGATACCTTTCACAAGATCATTGACATCTTTCGTTGCTTTATTTAATTTATCGACCTGATCTGCTCTTTTCTGGTTTTTTTGCTGGCCGTCTTTATTCGCCACAGGCATAGTTCCATTTCCTTTGAAGCCTTCTTCGCTGAATACAAAACCTTTGTTGTCGGCATCCACATAAATAGTATCACCCGCAACAAATTTTCCGGACAATACCTGTATAGCTAATTCATTAACAAGATCAGTTTCGATGACTCTCTTAAGTGGACGGGCACCATACTGAGGGTCATAACCGATATCGGCCAGAAGCGTTAAAGCTTTGTCACTTACTTCAAGATTGAGGTCACGGTCCGAGAGGTTCTTCTTTATTTTCCGGAGTTGGAGTGCTGCTATTTTTTTGATTTCATCTTTCGTGAGTGGAAGGAACATTATCTTATCATCGATCCTGTTAAGAAATTCAGGTTTTAAAGTTGCTTTCAGCAAATTGAAGACTTCTTCTTTTGTGGTGGCCAATATGTCTTGCCGTTTGCTTTCACCTACGGCCTGCAGATCTTCAAAATTTTCCAGGATGACATCAGAACCCATATTGGAGGTCATGATGATTATGGTGTTTTTGAAGTTGGCCATACGACCTTTATTATCTGTCAATCGTCCATCATCCAATACCTGCAAAAGAACATTGAAAGTATCCGGATGTGCTTTTTCAATTTCATCCAACAATACAATCGAATACGGCCTGCGTCTGACAGCTTCTGTAAGCTGACCACCTTCATCATACCCTACATAACCCGGAGGCGCACCGATCAATCTTGATACACTGAATTTTTCCTGGTACTCACTCATGTCAATACGCGTGAGCGCATTTTCATCATCAAAAAGAACCTCAGCAAGTGCCTTTGCTAATTCCGTTTTTCCCACACCAGTTGGACCAAGAAATATAAATGAACCAATAGGTTTATTTGGATCCTGTAGTCCTGCCCTGCTGCGACGTACTGCATTTGAAACAGCTGTCACGGCTTCAGCCTGCCCTATCATTCGTTTGCCGATCTCTGCCTCCAGTGTGAGCATTTTATCCTTCTCACTCTGCAGCATTTTTTGCAAAGGTATTCCGGTCCACTTGGATACGACTTCAGCTATATCATCTGCGGTGACTTCTTCATTTGTGAATCGACTCTCTTTCGGCAATGCATGCAATTTGGATTCTTCTTCCGCTAATTTTGTGTTCTCAGCCACCAGTTCGCCGTACCTGATCTTTGCGACCTGCTCATAATTTGATTCACGCTCTGCGACTGTAGCTTCATGTTCAAGTTCTTCAATATGCTTTTTGATATTCTGAATCGAATCCACGATATCTTTTTCGTTTTTCCATGACGCTTTGAGACTGTCCAGTTTTTCCTGCGTATTCGCGATGAGCTCAGTGATCGTCTTTAGTTTTTTTGTGTCATTTTCTCTTTTGATACCTTCACGTTCGATAGAAAGTTGGCGGAGTTTTCGATCGGCTTCATCTATTTCTTCAGGCATGCTATCCAGTTCAAGACGTAGCTTCGCGGCTGCTTCATCGATGAGGTCGATGGCTTTATCAGGAAGCTGACGATCTGCGATATATCGATGTGAGAGTTCGGCAGCAGCGACAAGGGCTTCGTCCAGGATTTCAATCTTGTGATAGGATTCATATTTATCCTGGACGCCACGAAGAATGGATATCGTATCTTCTACGGATGGCTCGTCGATGTAGACGGTTTGAAAACGTCGTACAAGCGCTTTGTCTTCTTCAAAATATTTTTGGTATTCATCTGCTGTAGTGGCCCCTATAGTTCTGAGCTCTCCGCGAGCCAATGCAGGTTTCAGAATATTGGCAGCATCCATGGCTCCGCTTCCTCCTCCTGCTCCGATCAATGTATGGATCTCATCAATAAAAAGAATCACTTCGCCATTGGATGACTTGACTTCTTCGATGACAGCTTTGATACGTTCTTCAAATTCACCTTTGAATTTGGCACCGGCGATCAGTGAAGCGATGTCAAGCACATAGATTTTTTTCGAAAGCAGATTCTCCGGAACATCTTTTTTGACGATACGCCATGCAATACCTTCGACAATGGCCGTCTTGCCTACGCCGGCTTCTCCGATGAGAATAGGATTATTTTTTTTGCGTCGGGAAAGGATTTGCAGGATCCTTCTGATCTCGTCATCACGTCCGATGATAGGATCAAGTTTTCCATCCAGGGCTTGCTGGTTGAGGTTGATCCCATATTTCTTCAGTGCATTATATTGGTTTTCGATATTCTGATCGGTCACATGTCGGCCGCCTCTCAATTCTTTGATGGCAGCTTTCAGCCCTTCAAGTGTTGCGCCCTGATCTTTAAGGATTTGAGCGCCCTTACTATTGCCCACCATGATGCCGAGGAGCATGATTTCTGTGGAGATAAATTCATCGCCAAATTCAGGCAGGAGTTTTTTGGCCTCGGCCAATGCTTTGTTGCTGGTGTCCGTCAGGTATTGTTTGTCAGAACCTGTGATTTTAGGATACGTTTGGATAGCATCGTCGAGCGCTTTGACCAATTGAGGAATACTGACGCCCACTTTTTGAAAAATAAATTTCGCGCTGTCTTCGCTGGCCTCAAGGATGCCTTTGATCATGTGGGTCGTGTCGACGGTCTGCTGCTGGAGACTAGCGGCCAAACGCTGTCCTGCAAGAATAGCCTCCTGGGCATTGATTGTAAAATTATCGTAGGTCATGTTTTCTATTGCTTAGAAGTCAAATGTAAACAACAAGAGGTGCTTCGGAGTTCGATGAAGAATCATTGGAGAAATAATGTCTTTTTTCAGGCATCAAACTAGCTTCCATAGACATCGTGGCACGACTAGTCGTGCCACGATGTCATAACAGGCTGAAAATCTACATTATTATACGTGGAAGCAAGGCACTCTTTCCGAGCCACAATCCCGCTGTTTTCTTTAGTGGCCCTTCTTTCGTCCTCAACATTTATATTCAGGTAGTTCTTAAGGAATTGATATTGTTTATTGAAAAAGTCAGGACTAAAGGCTCCTGAGATTACATTTATTTATAACCCCGTGATAATCAATCAAAAAATGGATATGCGAAAAATTTTATTCATCAAAAAATGAAAAAAAAGCCTTCTCCAGGCAGCGATTTAATTTTTCTGTGAATAATATTTATATAGAAAACCTATATATAATTAAAAAGTATATATCTTGTCCCGTTCCAAACCTGATTTTTTCCATCGGCGTATGCTGATGGAGTTTAATTTTTTAGAGCCTATACAGTCGGAAAGCGGCCTCGAAAGCCATGTATATGAGAACATAAATTTGAACGTATCAATTTTGCCCCCGATCACATGGCAATTCAAACAAAACAACCTACCAAACGCCACTACAAAGCAAACGGAAAGCTGCTCCTCACGGGAGAGTACCTTGTCCTCAACGGTGCCAGATCACTTGCCCTTCCCTGTAAGCTGGGTCAATCCATGAATGTCAACGAACGCCCAGGCAGTGAAATCAGCTGGAAATCTTATGACCGTAAAGGTCATCTTTGGTTTTCCGGCAGTTTCGACCTTATGGCTTTTGATTGTATTGACTGTACAGACAAGGATATTGCTAATAGCATACAACAGCTTCTCAAAGCTGCCTGTCGCCAGAATTCGGAGTTCCTCTCCCAGTGGCGCAAATACACAGTTGAAACTTATTTAGAATTTGACCGCGAATGGGGATTAGGAAGCAGTTCCACTCTCGTCTGGTGTGTGGCTCAATGGGCTGAGGTCAATCCATATATTTTGTTGTTTGATACGTTTGGCGGATCAGGCTACGACATCGCCTGTGCAGATGCGGATGGTCCTGTTTTGTACCAGTTTCTCGAAGATGAATTACATATCGATGGTGCTGATTTTGATCCTTCGTTCAAAAAGAATTTGTATCTCGTCTATCTTGGTCGGAAACAAAACAGTCGTGATGCATTGAAGAGATATCATCAGTCAAAAGCGGGCCTCAATGGTTCTGTTGATAAAGTTTCCAGACTTACAGAAAGCATTAACACAGCATCGACGCTCAAAGAATTTGAATCCCTTGTGCGCCAGCATGAGTCACTTGTATCTGAAATCATCGGTCTTCCAACCGTACAAAGTCATGAATTTTCTGATTACTGGGGTTGCGTGAAATCTCTCGGTGCATGGGGTGGTGACTTTGTTCTTGCTACTTCTGAGAAAAGTGAAGAGGAGACAAAGGCTTATTTCAAGGACAAAGGATTGGATGTGATCTTCAGGTATGATGAGCTGATTCTGAGCTAGCATACGTGAGACGTGAGATTTAATTCTGAATGCTTATTTAATTTACTTTCTTCAATTTTCTTTTCAAGTGGTCGAAATCTTGCTTTGAATTATTATGTGAAAAAGTAAAAACATTCATATTTAGATTTTAATTTAAATTTTTTCATGTTTGGATTACCTGAAAAATACAATGGTCTTTATTACCTGATCCTGGTATTGCAGGGGCTTTGTGTTTTACACACCGTGCGTAGAGGAAATCAGAATAAATGGATTTGGATCATTGTTTGCCTCCCCCTGGTAGGGTCATTGGTATACATCTTTACCGAAATCATCAATAAACAGGATATATCTTCAGTCCAATCCGGAATTATTAATGTCATCAATCCCGGGGGCACACTTAAAACGCTTGAGAAAAATTTTAGTTTTTCAGATACGCTTACCAACAGGATAGCATTAGCTGACAGTTATCTGGCTAGAAATCAGAATGAAAAAGCAATTGCTTTATATGAGCCTGTGCTGAATGGCCTTTATCATGACAATGAGCATGTCATAAAACACCTTGCCGAAGCCTATTATAAAGTGGGAAGGATTGAAGATGTGACCAGGATCATCCCTAAAGCATCCAGAAGCCTAACATTTTCAAGTAGCAGGGCGAACTTAATTTATGCATTTGCTCTTGAGAAAACCGGCCAAAATAATTTAGCTGAAAAAGAATATAAAGGAATGAATCACCGGTTTTCAAATTTTGAAGCCCGCTATTATTACATCCTTTTCCTTATCCATGCCAATCGAACGGAAGAAGCAAAATCGATTGTTCAAACCATACTCAATGAGGATAGCCATATGAACCGGAGAGAGAAGGGTGATGCAAAAATCTGGATTGACAAAGTAAAGGAACAAGCAAAACAATGGCTGTAACAGAGCCTGTTCTCATGAGTTACTCTCCATGATCTTTCATTTTAATAGGTGTGAATTATATAAACCTTAACCGGAATTGTATAACTACTAAGTTAGGCTATATTCTCACATTCACAAGTTCCTATTCGCCTTCCGTTTTGATATTACATATTAAGTACATGTTAAGTTCCCGCTGCAAAATGGTGGTAAAGACTGAGTTGAAAAAACTCGGTTTGCATTTCGTATTTGTTGATCTGGGCGAAGTTGAGATCATGGAAAACATTTCAGATGAGGTAAAGGAACAATTAAGGAAAGCCCTCCGCCAATCGGGTTTTGAATTAATGGATGACACTAAATCTGTATTGGTTCAAAAAATAAAGAAAGTGATTAATGACATAGTCTATCATTCAGATGAAATCATCAAAAAAAACTTTTCCGAATTTTTGAGTGAGAAATTAACCCATGACTATACATTTTTATCTACTCTATTTTCAGCCATGCAGGGTACCACTATCGAACAATATCTTATAGCCCATAAAGTCGAGCGGATTAAAGAACTGATAATATATGGAGAACTAAGCATGACAGAAATATCATGGAAAATGAATTATAGCAGTGTGGCTCATTTATCATCTCAATTCAAAAAAGTGACAGGATTGTCCCCTACTCACTTCAAAAAAATGAAAGACAAAAGAGAAAATCCTCTTCAAGATATGGCAAACCAGGTTTCTGGTTACTAGACCCTTAAGTGGTATATCAATACAAATGGAAATAACAATGCAACCTGAATACCAATATGCCAGAAGCTTGATAGAAGCCAGCCTGGATCCTTTGGTGACGATAAGTGCCGAGGGCAAGATCACCGATATGAATGAAGCCTTAATGAACATCACCGGTGAAAGTCGCAAGAAACTCACAGGTAGTGACTACAAAGATTATTTTACAGAACCTCAAAAGGCATTCAACGTTTACAAGGAAGTATTTGCAAATGGTTTTGTCACTGATTCGCCGCTGACACTTCGTCATAAAGACGGTAAGCTAACCGACGTCCTCTTCAACGGATGGGTTTACAAAAATGAAATCGGTACGACTCTTGGCGCCGTGATCGTAGCAAGAGATATCGCCGACCAAAAATGGGCAATAGAATTACGTAAAGCCAATAAAGAACTTGCATTTCAAAATAATGAAAAAGAAAAACGAGCGAAAGAATTAAGTATCGCCAATAAAGAACTCGCATTTCAAAATAATGAAAAAGAAAAAAGGGCCGCAGAATTAAGTATAGCTAATAAAGAGCTTGCGTTTCAAAATAATGAAAAAGAAGAACGTGCAAAAGAATTAGGTATTGCCAATACTGAGCTTGCGTTTCAAAATAACGAAAAAGAAAAAAGAGCTGCGGAATTGGTGATTGCAAATAAGGAACTTATCTATCAAAACGATGAAAAAGAAAAACGAGCTGCAGAATTAAGGATTGCCAATTATGCGCGCAGTCTTATTGAAGCAAGCCATGATCCATTGGTAACTATCAGCACCGAAGGCAAGATTACAGATATGAATGAGGCATTAGCTAATATCACAGGTGTAAGTCGTGAAAAGCTTAGAGGCAGTGACTTTAAAGACTATTTTACGGAACCTCAGAAAGCACTCGAAGTTTACCAGGAAGTATTTAAGAAGGGATATGTGGCAGATTATCCATTGACAATAATAATGCATGGCAAAACGACAGATGTATTATTTAATGGCTCCGTATATAAGGATGAGCAGGGAAGTGTTCTGGGTGCGGTGGTCGTGGCAAGAGACATCACTGAACAAAAAAGATATGAAAAGGAATTGACTGAAGCTAAAGTTTTTGCTGAGTTGGCAACAAGTATTGCTGAAGAGGCAAAACATAAAGCAGAAAGCGCCACACTGATAGCCAATGATGCTGTCAAGGCCAAACAACAATTCCTGTCCAACATGAGTCATGAAATCCGGACACCGATGAATGCGATCATCGGCTTTACGAAAGTGTTGTTGAAAACAGATTTGAATGCGAAACAAAAAGAATATCTGACCGCTATCAAAATGAGCGGAGATGCTTTAATCGTTCTCATCAATGATATTCTGGATCTTGCCAAGGTTGATGCGGGTAAGATGACATTTGAGAAGGTTCCGTTTAGAATCTCATTTTCCATTTCGGCTATGGTTCATTTGTTTGAGACTAAAATTCAGGAAAAAAATCTAGAACTGGTTATTGAATACGATGATAAAATTCCGGAGGTATTGGTTGGTGATCCTGTTCGTCTCCATCAGATTATTTTAAATCTCGTGAGTAATGCCGTAAAGTTTACTACAAAAGGAAAAATTACTGTGCGTGTTCGTTTATTACATGAAGATGCAGAACAGGTCTCTATTGAATTTGCAGTCACGGATACCGGAATCGGGATCACAGAAGATAAAATCACGAAGATCTTTGAAAACTTTCAACAGGCCACCAGCGACACTTCCCGTCTATACGGAGGTACAGGCTTGGGTCTTGCTATTGTAAAACAACTCGTAGAACCACAGGGAGGGAGCATTCAGGTACAAAGTAAAATCAATGAGGGCAGTACATTTAGTTTTACATTAAACTTTCAAAAAACAAAAGATGAAGCCGGATATGAAACGGAAATATTTGAATTGGATAAAGAGATCAAAAACTTAAAAGTATTGGTTGTGGAAGATATCGCGCTCAATCAACTGCTCATGAAGACCCTTTTGGATGATTTCGGATTTGAATGCGATATTGCCGGAAATGGCAAATTAGCCATCGAAAAACTACAATCCAGTTCTTACGATATTATTTTGATGGATTTACAGATGCCTGAAATGAATGGCTTTGAAGCAACAGAATACATTCGAAATAAGATGAATGCACAGATACCTATTATTGCTTTGACGGCTGATGTTACTACTGTTGATTTATTAAAATGCAAGACGGTAGGTATGAATGATTATATAGCCAAGCCGGTAGATGAACGACTATTGTATAGCAAAATAGTGGGGCTCGTAGTAAAACCATTACCTTTTAAAGCAAAAATGGAGAACGGAAATATGGAGAACACAATATCAAAATGCATTGATCTGGATTACCTCATTCACCGCACGAAATCTAATCCGGCACTGATGCTGGAGATGATTTCACTATATCTCGAACAAACTCCGCCCTTAGTTAGTGCTATGAAACAGGGCTTTCAGGACAAAGACTGGAATTCATTGTATAGTGCTGTACATAAAATGATTCCTTCATTTTCGATCATGGGTATAAGTTCGGATTTTGAAAAAATGGCCAAACAAGTTCAGGAATATGCAAGTACGCAGAAACAATCGGAAGGAATCCCCAATCTGGTCCTGCAACTCGAAAACATCTGCGTACAGGCATGCAGAGAATTAGAAGTGGAGTTTCAACGGATAAAAAATAAAAATTAATGAATAGCGAAAAAATAAAAATATTTCTGGTTGATGACGATGCCGTATTTCTAAAATCACTGGAAATTGATTTCCTCGAAACGGCTGATTTCAGTATCGAAACATTCGGAACCGGCGAACTCTGCATCCAAAACATTCAGCATAATCCAGACGTCATCATTTTAGATTATCATCTTGATGGCATTGAAAAAAATGCTATGAATGGCATAGAAACACTCGATAAAATAAAAATGAATTCTCCTGATATTCCCGTTGTGATGTTATCCTCTCAGGACAAAATCGAAGTGGCTGTAAATTGTATGCATCACGGTGCAACTGATTATGTGGTGAAAAGTGAAACAGCATTCATGCGACTGCAAAAAATCATCACCATGATTTTTAGTTACAAAAAAATAGAGAAGACCCTGGACTGGTATATGGAAAGAGTGTGAAAGAGAGTGAAGTCCTTCGACTTACCATACTCATCCATATGCTACAGCTCAGCAATCATGAAGAGGAATATTAAAAATCGAATATTGAATAAAGAATATTGAATATTGAATATTGAAGTGAGTATCGAATGTGTGAGATGTGAGACATGTAAAGAGTAATGTGAGATTTGAGATTTGAAACGGGAGATTTGTGCTTGCACTCCCCAAACTTCGGTCCCCTTTTCAGGGGGTAGAGAGCTAAACAATATTAACGAGTAACGAGTAACGAGTAACGAGTATAGAATTTAAAATTTAACAATTGAGGATTTTAAAAATAATAATATTAAAAAAGAAATTCTTTATATCGTTTTTTATATTGAAATATTTTTAACAGAGCCTTTATCAACTAAGTCCCATTCGCGCATGGCATTAAATAGTTTAAACGATTCAAATAAGTGAAGCTGGGATTTGTGAATGGGTGTGGGGATTAAAATGCCTGATGAAACTAAGCGTTTCCATGTTGTTCCCGCCAATAAAGGAATCGAAGGTGTATACCAACGTCCGTTTTTTTCAAAAGCGATATTGGCTATAGACGTATCTGTAATCCATCCATGTCTTGTGATCAAAATATCATCCGCATCTCCTTTCTGCTGATAGAGATCTTCAAGTATTTTTCGATCAGCATATTTAAACCTATAATCGAATTCGAGTGGTCCTTCCACCAATTTCAATGATTTTATATTCCTTGATCTATATGGATAATAATGAATTGAAAAACGATTTGCAACATACTCAATCCGGCAACGGACAATTCCTTCATGAAATTCGGGAGGAACCTTAATGCAATTTAACAATGTCCAGGAGTGATGATGCGCCGGGTAGAAATGCTGCAATGTAGCATCAACCCTGAGTTGATGCCATTCGAGATGTTGTGGTATACCTTGACAAATGCAAATGGTTTCGAGGAATTGTTTCATTTGAGGCGACAATATATATTATCGTCCGATTAATTTTAGAAATTCTTCCTTTTTTCTGCGGGAAACAAGAATATAATTTCCGTTCACCATTTCGACCTGACCACCATCGCCGCGCAAATAGCGCTTAATAAAATTCATATTGATGATGTGGGAATTATGAGGCCGGAAAAAAATATCTGTGGGCAGTATGTCTTCAAACTCCTTTAATGTACGGCTAGCCATCTGTTTGGAATGGTCATCAAAATAAATGACTGTATAATTGCTTTGGGCCTCCAGATGTACAATATGACCAATATCAAAAAACAACAGACCATCCTGAGTAGGGATGACAATTTTGTTTAAAAAAGGCCTTGTCAATAAATTTTGTTCGAGCGTTTCAATTTTTTTATTGTCCAGGGAAGGATTGGGCTGGGTTATTAATCTCTCCACGGTCATTTTCAATTCATCGATATCAATAGGCTTTAATAAATAATCAAACGCAGCATATTTGATAGCCTTGATCGCATAGTGGTCATAAGCGGTTGTAAATACAAGATGAAATTTTTTGTCAGGAATTTGGAGAAGCATTTCGAAACCATCCATCTCCGGCATTTCGATATCGAGGAAGACCAATTGCGGCTGATATTTCATGATGAGTTCTATGCCCTTCCGGCCATTTTCCGCTTCTTCCACTACAATCACGGATGTACAGTAGTCTTTGAGCTTTTGTTTTAATGCGATCCGGCCATTTAGCTCATCATCAATTATGATTGCATTCATCGTCAATGGATTTTCAATTTTACCTGTATTCGGGTGCCGCCGGGCAGGCCGGCCATGTCAAGATCCGTGATCATTACCGAAGCAATTTCCTCTTCATTAAAAAGTCTAATCCTGTCATTACTCATTTGCATACCGTAACCTCTCGAATGTTTATTCATATCACCATTGATTCCTTTTCTGCCCACCCCATTGTCTTCTATGATGTATACAATTTGATCATCTTGCTTTGTTACGACTATTTTAAGCTTGCCATTTCCGCCATTTTTTTGGCGCAAACCATGTAGTATGGCATTTTCAACATAAGGCTGAATTATAAGAGGCGGAACTTTATAATCATTTTGCATTAGTTCTTCTTCCACCTCAATCGAGGCTGTAAATTTAGCCTGGTGGCGAAATAATTCAAGATCTACATAGAGCTGAAGTGTTTCGATATCTTTGGAAAGGGGAACTTTGTTTTGCTTCGAGCTGTCCAGTACATTCCGGATAAGTTTGGCGAATTTATTCAGGTACATCGTAGCGCGGTATTTATCATTGCTTTGGATCATGGCATCGATACTGTTGATGCAATTAAAAATAAAATGAGGGTTCATTTGAGAACGTAGCGCCATCATTTCTGTCTGGACGATCTGCTGTTTTAATTCGGATTCTTTCCGGATCATTGACAATCTATTTCTGATGATCCAATAAATAAAGGTTACCAATGTCAACACGGTTAGGATCCTGAACCACAGCGTGCCCCACCAGGGAGGTGTAATGATGATGGGAAGGGTGCTAATGGCAGATTGGACAGTTCCATTATCTGCCTTTACTTCGAAAAGATATTTTCCCGGCTTCAGGTCAGTATAATCAGCAAAATTTTTAGTGTAGGAAGGAATCCAGTTTTTATCAACTCCTGAAAGGCGATAGAAATAGTTTATCTGTTTCAAATCTGAAAAGTCCAAAGCTGAGAATTCGACCGAAATGAAATTTTTGTCATATGGCAGAATGACTGGTTTCTGTCTTTCAATAAAAGAATCTATATAAATGGGGTGATCAAATACTTTAAACCGGCTTATTTCAACTTCAAATTGCTCATCGTGATCATGACTTATTTGCTCAGGATCAAAACAAATGATTTCCGCCGGCGTAGAGGTCAACCATCGGCCATCATTTAATTCGTAAAAACGACAAGAGCCAAATGCTGCATTCATCATGGAGTGATTCACATTGTAAATAACAGCTTGCCCGGAATGTTCATTAATTTTATGTAAACTATAATTTGTTGTAAACCATAAATTATTATGTCGGTCTTTTTTTACTGCGTAAACAGAAGCAAGATTAAATGGATTGCTAATCGAAAATCGTGAAAATGTATACGTATTTAAATTGAATAAGTACAAGCCTCCGTAATTGGTAGCAATGGCAAGAATAGAATCATTATATTCTTCTATTCCTTCAATGGAAAAGCCAATGGATGTACCGGTACTATCTGGTCGATATTCATGTGTATATATTCGCTGCTGAATATCAAATTCGAATAAGCCGGTTGCCGTGGCCACCCAGCATCGATTAGATTTGTCAACAAAAATATTGACAACGGCAGTATAATTTAATGGTAAAGACGAAACATCATTTCCAAATGCATAAAATGATTTCTCTTCTTTATTCCACACGGCGACCTTCCCATTATTCAATCCCATCAAAATATTCCCCTTGTGATCTTTTGTCATCATGGTAATGGTGGAATGGGCAATCTCCGGAGGCTGTATGGTCTCCCATGTATGTTTCACCGGATCATACTTATGAATATAGCCTTGTTGCGTTCCTGCCCAGATCATGCCGTCATCATTCTGAACAAAACTCCAGACCAGGTTGTATTCATTCGGTCCCGTAAATTCGACATTGCGTACAAAATTCAACGCATGATCATATATAGAAATACCACCGCCCCAGGTAGCCACCAGGATTTCATTCTGAGGCGTTTCAATGACATCATTTATATCATATTTGGGCAATGAGGCCCGGGTGCCTTCAATGTGGCGAATGGTCTGAAAATAATTCTTGTACGGATTAAAAATGCTGATACCCCTGTCTGTCCCAAGCCAGATATTATCATCCCGGTCCTGAAAAATCGTGTAGATGCTGAAACTATATCTAAGGCCATCTGTGATTTTTTCGTCTGCTGTGCTATAGTCAAAATCATCCTTTTCCCGGTTATACAGTAAGAGCCCCATATAATCCGTGGCGAACCAGAGATTTTTTTGCCTGTCTTCAAGCATGGCCTGCACAAGTAAAGTAAGGTCGGCCTTCCCATCTCTCTCTTGTTTTTTCCTGACGTCTTTGAGAGAATAAATTTTCAAAATATTGTCCTCCATATTGTACCGAAGTAAATATTGAGTCCAGGTTGATATCCATAGATTATGATAACTGTCCATCATCATAAATCTGATTTTGTTGGTTTTTCCAAATTGATCCCGGATTTGCTTTAATAATGGATGATCCGGATGCTGATCAGATGATGATTGTATTTTTTTTGTTTTAGGATCGGCAATAAGTAACTCCCTGAAATTATGCAACCAATAAATATCTGAAGACGTGTCCCGGATGATATAAGAATTGCGGTGATC
Organism: Chitinophagales bacterium; assembly: GCA_038252065.1. Lineage (GTDB taxonomy): Bacteria > Bacteroidota > Bacteroidia > Chitinophagales > Saprospiraceae > Opimibacter. The sequence goes on from JBBSAQ010000012.1 coordinate 44,972, forward strand.
CTGACCGGGATTGATATTAAAATAGGAACCGATGATAGTTGAAGAATCTTTATCATATCTGATCACACCTTTTTCATTCAATTGCCAATAGTTCATATTTTCATCCTCGTATGTTATTGCCTTGCGTATCGAATCCTTTTCCAGAACTTCTTTCAATGGGATCGTGATCTTGGAATTGTCTGCAAGATTTAATCTCTGGATCTCATTTCCATTCATCACCCATATTTCATTTTTTAGGGTATCGATGTAAAGTTCGCCGTCGTGGAAAATTCCAAATGAGGCATTATTGGTGATCTCCGGATAATTGACAAATCTTGATCCGTCATATCGTTGGAGACCATTCAAAGTGAGGATCCAGATAAATCCTGAGGCGTCTTGTCCGATTCCCCGTACGGTTGTATGGAGAAGCCCATCTGTCTGATCAATATGTCTAAAGGAATACTTGTTATTAAGCTGCGCGATAGATTGGCAATTCCAATACAGGATAGCAAAAAGAAAAATAAAGCGCATACATTAAAGTTAATCATAATGAAAGTATACAATCCTTGTTTTGAATTAATTATTTCTTTTCCAAAACTTCTATCCTTTTGATCAATACATCTATTTGATGTTGTTGGTTTTCAATGATCGTCTGTTGTTCCTGCACAGCCTTTACGAGAGGCACGACAAACTCTGCGTATCCCAGGCTATAATTATCCGTTTCATTGGTTGGAGGATGTACGGCATCAAAGGATGAAAATCCTGTCTGTTGAATTGTTTTTTCCACGTCCTGAGCAATGAACCCGACTGAGCGACTTTGAGAATCATGGACTAGTTCTTCCTCTCTATCAGGGGTGAGAAATTGATGGATGAACTGCGCATATTTAAGTCGATTGAAATTGAAGGATACAGGTTTAAGCTTCATGATAAAGTCCAATCCGCTGACATCGTCCTTAATATTCTCTTTAAATCGTCCGTCAGATGGCCAGGAATACGCCACCTGTCCTTCAATTACAGTTACAGATGCACTACCAATGCGAACTTTGTTGCTGGCATTGACAGTGGCAAAGTCTCCAATGGCGGTTGCATTGGTAAGCGTGCCCACTGATGGATTGGCATTGTATCCAAGGGCGGTATTGTAGGTTCCGGTATTGTTTAAATAAAGAGCGTAATATCCTATGCCGGTATTTCCGGTGCCACCGGAATCATGTAGTGCAAAAGCTCCATTGGCCGTATTGTATTCTCCTGTGGTATTGCTTCTAAGCGCTTTGAAACCATTAGCTGTATTATAATTGCCAGTTGAATTATAAAATAATGCCTGCCTGCCGGTGGCGCTATTTTCACTTCCGGAAATGTTTGAATAGAGGGCAGACGAGCCAGTAGCAGTATTTTCCAGGCCTGTAGTGTTTGCAGTCAGTGCTTCAATTCCGGCTGCAGTATTATTAACCCCGGTCGTATTTGAATAAAGGGCATAATACCCTTCTGCTGTATTGGCCACCCCTTCGGTATTCTCATGAAGGGCGCTATATCCAATGGCGGTATTTTTTGATCCGATTGCATTATAAAATAAACTATAATTACCTATTGCTGTATTGTTGATTCCATTGCTTTTGGAAGTAGGTCGATTATATTGCATGGAAGAGTAACCTATGGCGACATTACCGCTTTTCCAGACAGTGTCATTATTATTGAAATCCTGGAGTAATAATGCATCAGTACCTATAGCTACACTTTCGCTTCCTGTTGAATTCCCCTCAAGGGAATTCTCTCCGATAGCAATATTACTTGATCCTATAGAATTATGATAAAGTGCACCAGCACCAATAGCAGTGTTCGATGGTCCTTTTGTATTATGATATAATGCTGATTCCCCGACAGCAGTATTATTGATTCCTATTGTATTCTGAGAACCTGCTGCAGATCCAATGAACGTATTTGCTGTTCCCAGGCCTTCAGAAATGCTATTACCTTTTCCTGCCTCTACTCCAATGAAGCAATTCGAGTAATTATCTGAATGAATCCACATCAGATCCTGGCCTAAATTGTTTCTAAGTTTTATAAAAGGGTGGGCGTTATCCTGTGTGCTATTAGCATCAATGATGAGCTGCGATGTATTATCAGAACCTACAATGTGGAATTTGCCCAGAGGAATATTAGTGTTAATTCCTACATTTCCACCGTTGTTGTAAATATTACTGCTATTGACTTTCCACGATGTACCATTCCAGTAAGGTGTATTGCCCGCTGAGTTTCCATCGGATAATAATCCGGGGGGACCCTGTGGTCCTGTAGGTCCAATCGGACCAATAAGTCCTTGTGGTCCGGTTGTACCGGTATCCCCTTTTTCTCCCTGAGGACCCGATGGTCCCTGGTTACCACTGGCTGCATACAACGCATAGGGTACACTTTGTAATGGAGATGTCCCCATGGTGACATAAGATGTACCGCCATTCATATCCATATCGACTTGCAGCCACGGCACGATAGTCTTCCAATCAATGTCGGAAAATGTTCCTGTTATCGGAATTCCTCTTCCAACGATCAGAGAGAATAATCCAAATTCGTTGGTCGTTGCATTTTGAATTTCCTGATACTGCACAGCTCCTGCCTGGTCATTGGTAATGGTGAAGCGCACACTGATGTGTTGATTTTGCAGTATGGTCCCACTATTGTCGCGAGCTACAGCCTGATAATTTAATCCTTGCGGAACCTGACCAAAGAGAGATACTGTGGACAAAAAGAAATTGCCAACCAAAAGCAGGAAAGTAATTCTGTGAAAGTGTATCATTTTCATTGCTAAAGAATTTAGATTTATTATTTGACGATTTGAATTTTTTCAATGACATGAAAAGCCCGTGATATGGCAGGCCTCTCTTGCACCATGATGGTCATGAGATACATGCCCGGTGCTATATCAGACAGATCTATAGATTGTAGATGCAGATCACTTTCATGTTCAAAAAACAAGTGCTGAACTTCCCTTCCCAGCAGGTCGATTATTCGTACATCCACATGAGCATTCTGCTTGTTTTCAGTTACCAGGTTGAAATGGCCATCTGAAGGATTGGGATAAATAGAAAATGTGAATGGAGTAGATTGATTTTCATCAATGGACGTACCCAGCTCCCAAACTTGCTGGAAACCTTGTGTCAATATATTGGTGGAAGAAGAGAAGGTTTCGATCGCACTCATTTCTCCTGCGGTAAAACTGAGCATACCGGAAGTATTCGTGTAGAATCCACCGGTTGTGGAGGTCACAAATGGTGAAAGCTGTTGAGCTGAAATACCGGCTATTGATAAAAAGAAAATCAACAGGAGGTAAAATTGAGATGGAAGTTTATTTTTCATTCAAAATAGAATTTAGACTTAATGATTGGATGATGGAAATTCAGTGGAACCGAGCAGCGCTTCTAATTTTACCAATCGTTGCTCAAGTGCTGAAATTTTTACTTGATAGTTTTCTTCATTTGTGGTCATCTTATCTTGTTGTTGCTCAATAATGGCTTGCAGTTCCTGGATGCCTTTAATGGCGATGACACCAAAACCGCTGTAGTCCATGGTATACACATCAAGCTTCCGTTCGGGATTAACATTGTGTATGACCAGGCTGGGAAATAGTTGCATGACTTCCTGGGCGATAAATCCATTATACGATTGTTTATCTTCGACGTTTTTGAATTGATAGGTAGAAGGCTTGAGTTGACTAATCTTTTCCAGCATGGAACTCATAGGTTTAATATTGGTCTTTAAACGTTCGTCCGAAATTGCTGTGTAAGCACCGGAAACGCCGCTAAAAGTTCCTTTGACAACGTTATTGTGGTATAAGTAAAGGATCTCACTCGAATACAATTCCCAATCACCCCCTTCAACTGTGTTTTCAATATCTAAACCATAATTTGAATGGCTTACTTTTAATGCATAATTTCCCGGTGCTATTGAATTTATTCCAACATGGCCTGAAGGATCTATGTTAATAACGGGATTGTTGTTGGCCAAAATCCTGAATGCATGATTTGAAGTCGTACCAATAGAAGCTGAAACTCCACCAACGCGCTCGGTCATCACTATTCCCCCTTCGCTTGTATGCGTGTATCCATCTGTATTATAGGGGGTATATAATGAAAGTTTTGAAATCGGTGCACTGGTTCCGATCCCAATATAGGTTCCATCATCATACAGCTGGGAATTGCCAAGGGCATTGGATGCTGTGAATTTGGGTACATAATTAGATGTACCACTCCCGCCCATTCCAGATCCGGGAGTTTGCCATGTGGCGAGGCCAGCGGCATCAGAGGTAAGCACCTTTCCACTTCCTGGTATTCCGCCAGTAACTTTCACTTGTCCATTAACCTCCAGTTTGGCTCCTGGAGATGATGTCCCGATCCCAACATTGCTTCCATTATTATAAATGTTACTATTGTTGATTATCCAGGCAGACCCATTCCAGTATGGCGTATTACCGGATGCATTTCCGTTGGATAATAATCCCGGCGGGCCCTGTGGTCCTGTTGGGCCTTGATCCCCTTGCGGGCCAGGTTCACCGTTTTCTCCTTGAATTCCTTGCGCTCCTTCTGGACCAGGATCACCACTTGCTGCAAATAAAGCATAAGGGACACTTTGCAAAGGGGATTCTCCCATGGTTGTATAAGCAGTGCCTCCGCTCTGATCCATTTCCACTTTCAACCATGGCGTGACTGAAGCCCAATCGATGGAAGAAAATGTGCCAGACACCGGTGTTCCCTTTCCGATAGTTAAAGTCACTAACCCAAATTGATTAGTCGAGGTACTAAATGTCTCCTGGTACAAAACTGAACCTCCATTGCCTTTCGTGATTGTAAATCGTAAACCGATGGTTTGATTGGAAAGAATAACACCTGAACTGTTGCGTGCGACGGCCTGATAATTTAAGCCTTGTGGAACCTGACCGAAGAGAGATGCTGCGGGCAAAAAGATATTGCCTAGCAAGAACAGAAGAGTGATGCTGTGAAAGTGTATCATTTTCATTACGAAAGAATTTAGATTGATTTTTTGACGATTTGTATTTTTTCAATGACCTGATAAGCCTTTGGCAGGACAGGCTTCTCCTGCACTGATCATTGCTTCTATCTTTTCCAATCGTTGTTCAAGTTTTTCATTTTCAGATTGCAAGCGGCTCACTTCAGCGTTCAATCGCGTATTCAGTTCCTGCGTTGCCTTTACCAAGGGCACCACAAACTCTGCATAGCCGATGCTGTAATTATCCGTTTCATTGGTCGGTGGATGTACAGCATCAAAAGATGTAAATCCGGTCTGTTGAATTATTTTTTCCACGTCCTGAGCAATGAACCCGACTGAGCGACTTTGAGAATCACTGACTAATTCTTTCTCACTTTCGGGGGTGAGAAATTGATGGATGAACTGCGCATATTTAAGTCGATTGAAATTGAAGGATACCGGTTTAAGCTTCATGATAAAGTCCAATCCGCTGACATCATCTTTAATATTCTCTTTAAACCGTCCGTCAGATGGCCAGGAATACGCCACTTGTCCTTCTATCACCGTTACAGATGAACTACCAATGCGAACTTTGTTGCTGGCATTGACGGTAGCAAAGTCTCCAATGACGGTTGCATTAGTAAGCGTGCCAACTGATGGATTGGCATTGTATCCAAGGGCGGTATTGTAGGATCCGGTATTATTTAAATAAAGTGCGTAATATCCTATGCCAGTATTTCCAGTTCCGCCGGAGTCATGGAGTGCAAAAGCTCCATTGGCTGTATTGTATTCTCCTGTTGAATTACTTCTTAGTGCCTTATAACCGGTTGCCGTATTGTAATTGCCGGAAGTGTTGTAAAACATCGATTGTCGGCCTGTGGCGGTATTCTCGCTTCCGGAGATATTCGAATACAATGCTGTCATACCGACGCCTGTATTTTCCAATCCTGTGGTGCTTGCAGTAAGGGCATAAGCTCCAACGGCCGTGTTGCTTATTCCATTCGATGTTGTTGTTGGTTGATTTGACATCAGAGCCTCAAAGCCAACGGCCACATTGTCGCTGACCCAGGCTGACCCGGGATTGAAGGATTGGTTAAGCAAAGCCTTGGTACCAACTGCTGTATTCTCACTTGCCGCGGTGTTGCTGTAAATCGCCGCATACCCGACAGCGGTGTTCGTGTTGTCAATCACGTTATTTGAGAGGGCGATATTTCCAAAGGCAACATTCTCATATCCTGTGGCATTTGCATAAAGTGCATCGGTCCCCAGTGCCGAATTGGAAATTCCCATTGTATTAGAATACATTGCATACGCGCCTACTGCGGTATTCGAGATTCCTGACGTATTATTTTGAAGAGCATAAACACCTGTTGCCGTATTGTAGTTACCGCTGATATTGCTCAAAAGGGCGAATGCGCCACCGGCGGTGTTATAACCTCCAATTGTGTTCGAAGTGAGCGCAAAGTATCCGGAAGCAGAATTTGCAAACCCGGTTGTATTTGAATACAAAGCCCTTGAGCCAACGGCTGTGTTATTAACAGCTTCATACTCTTCAGTGACATCTGTTCCATTATTGTACAAAGCGGAATCACCAATGGCAACAATTCCGTTTCTGACAGTATTCAAAAACAATGCATGAGATCCCAATGCTGTATTGTGATTACCCGTGGTATTTGAGTATCCGGCGTTGCTTCCGATAAACGTGTTATCGAATGCCCCGCTCTCAATAGTATTTACTCTGCCTGCATGGAGCCCGACAAATGTATTTGAGGGATTATCAGAGTGTATCCACATCAGATCATTCCCATTGTTATCTCGCAATTTGATTAACGGATTTATATTACTCTGTGTACTATTGGCATCAATGACAAATTGAGAAATGTCCAGTGCTCCTTTGATATTCAATTTTCCCGATGGTGTCAGGGTGCCAATGCCTACATTTTGAGAATAAATCTTTCCCTGGATTTGAATATTTATTATAGTGAGAAAAATATAGGGAATAAATTTTTGCATACTATATTTTTTAAAATTGAAAATGTTTCATCACTTCCTTTCCTCATGGTTTCTGATGAAATAGAAAAAGAGATCCAATGGTCGGCATTAAAGTCACTTTAATGCCTGGCAAATTTTCATGAATTCACTAAATTTACAAATGTGGAATTAGCGGATCACAGTATCCGGCTATTGGATGACGAAAGGAAAGTGTGGATGACGAAGTAACAGGTCTCCAAGTCAGATGCGCACGGCCTGAGTGATAAATTAAACTTTATTCTAGGAACTTGAAATTTGCTAATGATGCGGAATCAAACAGGCACATACACTTTATCGATCATCTCCTGATACTCCTGCATTATCTCACTCCGATATGTAATCCCTCCACCACTCCGGTAATAATATCCTTCAGGCCGCTGTTCAATCATACGGATCATCACTCCACTATCCAGATTTACGCCATCGAAGACACCAAATACGCCTGTATAATATCCGCGTGCTTCGGGTTCGATCTCATGTATGAGCTCTACTGTTCTTTTCTTTGGCGCACCCGTCACAGAACCTGCCGGTAATAGCGAATAGAATATACTGCCGAGCTTTTGCAAATAATCATGTGGTAACCGGCCAATGATTTCTGAACTGCATTGTAATAAGGCCTTACCGGATGTCTTTATCTCGCTGATGTACCTGTACCGAACCACTTCAACTTGCTTAGCTACAATGCTCAGATCATTTCGTAAAAGATCTACCACTGTAGCATGCTCTTCCTGTTCTTTAATATCAGCCAGTAGAATTTCTTTCGCTTCCGGAAGAGCTGCATCAATAGTTCCCTTCATCGGGAAGGTGCGGATCAGACCATCCTTTATTTCAACAAACTGTTCGGGAGAAAATAAAACAAACTTTTCAGGGACTAGTAATTTGTATGGTGCGTTAGCAGTTTCAAACAATTCCTCCAGAGATTGGATCCCCTCCAGTCGGGTGGCATAACATAAGTTAAGCAAATAGGTGTCACCGGCCTGTATTGCTTTTTTTACTTTTTCAAATCCCTGACGATATACATCAATGTGGATTGGAAATGCCCGAAGTGAAATTTGCTGTTTGGGGGCTGATAAATTTTTATTAAAAAAAATTCCTTTGTTGATCTCAAATTGTATTCCCCTCTCAGTTGCCTCATTAAAGGTGAGGACAAGAGGCGATGTAAGATCAAAATCGAGAATAAAAAGAAACGGAATTCCCTCTGCTCCCAATTGATTCATCCTCGCTACCCAATGAGGGAAGATCCTGATCGTATGGTCATCCTGGGATGATTTTATTTTGCGCGTTTGCGACATGTGAGCGACATTCGTTTTATACCATCGATCGTATCCATGCGCATAAAGGGTTCAATGGTCAATTGATATTCTCCTATTTCAGGAAAAGTAAAACCACGTTGCAAAGGAAGTGTCACCTTACATATTTTACTGCTGCATTTTCCTGTCCATGAGCCGTCCGGATTTGCCAATTCGAGAGAAGTAACAGAACTTATTTTTTTCCCGGAAGGAAAAGTTGTTAATAATCTGATGTACAGATTTTGATATTTATAGGAGGCCTTGTGTTCGATTACTATGTCCATGAGATAGGCCTGCGTCGTATCAGAAGCTGTAATGTTCATCATCTTATTGTCCCCTATGATCCAACCATGATCATGGAAGTCCCATTTAGCATGCGCCAGTATATCTTTTTTGCAGGAAGACAAACTCACCAGCAACAGAAGTCCAATAGCGAGAAACCTGATCAATTAAAAAATTCTTTCATCCGCTCAAAAAATCCTTTCTCTGTCTTGCTTGGCTGTGGTTTGAAATTTGGAGACAATTGTAGTTTCTCCAGGATATGCTTTTCGTCGTCAGATAGTTTTCGAGGAGTCCATATATTGACATAGATCAGTTGGTCGCCTTTCCCATATGCCTGGACAGAAGGTAGTCCTTTTCCATTCAGTCTGAATATTTTTCCGCTCGTTGTTCCAGGTGGAATTTTAATTTTTACCGGTCCACTTAGTGTAGGGATATCAACAGAAGTTCCAATGGCTGCATCTGGAAAACTGATGTGCAATTCGTATACAAGATTATTACCATCACGCTTCAGATCAGCATGAGGCTTTACTTCGATAGCGATCAGCAGATCTCCAGCCGGTCCACCTTTGATACCTGCATTTCCTTTGCCACGCATTGATAGCTGCATACCATCCTCCACACCAGCCGGGATATCAATATCGATCGTTTCTTCTTCAATCGTGCGCCCTTCTCCGCGACATTTAGGGCATGGTTCTACGACAATAGACCCTGTTCCATGACATGTCGGACATTGTGTTGTCGTCTGCATCTGACCCAGGAATGTACTTCTCACTTGTCTGACGACACCTGCACCTCCGCAGGTCTGACAATTCTTGACAGCACCATCTTTTGCACCACTGCCTTTACATGTAGTACACTTTATTCTTTTTTTGACCTTGATGGTTTTCTTTACGCCACCTTCCACTTCTTCAAGTGTGAGTGTCAGTTTGATGCGAAGATTACTTCCTTTCTGTCCTGTACTCCGTTGTTGAGAACGATTACCAAAGAAGGATTCAAATGGGCTGTCTGAAAATACATCACCAAACTGGCTAAAGATATCATCCATCGTCATGCCATCTGCCGTCTGAAAACCACTTTGTCCATTCATGCCTGCATGTCCAAATCGGTCATACCGGGCACGACTGTCTGGATCACTCAGGACCTCATAGGCTTCAGCAGCTTCTTTAAATTTTTCTTCTGCAGCTTTATTATCCGGATTGCGATCAGGATGAAATTTCATGGCGATCTTCCGATAGGATTTTTTGATCACTATCTCATCTGCATCTTTTGAAACTTCAAGTATTTCGTAATAGTCACGTTTGCTCATAAATTCTTTTTATTTACCGACGACAACCTTCGCGTGACGAATGATTTTATCGTTCAGCAAGTATCCTTTTTCAATAACATCAATAATTTTTCCTTTCATACTTTCATTCGGAGCAGGCACTTCTGTTATCGCTTCATGTAATTCTGCGTCAAATATTTCCCCCTGACTCTCCATTGACTTTAAACCTGAAGACTGGAGAATATTGTTGAGACGATTGTACACTAAACGCACGCCTTCGCTGAAGTGCTCATCCGAAGATTCTTCTGCGTGCTTTTTAGCTCTTTCAAAATCATCCAGAACCGGAAGAAGAGAAACAATCAAATCCTTTGAAGCGGAATTAAGCAGCTCCAGTCGTTCACGCATAGTCCTCTTCTTATAATTTTCAAATTCAGCCAGCAGACGAAGATTTTTTTCTTTCAATTCTGCTACGGTAGCCTCAAGGACAACAATCGCACCATCTGACACATCTTCATTTGTACCTGAGTCTTCAGGATCGTCACTGAAGGACTTATTGAAATCAAATAGCTTCTCATCCTCCGGATTTTCTGCAGGATGCTTATGATGCTTTTTGTGATGATTTGAATGTTCTGTAGTCATTATCTAGTTATTAAAACAGGCTTTTTGCCCAGAATTTTAGTGAATGGTCATAAAGCGCAAAAGTACTGCCATATGCCTTAATTGTGCCAATTTGACAGCAGAAGTCAGGATTATCGTTCTATGAGGCAGATTCCCACCTGAAAAGACAGGATTTTAATCATTTTTTCCGCCAACAGATTCTTTCAATTTTGATTGTAATAGCTTGACTATTTGACGCATAGGGAGATCAACACCGATGATGAGGCCCTCAGGATTGATCAGAAACGTAGTCGGCAGTTGTTTTACCCCATAGGCTTTAACGATCGGGGAATTAAACAAATTCAAGGCTAAAAAATGGTATGGCCAGTTCAATTGATCTTGTTCAATTATTGCTTGCCAGCTTCGATCGTTGTTTTCTACAGCCACACTCACCATTTCAAAATCACTCCCGTCCTTAAACGTTTTCCCATGAAAATTTTTATACAATTCTACCAGTGCAGGATGTGATTGAAGACATGGACCACACCAGGTTCCCCAAAAATCCAGCAATACATACCTTCCTTTCAGATCAGCCAATGAAAAACTAGTTCCATCCCGCAGTTTGTCCACGAACTCAATTGCCGTTTGCCCCTGTACCAGCCTGGGCTTCAGATAATAAGAGCGGCCCACATAATACCCGGCAATTAACAATAAGCTAATACCTATCGTCCAAATCATACTCTTCATGTGGTACCCTAACAGATTTAGTGCAAAAATGATTAAAAAAAAGCAGGGAGCAGGGAACAAGGGGCATGGCATATAATACCTTGCATGAAAAATGGAAGAAATGGAAATGCTCACGATTGATCCGCATGATGTTGTACAGAAAGATCTGCATCAATTTATTCTAGGCAGTGTGGCGCCTAGGCCAATAGCTTTTGTGAGCACAATAGATGAAGAAGGAAGACAAAATCTTGCGCCCTATAGTTTTTTCAATGCCTTCAGTTCCAATCCGCCCATTGTTGTTTTTTCAAGCAACCGCAGAGGGAGTAATAACACAACAAAAGACACACTTGACAATATCCGTATATCTGGTGAGTGTGTGATCAATGCTGTCAATTATGCTATGGTCAGACAAATGGCTGTGGCTTCGGTTGATTTTCCAAAGGGTGTAAGTGAATTTGTAAAAACAGGACTGACTCCTGTTCCGTCTGATCTTGTAGCTCCTCCACGTGTTGCAGAATCGCCATCACAAATGGAATGCAAAGTGAAAGACATCATCACGCTCGGCGATAAAGGTGGTGCAGGTCATCTCATCATCTGTGAAATCGTACGAATGCATATTTCGAAAGATGTACTCGGTGAACGAAACAGGATTGATCCGCACAAAATGGATCTGATGGGTCGTATGGGGAGAGCATATTATGTAAGATGCAGCGGTCAGGCTATTCACACCATCGTACAGGAATTTCTACCTGTCACGATTGGTTATGACAATCTTCCATCATCTATAAAAAATAGCCTTATTCTGACAGGCAATGATCTTGGAAAATTAGCAGGCAGGGTCAGTCTTCCAACAAAAGAAGAAATTGATGCCATCAAAGAGTTGCCTGAAGTTAATGCAGCAATGGCACAAAAAAATAAATACACCGCCCTGCATTATGTCGCAAAATTATTTCTGGATCGGGATGAAGTAGCTACTGGCTTCAGTATACTCATGCTGGATCAACTCAATTGATGCCGTAGACCCACATCGGTGGAATATTCTTCATGACAAAAGCCACCTTACGTAAATTAATTCCTTTATAAACCATTTTCATGATCGGTGGCATGTAGGTAAAGAATCTGAAAATAGCTCCTTTATCAGTCTGATGCTGTATCGAATCAAAAATCAATTGATTGAGATTTTTTCCTAAAAAAGGCAAACCGGAAATGATAAGATCTGCTTTAGGCAATTTCATTTCTTTGAGAATGTCTTCAAACAAATGCGCACTGGCATGAATGACCTGAACACGATCTCCAAATTTTTTCCGTAATAATTCTACATAGGAGTTTTCAAGTTCGAAAAGGACAACTTTTGCATCAGGTTTGCACCTTGCAAGGATTTCCCTGGTGAAGGTTCCGCTACCCGGTCCGAGTTCAACTATTGTGTTGACTTTATTCCAATCGATTCCTTCCATCATAGCTCCGCTGGCTATCTTGGAACTGGGGACAACAGATGCGTTTCGAATCGGATTTTTCAGAAAATTGAACAGAAAAAGAGCCCGTTCCTTCCACACGTTACGAACATTTATATCTATTGTGACCTCAGGCATAACCTGATGCATTAAATTTTCCATACCAAGGTTGTATACTAGACTGCAAAATTAACCCGAAGTACCGGATTAGTCCTTTTTCCAGGGAAAATGGTAAATCGTGTCTGAACGGTCACCTATCTTTTTATACCCATGAAATCCGAAATAATCACGCTGCGCCTGGATGAGATTTGCAGACGGATAACGAAGAGAAGCCCCTGAAATGTATTGTGAGGCCGCTACAAGGCAAGGGGTAAAAAGCGTTTCCGCAGAAGCTACATGATTGATCCTGCGTAGGCCAGACCATCCTGACGTGATGATTCCTTTGATATAGGGATGTAAAATGAGTTCATCATTCCATGTGGCCCATAGTGATGTAAACTGATTCATCATCGCGGACCGGATAATGCATCCATTGGTCCATACAGCGGATAACTGCGAGAGATTGATATCCCACCCATATTGTGCTGAAGCTGCCCGTATGATCGCAAAACCTTCATGATAATTGATCAGGCGGGACAACTGGTAAGCATTAAACAGATCGGTCGTGCCGAGTGATGCATCTTTTTTGGTTTGTTTCCTGGTGATATCGTCAAGATGAATCCTGATGTGGCGTTGGCCTGATAAATATCGTGCATGAAGCGCCGCAGTGATCATCATCGCCGGGACACCAAATAAAGCTGCAGCCTGCACTGCCCATGCACCGGTCCCTTTGTTGCCTGCACTATCGAGAATGGTATCAATGACCCATTGATCTCCTTCTTTTTCACGCAATATATTGAGGGTGATATCGACAAGATAACTTGCCGCTTCCGTATTTGTCCATCCTTTGAGTACTTCCGCTATATGACCAGGTGTCAGTCCCACAGCCCATCTTAACACAGAATAGACTTCAGACAATAATTGCATTTCAGCATACTCAATTCCGTTGTGAACCATTTTAGCAAAATGGCCTGCGCCACCAGGTCCGATATATGCGCAGCATGGTTCACCATTCAGATCTAAGGCAGCAATACTTTTCAAAATGGGCGCAACAATTTCGTAACCTTCCCGGCTTCCTCCCGGCATGATCGATGGGCCATTTAAAGCACCTTCCACGCCACCTGATATACCGCATCCCAGATAATGAATGCCTATATGCCTCAATATATTTTCACGTTCGACCGTATCCAGATAATGTGCATTGCCTCCATCCATCAGCACATCCCCTTTGCTCATCAAGGGCACCAATGAACTGATCATTTCACCCGTCGCGGCGCCTGCATTGACCATCAGAATAATGATACGTGGTGTATTCAGGCTATCCACAAATGAAGTCAGATCATCAAAACCCCGGGCGCTCTTAAGCTCATCATAAGAATCAATGGCCCGTTCAGCTACACGCTCTTCAACACCTTCGAGATGCCTGTTGTATAAAGACAATGTATAGCCATTTCTCCCCAGGTTTCTGCTCAAACCTGTGCCCATAATACCCAGGCCGACGACTCCTAACTGTGACTTCATTTTGCGGATGTAAATAAAAGTGAATTCTTCAATCTGATCGATGTCTTTTATATAATGAAGGTAATGGAAAATAAAGAGCTCCATCGGAGCGATATATCTGTAAAACAACAGCAATACAAAAATCTCCAAAGCCCCATCGGGGCGATATCATAAGTACTAGTGATTATCTCGGAATAAAAATCATATTTCCTTTTTCTTCCGTTAGCACAAGACAGCAATATTGAGGACGCGCTCCTGTGATTTTAGCTTTTATTTCATCCACCTGTTCAATCGTCACAAGGCCTTTGATGTAAAACTCTTCAAGCGTTGAAATATTCACTGACCAATCTCCTATGATCTCATGTCTGTCAGCGATGAGTATTCCGACTGTCACTTCCTGTATATGAAAAATAAAAACCGGATACTTTGAGACTCCTTCATTGATGACCCCATCAAATGCCTCAGTCATCAGTGCATGATAGAATTTGACATCAACGGCAAATTTTTCTATAAATGAATCTGATGGTTGTGTCATTTGTGTCTGAGTAATGCAACACATTCGATGTGATGCGTATGAGGGAACATATCGACAGGGATGGCTGAAACTAAATCGTAATCATCACTCAACATTTTTATATCTCTTGCTTGTGTAGCCGGATTACAACTAACATACACGATGCGATCCGGAGAAGCTGCCAGGAGGTGAGGAATGACATTTGGATGCATCCCCATTCGCGGCGGATCTGTTATGATAACATCTGGTTTTCCGTACTTCGCTATAAAACCCGGTTCCAGAATCATTTCTACCTGACCTGTCACGAAATGTGTATTTGTAAATCCATTGAGTTCAGCATTGGCATGGGCATCAACGATCGCTTCATTGATTTGTTCGATTCCGACGACCTGTCTACATTGATCGGCCATGAAAATACCAAGGCTGCCCACACCACAATAAAGATCGTAGAGATTATCATCCGGTTGTAATGCAGCCATCTCTTTTGCAAGGCTGTAAAGATTAAAAGCCTGCGCACTATTTGTCTGAAAAAATGATTTTGGACCAATTTTAAATTTTGTATTTCCCAATTGTTCGATCAATCCTGTTTCTCCATATTCGTGCACCAGAGTCAGATCGTGCAGGGAGTCATTTACTTTGTGGTTGAAGCAAGAGTATATCGAAACAATCTGCGGAAAATTACTTTTTAAACCATTGACTAATATGGTGATTCTTTCTTTCTCATCTTCTCCTACGACCAGCACCACCATGACATCACCGGCGAGATTATTGCGCACGATAATATTGCGAATAAAACCGCTTTTATTCCGAAGGCTCTGGAATGGCCAGTTATGTTCAATACAAATATTTTTTACAAAGTGCCTGATCTCATTTGACGGATCGGCCTGCAGATAACAATGGTCAATATCAAGGACTTTGTCAAAAGCACCAACGAGATGAAATCCGATTCCATTTTTATTGAATATCTCATCCTGGTGACTAAGTTCTTCTTCCGTCAGCCATCTTCGGTCCGTTGCTGTGAATTCAAGCTTATTGCGATAATAAGTTTGTGAAGGAGCTTTGATGATCGGTTTTATCAATGAAGTATCCAGTCCGCCGATACGCTGAAACGCATCGTGTACTTTTTTTTCTTTGAAGCGCAACTGTGCCTCGTAGGCCATATGCTGCCATTTGCAACCACCACACACGCCAAAATGAGAGCAGAAAGGTTCGACACGATCAGGTGAAAAGGAAGTCACTGAAGAAACCTTAGTGATGTACATTCCTTTACGCTTTTCAAGGGCTACTACATCGACTTTGTCACCCGGCACGGCACCTCTTACCTGGATGATAAGCCCGTCCTCACAGCGTCCTATGGCTAGTCCTTCGTCAGCCGTATCAATGATATCAACTCCCTCAAATATCTTTCTTGGCTTTCGGTCTGGTCTGGGCATGGGGTAAAGATATGGAAAGGCGGAAAAGGCAGAAGGGGCAGAAGAGGCGGAAGAGGCAGAAGGGGCGGAAGAGGCAGAAGGGGCGGAAGAGGCGGAAGAGGCGGAAGAGGCGGAAGAGGCGGAATGCTTCACCTGCCTGACTCATCCTTGTGCTACAGCTCAGCAACCAGGCTGAACGGGAGGAAGGGGCGGAAGAGGCGGAAGAGGCGGAAGAGGCGGAATGCTTCACCTGCCTGACTCATCCTTGTGCTACAGCTCAGCAACCAGGCTGAACGGGAGGAAGGGGCGGAAGAGGTAGAAAGGGGGGAAGGGGCAGAAAAGGAGGAAATGCAAATGAGGAAATATGTTAATTTTTCTTCGATGATAAAATTTCTCTTTAAAAATGGTCATGTTTTGGTGAGTCGAGACATTTACTTTTATGGAAAATGAATATGACTCTTTTGAAGATCTATGGATCTGGCAGGAAGCTATGCAGATCTGTTATGAGATTTATGACTGTATGAAAGATTGTAGGGATTTCAAACTAAAAGACCAAATGCTTGACAGTTCAGTGTCCGTACCTTCCAATATCGCCGAAGGTTTTGAATTAAATACCGATCGTGCATTTATTAGGCATCTTTATATTTCAAAAGGATCTACAGGTGAACTCAGGACACAATTGTATATCGCTATCAGGCTGAATTATATTCCTGAAATAAAAGGACAACAACTTGTCAACCGCATTAAAAGATTGTGTGCAGGAATACAAAACTTCATCACTGCAAGAAAAAAAAATAGCCATCGAAAACCAACTTAAAATTTGTTTCCCTCTTCTGCCTCTTCTGCCCCTTCCGCCTGGTTGCTGAGCTGTAGCACAAGGATGAGTCGGGCAGGTCGAAGCATTCTACCTATTCTACTCTTTCTGCCCTATTTTGTTGGCCACATATCGCAATGTCTGATGATCTGATTCTCCAATTTTCTTGGATTTTCTATGATATCAAAAAAATCCTTAAGATATTCCCTTGTATATTTTTTGGATCGCTCACTGAATCCCTGGATATGATCACACATACTCAATATTTTTTCTTTTTGATCTTCAAATATTTTCACCGCTTCATTTACTTCGTCTTCTGTCTGACACCATCCCTGGTAATACCGAATCGTTACTGAAGGCAGCTTTAGACTTTCATGTGAAGCCGCATAAGGTGTATCTACTATTCCAGAATAATCAAAATCATAGGGCACAGTCACAAGTAGCTTGAATCCAGGTACACCGATAAACTCAATATTATGACGGGTAGGAACATACCAGTCTGTATTGCCGATCATAAACTGAAACAAGCTCATTCGCAAAAATGAAAGCTTTTCGACAGCGGTTGAAGTGACGATTTTATTCTTATTCAATTTTGATTGCAGCCTGTCTACAAGCTCTTCCGGATTCTCTACAAGAAATGCAAATGACGTCTCATGCGCTTCCGCACCTGCCGGATTCTGATAATGCAAACGCACTAACTGAGTATGAAAATGATAAGGAGAAACGAGCTCATAAAGCTTGTAACACATGTATTCTCGCAGCAAGTATTGATTGTACTGATCTCCATCCTGGCAATGATGCACCAGATCCATTTCATTCAATGATGAAAGAGAATGTTTAGCTAATTCGCCTTTATCAAATTTGAGTTTGATCGGTGGATAGGCGCAGATATCCAAACGCATGTGACCTCTGGTCCTGGCTTTTAAATCCAGATTGAGGGAATCACCATGAGGCGTCCTGAGCTTTACCTGAGCCGGCAGATAGGTTTGATCCTTTTTATGTCTTTCTATGCTTTTCCAGTTGAGGGTCAGATAGAGATCGAGGGCGCTGTCTTGTTTTATGTCCTGGAGAAATGATTCTGTCTGACCTGTGAGTACAAGACAATTGAGGAAAAAGAGAAAACAGAGGAGAGAGGATCTCATATACTTCTGAATTAGAACGTGAAGTTGAGTGATTTTCTCTACAAATACCTAGCTACAATTTTGAAAGAATTCTTGTCATTCTCTCAATTTCACAAACTTCCCGGAAACCATTACCTGTCCATGATTCTTGACAATTATTACATACATCCCATCTTTCAGGTCAGATAAACTCATTTGGGCGCGCCCATTTATTAATAAACCGGAGATCACAACACGGCCAGTGATACCTTGTATTTCGACATTCAATACATATTGATTTGTTCCAAACTCAATATTTATTTCTTCATATACCGGATTGGGATAGATTGTAAACTTGCTTTGTGAAAGTTTGATGTCCTTTGTCGTAGAAAGGATATTCACTTCATGACAATCTTCCGCATCGAGACAACCATTAGAGTCCACTCGCATGATGAGCATATCATTATCACTGTACCTGAAATTGCCAACAGCCATGATGTCCCCATTATCTAATTCTATAAAATCGAACAGGTTTCCAATGCGTGAACTTCCATTTTGGCTCCACGTAGAATCATACTCAAAATATACACGTTCCCAAAGAAGATTACCTGAAGAGGTCATGCGAAATAACCATGGAGAATCACTGATCCTTGGATCATCTTCCATTTCTGAATATTGACCACATCCCATGATATCCCCATTTTTAAGCGTTCTTAATCTCAGAATTTCACGTGTCCTTGATCCATAACATTGGTAATCATATTGCCAATCTACTGTTTTATCAGTGTTTATCGCACGAACAGAATGGAGCGAAAAACCACATACAGGATGAGTATAGGAAAGTATTGTGCGGCCATCCTGCAGTTCACATCCTCGTGGAACTGTTAGATTTTGCCAATTGTCTTCTGTTCAATATGACCACACAGTATCAAATTGCTCATTAAACTTGTAAATTTTACGATAATTAATGTCTCCTTTATCTTCCTCGATCCAATGAAAAGTAGTTAATCGTCCTTGGCTATCGATATAACTGTCCCACAAAGCAGACTCATGGCTTGCTGGTTCAATAGCAATAAGGGTATCCAAATGACCATACTTATTAACCACATAGATCAGTGAACGATGAACGTCACCTTGCTTTCCAGTCCCACATATCACAAAGCGATTGCCAAAATATTGAGTTGTAAGCTGAAACATCTTTGTGAATTTTTCAGTAGGATGTTCAATTTGAATTGTTTCACTGATTTTCTCCCCGTCCAAAGTAAAATGGGCCATAAGAAAAACTGTATTATATGGGTCATTGTTCCCAGATACAGTAATGGTGTCATTGACAATGATCATTGTAGCTCGGGCAATATCGATATCCGGAATTTCTGTTCGCCATAATATATTTCCGTTCATATCAACCTCCGAGAGATAAGAACATTCTGATCCGCACCAGGTAGCAGAATTAACAAAAATCCGGTTATTATAATTGATCACTTGGTAACCATACTCCACTGTGCCGAAGTCGTAAGTCTTAAAAAATGTATGCTGTGACATTGCCAAGAATGGCAGCCAATAACTCAAAATAAATAATATCAACTTAGGCATGTTGATGTTAAAGTTTTAAAATTATCAGATCTATTTTCATTACGTACTTCAAATATAACTATAGGAATTTATTGATAATTGATTTCAAATGAAAGTGTTGTGTAGTCTGCATAAGCACTATTTTTCTTTTTACTAAAGTATCACTTAGTTTGCGAACTTTACCATACAGGTTTATTATAATCATCAAAAGAATCAAAAGCAAGTTTCCATTTTGACCTCCATCATCATCACCTACATCGACGAACATGACTTCCTTGCAGAAGCTGTCAAATCTGCAATGGAGCAACAATTGGAAGCGATGGAATTGATAGTGGTTTGTAATAAGCCTAACCTTCCCTTTGGATATGATCCTTTGCCTGATCTTAAAATAAAATTCAAATTTATTCATGAGCCTGTCCCGGGGTCAGCACAAGCCAGGAATGCAGGACTACGAAATGCTTCCGGCGAATGGATTCAGTTCCTTGATGTCGATGATTTGATTTCGCCTGAGAAAATCAAACATCAATTAATATCCTCAGGGAATGGAGCCATTGTTTCTCCGCACATCTTCAAATTTTTGGATGGGTCTAAACAAGAGTCAAAATGGCTTCCTGATAATGTCTGGATGGGCCTGTTGAACAGCGGACTCGGGTCTACATCCTCCATGCTATTTCATCGGGAAACATTGCTGAAGTTAGGTGGGTGGTCAACGGCCTATCAAAGCCACCAGGAATATGAATTGCTTTTCAGACTGGCTTCATCAGGTTATGAGATTTCAACAGTTGATCTTAAAGAGACGATTGTCCGTCAACGGATTTCTGGCTCGATAACATCGGAGACTCAACCCATCAGGGCCAAAGAAGGGATACAGCTTCGCGAACTTATATGGGAATATCTTGTGCAACATGAACTTGATACACCGGCCAGGAAAAATGCATTTCTTCAATATATCTTCCGTCAACTTCGTGGACTATACAGATTGGATCGAAATGAAGCAATGAAAATTTATCGTAAACATTTTTTTGGCCATTCTTTTACACCTGAGAAAATTGGAATTCCTTTTTATGCTTTTCTTTATCATGGAATCGGATTCAACATCACAGAACGAGTCTTTTCAACGTACAGTAAAGTGAGAAATAAATATTTGCCTTTTTTACCTACAAATCACTGATCCGTCAATGCGCGTCCTCATCATTCCTTCATGGTATTTTCCTCAGGGCTCCAATGAAATCGGTGGACGTATGTTTCACCAATTGGCCGTTGGTCTTAAGGAAAAAGGAATAGATGCTCGAATTTTATTCGCAGAATTTTCTCTAAACGGCCCACTGACAAAAGAAATAACGGTCAGTAAAGAAAGTGGCATTCCTACCCGACGGATAAGTCAATGGTTTCCGCCAAAAGCGAGTTCACTACTCCTTAAAATGTGGATTCGAAAATATGTCGCCGCTGTAATGCAATACATTAAAAAAGAAGGAAAACCAGATATCCTCCATGCGCAGAGCTATATGGCCGGCATGGTCTGTGCAGCGGTGCATCGGAAAACAAAGATTCCATTTGTTTTGACAGAAAGGGTTTCGTCATTCATCACCGGAAAAATTCCCGATCGCCATGTGCCTTTTATTCATGATAGTTTCAATTCCGCAGCAGGCATCACTTGTGTAAGCCCAGGATTGAAATCTTATCTCACAAAGTATACGAACAAACCGATAGAAGTTATTCCAAATTTTTATGATCAGTCCATTTTCTACCGGGATAGTTTGATTGAGAAGTATAAAAAATTCACATGGCTTTCGGTAGGTGAACCAGCTTATGTGAAAGGTCTTGATCTTTTATTAAAAGCATATGCGGTGGTCAAACAAAAATTGCCGGACGTCGATATGCAACTCATTCTCATTGACAGGATAAGAGGACAGCAAGAATTAATTGAACTCAGTCAACAACTGAATATTGAAAATGACATCACATGGGCTGGTTTAATTACTCAGGCTCAGGTGGCTGGGGTGATGCGTCAAAGTCATGTATTAATTTCCGCCAGTAGAACAGAGACTTTCGGAAAAACAATCATGGAAGCCCAGGCTTGTGGACTACCTGTCATCGCAACAAAAACTGATGGCGCTTCCTTTATAATAAATTCAACAGAGCAAGGTGAATTAATTGAATTAAATGATGTCGATACGCTCGCAAATGCAATGATGGAGATGCATCAGAAATACAATTTATACAAACCTGAAAACATTGTCTCTGCGGTGGAGTCAAGGTTTAAAGAAGATATTGTCATCAAAGAGTGGATAAATTTTTACAATAAAATATTATCGTGATCACAGAGAAAAGAAAATGGTTTAGCTATACCTATTTCAATAGAAATCCAAAATTTCTTTTGAAAACGGTCCATTTATTTTCACCAATCAAAAAAAATATACCCGGAATGATCCGCATTCCATTTCCAACGATGATTATTAATTTAAAAAATGAAAATTTTGTTGAAGGCTGGTCAAAATCCACCAGATATAAAATAAATCGTGCTGAAAAAGAAAATCTAACGCTCAAACGAGGGACAGAGCTTTTGCCTGAAATATTAACGCTCTTTCAAAAAACAGCGCAGGTAAAAGGGTTACGCGGTTTCAGAGTAAATGATTTTGATTCAAAACCATGGATACATTGTTCGGGTGTTTTTTCAGAAGGCAAACTACTTGCAGGGCATGTCTGGCTCATAGATCCTGAAGAAAAAAGGGCAATGCTCTATGTCAATGCAAGTGATCATCAGGATGAACAAAATGACACATCACTCATCGGACGCGCTCATTATTATTTGCTGTGGCAGGATGGATTATATTTTCAAATGGAAGGAATTGAAACCATAGATCTGAATGGTTACTCACCGGAAACAAAAGATCCTGCATTGAGAGGTGTTTATACCTGGAAAGAAGCGACACATGGTCAGGAAGAGATTTTATATCAATACTATCCTCTTTATATCCACTGGCTGAGGAAGTTTCGTAATATGGCAGCCCGATGAATCGCGAAACACGAAAGGCACAATACAATACCCTCATTGAGCAGGGTAAAATTAAGTCCCTGTTCCTTCAGCCATGGTGGCTCGATGCAACAGGCCCTTGGGATGTGAGCCTTGCTTTCCGTAACAACCAGGTCATCGGTGCAATGCCTTATGCAGTGAAAAAAAAATGGGGCGTAACTCATTTTGGAATGCCTGCGTTGACCCATCACATCAGCATCTGGATGGAAAAACCAAGTGATATCTCCGATCATAAATGGCTCACGCGTGAAAAACAAATCATATGGTCACTGATTGATAACCTTCCACCATACGGATTTTTTTCAATGGTGTTTGCAGAAAATAGTTTTGACAATTGGCTCCCTTTTCACTGGAAAGGATTTCACCAGGAGATGAGATATACATTTGTGATCGATCAAGCCGGTGAAGAAACTATCGATCTTCAAATCAACCGGAATCTAAAACGAAATATCCGGCAGGCTTCAGAAGAAGTTAAGATTAAACAGGAAGTTGATCCACAACTATTTTATACGCTTTGTAAAAACACATATCGGCGACAGAAAATGGCCATGCCGTATTCGTTTGATATTTTTTCCAAAATGGATACCGCTATTACTGAACATAACGCCGGTATTAAATTAGGCGCATACAATTCTGATGATAAATTAATTGCTGTGGCATACTTATTATGGGACAATGACACAGCGTATTACTTTCTTGCAGGCGATGATGAATCGGGCAGAAACTCCGGCGCCAGTATTTTACTCTGCCGTGAAGCCTTGCGAATCGCATTCGAAGATAAAAAAGTAAAGACCTTTGATTTTTGCGGCAGCATGCTGGAACCTGTCACCGAAATAAGAAGACAATTTGGTGCGAGGACAGTTCCGCTGATGAAAATCGTGAAAGCGAATAGTAAGATTTTAGATATTGTGTATAAGCTTACGAGGTGAATGGCAGGGAGCAGGGAAACAAATTAACAATAAGCATAAAGCAAAACAAAACTTAATTTGCGTTAATTCGTAAAATTTATAGCAAGAAAAACAAAGGAGGACGAGGAGAAAATAAGAAAAATTAAGATTTATTAAGATTAGATTTCAACAATAACCACTCCCAACTTAGCCTACTAAAAAAAAGAGAACGCTGATTGTCATGATGATCATGATTTATCATGATTTAATTTCCCTCTTCCGCCTCTTCTCCCTCTTCTGCCTCTTCCGCCTCTTCCGCCTCTTTCGCCTCTTTCGCCTCTTCCGCCTCTTCTGCCTCTTCTACCTCTTCTGCCTCTTCTGCCTCTTCTGCCTCTTTCGCCTCTTCCGCCTCTTCTGCCTCTTCTACCTCTTCTGCCTTATTTTAGGCCCATACCTTACATCCTTCTGTACAATTCGTACAGATATCAATTTTATCGCGACCTGCTAAAAGTTGATTCCTGAAATTTTTATAAGCTGCGCCATGCCAGATTTCTTTAAAAGAAAGTTTCTTCAGATCCCCAAGTTTATGTACAGCATCTTTATCAAAACAACAAGGGACAACGACGCCATCCCACGTGATCACACAGGCATGCCACAATTTCCAGCATTGATTGAGCAATTTGTTTTTCACCTTCCAGGTACCTGATTTCTCCTGATAATAGCGACTATATTTTTGTTGATCCGGAATGAGATCACTACCGTCCTGAAAATTATAAATCTGTGCGGTCTTTAATTTTAATTCATCTACACCTATTTCTTTCGCAAGTTTTCTCACCTCATCAATCTGATGCTCGTTAGGCTTTACGACCAGCATTTGAAAAACGATGTGGGGTGTAGCTGAACCTGCATCTTTTTTTGCCTGCACCAGATTTCGTGCGCCCTGAAGCACAGTTTCAAGATGTCCTTCTTTTCTATATTGCTCATACACTTCCTGTGTAGAACCATCGATCGAAATCAGAATCCTGTCGAGTCCTGATTCAACCGTTTTTTTTGCATTTTCAGGATGTAGAAAATGTCCATTTGTAGAAGTGATCGTATAGATGCCATGCTGATGGGCATACTTCACCATGTCCAGAAATTTCGGATTGATATAGGGTTCGCCCTGGAAATAAAAAATGAGCCACATCAATTGCCTGTGCATATCATCAATGAGCTTGCGGAAAAAATCTTCTTTCATATTTCCGGTCTCTCTCGTGAATGATCGCAATCCACTCGGACATTCAGGACAGCGCAAATTGCATGCCGTGGTGGGTTCGATCGATATGGTCATCGGTCTGCCCCATTGAATGGCTTTTCCCGTCAAATTTGTCAGTTGGAATGATGTCCATACTGAAGCAGCATTACTAATTTTTGAAAAAGTCACCTTTGACAAAAAACGCCGTGTGTCTGTGACCTGCAGCATGATATCGCTTAAGAAGTGAGCAGATATTTTTCCTGCGCTACACGATAATGATGGATGACATGTCCGGCCATGACGTATGGGAAGGATAGCGCTCTGGCGCCAACATCATTTGCAGTGCCCATACGTGCAGCCATCTCAGCATTCATATTCCGTGCAAGATAGACTGTAGACAATCGAATAGCTTTCCATTCATTAGCAAGATCCTCAGCGGACACTTTATTGAAATCAGAATCGCGTACATAATCATCCTGCTCAAAACCGGGAAGGGATTTTTTCTCATTACGACTTATCGCCATCATCCGATAGGCAAAAACACGCTCGGTATCCAGCACATGTCCGATCATTTCTGCCAGTGACCATTTACCAGGTTCATAGCGATGAAGTAATTGATCCTCAGTCAGGCTTTCAATCCAATCTCCAAACCAATCCCGTTGTGTATGCAAAAGTGTCAGGATATCAACCTCAGGGACTAAATTGATATATCGGAAATAATAGGCAGCACAGTCTCCTTCAGCAGGACGTGGAAAAACAGTAGTCGTATATGTACTCATAAGACCAAAGATAGAAAGCAAAGAGCAAAGGGCATAGAGCATAAAGCAAAGGGCCTCAAACCAGGGCAGTGGTCATAGCTATGGCAGTAATTGTAATAGTGAATTTAGGTTATCAATTAACAAACTTTATTCAATGAATTTTGAAAATAATAAAACTATAATTTGAATAAAGCTACACTCATGACCATTTCGTTTTTTAAATAATGGATTCTACATTATTTTCTTCTTTTGCTTCTACCCTAAAATGAATCTATGCATGCGCCAGCCTTTGAAAACCATTCAACTTCGTATTCGTTATGGGTATACATTTTTATTGTGAAATGTGAACAATGTATCTGAAGTCAATTCCTATCTTTAAGACAGAACTGAATAACGTGCCTTCAACCCGCCAGCTCGCTGCCATCATGTTTGCTGACATCGCCGGTTACACCGGTCTGATGGAAGAGGATGAGTCATTGGCATTGCAGCTGTTGCAGAAGCTGAGGAAAAAACTTGATGAAGAAGTCACCCTTCACAAAGGACGCATACTTGAGTTCAGAGGAGACGGAGCACTTTGCAGCTTTTCAAGCACACTTGAAGGTGTCAAAGCCGCCATTTCAATACAGCTGGCTATGCAATCTGCGCCAGTAGTTCCGCTACGCATTGGTATTCATACCGGGGATGTGATCATCGAAGGAGAATCTATATATGGCGACGGCGTGAATATTGCTTCCCGCATGGAGTCATTGGCTACCCCGGGCAGTATTTTCATTTCCGGTAAAGTGCATGATGATATAAAAAACAGAAAGGATATTCAGACGATTTCTTTAGGCAAGTATATTCTGAAAAATGTAAAGGAACCACTTGAGATTTTCGCCATCAGCAACAAAGGCCTGATGATCCCGGATACGTCCAGCCTGGATGGCAAAGGTGAAAAAGACCAGACATGCTGCATTCTTGTATTGCCCTTTATCAACATGAGTAATGATCCCGAACAGGAATATTTTAGTGATGGTCTGACTGAAGAATTGATCTCTAATCTGCTGAAGCTAAAAGAAATCAAAATCATTTCCAGGACCACGTCAATGAAGTACAAAGGAACAGACAAGGATATGAAGACGATATGGGAAGAGACAAATGCAACATATATATTAGAAGGCAGTGTAAGAACACATGGGGGAAATCTGAGGATTACGGCTCAGTTTATTGATGCCTCACGTGACGTCCACTTATGGGCAAATAACTATACAGGTACACTTGATGATATATTTGATATCCAGGAAAAAGTTTCGTCAAAAATCGTTGAAGCATTACGCATTCAGTTGACTTCAGTTGAAAAAGATACTTTACTGAAACGGTACACTGAAAATTCGGAAGCGTATCAACTGTATTTGCAGGGTCGTTTTTTTTGGAACAAACGTAATGAAGAGGGTCTCATGGCAGCGATCGTTTATTTTGAAAAAGCTATTCAAAAAGATCCTGATTTTGCTTTGGCCTGGGTTGGTCTTGCAGATACGTACAATTTGTTAGGTGAATTCACTAATCTTTCAAGGAGAGAATTATATCCTAAAGCCATGGCAGCTGTCACAAGAGCCATGGCATTAGACAACCAGCTGGCTGAAGCACACGTGTCACGTGCGGCATTAATCATGCTCAACGATTGGGACTGGGCCAATGCAGGAAAAGAATATGTGCTCAGCATGGAATTAAATCCAAATTATGCAACAGGCAGACACTGGTATGCAGAATGGCTTTTGTATATGGCCAGATTCGAAGAAGCATTAGAAGAGATGGCCATTGCTGTGGATCTGGATCCGGTTTCTCAAGCGATACTCAAAGACCAGGGAATTGTTTTTTATTATACCCGGCAATATGAAAAAGCTATTGAAAGCGCATTGAAGAGTCTTGAAATTGATCCCTTATTTATTTCTGCACATCGACTTCTCTCCATGAGTTACCAGGGTCTGGGAAATTTTGAAAAATCCATCACAGAAAATGAAATCTGGGGAAACCTTACCGGCAATAAAGCAAAGACCAAAGTTTCCCAGGCTCAGATCCTTGCTGCTGCAGGTCATAAAGATGAAGCCCGAAACGTAATTTCTGAAATTGAAAAAACGTATCAACTCACTGGTAATGATTATCGCGGCATGAGCATGGTTTATGCTGCTCTTGGTGAAAAGGATATAGCTTTCAAATGGCTTGAACTAAGTTATGAGCGACACGAAGAATCTTTATGCAGCCTGAAAGTTGATCCTAAATTTGATCCTATCCGCAACGATCCGAGATTTGAGGATATAGTCAGGAGGATAGGCCTTTTGAATTGATAAATTATTTCATTACATCTGAAGCCATTCTTTTTTTACTCAGGTGTTTAATGTTTTTTTACTCAAGTGTTTTAACAAGACAGGGGCAAGCCCTGTCAATACCATTTACTACTCATCTTCTTGCCGCAAATTCCGTTGACTAACGCAAATTAATTTTTGTATTGTCTATTACATTTGTTTCATGGGTTTCACCTATGTCTAATAATGTCTGATCCCTTTAGCATCATTGTTGCTTGCCTTCAGCAAACCGTTTTAATACTACTGCTTTTTGCCTTTTGTTTTTTTGCCTTTTGCTTACGGTTGCTGAGCTGTGGTTGGTGAGCTGCGGTTGGTGAGCTGTAGCACATGGATGAGCGAGAGGAAGTCGAACCATAGCACGAGGTTGAGTAAAAGCATGTCGAACCATAGCACAAGGTTGAGTTTAGCTGGTCGAAGCATTGCCGATTGCTTTTCGCTCTCTGCCCTTTGCTCTTCGCTCTTAGCTGTTTATCTTTACCCACTACATGAAATATCTGATAGCTGGCTTAGGAAATATCGGTGATGAATATGCTACTACACGTCACAACGTGGGATTTCAGGTAGTGGATCACCTTGCATCATCACTTAATGCTACATGGAAGTCCTCCCATTTAGGAAGTATCAGTGAGGCAAAATTCAAAGGACGCACCCTCATTCTTTTGAAACCAAATACGTATATGAATCTGAGTGGAAAATCAGTTTCGTACTGGCTGCAAAAAGAAAAAATTCCTATCGAAAATCTTTTGGTGATCGTTGATGAATTACAACTTGACCTTGGTGTCATCAGATTGAGAGGGAAAGGAACGGATGGTGGTCACAATGGATTGAAAGATATCCAGGAGCAATTGAGCACATCAGACTATCCAAGATTGAGAATTGGTATCGGTCGCAATTTTCCGATGGGAGGCCAGATCAATTATGTGCTTGGTCGTTGGTCTTCCGAGGAACTTAAAATTCTTCCTCAAATACTTGAAGCCGGGACTGAAGGCATCAAATCTTTTGTAAGCATTGGACTTAAACGAGCTATGGAAGTTGTAAATGCCACCGCTTCGCAAATCAAATCAGAAAAAAGCTAAATCAGCTTGCGATAGCCACGATAGTCTCTTCCTGTTGAGGTCGACCTGATAGGTGCATCAACCTTTCTATGCAATCTTCGTATTGAGCTGAAGTATTTTGTCCGATAGCATGCGTAGTATTTACATCTATCAGTGCCTGACTTAAATTTAAGTTCTCCTGACGCTTGTAGATACATTGTCCGAGATTGGCTAGTCTGTCGGCAAGATATATTTGTTCATATTGACCAGGTGTAGGACAAATGATGGCTTTGTGGCCGGTCTTCGCGAGATCCATTAATGTCGTATATCCTCCCCTTGAAATGACAATGGTTGTCTGATTCAAAAGATCAGACAACTCTGTTCTTGACAGATATGGAAAGATGGTTATGTTGTTTTCTTTACGTATTTTTTCATTCTCACCGGGTTTACCACATACGACTGCATAATTCCCTTTCAAAGCAGATAACTGCTTGATGACAAGTTGTTCAAAATTTGTTTTCGCCGGTTCCGGTCCGGAAATCACCGCCACGGCATTGTATTTACCTACATTGGGTACACATGTTAATTCAGATATGACGCCAAGGTAATATTTCGGAATAGGTTCAGTATTCAACCCGGAAAGATCACCTGTAATGTTATCAGGTGGTGACTGATCAGGTATCCATATTTCTGAAAAATTTTTACACCATGATCTTATTTGTCTCCGTATGTACACGTCAAGTAATTTCTGACCTGTAAAGACCTGCAGCTGATGTGTAATTAATGCAGATGGAATATTAGCATGATAGCAACCATACCTGTTATCCGATAGGATACAATCGATACCATGTCTTGCCACAATCACTTTCGTCAGTTCATGCTCTGCCTTCATAGCTTTAAGCATGCCACGTCCGTGTTTCAACATATTGAAAGGCATGTAACGGCTACCATAGAAAATTTCATAGCCGGGTAGCTGTAAAACCAGTTGATCCGGTAGCTCTCTTCTCAACATCGACAATGCCTCGCCATCAGAGGCGCACAACACTTCGTGTCCGGCAGACATGTATTTTTTGATCAGAGGCAGAGACCGGCTAGCATGGCCAAGACCCCAGTTAAGCACTGGAAAAAATATCTTCACTTGTCGTCTATTCGATAGGTCTAAAGTAAATGATTTTTAATAACTCCTTATTGCATTGAGGTTGTAAAATGAATGATAAATCATGAAGAACCGTATTATAAAGGAGATGTAGCAGAAATTAACTTTCTGAAAATTTTGGAATCCATGTCATCGCGATGAGCTTTGCTTTATTTTTTGCTTCTTCAGCTATCATTCCTTCAAATTGTGTATCAACAGATTGTGTAAAAAGCTGCACCCATCGATCGAAATGTCCTTGTTTCAGTTTTACTTTTTCATTGAGTTTTTTATGGGCCTCAAAAGGATTTCCTCTATACGAATCCTTCCCCAGCAATAAAAATTCCCAGAAAGCATATATCCTGGGCAAATGATGATCCCAATCAATATGTGCGACATCATTGAAGATATATCCGATCACATCATCCTTTAAGACCCGCGAATAGAATGCATCGATCAGCTGTTTGATATCTTCTTCGGTAGTGATGTCCTTCATAGTAAATAACCAGTAACGAATAACGAGTATCGGATAACGAGTAATTAACGAATAACATATAACAAGAAATGATTACGTCGGTTCCGTTTATGTCGGCCATTGAGTCGAATGAAACGATAATATAACTCCATAAATCGTTATTCGTTACTCGTTAT
Source organism: Chitinophagales bacterium (assembly GCA_038252065.1). Taxonomy (GTDB): domain Bacteria; phylum Bacteroidota; class Bacteroidia; order Chitinophagales; family Saprospiraceae; genus Opimibacter. Next base: position 75,648 of record JBBSAQ010000012.1, read on the forward strand.
TCGTCATTAGTAAAGTCTTATTTCATCATTGTTCTTATCATAGAACTTGTACTCATGCAGGGCGAATTCAGAATTCGCTGATATACGAATCCACCGTTGATGTTTCCACCACCACCTATGTTGAAAGTTTGGAAATCCTTGTTTCAGGAAAGCATTGATATAGGGGTGCACTTCAACGCGCACAAATGTTTTTGCTCTGCTTTGCTGGATGTATTCAAGATCCCGTACAAGATCATCAGTGATCAGAATAGATGGATTTACTTTACCTGTTCCCTGGCAGGTATAGCATACTTCAGTTGTATCGATTTTCACTTCCGGACGCACACGCTGACGTGTGATCTGCATGAGTCCGAATTTACTGAGTGGAAGTATGGTGTGTTGCGCTGTATCGCGCCTCATTGCTTCCTTCATTTGCTTGATCAGCTCTGCTTTATTTTCAGGGCTGCGCATATCGATGAAGTCGATGACGATCAAGCCGCCGATATCTCTGAGACGGAGCTGGCGCGCTATTTCATCTGCAGCTTCAAGATTTACGGCGACGGCACTGCTTTCCTGGTCCTTGCGTTGCATTTTGGGACCAGAGTTGACATCGATGACGTGCATGGCTTCGGTCGACTCGATGACGAGATACGCTCCACTTGGAAGCGTAGCTGTTTTGCCGAAAGAAGATTTAATCTGCCTGTTCACACCATAGGTATCAAACACTGGCTTTTTCCCTTTGTATAGGGAGATAATATCCTTCTTCGCAGGTGCTATATTGTCGAGGTAATCGTGGATATTATCATAGATTTCTTTGTCATTGACGATGATATTGGTAAAATCATCATTGAGCATATCCCTAAGGATCGAACTTGTCTTATCCAACTCACTTAAAAGCTTGGCCGGAAGTTGTCTCTTGTAAAGTTGTTTGTGGATCTGACTCCATTTATCTAGCAGCTCCTTCAGCTCTTCATGGAGATCAGCTACTTTTTTACCTTCAGCGGCAGTCCGTACGATAATCCCAAAATTCTTTGGGCGAATTGACTCCACAAGAAGTTGTAATCTCTTTCGTTCTTCCTGGCTGCTTACTTTTTTGGAGACTGCAATAGTGTTGCTGAAAGGGGTGAGTACAATGTATCTGCCCGGAATGGTGATCTCACAACTCAATCGAGGCCCTTTCGTTGAAATCGGCTCCTTCAGGATTTGAATAAGGATATTCTCATTCTTTTTGAGGACCTGGTCGACTTTACCGGTTTTGATGATTTCGGGTTCGAATTCAAAATTGTCCAGTAAGGAAGTTTGTTGTTTGCCCTGGATGCTATCCTCCGTAAATTTCATGACCGTACGGAGCTTTGGGCCCATGTCGGTATAGTGAAGGAAGGCATCTTTGCGATGACCGATATCCACAAACGAAGCGTTGAGGCTGGGCATTAATTTCTTGATCTTCCCAAGAAAAATATCCCCCACTGAGAAGTTAGTCTTCGTCTTCTGTTGATGTAACTCAACCAGTTTTTGATCTTCTACCAGAGCTATTTCAACTCGTGTAGGCGAACCCTGGACGATTAATTCTTTGTCCATAAAAATACCCTATATGCACTTGGCATACATAGCAGTCGTAAGTCCTCTTAAGTGAAATCAATACAACTTTCTGTTCACATCCACCTAAGGCGGAGGATCAGGCATCGATTGACGGCAATAGGGTATATCGATCTTAATGCAGCGATGATACACCAGAAGCTGAGTATAAAATCCTGAGTGATCAGGATTAAACAGAGGGCATTTTTTTTGACTCAGCGATTTCCAGTGGCGTTCTTCATATCAGAACGTTAATATCGTAGACATCGGACTGCTTTGATGCCGGTTAAAAAAAATGCTTATCTATTCTTTTTTTTGTGTCTGTTTTTTCTCAGACGTTTTTTTCGCTTATGTGTAGCGATTTTATGTCTTTTCCTTTTCTTACCGCAAGGCATAGTTTTGAAATTAATATAGTATAATAAATTATGTCTACTTCGATCGGGCACATATACCGGCTAATGCTTCAGCCTTGTCCGGTTTATTTACCGCTTTATAAATGTCAATGGCCAGACAAGCTATTTTAGGATCATCCGGAGCCAATTTTAGCGCCTGTTCGATACGCCCTTCCGCTCTGTCATATTGCCCCGTTTGCACTGCAAGTCTTGCCAGATGATAAAAAGGCAAAGATGATTCAGGGTAGTTCGTAGCTAATCCTGCAAGCATCAGTACTCCTTTCATCGGCTGAGTAGCATCTGGTATTTCGATGTAACACAGCGCCTGATTTACCCTATAATCAACTGCCTTTGGATCAAGTGAGATGGCATGTTCAAATGCATCAACAGCCTGATCTCTGGCTAATGTCCGGTCTTTTTCTGACAGGTCTGATAGCTTAAGGGCTGCTGCGAATGTCGTTCCCGCTATTCCCCAACTTTGGGCTGACTGGACTTTGTCCGCTATTTCTTTAGCATAAATTCCTGCCAAAACGGGTTTCCCCAGCTTAAACCAATTGGCTGATATCTGCTTAAGAATTTCAACTCTAGTCGAATCATCTGAAGTGTATTGAACCTGAGATTCAAGTGCTTCAGCAAATTCAAGATCTTCTTTGGACAGGCCTTTTTTGGCAGCATCCTTTATGGAGTTGAGATCAAATACCTCTCCACTTAATGCTCTCGACTTTTCGAGAACCTTCTGACTTGATGGTTTTGTATCAAACCCCCAATACAATAAGGCTAACAATGCTATTGCGCCAATGATATAGAAGGCTTGTTCTTTATTCTTCACTTATTCTAATTCAGGCTTGACACCGTCTTTCACCTCATCCACAAATATCTTGGCCGGTTTGAAAGAAGGAATATAATGGGCCGGAATCTCAATGGATACATTGTTTTTGATGTGACGCCCAACTTTTTTAGCCCTTCTTTTGGTGATGAAGGAGCCAAAGCCACGGATATAAACATTCTCTCCCTTAGATAATGAAATTTTAATTTCGGAAAAAAAAGTTTCCATTGTCACAAGGACGTCCACTTTGGGTACGCCTGTTTTTTCCGCTATGGTGTTAACCAAATCTGCTTTTCTCATTACTCTGATTTATAGTAAGTTATGCCATATTCAAGGCTAATCGGGAGGGCAAAGTTCGACAAAAGGTTTCGATTTTGAATCATAGGGTTACATATTTTTATTTTGCTCATATCAATGTAACTATCTGGAAGTGTAGGAAATAGAGCTAAGGCAGAGGCAGAGGCAGAAGAAAAGAGGAGGCCAATGCTCAAGAGAAGGATGAAAAGAAGGCAGAAGAAAAGGCTGACGGGTAGCTGAGCGTACGGAAGGAATGTTCGAATTATGATTTTAAACTGATAGTCGTTGGAAAGAGATTAAAGTCATATTTCTTCCAGGTTAGCTTTTCCTTAATTGGCCTTTTCTTCAGCCTTCTGTTTAGCCTTCGCCTTATCCTTATCCTTCGCCTTTTAAATTTATCTTCGCATCTATGATACAATCAATGACCGGTTATGGTCGGGGAAGTGCAGATTACAATGACATGAAGGTGCTTTCAGAGATCAGGTCTCTGAATTCTAAGGTCACGGATCTGCGAATTAAGCTGCCGGTCAGCCTGGGTGAAAAGGAGATTGACCTCCGTAATCTTGTCCTTCAACGGACCCAGAGGGGTAAAATAGAAATGACCATAAGTTTTGAAGGCGACCTGACCCTGGATGACCTTGATTATGACAAAGCTCTCATCCGCAAGCATTTCAACCAACTCAATGAGATAGCGGCCAGTCTCGGCGTCGGCCCGGATCAGATCCTGCATGAAGTCCTCAAGCTCCCGAATATCCTCCGGTCTGGTTCCAACACAGAAATAGACAACACACTCTGGGATAAAATCCTTGAAGCCGTAAATGAATCTATTGACCGTCTCATCGAATTCAGGACCCATGAAGGCCAAAGTCAATATAATGATCTCCTTCAATCCGCAACGGCGATTCATGATATGTGCAATAGTATAGAAGCCTATGATGTTGAACGCCTGGCCTATGTCAGAACGCGAATGAAACAAAAGCTGGACGAATATCTCAATGGAGATCAAATCGATTCGAACAGATTCGAACAGGAATTAATATACTTCCTCGATCGTCTTGATATCAATGAAGAAAAAGTGCGGCTCCAGCAGCATTGTAAGTTTTTCCTGGAAACACTTTCAGGTGATATGGAGATGAAATCCAAGCAACTCAATTTTATCTCGCAGGAATTGGGCCGTGAAATCAATACGCTTGGCGCCAAAGCCCAATGGAGCCCGCTACAGCATCTCGTCGTCGGGATGAAAAACGAATTGGAAAAAATTAAAGAACAACTGGCCAATATTGTATGACGTTGCCCGGTAAGCTTCTTGTTTTTACAGCACCCAGTGGTTCAGGAAAGACGACCATTGTACGTCACGTCCTTTCTACGTTTGATAATTCAGGTTTTTCAGTATCCGCTACAACACGAACCAAAAGGCCTCACGAAATCCATGGCAAGGATTATTACTATCTGTCCGTAGAGACCTTTAAGCTGTGGATCTCTCTTGACGCTTTTGCAGAATGGGAAGAAGTGTATGAGGGACAGTTTTACGGAACCCTGAAATCAGAAATAGAGCGCCTCACGACGCTCGGTCGTAATGTTGTCTTCGATGTGGATGTGAAAGGGGCGATGAGCATCAAACAACTTTATCCTCAGGATACATTGACCATATTCATTAAAGTACCTTCAATGGAACTGCTGGAAAAAAGACTGCGTTCACGAGGAAATGAAACGGAAGAGAGTCTGAAAAAAAGACTGACTAAAGCGAGAGATGAATTAACCTATGAATCTCATTTTGATATAGTCATCGTCAATGATGTGCTTGCAGATGCACTGAAGGAAGCAGACGACATTGTACAAAAATTTTTATTTTAGCGAACATGCATGCATTGACAACCAATGGAGTTCGTATCGGTGTGGAGAGCAATTTCCAGCCTGGCCATTCGTTTCCGCACAGGTCTCAGTATCTGCATGTCTACACCATACACATCAAAAACTACAACGAATATCCTATCCAGCTTATCTCCAGACATTGGGATATCACAGAAGCAGACGGCTCAAAAAAAGTTGTGGATGGACAGGGTGTCGTCGGCGAACAACCCCTTTTAGATTCCGGTGGTTTGCATTCTTACAGTAGCTTTTGTGTTCTTGCTTTCCCGATTGGCAAAATGTCCGGGTTCTATACCATGATCAGAACAGATACCGGTGAGCAATTCAATGTAAATATCCCTTCTTTTAATCTCGTGATGCCTGATGCGCTCAATTAGTGAGACGTGAGGCGTGAGGCGTGAGGCGTGACATAAGCAAATGAACGGTCGTAGAGATGACTATTTAAGGTTGGTGAGCTGTAGAACCAGGTGGAGTAAAGCAGGTCGAACCATCACGTCTCCACCCAAACCGCGTAAGACGTGAGATTTGAATTTAAATTTTTTTGATCCTGAAGGGATCCTACATTAATAGCCCCGGGTCGCAACCCAGAGAATAATATGTGTAGCAAATTTTTAATCCTGAAAGGATCTCACGTTAATAGCCCCGGGTGCAACCCGGGGAATAATATGTGTAGCAATTTTTTGATCCTGAAAGGATCTCACGTTAATAGCCCCGGGTGCAACCCGGGGTTTAGATGCAAATCGGATTTAGGACCCTGAATGGGTCCAATAAAAATCTTCCTCAATACCGTAAATCTATTTCAGATGTGCATGCACAGTAAACTTTCCCCTTTTAGAGAATTTTATTAAGCCTTACGACACATCTCAGGATCTATTTAAAAATTATTATGTTGGATCCTCAAATCTTATCCATGGAAAAAAACTTATTCGTAAAAGACAGCATCACCATCGAGGCCCCTGCTTCAAAAGTATGGGATGCATTGATCAATCCCGAACAAACCAAAAAATATATGTTCGGCTGCGAGACTGTATCTGACTGGAAGATTGGCAATTCCTTACTCTGGAAAGGAAATTACGAAGGACAGGATATGGTATTTGTCAAAGGCACCATTGTAGATATCCAACCGGAAACACTTTTATCTTATACCACGATTGATCCTAACAATCCTGCCGTAGCGGATATTCCTCAAAACTATCTGACTGTCACCTACAAGCTGGAAGAAAAAAATGGCTCAACTGAACTTACCATTTCACAAGGCGATTATTCACAAGTAGAAGATGGAGAAAAAAGATATGCGGATACAATTGAAGGTGGTGGCTGGACCTCAATTCTGGAAGCCATCAAAATGTTATTGGAAGAAGGTAAAGTCAGAGAAGACGATTTTTAAATTTTGGATTTACGATTGACTTTTTTGGATGCCGGATTAAGGGATATTGGATGCCGGACTCATGGACCATAGATAAATCACATTTAGTATAATCCCTATAACTACTTAATCCTGTCTACTTTCATTTTTTCTCGCGACCCACGTCTGACACCTCACGAGCATAGCCACCAGGGAAAATTTCTGATTCTAATTACTGGATACTGGCTACTGAATACTAGTTATCAATGCACGGCCTCCAGTACTTCCACAAGGTCACCTTGCTTCATATACTGGCCGGGTGATTCGTGGGAGAGGAGCCATCTTTTCATCTCAAGTCCATAAGCATAACCTGTCAGGCTTCCATCTTTTCCAATAACCCTGTGACAGGGGACAACAATAGGGAGTGGATTCATGCCATTAGCATGTCCTACGGCCCTGTAAGCGTGTTGATGGTCGATGACCTCTGCTATGTCACCATATGTCCGGGTACGCCCGTATGGAATCAATTTGACCATTTTCCAGACTTCCTGATGGAATTCAGGTGCATCGCCGAAATCAAGCCTGAGGTCAAATTCTTTTCTTGTTCCTTCGAAATATTCATTCAACTGCAGAACACAATCTTTAAGACAGTCAGGGATTTCATGAAGATCTTCTCCATGGTCATCATGATCACTTTCATTAAATATCTGGGATTCTACGTCTTGTTTCCAGAAACTTATCCGGCTGATACCGGCATCAGATCCTTTGAGCATTATTTTACCTAGTGGAGATGATATAATGGTCTGATATGTCATGTAAAAGCTGTCTTGGGCGTTAACGAGGGCGAAATATAGGGAAAGTTCTAATATTAAAAATTTGTAATGTCACTTTTACTATTCTTAACATTGAAATTTATGATTTCTGCAAGTTTTCAATATCATCCAAATCAATTGGCCTCCCGGAAGCTTTTTTATTTTTAAGGAGGTCCTGAAAAGAGATAAAATTTACCATTATCGAATCCAGTTCAAAACAAGATCTATTCTTAAATGCATCTTCAAAAAATACTCCTTCAATGTCAGTCAAAATGTCAATACGTAAGGGTGGGTATCCTAATTGGATGACTTTTCCTTCTTTCATAAAATCATCTTCAGTAAGAATGGAAAAAGCAAATCCAAAATCATGGAGACATAATACCATTTTTGTAGCATTTGAACCGGACCGATTAATCCAAATATCAAGATCACCAGTATAACGAGGATGGCCATGTACGCCTACAGCATATCCACCCACAATAAGGTATTCAACCTGATGTTCTATCAATAACTCTATAAACTCTCTGAAGTCTCTGTGGAGCATCTTTAAGGAATGAAAGATAATTTTGTCTTAGTATTTCGATCGCTGCTATTCGTTCATTGGGTGTCTTTGAAAACCAAAAAGCAAAATCGTTAGACTTATCTTTTATTGATCTGACACTTACTACTTTTTCCATGTCTCAAAATACAAAAAATAATTTTATTATTTCTTTTTAGAACTATTTCCTTTTTTCACTAAGCATCTACAAATACCATATGAAATGCTAACATTTCCGAATAGATACAGGAAAATCCATCCCAAAAAAAGATATCAATCATTCTTCAATACTAATCCTTTCATGCCAATTGATCTTGAAATGTCTGTTTCATTTCATTTGGTTCTCCTGTCGTACCTTTACCCCCTAACACAATCCATCATCCATGGGAAAAGTTTTAATACTGGTCCTGGTCGTTTATCTGCTGTATAAATATGTATTCAACCCGCAAAGGGTATTGAAGCAACCGCAAGAACCTGATCTGTACATAGACCATGAAGAAGTAAAAAAAGAGAATGAAAAAAATAAGTGATCTGGTCCTTCATAAGGATCATCACATCATCGTGCTGAATAAACCTGCCGGTCTATCCACTCAGCAAGACAAAACCGGAGATCCAAATGCCCATCAGATGATGATGGCTTATGCACATCGGGACCTATATGTCGTGCACCGGCTGGATCAACGGGTCAGTGGCGTGCTTGTTTTCGCAAAGACAAAAGATGCCGCAGCATTTCTTTCAAAACAATGGAAAGAAAAGACAACGGAAAAAATTTATTTCGCCATTGTCCCAACTGCTGATATTCCATCAAAAGGAAAATTAACACACTACCTGACTTTTGACAATAAAACAAATACAACCACTGCTTATAAAGAACCCCTTGAAGTAGCTTTAGAAGCCACATTAGATTACGAGGTCATCCAGCATCTTGATAATTTTATGGTCCTCAAAGTAAATCTGATCAGTGGACGGAAACATCAGATCAGAGCCCAGCTCGCCGCCATCGGCGTGCCGGTACGTGGTGATATCAAATATGGATCTAAGCGAACAAATACAGATGGATCAATTGACCTGCATGCGTATTCTCTTGATTTTATCCATCCTTCGGGAAAAGAACAGGTAAAGATTATTGCACCATTTCCGGAAGAAGGACTGTGGAAATATCTGGTGATCGAGTGATCTTGTGATCGAGTGATCTTTTAACGTGAATTGCAAACAACCAATAATCTGTCAAATTTCATACACCCTAAACTAAAGCCCAGATCAACATGGATGACCAAAAAATAAACAGGACAGATATTGGTGAGTTAGGTGAGTTCGGCTTAATCGATCGGATCTCATCGAGATTTAAATTAAGCCGGAAGGATTCATTGACGGGTATAGGAGATGATGCTGCAGTGCTTGACTATGGTGGTGCTCCGGTGATAGTGACTACGGATCTTCTGGTAGAAGGAATTCATTTTGATTTGATGTATCAACCACTGAAGCATCTTGGCTATAAGGCTGTCATCGTCAATCTGTCAGATATCTGTGCGATGAATGCTATCCCAAAACATATTACCGTTTCGATAGCGATCAGCAACAGGTTTTCGGTGGAGGCTATTGATGAATTGTATGAGGGGATTGGTATGGCATGCAATGCATATGATGTCGACCTCATCGGCGGAGATACAACATCATCACCCAAAGGGCTCACGATTTCTATTACGGCCATTGGGAGTGTTGCGGCTGATCGAATTGTATATCGAAGTGGTGCTAAGCCAGGCGACATTTTATGTGTGACCGGAGATTTGGGAGCTGCATATCTGGGTTTACAAATTTTAGAAAGAGAAAAACAAGTCTACCTCGCAGCGCCCGATATGCAGCCTGAGTTGAGTGATAAAAAATATCTGATTGGACGGCAATTAAAACCAGAAGCTCGTCTTGAATCTGTGCGCTATTTTGAAAAAGTAGGTTTGCTTCCTACGTCCATGATTGATATTTCAGATGGACTCGCGTCAGACCTGATGCATATCTGCAAAGCATCGGGCACCGGAGCATTTATTGAAGAAGCCCATGTACCCATTCATGATGAAGCCCGCACGCAGGCGATGGAATTTCGAATGGATGCGATCACTTGTGCTCTGAATGGTGGTGAAGATTATGAATTATTATTTACTGTCTCTCCAAAGGATCTCGAAAAAGTAAGATTTATGGATAGCGTGTATATCATCGGCGAGATTACGCCGAAAAGTGATGGTGTCACCTTGCATACCAGTGGCGGACAAATAATTCCGATCACGGCGCAGGGATGGAAACATTTTTGATTTTCGATGGTTGCTGAGCTGTGGTTGGTGAGCTGTAGCACGAGGTTGAGATAAAGCAGGTCGAACCATAGCACATGGTTGAGCGATGCAAGTCGAAGCATTGGATTTTCAATTTTCGATTGTCTTCGCTATTCGAAGTTTTTAACTTCGAATCCATATCACAAATCAATGTCCATTTCGAAAATCATCTTCAAGCAGCTTGTGGCTGCGAGCGAAAATCAATCTTTAGGCTCAAAAATATTTTCAGAACTCACCAGTCTTGGTGAAACAACCTATCTGTTCCAAGAAAAGTCGGCACCCAAAAATTTAACTTTTAACAATTACGCTATGGCCGACCCTGACTTCCTCCGGTTTTCTTTGAATGATAGCCATGGCTTACGAATTTTCTTAGCAGTTCTAAACCTTCATTCTGATCTCCTGATCCTTCTATGGATCAGAAGGAGAAAGCAGTCTATCTGATTTGAGTTAAATCAGATCAGATGCAAAAGTGATAAAGCGAAATTATTCCTGACTTTCCTTGGACTCAGGAGAATTACATCAAGGCCCTAATCAGACGAAATCACGAAAGGTACCAGCCTCTATCGCCTAGCAGCTTTTCGAGGCCAGCACCTTCATTAATAACAATTCTTAATTCAATTAATCATGAAAAATACTATTTTTTCTATTACATTTATCTGTTCTATATTCATCATGATGACAATAGGA
>JBBSAQ010000013.1:0-82151 GCA_038252065.1 Chitinophagales bacterium
TAATATCTCATACTGACCGGCCTGGTTCTCCCAATAATATCCCAGCCAGATACTGTCACCTTCGCAAATGCTCTCAGTTACATTCGTGACATACGTCGGGAAGACAAAGATGGCTTGTGTCGAATCCGTCATCTCGATACACACCTCTTGAGAAGGAATAATATCAGTGATTGTATAGACGGTTACACCGGTAGGCAGATCAAGGAACTCATAGTTTCCTATGACATTTGTGAGTGTAAAGGAAGATCCCGGATCAGAAGTAATCTCTACAGTCAGCGGAAATGGAGAATCTGTAACAATGGTCATGTTTGCTTCTTCATTGTCACAGATTTCTGTATCTCCGGTGAGAGCGACATGGATGACAGGAAGGATATTCAATTCGACGGTATCATGACCAGGGCAGTTGAATCCGTCAGAAACCTTCACGGTATATTGTCTCGCCTGTCCAACGGTAATGGTTTGATTGTGGGATCCGGTGGACCATGAATAGACAGCTCCCGGATTTCCTGCATCAAAAGTTACGGTTTCTCCTTCACATATGTCCTGGTCAGGGCCGAGATCAACCTGGGTCAGTGGAAGAGTATTGACTTCAATATAAGCTGTCGCAATATTGCTGGATTGTCCGGATGCAGTCGTGAATTGTACCTCTACAGTACGTGGTCCGGGAGTGAGAGGTGAAGCAAGATCTTTATACACTATGAGACGCAGGGCATCTTTGAAATCTGTTGATTTCGCTCCTCCACTGTTTGTCAGCGTGATCATATCTGTGCCTGCTCCGGTGACATTGATATTCGGAACCGAGCCAGTCATGTTCAGGATTTCATCAGGTGCATCCGGAACATTCCCGACAACTTTTATAGTCATGGTTGTGACAATAGCATCAAAAAACATCCTGATGTCATCGTCAGCCATTCCTACACCATCAGTTAAACAGGTGTATTCTGTCGATTTATAATCTGGTCCAGCAGCACCAGAAGAGTCATTGCAATCGAGATCAAGGTAAATGGAACAATCCAAAGGAGAATACTCCCACATTGAGGTAAGCCAAAGCCCAACAATAGGATTGAAATTGCAAATTGGCTCTATGGAACCATCTACTAGGTTTATTGCTACAAAATTATCTGCAAAAACTTCTACGCCAATCAAAATATTACAATATGGGGATGCACTTAATCCCGCAATATGTTGTAGAAAGGGATAGGTTACAAGGATGGTAGAATTAGATGGGTTTAATTGGTCCAATCGAACTATTGACCTCATTCCAGAAACTGCATTACGAACAGCATAATAAACTTCACCACCAGACATGGCCATTGCTCCTTCTCCAAAGAAACCAGTTGTACCAAGGGATGTCACAGTGCTTGAATTCAAATCCCATCGATAAATTGTATCGGATCCAACAGAAAATGGGGGGTGAGAATAAAAAATTCCATTGCCTACTGCCACAAACCCAATCATTGCGGGTAAGGTTGGAGGGCCTGTCATTAGGGTAGAAATTACGTTACCTGTCGTAGGATCCAAAACATGGAGCCGCACATCTCCCGGAGCCCAATTTGCTAATGCGTAAAGAACGCCTTCAGGACTATAGGAAATTTCACCCCCCCAACCCACACTTGGTCCTATCAACTCAATTGAGCACCCGCACAAACCATTATCAAAACTTACATTGTCGGCCTTAAATGTTTGCTCTACAAAAAAATAATTTTGGCCGAATGAAGTAAAATTAAATCCAATAAACAAGAAGTAAATAAACATGGCATGAACCATATGTCTAATAATATTTCTAAATTTTACTGGCATTTATAGGACAATTTAATAAATAATTTCAGTGTCGCATACTCATTAAATAAATTAATGAAAAATATTTCAATATATGATGAGGCAACTTAAATTAAAGCCGCCTCATCATGCGTAATTAATTATGGATTACATTGTTCAACATCACAATTGCCATCTGCACAAAATGTATAAGTACTCAAATAAGGTATTGTTACATTTGTGAAGGTTGGACTTACCTGATCAAAATCACAGCTAATCCTAATATCCCCAGTGCTCCCAAAGGTGATATTTGTAATTTGGAAACAATTTCCCTGGAGCATACAAAAGGCGAATTTACGGTCGTCGTCATTTAATAGCTGTGAAACAAAACCACCATTAATCGTATTACAACCGGTTGGTGGCGTCGGATTACAAGTAGAGGTTCCATTATTAAATCCGCATACTCGGAATGTTGTAGGATCATCCATGTGTCTTAATTCAAAACCGCAACAACAATCATCTACATCACAATTTTCACAAGAACCAGCATCCCTGGATGTCAATTGCCCATTACTTGCAATATTTACGGAGGTAGTTTGATCTGCTTTCTCACAGCCGTAAGTCAGCCATAAGAGTCCAAAGCAAATCAGAATTTTATAGAATACTATGTTTTTCATAGATTGACATTGTTTATTTGTTATTAAAAACCGGCATCCAGGTTCGCCAGGCTCTGCCGGTTTACTTTAATAAACTGTCAGGCCTGATACTGGACCACCGTATTGCTGTTTTCAATCTATTGAAGAGTTTGCTTTCCTCGTGGTAAAATTTCATCTGCATCATCCCCTCTTAGTCTTACCGCCGTCCGTATCGGCCGCTTTTCTGAGAATCGTGTAATGGTGCTCTTTGAGGTGATTTGAAGTGGTGCTCTCACCTTGGTTATCCCCGCTACTAGTCCGAACACTTGGACTCGATGCGGGTAACCTCTTCATGTATTGTCAGTGGTAGATGGTATCTAGGTAATACCTGGTTTGAAAACAAAGTATAAATGGCTCCAACAGCACTCATATAAAAAGGAGAGATCCAGTTTTGAAACTGAAGGAACTTATGAAGACATGAGGGGCAATTGAAAAAGCGAGTTACCGAGGAACAAAGTAACAGAAGATTACATTTTAATATCCTAATAACCCAAGACGAAAACATAACATTAGTATAAAAAGAAGAACCTAAATATTCAGGAGACCAATTTGCGTAAGTAAGTTACAGATTCTTTTGAAAAATCCAATGTATTCCTATGTTAAAGTATCAAATTTATTTTCATGATTTTCAATGATAATCGAAAATTTACATTTACAATAGTGAATTTGAGGCATTTTCAGTGATTCATGAGGAATATTGTATTTAGCCACGATAAAAATTCTTGTATAAATATGCAACGAACGATGGTTCATTGCAAAATGATTCTAACTAACCATGTTCATAAACCTTCCTGATACGTGGATTTACCTTTTGCCCCTAAATCCCCTAAAGGGGACTTTAAATTTTCCTTCAAATTTCTTGCTGTTTAACCATGCTCATACACCTTCCGTATCCGTGGATTCAGATTCGTCATGATCTCATACGGTATAGTACCGCATGCCTGTGCCAATACTTCTATCGAATGGTCCTTGTCAAAAATCACCACTTCATCACCGATTGCAGCTTCAGGAATATGACTGACGTCTATCATTGTCATATCCATGCATACCCGACCAACGATCGGAGCCAACTGTCCATGCAACAGAAATGACGAACCCACATTACCTGCTACTCGAGGCAAGCCATCCGCATACCCAAGATTGACAGTGGCAATCGTACGATCTTTATCTGTGATAAAACTCCGGGAATAACTGACCGATTCTCCGGGTCCAATCTGCTGGATGTGAAGTATGCGTGCTGTAAGACTATGCACAGGCATGAGCTGAGGATGATCAGGTAAGCCCACACCATAAAGACCAATCCCTAACCTGACAGCTTCGAATTGATATTCCGGAAATCGCAGAATTCCATTTGTGCTTAATACATGTCTTGGCGGCTGATAGCCTAACCCTTCGGATAAAAGATCATACATCTTTTCAAATCTTCTGACCTGCTCGTGAGTGAAGCTATCCCACCTCGGATCATCAGTTCCCGAAAGATGAGTAAAGACAGTCCCTACTTTGATCCAGGGTTGATGTTGAAGTATCCGAATCAAATCCGGTATTTCATCAAGAGCAAATCCAAGGCGATGCGTACCTGAATCAATTTTGATATGAATAATAGCACTGTCCTGTGTAAACTGACATGCTGTCAATAATTTTTGGAGAATATGTTGATTGTATATTTCAGGTTCAAGATTGTGTTGAAGAATGAGATCCATTCCTTCAGGGTCAGGATTGAGTACGATGACAGGTACGGATATTCCGGCTTCTCTGAGTTCAATGCCTTCATCGATCACAGCTACCGCCAGCATATCCACATGCTGCCATGATAAAAAGCGACAGACCTCAAGACTTCCGGCTCCGTAAGCATTCGCTTTGACCACAGCTATCTTTTTGACACCCGGCCGGATCATCTTATAGAAGTATCTCAGATTATGATCCAATGCCTGGAAATCAACGTGCAGCACTGCAGAATGTGATCTCAACCGAAGACGCCTGGCGATACGTTCAAAACCGAACCTTCGTGCACCTTTCAAAAGAATAACTTCATTGTGCACATCTGTAATACCCCCTTTGCGAAACAAATCATCCACATCCTGATACGTATAACAATGAACATCCGGTGATACAAGATGGACAAGCGCTTTTACTTCAGTACCTATACAAATCAATTTATCAATTCCCGCTCCGGAGATCATTCCGGCTAACTCTTCATAAATCCCTGCATGTCCATGAGCATGATCAGAAAGGATCAATGTTTTCTTCTGGGTCTGCCCGGCGATATCAAGACTCTCCAGCGCATATTGCAATGAATCAAGATCGAGACTATAACTATCATTGATCAGCACACATCCCTGTATCGCATCTTCTGCTTTGAGACGCATATCGATCGGCTGCAGCTCTTCGAAATACGGTAATCGATCTTCGACCGGAATATCCAATGCCACCAACGTGGTCAGGCAAGTGAGACTATTGGCAACCGGAACCGCACCTAAAAATGGCAATGTATACTTCAGATTTTTTTTATCCAGGTTAAAGCTGACTTTTGTATGATCCTCTACTTTTTCTGTGGTGGCATTGATCAATCCATTCTGCTTTGTGCTCCATGTAAAAAAAGATTTATCCGGAAATGATGACCTGATTGTTTCTGAAACACCTTCTTCATCCGCCGGAAAAACAATAGTACCTGCATCAGCGGCCATCACTAATTTCTCTTTCAATTTGAGAGCAGCATCATATCCAAAACCTTCATTGTGCGCGTCACCAAAATGGGTAAATACGACTACATTGGGTCTTATGATTTTATGCAGACGCTCCATTTCACCCGGATTAGAAATACCGGCTTCGATGATGGCATAAGTTGAATCCAACGGGATATTCCAAACTGAAAGTGGCACGCCAACCTGGCTGTTGTAACTGCCCGGACTGCGGTAGACAGCCTGATCGCGATACAGAAGTGCATAAAGCCATTCTTTCACCCATGTCTTTCCATTGCTGCCGATGATCGCTATTACTTTTCCTTTATAGAGTTTGCGATGATAGCTTGCCATGACATGGAATGCATTCAGCACATTGGGCACTCTGATATAATTTGCTTCCGGCAATGAAGTAATGTCAATATTTTCCTGGATCAGAAAACTTCTGATGCCTTGCTCATATGCCTGTTTGATGAATGCGTGACCGTCAGTACGCGCACCCTGCATCGCAATAAAAAGTGCATGTGGCTGCCATGCCGCTTTACGACTGTCGATGCAGATATTCTGGATGGAAGCTGATGGATATGGAAGCTGATGAATACCCTCTGCGAAAAGGGAGGCAATGGATTCTGCTGTATACACGTGATGAAGGTAAAGATTTATTAAACGCCTTTTGAACGCTTGAATACCGGAACCGTAGAACAAGGTTCTCCGAACATAAGAGATTTGACTACCGGAACAAGTTTATTGGTCAACGCCATATAAATCTCCGGACCGATGATGACACCATCGCTGCAGCCTTTGATGATGACACGTTGATCCTGATAGGGAGTCACGTCGAGATGATCTATGTAGTCGATCATTTTTTTGCTAATCCATTGTTCAGGTGTCCCAAAAAATATTTGGTCAGTATATGGAATTGCATTTGTGGAGATGATCATGTAGGCCCAACTGGGGATGATCGCATCAGTAGAACAAAAAACACAAAGTGGCTGATCTTTATATTGAGACCAGTTGTGGTTTTTCATCATTTCTCTGAAGTCTTTCTCTTTCAGGATTAATTCCATAAAAAGAAAATCCTTGAGATCTAAAATGGCCGGTTCAATAGAAGGCACCCATTCTTCCGGTCGTAATGTGATGAGACCACTTTCCGCTATTTTATTGACCAGTGTTTCGCTCATTGAAAAAGAATTATTCAGACTCGTCTGAAACAGAGGCTATCAAGGTATCCCCATGCTGTCCTCCGGAAGAATCATACGAAACAACCTCCTCAAGGGAAGAAGGTTCACCAATTTCTTCTGAAGCTGCCTGAAATTCTTTGAGCTGGGGTAAATCGTCCATCGATTTTAGGCCAAAATAATCCATGAATTTGGGGCTGGCCGCGTATAAAAGTGGCTTGCCAGGCCCTGTAGATCGACCTACGATCTCAATTAACTCCTTTTCAAGCAATTTATCAATGGCATAATCGGCATTGACGCCTCTTATTTGTTCGATTTCTGCTCTGGAGACAGGCTGTCTGTAAGCTATGATGGCCAGGGTTTCAAGAGCCACTTTTGATAACCTTCGTTTCGTCAATTGCTTCAGGTAATACCCGGCGACATGGTGATAAGCCCCTTTGGTTACAAACTGGAATCCTTCTGCGACCTCGACGATTTCGATGGCAAAATTGTCATCCCAGTATTTCTCCACAAGCCTTGCCAGCGCATCCTCAATGTCCTGTGATTCTATTTTCACCTGGAGGGCATTTTCCAGGTTGTATCGTATATCCTCCCTTTTTACAGGTTGTTGGGCAACAAATATGAGGCATTCTATGTGTGTATCCAGTCTATTTTCCATTGGGGGCGCCAAAATAAGGGATTATAAATGCAAAATCAAGAAAACCGCCAGGCTAATCACCAGTATGAATGCAGCGCCTACGATTATTGTCTGCGTAGCCTGTTCCTTGTTCATTTTCTTTCTGCCCCTATTGCGCGGCGTATCTGTCACCTGATCGATCGAGAATCCGTAGGAAAACTTGCCTTCTTTTTCCTCAATCGCTACGTCACAGAGTTCTTCGTCAATAAAAAAGGAATAGTTCTTACTGGTGAGCACATTGAAATCGATCACTACGATCCGTGAATTGCAATAGACGACCAGGTGACCAGAATTATCCCCGTGGAATAACCCCACTTTATGGCTGTATCCATCATCATCGACGTATGTCCAGGTGATCTGGCTCATGTAAACCTTAAGATATAAGCAGTGAATATTTAATTAAATGAAAAGACTCACACTGTAAACGAAGGAATCACAGGATACAATATAATCAACTCTGCCTAGACCAGGATCAAAAACTGTGTAAGCAGGGCTACGACAAACAGGATGAAATGAATTGACTCTGCGATAGCAGGATGCTTGACCATACGCAGCAATAAGGCAAGGAATAATGAGAATGGAATCAGTAGTACCATCAGGAATGGGGCGCCGATGGTTTCGCAGAAAAGAGTCATAGGGAAACAGAAGAATATTAAAGCATAAAGTGTGTCAATTTTCTTTTGGGCATGGATATTCTTCCGGGCTATTATCTGGGAATAACCAAGGAGACTAAACAGCAATAACAGACCAATAATCGTGGTGACGATGATATCAGAGGTGCCATTTCCCTTTTGAAACGCAGGTAAGCCAAAATGGTCAAATACATGAAGAATCCGGGGATTAATTTTCCCGGTCAGAACAATCCTCACCATCCATCCGATCAAAAAAGGGCTAGTGTAGCCGGTTAAGTACTGAAAAATGTCTTTGATTTTTAATGTTTTGAGCATGCTCATGGAAATCAATCCAAAAAAAATCAACACCATGTAAGGCGTGTAGAGCAGACCTGAGACGGCCAGCCACCATCCAGCCATAAACCTTGTCTCTTCCTGTTTTTCCTTTTTCAATATATCAAACAGGTAGATGAGCGCTATCAGTAGTGTAGTATTGGCCAGAAGAACTGAAGAAACGCCGATAAATGAAGGATGGAGGGCAGTCAGAAGAATATAGCTGAGGCCTGGAAACAGATTGATTTCCCCCAGCATGCTCTGACGTATATAAAGCCTGTTGATAATCGCGGCCTGGATAAAGACCAGGAAGGTGGAGAAAAAGAATTCTCCTACACCCCATGTGTGTGTGTTATTGATAAAATCTGATCCCCAGGCTCCAAATATTTCACCGGGGACACGTGCTCCTGCGAACAAAATGACAACAGCCCTTATGATCAGCGCATAAGGCAATAAAAGAAGACTATTGAAAAGGTGATTCTTTTTAAAGAATTCGAGCACGGTTCTCAGGTTACTTGAAGAGGGTAAAAATAGAGTTTTCTGGCTTCCGGACGGATTAAACAGTAAAGGCCGGGATATACCTGCTAGACAATCAACATCTATCTTTGGATCGATGTCTGAGGTGTTCAATCGTATTCTTTCATATTCAGGTCAGCGAGTTGGGGTTTTCATAGGCCTGACAGTTATCTTATTTCTTTGTCTCCTCGGTTATATGGTTACCGATGAGATATCGTTTTTAGTTGTTCCTTTTGGGCTGCTTGTGTTTTTATGGGGTCTGGGGGACTTCCGGCGAATATATTTTCTGATCTGGGCGACGATACCCTTTGCTATCGAAGTTGATTTACCAGGTGGATTATCGACTGATTTTCCTGCGGAGACGCTGATGTGGTTGTCCTGTCTTTTATTTGTCGGTTATCTTTTTCTCTATCACAAAAATCTTGACTTCAGTTTTGTTCTACATCCGGTATTCATACTTCTGGTCATTCATTTCTTCTGGATCATTTTTACGACCATCATTTCACAGGAGCCAATGATATCTTTTAAATATGCCCTTGCCAAATCCTGGTATTTGGTTTGTTTTATTTTGATCCCGCTCGTATTGTTTAAGGACATAAAAGATTTCAAACAATGGGGCTTGTATTTTCTGATCCCTCTGATCGCCACTGTCATCATCATCATGATCAGGCACAGTCAATATGGCTTCACTTTTGAGACCATTAATAAAGCGGTCACCCCGATCTATCGCAATCATGTGGATTATGCCTGCACCCTGGGGATTATTCTCCCGTTTACATGGTGGATGCGCAGAAGATTTGTGCAAAAGAATGCAAAGACATTTTTTGTCATAGCGATGATCTTATGTCTGGGTGGAATTTATTTCTCCTTTACAAGAGCCGCCTGGCTATGTGTTCCTCTCGTGATCATCAGTTTTTATGTTATAAAATTCAGATTGATGAGAATCTTCATTCCGGTTGCATTAGTAATGGCCATAATGGTTGTGGGCTGGCTGGCTTATGATAATAAATACATTGATTATTCACCTGATTTTGCAAAAACGATAACGCATAAAAATTTTGATGACCTGGTATCGGCCACTTATAAAATGGAAGACATCTCTACAGTCGAACGATTTTACAGATGGGTGGCCGGCTATTATATGCTGAAAGAAAGACCGATAGTCGGATTTGGACCGGGAAGTTTTTATAGTCTTTATCAGAATTATGCAGACAGGCATTTCACAACCTATGTGAGTGACAATCCGGAGCATTCGGGGATGCATAATTACTATTTGATGGAAGCTGTAGATCAGGGACTGATCGGTTTAATCATTTTTCTGACGCTTATTATTTTTGTTTTGTTGTACGGGGAAAAACTATATCACCAGATGGAGAATGGACCCTGGAAAGAATTATTGATGGCTGCACTCGTTTCATTCTGTTATATACTTTTTATTCTTACACTCAATGATATGGTGGAGACGGATAAAGTGGGAAGTTTCTTTTTCTTTTGTATTGCGATTGTGATTTTATCCGGAATGCATCACAGGCAAACCATTACTTCTATGCCTCAACCTACAACTCAGCAATCATCTCCAAAAGGAGATCCCACTACATGAGCAGAGAACTCGTAGCCATTAAAGCCCCCATTGCGTCAGAGCTGGAAGCTTTTGAGAAGCATTTCAGAGAATCTGTTCGCAGCCGCGTTGCTTTGCTAGACAAGATCATGCATTATATTGTCAACCGGAAGGGAAAGCAGATGAGGCCTATTTTTGTGCTTCTTTCGGCGAAGATTTGTGGCGAGATCACACCTAAGACCTATACGGCCGCATCGCTTGTTGAGCTTCTGCATACGGCTACGCTAGTGCATGATGACGTCGTGGATGATGCGCATCAGCGAAGAGGTTTGTTTAGCATTAATGCGTTGTGGAAAAATAAAATAGCGGTGCTTGTCGGTGATTATCTTTTATCACGTGGTTTGCTTGTGGCGCTGGATATGCGTGCGTATGACATTCTTCAGATTGTGTCAAGAGCTGTGCGGGACATGAGTGAAGGAGAGTTATTGCAAATTGAAAAAGCAAGACGACTTGATATTACGGAAGAAGTCTATTTTGATATCATCAGTAAAAAGACGGCATCATTGATAGCGGCATCATGTGCGGCCGGTGCTGCATCAGTCACAGATGATCAGGATCTGATTGATAAGTTTTACAAATTTGGGGAAGCTATCGGGATAGCGTTTCAGATCAAGGACGATCTTTTTGATTATGGTGATTTGGATATAGGCAAACCACGTGCTATAGATATTAAGGAGAAGAAAATGACGTTGCCTTTAATCTATACGCTACAAAATGTTGATTCGGCTACCCGAAAAAAATTAATACAGACGGTGGAGAAATACAACACGGATAAAAAACGGGTCAAAGAATTAATTCAAATGGTACATGCTACCGGAGGTATAAAATATGCAGAAGAGGTGATGGAACAATACATTCAGAAAGCTAATTCACTGATACAGGAATTTATTCCGGGGCCGGCTACGGCTTCCATGAAGGGGTTGATTGGGTATGTGATCGAACGTAGGAATTGATTAAAATTAAATGCTATTTAAAAAATAAAATATTATGACAGCGGTAGTAGGTATACTAAACAAGCAGGCGATTGCGCTAGCCGCGGATAGTGCTGTTACAATTGGAGGATCAAACGGTCGGAAAATCTTTAATAGGGCGAATAAACTGTTTACACTATCCAAGTATCATCCAGTAGGCATTATGCTCTATAATTCTGCTTCATTTATGAGCACTCCTTGGGAAACGATTATCAAAATTTATAGAAATCAATTAAATAAAAATTCATTTCCCACTTTAAAAGCCTATCAAGATGATTTTATTGAGTTTTTGCATGTTAAACATCTCTTTACGGACAATCCTACTCAAAATGATTTTTTCCATGCATTTGGTTTTAATGTGATTGATTTAGTCAACAAAGAAGCCGTTAAGAACCATAAGGATCTGTTGCAAAATCCGTCATTAGAAACGAAGGGAAAAATAATCGATCTTATCATAGCTAAAGCTGATGAAATTTATAACCAGATAGTTTCAAATCAAGAAATATGTCCGGAATTTGAGGACTTAAAATTAGATGAGTTTAATTCGCTTTGTGGAGAAATATTTACTCAAATAATTAACCAACTATACACAGTTAATGGATTTAACCTAAGCCAAGAGTTAATAGAAAGATTAAGGAGCATTCTGTATGAATTTACTAAGCGAAAAGAAATCTCTACATCTTTCACAGGATTAATATTTGTTGGCTTTGGTGATGATGAAATATATCCTAGCCTATTACCTATGAACATTTCATTTTCAATTGGAAAACGACTGAGCTATTTTATTGACTCTGGTAAAATGGCTTCGATTTCCAATGAAAGTCCTGGAGCCATTCGACCTTTTGCTCAAACTGATGTTATAGATACTATACTGACTGGTGTTGACCCTACATTAGACAATACTTACCTTGAAAATTTCATTAGCTCATTTAAGAAATATAATATAGAGATATTGAAGATCCTTGGTGACGCAAATCCTGAACTTTCTGCTCAAATTCAAGGTTTGGACATTAATGTACTGGCTAAAGAATATGCGGCAAAAAACAATGAAACGAAACGCTTAAATTACATTGACCCCTTAATGAACGCAGTAAGCAGTTTATCAAAAGAAGACTTAGCCGAAATGGCGGAAAGCTTAATTTACTTGACTTACCTAAAAAGAAGAATTACCTTTGCAGAAGAAAGTGTTGGTGGTCCTGTCGATGTAGCAATTATATCCAAAGGAGACGGATTTATCTGGATTAAAAGAAAACACTATTTTAGTGCAGAATTGAATCAACATTATTTAGATAATTATTTTAACACATAAATAACATGAACCTTATAACCTTTCAAGTCGATACGAATCAAAATTTTGATTCTCAAAGAAATATCTTTTCTGTTTTTAAACAAGAAGAAGAACAAAAGGGTATACAGCAAGGCATGTCACCTAAGGAAATTGCAGAAATTGTTTCAGAAAGATTAATTGAGGTTATAAGACAACAATTCGAAGAAGCAAAAAGAGAATTTCGTGCTTTATCAGATAAACCCAACGAGTAAAAAAATTTTCTGGTTTAAACATCCAGTCTCCTGATCTGCGCACCAAGCGCCTGCAATCTTCCATCAATATTTTCATACCCACGATCGATCTGATTGATATTGTGGATCAATGATTTTCCCTGTGCAGATAAGGCAGCAATCAACAAGGCTACACCTGCACGGATATCCGGCGAACTCATTTCGATTCCACGCAAAGGATATTTTCGTTCGAGGCCAATGACGGTGACACGATGCGGGTCACATAAAATAATCTGAGCACCCATATCGATGAGCTTATCAACGAAGAAGAGCCTGCTTTCGAACATCTTCTGATGGATCAATACACTACCCCGCGCTTGTGTGGCTACAACCAGGACGATGCTGATGAGATCAGGTGTGAAACCCGGCCATGGTGCGTCATAGATATTCATGATCGAGCCATCAATAAACGTCTGAATCTCATACAGATCCTGCGCCGGTACGACAAGGTCATCGTTTTCGATATTGATCACGATACCGAGTCGTTCAAATATGCGGGGGATGATCCCTAGTTCCGGAATATGACAATCTTTTATCCGGATGGTTGATTGTGTCATGGCGGCGAGGCCGATGAACGAACCGATCTCAATCATATCCGGAAGAATGCGATGTTTAGCACCGCTCAATTTTTTGACCCCATGTATGATGAGAAGATTGGAGCCCTGTCCTTCAATCTTTGCACCCATGGATGATAGCAATCGACAAAGTTGCTGGAGATAAGGCTCACATGCTGCATTATAGATTGTCGTTGTTCCTTCGGCTAAAACTGCAGCCATGAGAATATTGGCTGTACCTGTGACTGATATTTCATCCATCAGTACATAGGCGCCACGCAGTCCATCTTTTGCTTCTACATAATATTGATCTGCCTTTTCATCATAGACAAACTTCGCCCCCAGATCTGTAAAACCATTGAAGTGGGTATCGAGACGTCGGCGGCCGATCTTATCTCCACCAGGTTTAGGAAGAAATGCTTTATGAAACCTGGCCAATAATGGCCCGATCAGCATGACACTGCCCCGGATTTTCCGACTATTAGCCTGAAAATTTTCAGATGCAAAATTTTCAATACCTACTTCATCCGCCTGGAACGTAAAATGACCTTTTCCGACTTGATTCACCTTGACCCCCAGTCCCCGGAGCAATTCGATCAGCATCCGGATGTCGATGATGTCCGGAATATTGGTGATCTCTACAACCTCCGTCGTGAGTAAAACTGCGCTTAGAATCTGAAGCGCCTCATTTTTTGCTCCCTGCGGAATGAGATCACCGTATAGTGATTGACCGCCTATAACTTCGAAAGCCTGAGATTGACTCATATGTAAATTTCAATATATGTGCGGATAAATTTAGTCAATTATGTGATGGTCAATTTTTTGAATTTAGAATTTCGGTTTTCAACTAAAAAAAAGCTGTCGGTGAAGATAACCGACAGCTTTTCCGAATAAAATATAAATTAATACTTCTAAATATCCTTATGGAATGGCGATCCCAATAACATTCCTATCCAACAGGCCTTTGTATGTAGCTCTTCCAGTCGTAAGGTTGATTTCGTATACCCGGAATGCATCCGCAGCCAGATTATCGCCGCTACTCAAACCACCGGATAACACATGTCCATAAAGTACTGCATAACCTACAGGTGACTGATTTGGACTGATGATAAACGAGTTCGATGAGCTGCCGATATCAAATCCACCTTCTCCTGATATAAATAAACCAAGAGACCCTATCATCGTCACCAGGCCATCATTTGGGGGATCCTGTCTTAGCAAGACACCTTGAGCTGCATCGATATCATATAATGGAAATGTCCTGCCGACAGAAGCTGTCCTTGAATAGGCTACTGAATTGATAGCTGCTCCTGCAGGATTAATGTCGGTATCCACACTCACTACTGTTCCAAAGTTAGGATCAACCCTAAGATTCTGTCCCTGATCAGTTACGATACGGATCTGGTCAGTGTATGGATCAAAATCGAAACCAACCGAAGATCCTTTTAAAGTCGGTTCAAATGTTTTTCCAATAGGTTTTACCTGTCCTCCATCGGTGCTGATGATGTATAATCTGCTCGAATCAGAAACACCATAAAGATTACCATTAGCCGGGCGAAAATCAATAGCCAGCAAGCGTTCTGTAGGGCCTAATCCGATAAGTTGAGTGACAGATACCAATTGAGCCGGTGGGCCTGCTTTGTATCTGAGGAGTTCGTTTCTATCGCTAAGTGCAAAAAAATTGACTGTTTTACCGGTTCCTATTGTTGTGAAACCACGCGAGTCTAACTGACCATCCTGTGGTGTGCTATTTTCATCTTTGGTGCATCCTGCTGATAACAGGACCATAATAAGGAATGTAAATCCCATGGTTAAAAACTGATATGAACGTTTCATATTTAGAAGTTTATTTGGTTACAAGTTACTACCGGGGTGTAGACTTTAAATGGTCATTCTATTCAACCGGCTTCCTGAGGAAGACAGCTCTGTGAAAGGAGCGGTAATAAGGGTGGGATGTCAATAAAAATATCTTTAAAGCGAAGTCAAAAAAGTGTTTTTTGAGCTCTTATTAACGATAATCAAAATTTGGGTTTTTTAATGAGTAAAACATCAGTGTTTTACCTGAATTATTATTTCGGGTTTTTCGGGATAAGCCCGTATTTGCTCATAAGTGAAGAAAAAAGGAAAAGAGTTGTTCATCCGAATGGAAGGAATTTTAGGTTTGCCCAAAAAAAAGAAGCTCATGACATGTGCCACGAGCTTCTGTAGGTTATTTCCAGGTTTATCACCAGGAAATCAGGTTGGTTCTATTCTTCTACAACTTCAAACTGGACGGTCGTATGTACCTCCGGATGGAAGATGATATTTGCTGTGTATGTTCCGAGTACTTTGACTTCTTCAGGTAGATCTATTTTCTTACGGATGACATCGATTCCCATCTGATCTTTGAGTGCCTGCATGATCTGGACGCTGGTGACACTTCCAAATATTTTGCCGCTTGTACCGGCTTTCGCACCGATGCGGAGGATCTGGCCTTCAAGTTTGGAAGCAAGCGCTTTATAGTCATTTATCCTGTCGGCTTCATGAGCTGCTTCTTCGGAACGTAGTTTTTCGAGCTTGGCTTTGTTGGTGGCATTAGCAGCCAGCGCCATTTTTGAAGGAATAAGGTAATTCCTTGCATAGCCTGGTTTTACGTTGACAAGCTCATGGCGTTCGCCTAGCGTGTCTATATCTTTTAATAATATGATTTGCATGATAGTAGGTCGGGTATTGGATGAAGAATTACTTCAATAAGTCAGTAACGAAAGGTAACATAGCCAGGTGACGCGCGCGCTTGATGGCTTCAGAGACTTTACGTTGGTACTTGAGAGAATTGCCGGTGATACGACGTGGAAGGATTTTCCCCTGTTCGTTAAGGAATTGAGCGAGGAAATCCGGGTCCTTGTAGTCTATATGACGAATACCGAATTTTTTGAAGCGGCAATATTTCTTGCGTTGCTTGCCGATATTCGGATTGCTGAGAAACTTAATATCTTCCTGTGATGCCATTTTATGTTATGATTATGACGGTAGAGAATTTGAGATAATGACTATTCTTCTTCTTGTTCCGGAGTATCCGGGACAAGTACTTCAATAGCTTTAACGGCGGGAGTAGGTATCGTAGTAGGCATAGGGACGCTATCCTGTTTCTTCCTTCTCATACGTTGCGTTTTCTTGATCAGTCCGTTGCGTTTGTCCTCATTGTACTTCACACCGAATTTATCAAGTGCGATGGAAAGGAAACGCATGATACGTTCGTCACGTCGTAGTGCCAGCTCGAGTGGAGATATAGCTTCGCCATTTTCTGCTTCGAACTCGATAGTGTAGTAAATACCTGAGTTGCGTTTGTTTAATGGGTAGGCCAGTTGTTTCAGACCCAAATCGTCTACGTGGACGATTTTGCAACCTAGTTTTTTGACTTGATCTTCGTATGTCTGTCTGACGGTTTGAATTTCCTCATGAGACAAAACGGGATCGACAATGAATGTTAATTCATAATGCCGCATGGCGTTTGCTTGGTTTTGTAGCCTGCACACTCCCGAGGGCTGCAAGCGCGATTTATAATACAGATAATGTCAAAAGGGGCGGCAAAGATAGACAAAAGGCTGAGGCGGAGGTTAAGGCTAAGGAAATATTTTTGAAGGTTAGGAAAAAGCCAACTATATGGAAAAGGGAAGACCACTCCATTCATGACCTTAGCTTTAGCCTAAATTTTCTCCTTAGGCTCTAAAAATCAGCCTCTTATACTCGCCAGAGGCATCGATCTGTCGATATCTCCAGCCAATATAGGTGATTGAAGATTTCCCGAATATTTGCGAACCTGGGCATACACATACGTATAGAGTTCGTCCAGAGTCACTATTCGGTCTCCACTTGTATCTGCCTCACCCTTAAGGCCCTGGATGAGATAATAACTAAATATACCTTGTCTGAGACCCTGTGATTCAAGAGAATATTCCTCACTTTTGCTGGACAGCAGGAAGGCTGTACCCCCACCACTGGCAGAAAGCTTTTTGTAAAAAAGATCCACAGATTCGAACATGGGGGTTTTAGCAGCGAGTAAGGATCCTGAATAACAGGCATCAGCAATGACCAGCTTTTGACGGGCCTGGCAGGCGCTTAGTCTGTTTTTAATATCCTCATATCCCACCTTGTTGCTATATCCATCACTATTAGTGGGCACATAAAACCCCTGGAGACCGTGACCTGCCAGGTAAACCAGTACCTCATCTTCAGGACCGGCCATAGCCGTAATATCATCAAGACTCTTGTAAATATTTCCGGCTATAGCACTTTCATCAATGAGTAACCTGATATGATCATCGGGGACTGCACCACCTTCAGGACTGCGGAGGAAAGCATAAACTTTGTAGGCATCATCATCCGTATATTTCAAGGATTCAAAAAACTCATACCTAGAGGCCCCCACGATGAGTGCATAAATATTGGCTCCTTCGGCATATGATTTTTTAGAAACTTTTGGAACATCAACATACTTGCCCCCTTTCCACTCACCTGTCAGCGATACACCGTTCGCATAGGTATACTTCCCCCGTCCATTTGGTTTGCCATTACTCCATTCTCCATTATAAAAATCTCCATTCACAAATTTGCATTCTCCCTCACCATCAGGATATCCATTAGCGAAAAAGCCGGTGTACGCTGAGCCATCATCAAAAATGAGCCGGCCTTTCCCGGATCCACAGGGCACTATATTACAATCAGGTATGTAATCAGCGGGTTCGTTTTTGGTGGCGAGATGAAGTGTCTCGACAAATCCATTTTCCGACCATTCGCCAGATTGAATTTTACCATCAGAGGAAACATACCTGCCTTCACCCATAGGTTGTCCACTGACCCATTCTCCCTCGAAATATGCACCCCGGGTATCCACAACTTTAATTTCACCATTGAGTTGGTTATTGTAAAAAGTACCCTGATAGCTAAGGCCATCTTTTGTCCTGAGGATACCTTCTCCTTCCCGTTTATTCAATTTCCATTTGCCTTTATAGACATCACCATTTGTGTACATCAGGGTGCCGGCTCCGTTGAGCCTTCCATAGGCCATCTGACCTTCATAAATGGCACCGTTTTGAAAACGGAATTTACCAATGCCGGTGTAGCAATTACCTGACAGACATTGAGTGAAACCGACTTGAATAGAAAAGCAAGCAGAGATGAGCAAGAGACCTGTTCGTAACATATTGGCTGAGTTAGTAAGCTAAAATGAGATCAGAAGTACAGGTCGTGAATAGGTATGGATTGAAGGGAAATAATTGATTTGATATATAAAACTTATTTTTACCGCCGTATAGTATATAAAACGGTTATGAAAAATTTTCAATTCGCTTATTTCTCTTTATTTCTTTTTGTTGCGTTTGTTTCTTGCAAGTCAACTCCGGTAGCGGTGGGTGATACGTTTGGAGCAGGTGTATCCAGGCCAAATGAGTCTGTTGAATTTGCAGATGTCATCAAAAAGCTTGAAATGGCTGACTCCGTCAATGTCGTCATGAAAGCCAAAGTAAGTGAAGTCTGTCAGGCAAAAGGTTGCTGGATGAATCTTGTAGATCCGGCTACGGCCTCTGATGAAAAACTCATGGTCAAGTTTAAGGATTATGCATTCTTTGTACCAAAAGATATCTCAGGCCGCGAGGTCATGGTGGAAGGAAAGGCGTACAAAGAAGTAACCTCTGTGGAAGACCTTCGTCACTATGCTGAAGACGCTGGCAAGAGTGCAGAGGAAATAGCCAAAATCACAGAACCTGTGTCAGAAAAGAAATTTATGGCTACTGGTGTAGTGCTGCTCAAATAGTGTGCTTCGACCTTCTCAACTCAACCTTGTGCTACAGCAACTGGTGAAACATTAATTAGGAATAGAAGTCTTTATGCCTATTGTAATCCAAGTTTGTCGATGATCATTTGGATGTCGACATGTTCACCTACCAGTTCAATGGCCCTTCTTACTTTCCATGGTGTATTGCGGTTGATCTTTACTTCAATCTTGCTGATCTGAAGTACGGATCCATATGTATCCAACTCGGTTCTGATCATCGGTATCTTATGTTTCAGGATATAATCGATTGATCGTGGTTCAGGTGTACCCTGGCCGGTGAGTACTATTCCGGACAGAGGTGATTTTGTTTTTCGCAGGACTTTCATGATCATATTGATTTTATCCAGAGCCGGCTCGAGTTGTCGTACGGCGGCGACCAGGAGGACATTGTTGAATGCTTTCAGCTCCTGGGTGTCCAGAAGGGAGCCTGCGACAATGTCTTCAATTTTGTTGTCAAGGTTTTCAGGGTTATGTGTGGTTAATCCGGAGATAGAATCCGCAATAGTCCTCATGACCGGATAGGCGAGACTCTTTTCGTAAGGAATAATACCCAGAAGGGGAATACCATGAGGTGTAAGCCATTTATTTAGATAGTGATGTATCCTGTCCATCTTTTCAGGAATCACTTTATTGACGATGACGCCAAGAATATGTACTCCTTCCTCACGAAACAATGCCAGATTCATGTTGAGTGCATCAATGGTGCTCCCGATTCCACCTTCCACGACCATGATCACAGGTGCATTGACCAGTTTGGCTACGTGTGCATTGGACATTCCCACGATACTTCCTACACCCGGGTGCCCAGTGCCTTCGAAAATGACAATATCATGAGCCCTCCCGAGTTGATGAGCTGCCGAAAGAATGTCTTCCCTGAAGTTAAATTCTTCGGGATTATCCAGAAACCTTGTTGTCGCACCCTGACCCAGAATGATCGGGCTATGAAGTTCAGGTTGAATATCAAAGTGGATCAGATCAGCAAACAGGACAGTATCCTTATCAACTCTTTGATTGTCCTCAAGTGATTTTTGGCCGACCGGTTTACAATACCCAACCTGATATTTTTCGCGCATCAATGCTGAAACCAATCCGAGCGTACAGGTTGTCTTGCCTACATGCTGATTGGAGGCGGCCATGTAAATACTTTTCATTCTTAAAAAGATTCAGTCTGCTTATTCATTTTTAGTCCATATCAGATTATCAATTAATCTGACGCCTTCTACGTTGACTGCACAACATGCAACGACGAACCGGGAATCATTTTTATACTCAATATCCGCAAGCGTTGTACCATCAACAATTGAAAAATATTCGGGTTTGAAATCTTTACGGGTTAATGTTTCCATTGCCCTTTGCTTGATCTCTGCTATAGGAACATCTTCTTCGAAATTTTTCTGACATTCAGTTAAGGTGGCGTAGATGAGCGAAGCCTCTATTCTTGCCTGTGGACTTAACCTTAAGTTTCGTGAACTCATCGCCAGACCATTTGGCTCTCTCAATGTCGGGCACATGATAAGTCGAGCCTGTAAATGTTGATCAGCGATTAATTTTTTTACGATGGCGACCTGTTGAAAATCTTTTTGCCCCATATACAACCTATCCGGTTCTATGATCGTAAGTAACCTATACATCACCTGAGCTACTCCGGCGAAATGTCCGGGTCTGAATTTTCCTTCCATCACAGATCCGAGGAGCCCCGGATCGAAATCCAAAATCAGGTCTTGATTAGCTGGATAAATTTCTTCTACCTCAGGCAGAAATAAAACCTCTATTTCATTTTTAAGCAACAGATGCAAATCATCCGCTATAGGTCTTGGATATTTGATGAGGTCCTGCGGGTCATTAAACTGCCTGGGATTGACAAAAATGGAAACAATTGTAATATCACATTCATCCTTGCTCCATTCCGTAAGCGACATATGGCCCTGATGCAATGCGCCCATGGTGGGAACGAAACCAATATGAAGTCCTTCATGCTTACGGGCTTTTATCCAGTCCTGCAGTTGAGAGACTTTTTTAAATATAATCATGATGACAGTTTGCGATGATCCGTTATCGAATTGGGTGCATAAAGATGCAAATCAAATGATTCTGCATGAAGATCATTTTAATTATTGAGAATACTGATATCTGGAAGATGGTGTCATTTTTGTAGTGATCGTCCTTAAACCTAAATATAAATGGACACATAAGTGCTGAATTCTAAACAGTTAGGCGTTGAGTCCGTTAATGATTTGAATATGTATTGTCCTGAATATGGAGGAGATGGCTTGTGTGGATGGGGTAGATGCCTCAGAATATCACCGGAACCATCGTCATTAACGGGAAAACCATACTTTTGAATCCCATGTTTTTAAAAGTAGTCAAATCAAAAATTCACAGAGCAGTAGTAACCGAAGCGAATCTCAACTATGTAGGGAGCATTACTATTGATGAGGTACTGATGGAAGCCAGCGGTCTGATAGAAGGTGAATTTGTCCAGGTGGTGAACAATAATAATGGCGAAAGATTAGAAACCTATGTCATCAAGGGTGAGCGGAATGGCGGACAAATATGCCTCAATGGAGCTGCTGCCAGAAAAGTACACGTAGGAGATATTGTGATCATCATGGCATATGCTTTGATGACTCCTGAAGAAGCTAAAGATTTTAAACCCCTGACCATTTTTCCTGACCAAAATAATAAGATCAAGTTTTAAGCTGTGGCCATACCGAAGAGCATAAATAAATTATTACAATTCATCCTCTTCACAGGAATAGGGGTACTGATCTTATTTCTTTTGTATAGGAGTCAGAATGCAGCTTATGTGGCTGATTGTGCATTGAAAGGAATCCCAAAAGAAAGTTGCAGTCTATTGGCAAAATTAAAGACTGACTTTTCAGAAGCCAATTATTGGTGGATTGCCGTGATTGTATTTGCATATTTGTTGAGTAATCTCATACGTGCACACCGATGGCTGATGCTCATCAAAACGTTGGGAAGAAAAGGGAGCATAGTCAATGCATTTTTTACAATCATGGTTGGTTATTTTGCTAACATGGGACTTCCGCGTGTAGGCGAAGTTGTTCGTGCAGGGCTATTTGCGCGATATGAAGGAATAGGCCCTGAGAAAGTGATGGGGACTATCGTTGTCGACAGGATATTGGATCTACTCAGTTTGCTTTTTGCTATTATACTTGTACTTATACTCCAGGGGCAAGTTCTCTATAATTATTTCGATGACAAAATCGGTAATTCGATCTTCGGTAAGAGCTGGTTGTATGTTGTTTTTGCGCTTGGCATCTTTGCCCTTTTCCTTGCGTATTGGTACAGGAGCATCATCAAAAGATGGAGTTTATACCAACGAATTCATCACCTGGTCGAAGGATTTCGGGATGGTCTTCGGAGTCTTCGCAGAGTGGAGCAACCCTGGTTTCTTCTGCTCGATACGGTAGTGATTTGGTTAATGTATTATTTAATGATGTACCTGGCGTTCAGATCATTCGGACCTACCACTCAACTTGGAGCCATGGCTGGTTTGATGGTTTTTGTTTTTGGCGGTCTTGGTGTTGTATTTCCTTCCCCAGGTGGTATGGGTACATTCCATGTCATGGTGATTTCGGCGTTAGCTATTTATGGTATACATGGAGATGATGCATTTTCGTTTGCCAATATTCAATTCTTTTCAATTCAGTTATTTGGCACATTACTGTTTGGCATCATTGGCATGATCGTACTTCCACTCGTTAATAAAAAAGATAAACAACATGTCACCTATTATCCCCCCGGCAGGAAGTAAGATATTCGACATAGACCGGATGAAAACGCTATGTGAAACCTGGCATACAAAAGGGGAAACCATCGTTTTTACAAACGGATGTTTTGACATCCTTCATGCAGGTCATATAAAATATCTTGAAACGGCCGCGCAACTGGGCGATCATCTTGTCATCGCTGTCAATAGTGATGAATCTGTACGAAAACTAAAGGGGGATTCACGTCCGATCAATATTTTATCCAGCAGACTTTATTTACTTGGCTCACTGAGCTGTGTTGATGCCGTATTTCCATTTACGGAAGAAACACCCTTAGACGTCATTAATCTTTTGAAACCGGATGTTTTGGTAAAAGGCGGAGATTATAAAATTGAAAATATTGTTGGTGCCAAAGAAGTAATGTCATGGAACGGTTGTGTTGAAGTAATACCCTACGTTGATGGGTTCAGCACCACTAATCTTGAAAATAAAATACTACAGCTCCATAAGCTATCGAATAAAGACTAATGAATACAACGGCCTTCGAACTGTTTCAATTTCTGGAATCTATTGCACCACTCCATCTCCAGGAGAAGTATGACAATAGCGGATTGTTAGTAGGTTCTTCGTCGACTGATGTCAAAGGTGTTTTGATATGTCTTGATTGTACAGAAGATGTGCTTGATGAAGCTGTACAAAAAGGATGCAATGTGGTGATCTCTCATCATCCGGCTATTTTTTATGGGTTGAAGCAGATCACCGGGGCTAATCTGACTGAACGAATAGTCATGAAAGCAATAAAGGAGGATTTGATTTTATACGCGATCCATACCAATCTTGATAATGTATTGCAAAATGGTGTGAATGAACGAATCGCGAAACAATTAGATCTAAAAGTTGAAGGTATCCTGCGACCGATCGCTACCGGAACTGATGATCGTTGTGGGGCAGGGATCATAGGCACGTATGCCAGTCCTAAAACAGAATCTGAATTCCTTGAGCTTTTGAAAGTCAGGATGAAGACAGGGGTGATACGGCACTCAAAATTACAAGGCAGGCCTATTGAGCGGGTGGCGGTGTGCGGTGGATCGGGAAGTTTTCTTCTTGAGGATGCTATACGAGCAGATGCACAGGTTTTCGTCACTGCGGATTATAAATACCATGGATTTTTTGATGCGGATGGTAAGCTAATCATCTGTGATATAGGACATTATGAAAGTGAGCAATATACAGTAAACGTGTTGCAGGAGCTGATTTCAAGTAAATTTGCTACTTTTGCCGCCCATTGCACCGAATTAAACACTAACCCTGTCCATTATTTCACCTGATTCTCTTTAAAACTTATGGCTAAAGCAACCGAAATCAGTGTAGAGGAAAAATTAAGACAACTCTACGCTCTACAAAAAGCTGATACAAAGATTGATGAAATTGAAATTCTCAAGGGAGAGCTTCCTATCGAAGTGAGCGATCTTGAAGATGAAATCACAGGACTTGAAACAAGACTCAAGAACCTTAACGAAACTGCAAAAGACATTGAGAAAGAAGGCCAGAAATTTCTGACCCGTATATCTGAAGGCGAAACACTCATCAAGAAATACACCAAGCAACTTGATGACGTCAAAAACAATCGCGAATTCGATGCACTGTCCAAGGAGCTTGAAATGCAAAAGCTTGAGATCCAGCTGGCAGAAAAGAAAGCGCGTGAAAATGCTGAAAAGGTGAACGCAAAAAACGCAGTCATCAAAGAAGTAAAAGATAAGTATAAAGCCAAAAAAGCAAATCTTGATCTCAAAAAAGATGAGCTTAAATCGATCGTTGCCAAAACAGAAAAAGACGAGAAGGCCCTTCGAAAAATTGCAGCAACTGCTGAAGCTGTGATCGATCCCCGCCTGCTCAATGCATACCACCGTATCCGAAATAACTATAGAAATGGATTGGCCCTTGTCGCTATCGAAAGGGATTCTTGTGGCGGATGTTTTAACCAGATACCACCACAAATTCAACTTGAAGTTTCTCAACGTAAGAAGATCATCGCATGCGAACATTGCGGTCGCATTCTCGTCGATAATGAGATTGCAGGGGTTACTGTTGAGGCATAACTAAAACTTCTTATTTCTGTGGGTATACACATCCAGGCGCGGATAAAAAATCTGGTTTGTGCCTTGATACTCTTATTCATTTCTTTCCCTTCATTCGGCCAGGATATATACTGGACAGTAGAAGCTAAAGCAGCTTATGGCTTCATCAGCGAGCTTCGCATTGAAGAAAGCATGAACATCATACGGCTGCAATCGATCACGCATCCTGACAATCTGATCTGGCCTTATCTTGAAGACTATGCTTTATTTCTTCAGCTATTTTTACAAGAAGACGTCAATAAAATTCCCGACTTTTTAGAGAGTTCGTCCTTGCGTTCGGATAGGATTTCTGTGGTATCGGAAGACAACCCGCTATCCCTCATGTGTCAGGCGCAGATGCAACTCCATCAATGTGCATTACGGATGGAACAAGGTCAATTTGTATCTGCGGCGACTGATCTCAATCAGGCATTTAAGTTGTTGAAGAAAAATCAAAAATCATTTCCTGACGATTTTGCAAACCTCAGGCTTTATGCTCTTATTAAAATTGCATTCGGCGCGATACCTGATCAGTACCGATGGCTTGTAACTCTGGTGACGAGCCTGAACGGTTCTATTGATGAAGGATTGGGAGAACTGCATATGATCATTGATAGCAGTACTGTAGACAACAATATTTTTCTGCAGGAGACTATTTTACTGACGGCATTAGTGGAAACAAGGCTGAACAACAAACCTGAAAATGGTCTGCAGCTTCTGAACAAGTACTATGGAAAAGTTCCGGCAAACAGATTCGTACAGTATGTGATGGCAAACGTAAACATTGCGGCCGGGAATAATGAAGCGGCCATCAAGGTTCTGGTACTTGAAACCGGCGGGCCGAAAACATTGAAAATTCCATTTTTGGATTTTATGCTTGGACGATGCAAACTTTGCAAAGGGGATGAGGATGCAGATATTTATTTCAAAAACTTTATCCTGTTCAACAAGGGTAAGCATTATATCAAAGAAGCGTATCAGAAATTAGGATGGTATTCGCTTCTCAGAGGTGATGAAGTAAGTTATGCCGTGAATATGCAGCAGATCCTATTGAAGGGAGTCACGACGACCGATCAGGATCAGCAAGCCATGAGGGAGGCAGAGACAAAAGAAAAACCCCATCCGGTGCTGTTAAGATGCAGGCTATTGTTTGATGGGGGGTATTATGATCAGGCGCTTGCTATTTTGTCTGATGATTTTTTTAATACGCTTGTTCATCAGACCCAACGACTTGAATTTTTGTATCGAAAAGGAAGGTGTCTGCAGGCGAAAAAATCCTATGCTGAAGCGTTGCATTATTATAGTCTGGCGATGAAATTTGGTGAAGAAGACCTGCATTACTACGCATGTAGTGCGGCCCTTGAGAGTGGAGTCATCCATGAAACACTGGGGAGTGACTGGGCTGCGGCCAAATTTTATAATATGTGTCTTAATATGTCGCCCGAGACATATAGTACCAGCTTGCACCAAAAAGCGAGGACGGGGTTGAGCAGGATGGGACTTTGATCAATAGTCAATAGTCAATAGGCAATTGGCAAGAAAACAAAAAGCAAAAAGCAAAAAGTAAAGGACAAAAAACGGAGGTCAGAAAGCAGAGGGTCGTGCTCTGGACCGCTTCATGGTGGAGACAGAATTTAGAGATTGATGCAGGGAGTGGCTTGAAAAAATTATATTTGCAGTCCTTTTTTGGCGTGGTAGCTCAGATGGTTAGAGCGTGCGATTCATAATCGCAAGGTCGGCGGTTCAATCCCGCCTCACGCTACTTCTTCCTTATAAAGCATTATTTTAAAAATCTGTCTCTCCACTCAGGAGGAGGAAGCGGACAGCTGTCATATCGTTTTCCGTATTTATACCTCCTGGCTGCCACCCAATTGTAAACACCATCCCTGACAAATCCGGGAACGAAGAAAAAAACCAGTCCCAAATACAAAGGGAAGCCGAGATATTTGAGAATACACAATACCGCATTGCTTCTTAAATAAATCTGAGCCTCATCAAGAAAAATAATCGTGTCTTCTTTCAGATAATCAGGTAGAAAGGGTGGAAGCAATTTCTGAGCTATTTCACTTTCGAGTGCTGCGAATTGAAAGACTTTTTTCCTGTCCCATTTTATAATGCGTTTTACCCATGTGTTGCACATGGGGCAGACACCATCGTAGAAAATTATTTTCGATGGTTGCTGAGCTGTAGCACGAGGATGTGCATAAGCAGGTCGAAACATCCGAGTTTAGATTTTAGATTTTTATCTGTTACAGAAAAATTCCAATTGTAAAAAACGTTATATTAAATGAGTAATTTCAATTTCAGGTATATATAAATCTACCAAAAAATGAGACTAAAGCCACGAGCCACCTTTCTCTTCTTCTTAACCCTGCTCTTTGCGATAGGCATCCCATCCTGCGGTGAAGACTATGTGGTATTCAGGGATATTAAAAATGTATACATTTTAGACCGTGAAGCCGGTCTATATCTTGGCACACCTGCATCGACTTCAAGTGACAGCATTGCTTTACAGATTGAAATTGAATTTGCTCAATTCTCTTATAACCACAATTCTATACCTGGAATGATGAGTGAAGCCTGGGCTACATCACCTTCAACACCTATGCTGGCAAATGAAATAACGGATATAAGGATCTTTTGTGATCACGCCATCTACGGGATACCTCCGGGAGAAAATATGGCTGCGGTATTGAATTTTGGACTGGACTATTATCAGGCTACACTGCATGATTTCCTGCAGATGCTTCCGCGGAAAGGTGAATATACTTACGGAATACCCCCCATGGAGGTGTATTTTAATTCAAAACCTGATCCGGGGACATATACTTTTAAGGTTGAGATAGAGGATAATAACCGGCATGTTTTTATTTCTTCATTTCCAGCGCTGGAATGGTTATGAAAGCAAATCTCTTTATCCTGTTGTTAATATCACTGGCCATTCATGGAAATGCACAAATCTTTCATACCAAACCAAAATATATTCAGCTAAAAGTTGATCTCCTGGACATCCTGGATTCTTATCCACGAATCGGGATCGGGTATGAAATCAAATATTCGAAAATAAGTTTGTGGCAATCTATTCATTATGGTTGGGATGGGATTTCATTCGATCAAAATTCCAGATATTTTGAAAATGAATTTACTTATTGGGGCATTAAAACGGGGCTTAAGAGAAACATTTTTGATTTGGATGGTGAATTTTTTATCGGTGTTCAGCTTGCATTTGATCACACAAAAGCTGCAATGTCTGATGATGTTTATTATGATCTGAATGGAAAGTCTGCACTGCTCTATGACAAAGCTGATTATCTACGGGATCGGGTCGGGTTAATGGTCGAAAACGGATATGAATATTTTATAGGAAACAGATTTAGCGTGGAAATCGGATATGGCTTTGGTGTACGGCGAATCCAGAATTATTACAAGAATATTGAAAATCCATTTAGTCTGAAGGATGTGGAGCCTGTTGAAATTAGAAATAAGACACTCTATAAATATGTAGGTACCCTTTGGAGACCGGCTGCAATTGCATCGATTAAGTTTGGATATTCTTTTTCTTCAAGAATTCATGAATAGGCATTTCGCTTGTCACAACGTAGCGAAGTGGTCGCAATTAGCCAAAAACATTTTCAAACAATTCCCGCAGCAATCTGACTTCAATGACGGACGAATTTTTTGAAGATTTTTCAAGTTGACTGCCCGCAGGGATATAGATTTTTTTATAGCCCAGACGTTTTGCTTCCGCAACTCTAAGATCAACCTGCTGGACGGGACGAATTTCTCCTGAAAGGCCTACCTCACCTGCGAAACAAACATCTCTTGGAACCGCTATATCCTGTAAAGACGAAACAAGCGCTACTGCGAGAGCAAGATCAATAGCCGGTTCGTTTACTTTTAATCCACCGGCGACATTTAAAAAGACATCCTGATTGCCAAAAAAGAAACCGCATCTCTTCTCCAATACTGCAAGCATTAGATGAAGGCGGCGGATATCATAACCTGTGGTTGAACGCTGGGCTGTTCCATAAACTGCAGTACTGACCAGGGCTTGTGTCTCGATTAAGAATGGCCTGAAACCTTCGCAAACAAGTGCAATACATGACCCAGAAGTTCCTTGTATGTGGTCAGCAGGGATAAGCCATTCAGAAGGGTTTTCTACAGGTACTAAACCCAGGCCTTTCATTTCATAAATTCCGATTTCGCGAGTGGAGCCAAAACGGTTTTTAATACATCTCAACAATCTCAAATGATATTGGCGATCGCCTTCAAGATGTAACACGACATCAACGATGTGCTCCATCAATTTTGGTCCGGCGATATCTCCTTCTTTGGTGATGTGACCTACCATGATGATCGTGATACCTGTCTGCTTAGCTAATTGCTGGAGACGATAACTGCATTCTCTTATCTGGCTTACTGATCCGGGAACAGATTCAAGTTCCGGAGAATACATGGTCTGAACCGAGTCAATGATGACGATCCCGGATTGTATATCGATGATAGCTTCAATGATTTTATTCAGATCCGTCTCCGCAAGTATATGACAATTGTCACCCTTGATGTTTAAACGTTGAGCACGCATTTTTATCTGCGAAGCACTTTCCTCTCCTGAAATATAAAGGATGCGTAATGCAGGATTCGCGGCCAATTGCAAACACAGCGTTGATTTTCCAGCACCGGGTTCACCTGCCATCAGAATCAACGAACCGGGAACGATACCACCGCCGAGCACACGTTCCAATTCACTGTCACCAAGGGCAACGCGCATTTCGCTTTCAATATTCAGTTCTGAAAGAAGAGTGGGAATGCTTTTCTCTTTTTCAGCTAACTGAACACTTTGAGGAGTTGCAGACTGAATGATTTCTTCTGTGAAGGTGTCCCATTCATTGCATTGCGGGCATCTTCCCAGCCGGTTGGAAGAGGTGGCGCCGCAATTGTTGCAGACGAATCGGGTTTTGATTTTACTCATTAATTGTTTTCACTGTTTGCACAAAGATAACGATCCACTTGGTGAGTAGTGAGTTGTGAATAGTGAGTGGATTTCATTAAAGTTAAGAATTTAGCTTTTTCCGAAGACTTTTGGCAATCACGTGGAAGTATTATCTTGGTATATTACCGACATCAACTACTCAATTATTCACTATTGACTATTCACTACTCACTTTTATGACCCCACTGATCACAAATGATGCCGTTGTACTCGGTATATTGATTTCTTTACTGGCACTGATTTTCTACACTTCTTCATTGACCACTCCTTTTTGGAAAAAATTTTACACGTATGTACCTGCGCTTCTCCTTTGTTATTTTTTGCCGGCATTATTGAATTGGCCGCTTGGCTTGATATCCGGAACGGAGAGTAAGCTATACGAGATCGCTTCAAGATATTTTTTACCGGCGTCTCTTATTCTTCTTTGTCTGAGTATTGATATGAAAGCGATCATCGGGCTTGGACCGAAAGCACTGATTATGTTTTTTACGGCTACAATAGGTATTATACTTGGAGGACCGATTGCTTTGTTTGTAACCTCATGGATATTTCCGGGAATTGTGAATGCTACACCGGATGAATTATGGAGAGGATTAAGTTGTATTGCGGGAAGCTGGATCGGGGGTAGTGCCAATCAAACGGCGATGAAAGAAATATTCAAAGTGTCTGATAATCTTTTTGGGACTATGGTCGTGATTGATGTGGTTGTCGCCAATATCTGGATGGCTGTGCTTTTATATGGAGCCAGTGCCACAACGCGGATCGACAAATGGTTGAAGGCAGATACATCAGCGATTGATGCGCTAAAGAAAAAAGTAGCGGACTACAGGACAAGTGTTGAAAAGATTCCCTCTACGCTTGACATTTTTATTTTGATGGCCGTTGCCTTTGGCGGAGTAGCCATTGCACATCTGGGAGCAGATTTAATTGTCCCTGCATTAAAAAATATTGAACCTCAGTTGGTCGAATTGCGTCTTGAATCCATCATCAGTATTTTCTTTTGGATTGTATTGATTGCGACTACATATGGCCTTCTGATCTCATTCACACGATTTCGAAAACTGGAAGGTGTCGGTGCATCAAAATGGGGAAGTGTTTTCATCTATATTCTTGTCGCTACGATCGGTATGCAGATGAATCTGAAGGATGTATTTGATCATCTTGGATTATTTGCTATCGGTATCATCTGGATGGTGGTACATATTACTCTGCTTCTTCTCGTAGCGAAATGGATCAAGGCTCCTTTCTTTTTTGTTGCTGTAGGATCTCAGGCTAATATTGGTGGGGCTGCATCGGCACCTGTGATGGCCAGTGCTTTCAGTCCTTCACTTGCGCCGGTAGGAGTGCTGCTGGCTGTGCTTGGCTATGCACTGGGGACGTATGGGGGGTTGATATGTGCGTATATGATGAAGGCGACGTTAGGGCTCTAGGCTGGCTGGACACATCCTCTCAGAGCGTGAGAGCGTGAGAGCGTGAGAGCATAAGACAAAGTGGAAATCTGATAATGTGTGAAAGTGAATTATGATTTCACAAATCCAACTATCCTTACTTGAGAATTTTTAAGCAGAACCATTGCATAATAGTACCCTGATGGGAAATCATTCAATTTAATGGTAGTGCTATTTCCATGAAAAAGAAGTCGGCCATTCGTGTCGTAAATTTTAATATTTTCAATTTCACCTTCAAAACCCATTAACGTTATTTCTTCGGTTGCGGGATTTGGATAAACTAAAAATGTAGTACTGAATGTTTCGTACGTGTTTACAATCCGATCCATGCAAAAAACATCATCCTGAGGCTTGTAATCGGGAATTGAGTTATTCCCTGAAGTCCAAAAACAAAATTTATCCGGTATATGGATTTGATGAAAGGCTTCGATATCTCCAAATTCCACCCAGGTAGATTCACCAGGCTGGATGTCTTCAGAATCAAAATACAGTTGTTTAACATTAAATGGCGAACAAAACCATGTATTCACGCTAACATCAAAAGAGATATTGATCCAAAAATGACTGACCGGTACATTACCTGTATTGGTTACTTTTATTTCATACTGCCCTCCTGAGAAATCATGCACGAATCCGGTGAAATCCCAACCTTCACTCCATACGGAATCGTATAAAATGGGGGATTGTTGAATTAAATCTGTGATGGCCAGACTCGCAGGTCGGGCTGCGTTTTCAAAATTGTACTGTGGGAAATATCGAAACCATCCCTGGCTTCTTCCGGTATAGTGGGAATCCGGATCATATATACTATTCGGTCCTGAAGAATAACTGCCGGCAAGTCCCATCCCTGAGCTGAAACATTTTATAAACCGCGGTCTTAATCCGGAATCTTCAGAAAGATGTTCACTGATTTTGACCGCTAATGAATCGTACAAAATGACCTGATATGTATTTACATCCTTATTTTTTAAAATAGCCAACCCTTCCGCTGTTGGTGCCATGGCTAAAAACGACCCGGTCATGGTCAAAAAATTCTTTGCTTTCAGATCTTTGCGAAACCGGATAATTTGTTTGTCGTAAAATTTATATGCATAGAATATTCCATCTCCTGCTGTCTGAAAACGGCCTATGGATCCGAAATCAAGTTGAATCTCTTCAGAGGTCTTTAATGTGTAAGAAATATTTCCCTGTATCGCATGCTGTTCATAATATTGCAATCCGTGTTCATCAGATACAATGATATCCTCTGACCCAGGCACCAGGATCATGTAATGAACATATGAATCCCGATATTCAGTTTGCCACAATACAGTACCATTGTCGCTTGAAATCTTTGCAATATCATTCCCGGATATCATGAGAATGTTGCTATCCAGGCCAAATCCAAAATAATCAGGATCAATAAATTTGTCCAGTTGAATGAGCCAGGAGAACTGACCTGAAGAGTCAAACTTTTCCACATAATGCGCATACCCTCCTGCATCACAATCTCCTCCACTATACCCCACCATAAATTGATCTCCGGGAAGAATCAATAAATGATCAATTGAAAAATTTTCAAATGCTTGCGGTGGAGATAGCGTGATTAACCTGATCAGTACACCCGTGCTATCCATGATCCTCAATGAAAGTGTATCCTTATATATGGAACCTGGCAGGGGGGAATCATTCACAGCAATCAACCACCGTCCATCAGAGAAACGGTCTAAATGAGAAACATAAACATTATATCCTCTCGAAAAAACAGTTTCAAGGTTCTGTGAAATGCCTTTGTCAAGGATAAAAAGAAAAAAAAGAAAGTGCCAGAAACACTCTTTCCTGCTGAACATCTGATAAAAACTTTTTCCTGTTGAATTCAATACTTCATTTTATAATCTTTTCCAATTTACTTAAGAAAGTGGACATTAAAAAACGTGGATACATTGTGAAGTCTGAAAATGTATAAAAACTGACATAAGTCTCCAATATTGGATAGCTGGTTTTCAATTCATTGACGGATGATCTGGTTCAACTTTTTCTTTCTGTATTCGTTAACATAAGTTCTTAAATCCGGCCGCCTAAAAAACCGTATTTTTGCACCCTCTAATGAGTGATGAGATCAAACACGAGTGCGGGATCGCACTGATCAGACTCCTTCAACCGCTGCAATACTACCAGGACAAGTATGGTTCATCCCTGCACGGGTTGTATAAACTCCAATTGCTGCTTCAGAAGATGCGCAATCGGGGCCAG
Organism: Chitinophagales bacterium; assembly: GCA_038252065.1. Lineage (GTDB taxonomy): Bacteria > Bacteroidota > Bacteroidia > Chitinophagales > Saprospiraceae > Opimibacter. Next base: position 33,482 of record JBBSAQ010000013.1, read on the forward strand.
GACGGAGCCGGCGTAGTCACGATTAAACTTGATCCAGCTCCCGGCACCCGGTATATCAGCCGGAAACGAAGCAACGGGCCTCAATACCTCAAAGAAGTCTTCCAGGGCATCTTCCAGCATTTTGAAGGCCTGACTCCAGCACAACTAAGTGACAGCCAGTGGCTTAAAGAGCATAAGCCCTATACCGGCGAAGTTCTCATGGGACATTTGCGCTATGGCACTCATGGAGATAATTCGATCGAAACCTGTCACCCATTTGTCAGACTCAATAACTGGATCACCCGAAACCTTGTCCTGGCGGGTAATTTCAATCTGACCAATGTAGATGAGCTCTTTGATGAACTCGTCAGACTGGGTCAATATCCAAAGGAAAAATCCGACACGGTCACTGTTCTCGAAAAACTTGGTCACTTCCTTGATAGTGAGGTGGAGCGTCTATTTAAATGGTACAAGGGAGATGGGTATGATAATGAGCGTATCACGGATCTGATCATCGAGAATATTGATATCCAAAGGGTCCTGCGTAATACCTGCAAAAAGTTTGATGGAGGCTATGTGATGGGCGGGATGATCGGACATGGAGATGCTTTCATCTTTCGTGATCCAAATGGGATCAGGCCCTGCTTTTATTATGCTGATGATGAAATGGTAGCCGCTGCCTCAGAACGACCTGCGCTGCAAACTGCCTTGAACGTGAGCGCGAAGTTTGTCCATGAACTTGAACCAGGACATGCGCTGATCATTAAGAAAGATGGTCGATGGGATGTGCTTCCATTTATTGAAAAGAGAGAAAAGAAGAGTTGTTCTTTCGAGCGTATTTACTTCAGCCGCGGTTCGGATAAGGATATCTATGTAGAACGAAAAAATCTGGGCCTCAATCTGGTCGCACCGATACTTGAAGCTGTTGAAAATAACTTCGATGAGACGGTCTTCACCTATATTCCGAATACAGCTGAAGCGGCATTTTATGGTTTGTCGGAAGGTCTGCATGAAGCCTACAATCTTCTTAAAGCAGATCAACTCGTCGCTGCAAATGGCAAGATGAGCCCTGAAGAAATTCATACGCTCATGGCCAAGCAGCCAAGGATAGAAAAGCTGGCTAACAAAGACGAAAAGTTGCGCACATTTATCGCGGCATTGGATTCGAGACATGAGATGATGGGGCATGTCTATGATGTTACTTATGGCATCATCCGCAATGGCCTGGATACATTAGTCCTGCTTGACGATTCCATAGTGCGCGGAACAACAATGCGCGATTCGATCATCAGAATGATAGCGCTCCGATTAAAACCCAAACGAATCATCGTAGCCAGTAGTGCACCTCAAATACGTTATCCTGATTGCTATGGCATCGATATGTCCAAGATGGGAGATTTTGTAGCTTTCAAAGCGCTGGTGGCTATTCTTCGCGAACAAGGGAAAGAAGAATTACTCCAGGATTGTTATGAGCGTTGTAAAGAACAATTGAAACTCCCGAAAGAAAAAATGATCAATGCCGTGAAGGAACTTTATGCCCACGTATCTGAGAAATGTATTTCAAAGAAAATCGCGCAAATCGTTACACCTGATGATATTGATATCGAAGTAGACGTTATCTTTCAGACAATCGAAGGGCTTCATCAGTCTTGTCCTGATCATACCGGAGATTGGTATTTTTCGGGTGACTATCCGACACCGGGTGGCAATAAAGTTGTAAACAAAGCCTTTATCAATTACATGGAGGGAAGGAACGAACGAGCTTATTAACGAATAACGAGTAACGAGTAACGAATAACGAGTAACGAGTAACGAGTAACGAATAACGAGTAGTGAATAACGAATAACGAATAAGGAGATCGGTTGTAGAGACGTCGATTTATCGCGTCTCATTGCACAACCCACGAATAACGAATATCAAGCGCAGCGATGATCCTGCCATACGAAGTCATGGTGCGGGAACGAATAACGAGTAACGAATAACGAATAACGAGTAGTGAATAACGAATAACGAATAAGGAGATCGGTTGTAGAGACGTCGATTTATCGCGTCTCATTGCACAACCCACGAATAACGAATATCAAGCGCAGCGATGATCCTGCCATACGAAAACGAATAACGAATAACCAGTAACGAGTAACGAGTAACGAGTAACGAGTAACGAGTAACGAGTAACGAGTATTAAGTATTAAAGCCGAAACGACTTTAGTGAATACCCTTCCGGTCGCTGAGCGGAGCGGTTACTGAGCTGCCGCAATAGGATGAGATCGAGAAGGTCGAAGTATCGAAGCGAATCGGAAACAAAATATAAAATCCCTTTATGTCCGACATTATCAGACTTCTTCCGGATTCTATTGCTAATCAGATTGCTGCTGGTGAAGTCATTCAACGGCCGGCTTCTGTGATCAAGGAATTGCTGGATAATGCTGTTGATGCCGGGGCGACGATCATCAATGTCATCATCAAAGATGCCGGGAAAACGTCCATCCACATCCAGGACAATGGGTCAGGTATGTCACCTACTGATGCACGGATGAGTCTTGAACGTCACGCTACTTCCAAACTCAGAAAAGCAGAAGATCTGTTTGATATCCGCACGATGGGTTTCCGGGGAGAAGCTTTGGCATCCATCGCAGCTATTGCTCAAATGGAGATAAGGACGAGACGTGCAGATGACGTGATCGGAACGAGACTTATTGTTGAAGCTTCAGTCGTCACCGTGCAGGAGGGATGTCAATGTCCTGTAGGTACGTCGATCATCGTTCGAAATCTTTTTTATAATGTTCCGGCACGACGTAAATTTCTTAAAAGTGATCCTGTGGAAATGCGTCATATTCTGGATGAATTCCACCGGATAGCGCTTGCCTTTGAAAGCGTTCAGTTCAAACTTTACCACAATGATCAGGAGATCTATAATCTGCAGGAAGTAACGCTGCGAAACAGGATACTCAACATCTTCGGTAAGCGTATCAATGAATTTTTGGTACCCGTTGAAGAAGAAACCAATTATGTAAACTTCAGCGGTTACATCGGCAAACCAAAACTCGGGAAGAAAACGAGAGGTGAACAATTTTTATTTGTCAACCAAAGGTATATCCGGAGTTCCTATTTGCAACATGCAGTGAAATCTGCTTATGAAGATATTTTACCTGCAGATCAATTCCCATTCTTTGTATTGTTTCTTGAAATCAATACAGATAAGATTGATGTGAATGTGCATCCGACGAAACAGGAAATAAAGTTTGAAGATGAACGCATCATTTACAATTATCTAAGAGTTGCATGCAGACATGCACTTGGAAAATATAGTATCACACCAAGCCTGGATTTTGAACAGGAGGTAGCCATTGATCGTGCTTCCGGAGAAAGAGCAAATCAAAATTCTTCGACAGCGGGCATGTCAAGGCTTGAACAGGACAAATACCAGGAAAAAGAAAATATTAAAAAGTGGGGAGCATTGTTGCAATCCATTGAAGGATTTTCGATTGAGAAAAGTGATGAACCCGGTGAGTCCACTAATCCCTATGGACCATTATTCCAGGGAAGTGAAACCGGTGAAGATCTTCTGTCTCAATCATCAACTCCTGTTCAGTTATGGCAGCGTTATATTCTTTTGCCCGGACTATCTGACCTTGTCATCATTGATCAGCGGGCTGCACATGAGCGAGTCATCTTTGAATCGATGATGAAGGATCTGGCCGTACACAACCCATCGATTCAGAAGTTGTTGTGGCCGGAGACCATACAGAGTCATGCTTCGGATACAATGTTGTTGAAAGAGCTGCTACCCCATCTTCAGTATCTTGGTTTTGATATCGCTGAATTCGGGCATGGAAGTTTTATCGTACATGGGATACCAGCGATCATCACCGATCTGATATCACCGCAACAGGCGATCGATGACGTCCTGGATAGATTCAAAGCAGGCCATGATACGTCAGATATGAAACCTGTTGAAAAGATTGCATTTGCACTTGCCTCAAATCTGAGTCGCAAACGCGGTGATGCCATGACTACTGAAGAAATGCAAATGCTTGTTGAAGAATTGATGGCTTCTGAAAATCCATATACAAGTCCATCCGGAAGAAAGACGTTTATTACGATTCCGAAGGATGAAATGTCAAGGCGATTCCAATCCTAATCTAAACGCACTACACGAATATGATGCCCATAACCCCGATCGTAAAACACCTGTTGATTCTCAACGCGCTCTTTTTTATTGCGATACATTTGTTGCCTGAGCATATAGCAGAGATGATGCCGTTTTACTCACCGGCTACAGGTCAATTTCAGCCTTTTCAGATCATCACATATATGTTTACACATTTTGATGTATCGCATATCTTCTTCAATATGCTGAGTCTTTATTTTATCGGCCCTGCTGTGGAGATGACATTGGGACCGAAGCGTTTTTTGGGTTTGTATATGATTTCCGGATTGGTGGCTTTGGCAGCACACTGTCTGGTATATTATCTTCCTCTTCTTTTAGGGAGTACGGATATGGCGCCTTTATTTTCGGTGCTCGGTGCATCGGGTGCTGTATTTGGAGTGGTGATAGCCTTCGCTACTTTATACCCACAAAGGGAACTGATGTTATTGTTTCCTCCCATACCTATTAAAGCCTGGGTCATGGCTTTAATACTGATAGGGATAGGGTTGTATCAGGGAATAACCGGATCAGGAGGAAATGTGGCACACTTCGCTCACCTGGGTGGAGCTTTGGCAGGGTTTATACTTGCGAGACATTGGAAGCATGGCGGGAGGTTTTTGAAATGAAAGTGGGGCGTTTTCGAAACGATGCAAAGCGAGATTGAGGAACAAGGGGAGAGAATTTTTCGCCAATAATTTAAAGGCGTTTACAGCGTAACACACAAACAAGAAAAATTCGATGGGGCAAGAGACGAGCGAACTACACTGAACAATTCAAATATTAGTTGCAAACTTCGTTTGCTTTTAGTAAAAATTCAGGGAAGCGTAATATTCTATTCTTTCATCAATTTAAAACTGCACAGACTTCCCTTTTCATCCAACAGATTGAACAAATAAATGCCTGGAGGAAAATCGGTAAATCCTTAATTCAATTTTTATTTATCGTTATCATCGGACATATAAAATAGTATTCGGTAGTTAAGCAATCAGTCGACTCTGCAACATTAAGTTCATTTCTGAGTTCTTATTCATTAGAAAGCCAGCCAGTATATTCATATTCACCCCAATGCCCTTTTGTGGGAGATAACCTATATTTGATATTGTGTTCAGATCCATTCTAAACGACGTACGATTTCAGTTTCAATCCGGTAATACGATTACCCGGTTGATTATTGTCAACGTGGCGCTGTTTCTGATCATTACAATATTTAAGGGTGTCCTTTTTCTTACTGGTGCTTTTGGTGAGCATGATGAGTTGTTTTCAAGGATCGTCGGGTATCTGTTTATTTCCCAGGATCTGATGTGGGATGCTCAACATCCATGGACCATCCTCACGCACATGTTTACGCATGTTGCCTTTTTTCATCTGGTGTTCAATATGCTTGTGCTGTATTGGTTTGGGCGGATTGCGGGGGATTTACTGGGAGATCACCGGATGTTGCCGCTCTATATATTTTCAGGTCTTTCGGGGGCTTTGATTTATCTGATCTCATCACCTTTCCTGTATGCCGGAAGCACTATGCATGGGGCATCCGGAGCGATCATGGGGATTGTGGCTGCTGCGGGCATGACGGCACCTGACTATCAGATGCGGCTGATGTTTTTCGGGGATGTGCGTTTGAAATATATTGTCTTTGGTCTTCTCATTATATACTTTGTCAGCCTTGTCAATATGGATAATGCCGGGGGACAGATGGCCCATTTCGGAGGAGCTGCCTTTGGTTTCTTTTATGTGCATATGCTTCGTCAGGGCTATGACCTTACCGGGGGGTTCAGGCGCATGGTGACTTTTCTTCGAAAACCCACGCATCGGCCAGCACCTACTCCGAAACGAAAAGTGACCATGGAAGTCAGACATCGAAGTGGTGCACAACAAAGGGAAATCAATCCACCACCCGATCGTACCTATATGGGTGAGCAGGAACGTCTCGATTCTATCCTCGATAAAATTAAAAAATCCGGTTTCGATAGTCTCGACGAAGACGAAAAAAAATTCCTGCATGACGCGAGCCAAAAGTAATTCCAGGCCCGGCCGTCTGAAAAAGTGGATGCTGTGGATCAACTTTGCGTTTATCATCCTTCTGCTACTGACCTATGCAACCCCCTACATGAATGTGAAAACCTGGGGTTGGTTAACCTTGCTTGCGCTCGCCTATCCATTCATATTACTGGCCAATGCGATTTTTGCTACAGGGTGGATCCTTTTTCGAAGCTGGTTTGCTATTATTTCCATCATCACCATCCTCGCCGGTACCGGTATTCATAACCGATATATCCAGATCCTGCCATCAGTCGGAAATAAAGCATCCTGTAAAGAATCCATTCGACTATTGACCTACAACATGCGCGGTCTATCGATGATCTATGTTCGTCAGGATGCCGGTATAGAAGCCAAGATCGACTCCCTATACAATGTCCTCACTGAACTAAAAGAATATCCGGATATCATCTGTCTTCAGGAAGCTATCAAGGGCGACCTCATCGGCAGGCGTTTTGGGTTGAATTATAGTGTTCATGCTCCAAAATCTTCTCTCTGGCTATTGTCCAGATACCAGATCCTTGATAATGGACAGATTGCGGGAGCCGAAGCTAGTCCTAGTACAATGTGGGCTGATATCAAGACGCCTCAGGGCATTCTGAGAGTGTATAATATGCACCTGGTCTCTAATCGGGTCACGAATACTACTGAAACGCTCATCCAGGATATGGATCTTAAAAATGAAAATACCTGGAACAATATCCGGTTCATCGTCAGCCGATATAAATCGACAACGCAAAAAAGGGCTAAAGAAGCTGCAGCGATCAGGACACATATGGCATCCAGTAAGTATCCGGCTATTCTGGCAGGTGATGGGAATGATACGCCGCTGTCAAATACCTACAAGGTCCTGAAGACCGATCTGAAAGATGGCTTTGAAGAAAAAGGGTTCGGCGTGAGCTCAACATATGAAAGCCGGTTGCCTTTGCTACGGATAGATTATGTCTTCGGTAGTCAGGATATCCACTTCAAAGATTTCTCAACCTATCACATCCATTATAGCGATCACTACCCCGTCAGTACCGGTATCTGCATTCAAAGTAAAACAGGGTCCTGATCTGATCGTTCCAATACCTTATTTTTGCCGGTATGAGTTTGAAAATTTACAACAGTGTCAGCAGTCAGAAAGAAACTTTTATACCCATCGTTGAAAGTCGGGTAGGAATGTATGTATGCGGACCTACAGTGTACAGCGATGTCCATATCGGAAATGTCAGGACATTTGTGAGTTTTGACATGATCTACCGGTACTTTCTTTACTTAGGCTATAAGGTCAGATACGTAAGGAATATCACTGATGTGGGGCATCTGGAAGGGGATGTGGATACCGGTGCAGAAGATAAGATCAGTAAAAAAGCCAGGATTGAACAAGTGGAGCCGATGGAAGTCGTGCAGCGCTATACGCTTGGTTTTCATCACGTGATGAGGCTTTTCAAAACGCTTGATCCGAGTATTGAACCACGTGCCACTGGACATATTCTTGAACAAATCGAGATGGTTCAAAAGATCATGGATAAAGGATATGCCTATGAAGTGGATGGTAGTGTTTACTTCGATACGGTGAAACTTATTAAGGAAGCCGATGTGTATGGAAAATTATCGGGCAGGAAAGTAGAGGATCTGCTCGTGGAAACCAGGGAACTTAAAAAGCAGAATGAAAAACGTAATCCTGCTGATTTTGCAATATGGATAAAAGCAGAAGAGAATCATTTATTAAGATGGAATGCACCATGGTCAGAAGGATTCCCCGGATGGCATCTCGAATGTTCTGTGATGAGTACAAAATATCTGGGCGAACGATTTGATATCCATGGCGGCGGAAACGATCTGAAATTTCCACATCATGAAAATGAAATAGCTCAACATTACGGAGCTTGTGGAAATACTCCTGCCAACTATTGGATCCATACGAATATGCTCCTGATGAATGGACGAAAGATGTCAAAGAGTGAAGGAAATTTTATCACACCCGAACAATTATTTTCAGGTGAAAGTGAGCATATCACAAAGGCATACTCACCGATGGCGGTGAAATTTTTCTTTCTGCAGGCGCACTATGGCAGTACGCTTGATCTGAATGATGCTTCACTCGGCGCTGCCGAAAAAGGATACCGTCGTCTGCTTGAAGCCTACAACACACTCAATCAACTTTCTTCTGAAATAACAAGAAGTGATAAACCATTAGCCATTGAACTTGAAGATGGTATAAAAGCAGCATTCGAAGAAATGGATGATGACTTCAATGTACCAAAATCACTAGCGAGACTTTTTGAAATGTGTGCTACCATCAATAAAATGGCTGATGGGCAATTGGATGTGAACGATGCCGGACAATATAGTTTGGATATTGCAAAGAAAGGATTTAAGTGTTTATTGTTTGACATCTATGGACTGTCAGATGAGTCAGCTGCTGGTACGGACGATCATATGAATCAACTAGATGGACTGATGAAACTGGTGATCGATATGCGACAAACGGCAAGACAAAATAAAGACTGGCCTACATCGGATAAAATCAGAGATACACTGGCAGCAATTGATATTGAATTGAAGGATGGAAAGGAAGGGACGAAGTGGGCAATAGGCAAATAACGAGTAACGAGTGACGAATAACGAGTAACGAGTAACGATTGAAAAGTGAGACGTGAGACGTGAGTTTAATTTGCGTGAATTTGCGGAATTTGCGGCAAAAAAAAAGAGAGAAGAATAAACATCGAATTGGGAATGGCGAAAATTTAGGAGCACATCTAAATACGAAGTACAAATAAAAAAATTGCAAATGCATAAAAGTATATTCAGAAAAACGGTTTTTCTACTGGCTGTAGGATTATTCCTATTTACATCATCCTGTAAAAAAGATAGTACGGTAAGTAACGAAACGAATGGTGTGCCGGCCAAGGTACCCATTAAAGTTCCGCTCTTTTCTAAGGATACGGCGTATGCATTAGTGGCTAAGCAAGTTGCTTTCGGGCCACGTGTTCCCGGAACTGATGCACATCAGGCGACACGTCTATGGCTGGTGCAAAAATTGAAAAGCTATGGAGCTACCGTGATTGAGCAAAGTTTCAAAGCGAATACTGTCCCGCTGGGTGAAGTGAGATCTGTCAATATTGTTGCTTCTTTTAATCCTACTTATGCTCGTCGCGCACTTTTAGCTGCGCATTGGGATACACGATATGCTGCGGATGAAGATGATGACCGGCCAAAAGAAAAATTTGATGGTGCAGATGATGGAGGTAGTGGCGTGGGAATTCTGTTGGAGATCGCCCGATTGATAAAAGATAATCCAATCTCCCTTGGTGTCGATCTTGTCTTCTTTGATGCAGAAGACCAGGGCACATCTGATGGCAATGAAGACACATGGTGTCTCGGATCGCAATATTGGGCGAAGAATCCACATGTGCAGGGATATCGGGCTGAATATGGGATCCTGCTTGATATGGCCGGAGCGAAAGGAGCGACATTTCAAAAAGAAAATCTGAGCAATGTATTCTTACCGGATAAAGCCAGAAAAATACATTCCATATACGACAGACTTTGGGCGCAAGCGAAAGGAATGAATCAATCTACTTTTTTTGTTGACCTCCAAGGCAAGCCATTGATTGATGATCACTACTATGTCAATCTCAATACGGACATCCCTATGGCAGATATTATCAACAAACCTGTCAATAGCGCGAAAGGATTTGGTGCACACTGGCATACACACGATGACAACATGAGCGTCATCGACCCGATTACACTTGGTGCAGTAGGACAAGTTGTGACAGCTTTTGTTTATAATTCTTCAAGGGCTCCTTTGTAAAGCATACCCCGCAGCTATAAGTCTCTATTTATTACCTTCAGCTTCAGATCAATACTCTGATTGATTATGAAATTCGAAACCCTCGCTATTCGTTTGCAGATGGCTGCTACATCGCAAAGAGAACATAGTACTCCTATGTTTCCTACATCCAGTTTTGTATTTGATGATGCCGAACAGATGCGGGCGATGTTTGCAGATGAGGAATCCGGAAATATCTATAGTCGTTTTACAAATCCAAATTGCATAGAGCTTGAAAATAAAATGGCCGCGCTTGAGAACACAGATGATGCGGTGTCTACTGCATCGGGTATGTCCGCCATCTTTAATTCATTCATGGCATTTCTTAAATCAGGGGATCACCTGATATCATCACGTGCAGTTTTTGGTGCCACACATACTATTTATACACAGTTTTTCCCCAACTGGAATATTGATGTGACCCTTGTAGATCCTGTGGATCAGGATACGTGGCAAATGGCATTGCGTCCAAACACAAAAATGTTTTTCATTGAGACACCTTCAAATCCCGGGCTTGACATTGTGGATCTGACAGAAGCAAAATCATTTTGTGAAAAGAATGGATTATTACTGAATGTTGACAATTGTTTTGCCACACCTTATCTGCAACAACCTGCAAACTTCGGAGCGGATCTGATCACCCATAGTGCCACAAAATTTATTGACGGCCAGGGAAGAGTATTGGGAGGCATTGTTGCAGGAAAAAAAGAATTGATCACACAGGTTAAAAAACTTTGCCGGAGCACAGGGCCTGCACTTTCACCTTTCAATGCATGGATATTATCAAAGAGTCTTGAAACACTTGCTGTAAGGATGGATCGCCATTGTGATAATGCAGAAAAATTAGCAAACACATTAATTGATCATCCTCAGGTATCAGGTGTCACGTATCCATTTCTTAAAAACCATCCTTCATACGACATTGCAAAGCGGCAGATGAAACGCGGGGGCGGTCTTGTGACATTTGAAATAAAAGGAGGGCTTGAACAAGGTCGGCGGTTTTTAGATGCGTTACAAATGTTATCTCTGACAGCAAACCTCGGAGATACACGGAGTATCGCAACACATCCTGCTTCTACCACACATGCAAGACTCACTCCGGAAGCGCGAATCGAAACCGGAATCACGGATGGCCTCATCCGCATATCAGCAGGACTTGAACACATCGATGATATCATCAGCGATATTGATCATGCCTTAACCGCAAGTGCCTGATGAGTATTGGTCCTGAGTATACATTGCCTGTTGATATTCCCGGTCTTCAATTCTACAGGGACAATTCTCCGTTTAAACTGGATTTAGTTAGTACGCTAGGTGATGGAATCACAATTGCCTACAATACTTATGGCCAACTCAATGCCCAAAAAGATAATGTGCTCTGGGTATGTCATGCATTGACTGCCAATAGTAATGTAGCTGATTGGTGGAGCGGACTCTATGGTGCTAATAAACTCTTCGATCCCTCGAAATATTTCATTGTATGTGCTAACATTCTTGGCTCTTGTTATGGAACTACAGGACCCAGAAGCATAGATAAAACTGAAGGAGAACCATATGGTATGACATGGCCCATCATCACTATTCGCGATTGGGTACTTGCTCATGACAAGTTGCGTATTCATCTGGGCATCGAGGAGATCAGCTTATGTATAGGTGGATCATGTGGGGGACATCAGGTATTGGAGTTTGCATATCTGATTCCGGATCGTATTAAACATTTAGGTTTGCTGGTGACGAGTGCACGAGAAACGGCGTGGGTGATAGCGGGTCATGAAGCACAGCGATTGGCGATGCAGGCTGATCCGACACTGGAGGGCAATGATGATCATTCAGGTTTAGATGGAATGCGAGCAGCACGGGGCATGGCTTTGTTAGGTTACAGAACGATACAATCGTACATCGATGCACAGACAGATGATGATGATGTGGTCAATGATCAGAAAGCTGCGAGATACATCAGGCACCAGGGCGAAAAACTTGTGCGGCGATTTTATCCGCATTGCTATTGGAGTCTGACGAAATCTCTTGATACACATCATATCGGAAGAGGGCGTGAAAGTATTGCAGAAGTCCTTCAATCCATGAAAATGAAGGCGACGATTATTGGTATTGATTCGGATCGTTTGATTCCTGTGGCTGAGCAGGAGTTACTGGCGAAGTATTTGCCGAATGCGGAGTTACATGTCTTACATTCTGCGTATGGGCATGATGGGTTTTTGATGGAGACGGAGAAGATCAATGCTATTTTTCGAAATACATTCTGAGCTTCGTGGACGCAGGAGAAAACTGCTGCATCGGCTTAGGACGTTGCCGTTGTTAGAGTTTTCTCCAACAACTCGTGGATGCTGGAGAAAACTCCCGCATCGGCAGTAGTACGCAGGAGCAAACTGCTGCATCGGCCATCATGCCATAGTTGGAGTTTGCTCCAACCATCTCAAATTTACTCCAGTGATATCCTGATCGTCAGACCTCCTTTTGTTGTCACTACTTTATACGAGTTACTGACATAGGGTTCCTGTTTTCTGAAATCCACAAAGAATCTGAGATTGACATTTTTATTGATATCGTAGCGGATGGCGGGAGATATTGTGATGTCCTTTGAACCACGTGTTGCACGTGCCCCTGCTTCCTGGTCAAGAAGATGATTGAGCGTAAGGTTGTCTGCAAAGGATAAATCAAAAAGAATATCCAGGTCATTACCTCTCTTTGCATTGGATTTCGCTTCTTCTTTTTTGCTACTTGCTTTTTTCTTATTAGCTGCACTGTTGAAGCCGGGAAGGAATCCGATACGCACATCTTTCATTTTCCAGTCAAACCCGAAATCAAGCGTAGTGGATCTTGTCTCTGCAAGCTCATACGATATGAATCCCATCTGCAGACTTCTCTTCTTCGTATAGGAGAAACTGATGTTCATATCATTCTTCGTCTTGATATCAATACCGATCAATGGAGAAAATGATTCTTCAATGGTAATCGAAGGCAACAGGAATTGTGAATAATAATTATGACTTATCGTATCCAGATTTCGTTGGTTTTGTTGACCATCTTTTATATTGTTCACCGGATCGTAATCTGTATAGCTCAGATCGGATTCGAATGAATTGACACTGAGTGTATTCTTATAGCCATGGGAGATCCTGATATTGCTGAACATATCTTTCAGAAATGGAAGCTTACTCAACCCATTGTAGTTAATTGTCCAGTTAGGTCTTGGCACCCATTTGAACATGTCTGTCAACTCAAAATTCTCAGGATTCTTATTTGTATAGGCAGATAAGAATGCCGGCACCAGAATGTCCTGTTGTTTTCGTCCAAATCCTTTAGCATATTGCGGCCCATCCGTCTCATGCACATCTACACCCCGCTGTCTGGAGATGATAGCCCTGTTTTCTTCAAACTTATGAAAGAGGTCTGCCAATTGTAAAGAATCATCTCTGAATAATGTCGGAATGGAAAGATAAGACATCGAGAAACTTCCTATTTCCCGAGGCGACCTACGGTCGATATCATCTATTGTATTCGCACCTTTCGTATAGGTCTTAAAGAATTCAGAAAAATTACTTGACTTATTTCTGCTGGCATCAACATCAATTTTGAAATCTGTAAAAGGCTCCAGGGTCAATTTTCCATCAAGATTCTTCATGCTTGACTGCAGGATTGGAGCATTTTGAAATGCATTCGTAGTGATCCATGAACGACTTTGCGCATTCGCTAACCAGTCCCCGGTTTTTTCTTCCGCTCGCCTGTTGATTTTCGGTTGAATACCTGCAATAAAATCCCAGCCGGGTGCTCCAAAACCATTGCTCATACCCAGCAATCTTGACTGTGGTGTAAATCCGGGAATCGTCGTACTTACGGTCTCACCATAATTCACTCTGAGTTTTCGGACAGACATGATAGGTCTGAGGATTGCTTTGAGAACAGGATTGACGGGCTTGGATGCGTTCTTCTTTTTATCCTTTGCTTTAGCTGCTTTTTCCTTTGCTTTAGTTTCTTTATCCTTTGGCTTATTCTTGACCTTTGATTTAGTATCCTTTTTATTGATACTGACTTTCACATCCTTATTACTTGTTGAATCCGGAGGGGAGATGACAGGCTCTTGTGTATCCTTATTGCTTTTGATGTCTTTCTTGCCCTTTTGATTTTTAGAATCCTTTGGCTCTTTCTTATTACCCGGATCATTTGCACCGGGCTTAACAGGTGCACGGCCGCTACGATTAGCAGAAGTTGTACCTCCGGGCTTATTGATTTTTGCAAGAAGCGGAATCTTTCCATACAGCCTTGTGAAATCAAGATCAGCGGAGACCTGGCGTGTCTGGCCATTCTGTATCACATTGCCCAGTGAATCTGTATTGATTGAAGCGGCCTTCCATCCGTAGTTTGCATCAACACTTAAGTCTGTTCTGACCCAGTCGAGGATTGGAAAATTCTTAAATGGAACAGCATAGGTAACCCGTATCTGGTGGGTATAATCCTTTGTACGTCCGAACTTTTTAATGTTGCTCCAGATAGAATCGTTTCTAACTTTTTTATCAATGGGTACCAATGGACTTCTTGTAACATATTCATCCGGCTCATCAATGACTGCATCATTGAGGGCATTGAAGGTAAACTTGATTGATTTTGTAAAATCCCAACGTAATGTGTAACTGCGCTCCCATGTGAATCGCTTATTAAACCATGTCTTGTAAATCGGATCCGAAAAACGATAAGACCTTTCACCAAACTTCCGATCCATCACAGTACCAAACGTGAAACTATTTGGAATAGGATTGAAATTGAGTTCGGTCAGCCACATCAGCCATTTACTCTTCGACAGGTTTTTTAATGGTTGTATTGGTTTGCTGTTGATGCTATAGGTATAGTCCAGTGACCCCCGATGCTGATCGAGCTCATCTAACTGAACGACCTCATTATGAATTGTTGATTTTGAATACGAATAGCTTGTTGTAAAATTGGAGATATCCCACGGCATGGATTTCCCGGTACCGGATTTCTCTTTCCTGACATTCGTGAAACTGATCTGGCTCAGCGAACTGAAATCCTGTGATTGTTCTTTGACACTGTCTCGGGCGTGGGTATCACTGATGCTTCGTAATTTTTCTTTCAGCAGAAGATCAAGATCGAGAGCATCATACTTTGGTTTATGGACGGTCTGACTGTATTGATAATAGAAAGGAATTTGGACTTTGGAATTTGCGCCAAAGAATTTTCCTAATTGTAGTGTGGTTGAAAAATCCATTTGGGTGATCGCTTCTTTCGAGCGGTCATCCAGTTTTTGATCTATGGCTCCCCATCCGATACTTGAATAGGTTCCAGAGAGTCCTACGCTTCCAAAGTCGGCAAGATCTGCATCGAGTCTGGCAAGACCGGCAACTCCACCCTTTTCTTCGAGGCCGACCAGTCGTAATTCATTAACCCAAACTTCGCCGTTGTATGAACTTACAAAATCATCGTTTGTCGGATTCCTTAGACCGATGAGAACATTTCGCACGTATCCAAGGGTTGGATTTCCTTTGATCCGAAATACGCGTTCGACAGAAACACCATTGATGACTACCGTAACCACTTTTTCAAATGGTATTGTAACATCCTGGCCAGTTCTATTTCTTTCAATCTTTAGATTTGTAAAATCTGCCAGTGCGAAGTTTACTTCATTTTCACCTCTCCACAATTCTTCTTTATACGCATCTCCTGTCAGGCTTGGATCTTTGGATTCGACAAGCGGCACTTCATATTCATAATAGTTATTGTCAAAGTCTGAACCGAAACGCATGAAAAGTTTAACAGCCCCATTCGGCACCTGTCCCGATATCTGAGTACTATCACGCTCCTCGGCATGAACAAACATCTGTACGTTTTTAAAGACACGGAGATCGAGATCAAGACTCTTGTATACTTTAAGGTCACATCCGTCACTGAGATTTGTGTATTTCAATGACAGTGATTGTTCATTCTGAAATACATCCTGGAATGTGCTGCTGGTGATCCGCTCACGTTGTATACCCAGTGGAATGTCATAGTGGAAGGGTATGCGGTCAGTATGCTCCTCAATGTTGACAGCATCGACTACGAGATTTCCGGTACAGACCGCTCCCATTGATGTATTTTTTGTCAACGTTCTCCACTGATTTCTAACCAGGTCAAGAGTAGCAAAACGTAAAGTGGTCTTTTCTGTAAATTGTGTCATGAGCAACCTCATAAAACGAATCGATCTGAAATCTGAAATACCATTGACAGCTCTGTTGTATTCATCTAATGGTATTTTAAATCTGTACCATGTCCCATTAGGTGTATTGACAACATCTGTGACTAATGGATTATTAGCTGCATCCAGATGTCCCGTTTCTTTCGTACCGGTCGGGTCTTTTTTGAGATCAATAACATATTCGTAGTAAGACTCATTTTCACTGAGGCTATTATCGTTGTTGATATCTTCTGAATCCGGAATATTGGTCGAAGCATTTATTCTTGTTGCACCTGAATTCGGAGGAGGTGAATTCCGTTCAGTGCCATTGAACTTTTTGTAGCGTGTAAAAAGATCTGTACCTGATGGATAAACATTATCATCCAGAAAATATTCGAAATTATCATTGCTTGGATCGGTTTGGGTATTAATGAGACAAGTCGAGCTGACTGTACTCAGAGATGCGAGATAAGCGCTGAATTGTTTTCTTTCACCAGCATCATTCAATCCATCTAAACCCACATCCTGAATTTCTCTTGCTCCTGGTTCATTTGAAAATGCATTTACAGTAGCCGGAATTCGCGGAACTCTTCCCCATACAGTTGTATCTACTCTTTCCGTTTTCGATAACGGAAGACCGTGTTCATAAAACTTACGACTATCGCGTAGAATATCTTCTGATATATTTCCTAGTTGAAGTACTATTTTCCCATCTGATCCCATATCATCCAGAATATATGGGTCAAGCACCCAGAATTCTACAGCTTCGATATTGGCTTGCTCAAAATTTGTCTGGTTAAGACTACGCATGATACCACCCCAGCGGCTATATGGATCTTTCAGTTTACAGTCATTGTCAATTCCTGATATATCGTACTGTGCGTCACCTTGAGGTGTATCATAATTATACGGACCTCTTTCATCAGGAATGTAGGTAATATCAAATGTTCTGAAATCGTTCAGTCCAAAACGTGGGGTTCTGTTCCTGAATATTTCATTTTGATTGATCGCTCTTGTATACGGATTTTCACTCGAGCCCGGACTTGCGTTACGTACACCCTGATCTATTCTGTACCAGTTGATGTGCGCACGATTCATGCCGTATCTCAAATCATTAATTAAAGAAGATTCAGGCAAGGTAGTAGCCGGCATGCCATCACGACCGGGAAGATTTTCACCTTGTGGAGTAGAAGCAAGAATCCATGCAGTTGTAGGCGTACGCAAATCAAAATTGCTCGTTGTGCCTTCGAAATCATCGAGATAGACAACGCCCTGATTATCGCCTTTACTTTTATCAATAGCCCTGGAGTGACTAGGTTTTAATGCAGCCACTTCGGCGGCGAATGTTATGTTGGAAGGAGCACTTGTATTGATGAATGGAATCTTATCTACAAGCTTGGTCAGCCATGGCGCTTCATTGCTGTAATTAAAATCAAGACCATAGATTGTATTGTTGATCGGGTCATCACCGATATTGACTTTCTGTGTATAGGGTCTTTCAAAAAGGTGCATGTAGGTAGCACCAAAACTGATGTGTTTATTGAGGGTATAATCAGCCCGCAGGCCAAGCATTGTTTTCTTATTAAAACTGAATAATGCATTGTCCTCAAACGAGACATTAATAGGTGTCCCCGGTTGAAGGAATGCCTGGTTGATGATCTTGATCCGTCCGATGTTGTAATCAATCGTGTAATCTTCATTTTCCTTCAGCACCTGTCCGCCAGCTGTAACTCTTACAGAACCCGGAGGAATATTAAATGCCCCGAGAGAAATATCAGAAGATGTACTTGTCTTCGCTTTTCCTTTTAAGGTAAATCGATTTAACTCCGGATACTCCCTTGCTTTGACGATGGTACTGTCATAAAGTTGTTGGTAAACAAGCGACGTATCTCCTCCAGCGGCTTTAATTTTATTGTAGAGCGTGCTTCCAAAAGGTTCCAGCACAGGGAACATGACAATACCAAGTGAAGGCGTGATGGTAACACCATCCACAAAATCAAACCGCCCATCGGACTGAGGATCTCCGGTCACATTGAGATTGTCAAGATTAAAAATATTGAGCAATGGAACGTTTTGCAGATTGGCCTTATCCGGAAGAAAACGTTTAAAACCTTTTCCCGGATCTTCATAAAAAACATCAAGTTCAAATTCATCTTTATTGAGGTCACCTCCACCGATGCGATAAACGTTTTTCATCATCAGGTCCCACAGTGGAAGATCCACGCGTTGATTAGTGCCTTTCAATAATTTGACGAAGAGAACTTTCTGCGTTCCCATCGTATCGGTATTTTCTACATCCTGAGAAAGCTCACCGACCTGGTATACATTTCCATTGTAGGTGTATTCATAAGCAACGCCGATCACTTCATCCTGATCCATGCGGATATTGAGTGATATAAAACCTAGCTCAGGATTGTATCTGTACTCCGATGAATTCAGTTTACGTCCCTGTATTTTTTCATAATCTCTTGGAGACTCGAAACCGATACCTTGTAATGTTTTAACTGCATTGTCAAGATCCCTGTTAGCCGGGTTAGCTCTTAAGGTTCCAAGAATCTTATTCGTTCGGTTGTCCGGAAGAATACCTGACATGCAGATATCCATCAATTTAGAGGTGTCCTGGATTCGCCAACGGTTAGGATCCTTATTTGTCATGTCATGCCACTCGCCGAGGTCAGCGATGGCTACGACATCACGCACATCTGTAGTCTGATTTCGATCATTGGTGACCCAGACATCCATCCTGGTGATATGAAATAAACTATTGATCTGCGGCAGGTTCTTTACTGCTTTTTCAAACGTATTGCGATTATAATGAGAAAGGAAAAAGTGTCTGTTCTCATCATACTGATCAGCATAGACTTCAAATTCCTGCAGCACGCTACCTCCCTGGATGTTGATATCATTCTGTTTTGAATTTTGCTGTGAAGCAATTGCTGTGAGTCTCAGGTGACCAAATTGCAATTCCGTCTTTAATCCAAACAATGCCTGGCTTCCTTTGATCAAAGTGGACTTCAAGGGCAGGCTGACATCACCGGCTTCGATGGATTTCAATATCTCATCTTCGCTAAAGAGATCAGAATTGTAATCAAGCTTTAGCCTGTTTTGAAAATCGAATGTGCGGGAGGTATTATAGTTGAATGCCGTTTTTAATTTTTCACCGATCTGACCGTTGACATCGACCTGAATGTCCATATTAAAATCAAATGCGGGACCCCGACGTTGTTGGCGGATAGGCAGAATGGGATTGTCCTGTCTATAGTAATCAAAACCAAAGGTTAGATCTACATTACCCTGAGGCCGAATATCCACTTTAGTACCACCGAAAAGGCGATCGATGATGTCATCTGAAATATCAACTTTGGAGACAGGATCCAGGTGTCCGTTTTTACTACGATCTCCTGAAGCTGCTCCTGCCAGTTGTTTGAAATATTTGCCTTCTTCTTTATGGGAGTTCCAATCCAGGTATTCCTGGTAGGTCATGACCGTAGGTGGGCGATAATTTTCATTGCCGATCTTTTCGGTCAGGATGTAGGTATTAGTGACTGGATCATATTCGACATCCTGTACTACTTCTACCGGATCGAGTAGGTCAAATGGATTGTTGTTTGGATCTTCTACCCAGTTGCCATACCTGTCTTTGATGGGAATAGTATCGGTGGTGGTTTGTTGTGGCGTCCATTCGTAGGGGTCCGGGAGATTGTACGAGGCATTAGCCTTTACTACAATGAAGAGGAAAGAGACCAAAGTAAGGGATGCTCCTAAAAAAAACGACGCGTTTCTATTCATGTACTATATTCTCTATACGCAATCGAGGGGTTGTTTTGGTCCCTCTTTCAACCCCCAAGAGGGGCACATTTATGACGATCAGGTTGTATAACGATACAATCAGGTTTGAATTATGTCTGATCAGGCAGATAACAGACGTAAGGCCATTCTGACTAAAGTTTCTGTCGGGAGATCAAATCCTTCCTCTTTAGTGATCTGGTTCAGAGCCTTTTCTGCATGATTTTTGATGAATCCGAGGGTAATCAGAGCAGACAAAGCTTCTGCCATCGACTGGTGTTTTGAGCCACCGGCTTTAATAATGAGCTGATCACCCGCCGTTTTTAACATTTTGTCTTTCAATTCTATAATGACGCGCTTGGCCGTTTTGGGGCCTACTCCTTTCACCTGTTTGAATGCGATCTCATTGTCTGTCAGAATGGCCTGTCTGCATTCTTCGGGGGTCATGCCGGAGAGAATAAGCCTTGCTGTGTTGGGGCCAATGCCTGAAATGCTGATCAGGTGTAGAAAAACCTCCCTTTCGGCTGGTTCCATGAAGCCCCATAGTTGCTGGACATCTTCGCGGACCTGGAGCCAGGTGTATATTTTCTGCTCGATCCCTTCCTTTATCTGGTCATAGCTTTGAAGGGTGATGTGCAGAAAATAGCCTATTCCACCTGTCTCCACCACCACATGTGTGGGATGCCTGCTGACTACTTTGCCCTGAATATATTCGTACATATTATAAAAGGTGCAAATGTAAGTAAATAAGGTAAAAGAGGCGAAGGTGGAGGAGGAGGCGAAGGTGAAGGCGAAGAAGCATGCGAAGGCTTAGGAAAGAGAATCTTGATTGTCCCATAGGGCGATAGGTCAGTAACACGTGCTGTATGTGCGAAACAAAATCTGTCTCCAAAAGTGATGGATGTGGAAAAGCGAAGGCAACCAGAGGGACGAAAGGTTGGCAACACGAGTCAGAGGCGCGAAACAGGATGTGTCTCAAAAAGTGATCCTTCTGGAAAAGGCTGATGATAAGCGAAGGAGAAAGCATAAGACCAATTCAATGATTTGATCATGTACCATTGACCTATCTTTACCCTATCATTTTAGAAAATCTAAGACAATGAGTGAGTTAATTTTTATGGTTAAAGAATCTGAAGAGGGAGGTTATGAAGCCTCGGCATTGGACCATGCGATTGTTACAGAGGCTGACTCTTGGGAAGAACTTAAATCTAATGTAAGAGAGGCCGTATTATGCCATTTTGATGATGATGTCATTCGAATTGTACGTCTTCATTATGTAAAAGATGAAGTAGTGAGTATATGAAGCTACCAAGAAATGAATCTGGGATTAGCTTAATTAAAAAACTAAATTCTCTGGGATATTATCAAACCAGGCAAATTGGAAGTCATATAAGACTTACCAGGATTCATAATGGTCAAGATCAACATTTAACAATTCCTAACCATAACCCTATACGAATAGGCACTCTATCAACGATATTGAAAAAAATAGCAATTCATCTGGATTTCTCTAAAGATGAAGTAATCAAAATACTTTTCCCTTAATAAATTTTATGAATATACTCATCATAGGTGGCGGAGGCCGCGAACATGCGTTGGCTGATAAGATTACTTCGAGTCCACTTTGCGAGTTGCTTTTCATAGCGCCGGGGAATGCGGGAACTGCTACACTTGGAAAAAATATTCCTTTAGATACTTGTGATTTTGAAGCTATCAAATCGCTTGTGCTGAATGAAAATATCAATCTTATAGTGGTTGGGCCGGAAGTACCTCTTGTGGCAGGAATAGTCGATTTCTTTTCTGAAGATGATGCATTAAAAAATATACCGATCATCGGTCCTTCAAAAGAGGGCGCGAAGCTGGAAGGAAGTAAGGCATTTGCAAAAGAATTTATGCAGCGTCATCAGATTCCTACTGCCGCGTATAAGTCTTTTGAAAAAAATCAAATCAACGAAGCAATCACTTATCTCGATTCACATACCATACCCGTGGTCCTTAAAGCTGATGGGCTCGCTGCCGGAAAAGGTGTGCTCATATGCGAAACAATTGAAGAAGCTAAAAGTGAAATCACAGAAATGCTCTCGGGTAAATTCGGAGATGCAAGTGCCACAGTGGTCATTGAAGAATTTCTTTCAGGCATAGAATTTTCCGTTTTTGTATTGACGGATGGAAAAAATCATATCCTGTTACCTGAGGCTAAGGATTATAAAAGAATAGGTGAAGGCGATACGGGTTTGAACACAGGTGGCATGGGCGCTATTTCACCAGTTCCGTTTGTGGATGAATTGCTTTGGAAAAAAGTGACGACACAAATCATAGAGCCAACTGTAAAGGGAATCAATGATGAAAAAATAAAATACACAGGCTTCATCTTTTTTGGATTGATCAATGTCAATGGTGATCCGTATGTGATTGAATACAATTGTCGTCTTGGAGATCCGGAGACTGAGGTTGTATTGCCTCGCATTCAAAATGATTTTGTTGAATTACTCATGGCGGCATGGAATAAAACCTTAATTGAAATTCATCTTAATATAGATTTAAGATCCTCAGCGACGATCATGCTTGTGTCCGGTGGATATCCCGGCGACTATGAAAAAGGTAAAATGATCACAGGCCTTGATCGTGTGGATGGCAGCAGGATTTATCATGCCGGCACCGACAGTAGTAATGGTTCAATTGTGACAGCCGGAGGAAGAGTTATCGCTGTCACCAGCCTGGGAAGTAATCTTCAACGAGCAATTGATAAGTGTATGGTGAATGCGGAACGTATAGATTTTGAAGGAAAGTTTTTCAGAAGGGATATTGGGTTTGATTTGTGAGTGAGTGAGAGAAGTGAGAAGGGTGAGAGAAGTGAGAGGAGTGAGAACAGCAACTGAGAAGTGAGATTTCACATCGCAGCTACAAGCTGCTTGAGGATGTTCTTCTATTGGAATGAGATTCGAAATATTGATTTTAAGTTCAAACTTAAAATAGCAGGACGTGAGATTTTACAAGAAAGCTGAAAGCTGCCTGAGGATGTTTTTCTAATGGAATGAGATTCGAAATATTGATTTTAAGTTCAAACTTAAAATAGCAGGACGTGAGATTTTACAAGACAGCTGAAAGCTGCCTGAGGATGTTTTTCTAATGGAAGGTGATCCGAAATATTGATTTTAAGTGCAAACTTAAAATAGCAGGACGTGAGATTTTACAAGGCAGCTGCAAGCTGCCTGAGGATATTTTTCTAATGGAATGTGATTCGAAATATTGATTCTACATTCAGGCTTAGAATAGCAGGACGTATTCTTGGTGCCCCGGAGGGGCTATAGGTTGGTAACCACCGACAAAGGAGGAGACAACCTCGCGCCGTAGGTGCGAAACAAAATCTGTTTCTACTTCATTATCTGTCGAAATGCACCATGAATTGTTCTATGGCGTCATATGTCGCATCATAGTCTGCCTTGTCTTCAACATTAGCATACCCATAGTAAAATCCGACAGAAGCCTTTCCCGCCCCTGTATGCTTTTCATATACCCCACATCGGCCCCAACAAAAAATATACGAAGCTGGTAATGACAAGTATCGATGCGATGTTGAGCCAGAAACCGGTTTTGACCATATCCTTTATACTTAAATAACCGGAGCCAAATACGATCGCATTGGGTGGTGTGGCGGCAGGCATCATAAATCCACACGAAGCAGCTAATGTCGCACCTACCATCAACATAAACGGATGCACCCCTGCTGATACGGCAATAGGTGCAATGACCGGTAAGATCATCGTGACTGTAGCCAGATTGGATGTGACTTCAGTGAGAAAATTCACCAGGGTAACAAGTAAAAGTATCGTAACAAAAACACCAAGACTTGCTAATACCGACATATTTTGTCCAATCCATTGTGCAAGACCTGTTTTTTCAAATGCTTCTGCAAGTGCCAGTCCTCCTCCGAACAACAACACGATGCCCCACGGCAACTTACCGGCATCGTCCCAATTGATCAGCTTTTTATTTTTTCCTTCACCCGATGGAATCAGAAATAAAATCACACCGCCCACCATCGCAATAATCGTATCATCAATGCCGGGAATTATTTTTTGAAGAATAAATGAGCGAATGATCCAGCCTGTAGCGACACTGACAAAAACAACGGCTACTTTTTTTTCAGCAGCACTCATCATTCCCGATTGTGTCAATCTTCGATTCATTTCTTCTTTACCTCCGGCGAGTCGTGCATGCCCAAGTGGAAATCCTACACGAACTAAATACAACCAGCTGAAGAGTAGTAAAAGGATCGCAATAGGGAATCCAACTGCAAACCATTGTGTGAATGTGATGTCAACATGATAGGTGTCCCTGACGACACCTGCAAAAACAAGATTGGGTGGAGTACCTATTAAAGTCGCTAATCCTCCAATAGATGAAGCATATGCGATGGCCAACATCAATGCTTTTCTGAAATGTGCCTGATGCTCTCCGCCATCATCAGCTGTCGCTGTGATGATCGCCATCCCGATAGGAAGCATCATGATCGCAGTAGCTGTATTTGAAATCCACATCGAAAGAATAGCAGTGGCTATCATAAACCCAAGAATAATCATACTCAGTCTTGTACCCATGCTTCGAATGATGGCCAAAGCAATTCGACGCTGGAGTCCTGTCTTTTCAATGGCAATAGCAATCAGGAAACCGCCGATATACAGAAAGACAATGGGCTGCCCATATGAAGCTGTTGTTTGTCCAAGTTTCAACACCCCCATCAATGGAAATAAGATAATCGGCAAAAGTGAAGTTACTGCCAATGGAATAGGCTCTGTAACCCACCATGTCGCTATCCAGGCTGTGATGGCCAGGACTGTAATGGCCGCCCTGGGCATATCTGACGGTGCAACGAAGAAATAAATGATCAGAAATAATGCCGGTCCTAACCATAGGCCTATCCTCTTTGCACCCAGTGAAAGTTCAGTTGGTTCAGCTCTCATTTTTCCGGCAGTTCTGGCATTATTCTGGCTAAGCTAATACAGGTATTGGATTAAGAGGTATATTGGTCTTACCCCGCAATTCGTTATTTTAGTGAAACAATAGAAATCAGGCCCACATCTGATTCAATTTCTCTTAAAGAAATAATTATGGAAAAGAAAATGTACGTCTTTACTTCTCTTATGGCAGGCTTTTTTTGTCTCGTCATCTTTAGTTCATTTTATAATGAGAAGTTAACAACTGAGAGTTCGACCAATGTCGATACAAGCGGGGTGTACAGACGCACTATCGCCTTCGATCTACATCAGAAATTTACATTTGCAGGTGAAGCTATACCTGAAGATAATTTTGATGCGATCGAACGTCTTGACCGCGAACTACTCATCAATAGTTATCTCAATGCCACTACCCTTCTCAATCTGAAGATTGCCAACAGATATTTTCCAGTGATCGAGCCGATCCTGAAACAGTATGGCATACCTGAAGATTTTAAATACCTCTCAGTGGCCGAAAGCAATTTGCGGATGGCTACTTCACCTGCAGGCGCTAAAGGTTTCTGGCAATTCCTGACATCAACAGGTAAGGCATATGGTCTTGAAATCAATAGCGAAGTAGATGAGCGATATCATGTAGAAAAATCAACCGAAGCCGCCTGCAAATTTATCCTCCATCTTAAACAGAAATTTGGCAGCTGGACATTAGCAGCAGCAGCGTACAATATGGGAGAAGCCGGCATCGCAAATCGCCTTGACGAACAAAAAGCAAACAATTATTATGACCTCAATCTCAATGAGGAAACATCCCGATATATATTCAGGATCATCGCGATAAAAGAGATCATGAATGATCCCAGGAAGTATGGTTTCTATCTGGAGGAAGATCAGCTATATGCACCTCTTGAAAAATACAGCACACTGGTCATCACCGAACCTATTCCAAATCTTGCAAGCCTGGCACAACAATACGGCACCAGTTACCGAATGCTGAAATTATTCAACTCCTGGCTGATCGGATCAGCACTGACGAATAAGAGTGGAAAGAAGTATGAGATCAGAGTGCCCATGAAGTGAATGTTGCCCCTTCAAATTTTTTTATGCGCAATTCTCTCCGACTTCGGCTCAGCACATCGCCTGTGCTTCTTCACTTCGTTTCGAAAACCCCGGGGCATTTTGTTATTCGTTAATTGTTATTCGTAACTGTTACTCGTTATTCGTTACTTGTTATTCGTTACTTGTTATTCGTTACTTGTTATTCGTTACTTGTTATTCGTTACTTGTTATTCGTAACTGTTACTTGTTATTCGTTACTTGTTATTCGTAACTGTTACTTGTTATTCGTTACTTGTTCGTTACTCGTTATTCGTTACTTGTTATTCGTTACTTGTTATTCGTTACTCGTTATTCGTTACTTGTTATTCGTTACTCGTTATTCGTTATTCGTTACTCTCTATTTACGTGTACGGTGCCATCAATTCCGGAAAGGCAGCAACAGCTGCACCGATAATCCCTGCATCATTAAATGCTGAAGCACTGACCACGGGTGTACGGAGATGGCTGAAATGATGAGCAAATTCATCAAACCTGAAACTGATACCACCACCAAGAACAAAAAGACGTGGAGAGAAAAGCAGGATCAAATAATCAAGAAATTCAGCCAACTCAACAGCCCATTCATCATAATTGAGGAGGCGATCTTTCCGGGCCCTGTTACTGACCCAGTCTTCTGCGATTTTCCCTTTATAATTGATGTGTCCAAATTCGGTATTTGGTACAAGAATACCATCATGAAAAAGGGCAGAGCCAATGCCCGTTCCAAGGGTCAGGAGTATGACTGTGCCTCTGACATTTTTAATGCTGCCAAACATACGTTCAGCCATGCCGGCAGCATCAGCATCATTGATGACATAGAACTTATGCCCTGTATAATTGAAAAGTAATTCTTCAACATTGACACCTAACCACGATTTATCAATATTAGCTGCAGAGTAAGCGATACCATCCTGAATGATGGCCGGAAAACCACATCCTATTTTTTCTCCCTGCCAGTCAATATCTTTCAGCGCATCACGGATGCTTGTAGCTACTGCAACCGGTGTTGAAGGCTGTGGCGTATCTACTTTGATTCGCTCTCCGATGAGTTCACCCGTTTCAAGATTGACGAGTCCGAATTTTATACCGGAGCCACCTATATCGATACCTAAAGCAGGGGTACTCATATTAAATTATTTGACGGCTTTGATGTACATCTTGACATCCTTGAGCGGCCTGTCACGCGAATCCTTCTGTACTAATGCAATCTTGTCGATGACATCTAATCCGGATATCACCCGGCCAAATACTGTATAGTCGCGATCTAACGCAGGTGTTCCTCCGATTTCCATATATTCCTTTTTCTGTTCAGGAGTATAGGATACACCTTTTCGTGTTTCGAACATATCAATTACACTACTTTCTACCGGCCTTCCCTGTACGATATAGAACTGCGAACCTGATGACATTTTCTGCGGATTGACATTATCACCCATCCTCGCTGCTGCCAAAGATCCTTTCACGTGGATAAGGCTATCGACAAATTCAGCCGGAACCTGATAACCCGGACCGCCCATGCCCAGAGGAGCACCTGCAGCAGCATGTTTTGAATCCGGATCTCCTCCCTGGATCATGAAACCGTCGATCACACGATGAAATAATAATCCGTCATAAAAACCCTCATCGATCAGCTTCAGAAAATTGTCCCTGTGCTTTGGCGTAGCATCATAGAGCTCTGCGATCATCACACCATAATCTGTAGTGATCTCGATAAGACATTTTGTAGGGGGATTAATGATAAGAGGTTGAGTCATGGTATTTGTTTTCT
Organism: Chitinophagales bacterium; assembly: GCA_038252065.1. Taxonomy (GTDB): domain Bacteria; phylum Bacteroidota; class Bacteroidia; order Chitinophagales; family Saprospiraceae; genus Opimibacter. The sequence goes on from JBBSAQ010000013.1 coordinate 61,263, forward strand.
TTCCTTTAGTAGCACTGAGCGTGACATCATATTTGCCTGAATGGGTATAGTGATGATTGGCAACAGAATCTTTCGATTGTGTACCATCACCGAAATTCCAGAGATATGAATCTGCTTTCTCCGAATTATTTTTGAATTCAATGGTAGCCGGTGCATCAGCCCGATCTGCACTCATTGAAAACTTTGCCATTGGTTTCATACATGAGGTGAATGTCATCAACATCAATCCACCACTTAATATCTTGTTATTCCACATCATTAGTCAATCATTTTTATTTTCATTCTGATATTCTTCAACGGCCGGTCATGCGCATCTTTTGGCTCCTGGCTAATCTTATCCACCACTTCCATACCTGAGACCACTTCACCGAATACAGTATATTCCATATCGAGGCTTGGATATCCACCCAGATTCTCATAGGCATTAAGCTGAGCCTGGTTGTATTTAATTTTCTTTTGATCCTGGTAATATTTCAGTTCAGTTTCATTTTGCTTTGCACCAGTGACAATATAAAACTGACTTCCGGAAGACCTTTTATCATTACTCGGGAGCCTGGCTGCTGCCAAAGCACCTCTGAGATGGGGTGCTCCGATTTCAGCAGGGACTTCATAGCCCGGTCCACCCGAGCCCAAAAGTTCTCCATCCGGTGCTTTTTTGGATGTCGGATCTCCACCCTGAATCATGAAATTGTTGATCACCCGATGAAACAGAAGCGAATCGTAAAAACCTGATTTTGCAAGTTTTATAAAATTATCCCGATGTTTTGGTGTGCTGTTGTAAAGAACGATAGTGATATCGCCGTAATCCGTCGTTATAAGGGCATGATGCTCTTTCTCTTGACACCCCAGAAATGGGAGCACTACGCCTAAAAGAATCAATATAAATAAGGAATGAATACCTCTCTTCATGATCATGTTTTTTCTTGATTGGACAGCAAAGGTGCAAAATACTCTACTACTTTTCGACGCAACAATGCTTCCTGTGGCCCAAGTCCCTTGATATCAATAGGCATCAGGGCTTTCCAATGTGGCCATCCATCGGCATCCATACCTTCAAACTCATAATATCCATCCTCGGACAGCAGATGGCAGATGGCAATATGCATCAGATCCTGTTTTTCTTCTTTTGTAAACTTCGCCTGATGCCTTCCAAGCTCCTGTATACCAATGAGATAGAGCGTTGCATTGAGGTCAGGTAGCTCGCTTCTGTTGAACCTGTCCTTGATCCAGTGCCGCACCCTAAGCCATTCGAAATCCAGCTGCCATTCTTCCATAAGGCGGCAAAGATAGGCAGGCCAATGTTCTTTTGGAATCCACGGATATAATCACCTGAAAGGGTGAAATGCTCAAATGATCTTCTCATGATCTTTAGCCTGTAAATTCACGCAGTGATTTGTCCTGAAAAATGCAGAAGAGAATTAATTTGGAAGTAAAACCTCAGGAATAATGAGACCCTCATCTCTTCACTTTCATATATCCGTCACCGGCTTGACCCCAATTGCCATTTTTTTATTATCCTTTTTCTACAGGGAGCCGGTATCAGGTCCACAAATAAAAGTCCTGGATTCATTACAGACACTTATCCGTCAGGAAGTTGGCGCAGGAACTAATCATTTTCTCGCCCAGGCTATGGCTTATGATTCTATAGCACGATTATCCGGTGACACACTGCGCATGGGGAAGGGCAAAAACTTCCTGGGAATGTATTCGTATCTGACCGGTGATCATGAAATGGCAATTGAATATTATCTCGCTGCACTTCCTTTTTTCACGGCTGTGCGAGATACCTATTATATCGGTATGATGAATAATAATATCGGTGCGGCGTATGAATACAGAAAAGAACCTGAACAATCTATCTCCTATTACAAAACTGCATTGGCCTCATTTACATTACTGAAGGACACATTGTGGATGGCCAATGTGTTGAACAACATAGCGATTCAACTCAATGTGGCAGAACGACATGAAGAATCGCTTGAACATTATATACAAGCTAAGGCCCTGTATACCACCCTGCATGATTCATCCACGATGGCAACCCTGATTGCAAATATGGCAGAAGGTTATCGTTTACTTGGCAGGTATTCTACAGCTATCGAAATGGAAAAAGATTATCTGAACAATTATCAAAAATTCCACACTATTGATGTGGTCAGCAATGCCTATGCAGCATTGGGAAGATCCTACCTCTCGCTCAATCAATTGGCAGAGGCAAAGAAATACAATGATCTATCCATTAAAATCAGGAAAGAAAATAAATTCCAATATCTCCTGTCCAATAACTATGAAGTCGAAAGCGGAATTTTTGAAAAAGAAGGAAAATACAAAGAGGCGCTTGTTGCTTTTAAAAATTTCAAGTCCAGCCAGGATTCTATGCTCAATAAACAAAAGGATGACCGTATCACCCAACTCACAACAGAATATAATGTAAAAGAAAAGGATCAGCAGATATCCCTTCTCAATGCACAGAATGAATTAAATACACTTCGCATTGAAAAATCAAACAGGCAGAAACTCCTGTATGGAATAGTGGCTCTATCTTTTATCATTTGTGCATTAGCGCTTTATTATTTACTCAATCTGAAATCAAAAACCAACAAAGAACTTGCAGAGAAAAATGAAATCATCTCAAAGGCTCTTTCCGAAAAAGATATTTTGCTCCGGGAAATTCATCACCGCGTCAAGAATAATCTCCAGATGATATCAGCTCTTCTGTATTTGCATGGGAAATCAGTTGATGACACTTCTGCACAGGAAGCTTTGATGGAAAGTCAGAACCGTGTGCAGTCCATGGCGATGATCCATCAGAATTTGTATCAGAATAACAACCTACTGGGTGTAAGCGTAAAAGACTACCTGGACAAATTGATGAATCACCTGATCAGTTCATATAACATCGAAAAAGACAGGATCCGGATCAATAAAGTAATTGATATCGTGCATGTAGATGTGGATACAGTGATTCCGCTGGCGTTGATCATCAATGAGCTCATCAGTAATGCGTTGAAATATGCTTTCAGAGATGGACGAAATGGAATTATTGACATTTTTTTTGGTGAACGTCATGGCAACATTGTACTTGAAGTAAAAGACAACGGGAGGGGCTTACCTAAACATGTAAATAAAGATGTGAATGGCAATTTCGGTTTTAAACTGATCAATATTCTCACCGAAAGATTAGGGGCTACATGGACAACAGAATCCGCAGATGGCACTAAAGTCACGCTTGTCGTCCCTCAAAAAAAAGCTGCATAATCTTATCCTATGAATACAGTTAATATCCTGGTGGTCGAAGATGAAGCGCTTGTCGCGGCGATGATCAAAGAAGCCTTGTCCAAAACTAAATATACCGTACGAGCGGTAGCGTTCAATAAAGCTTCAGCAGAAAAATACCTTTCCACTGAACCCATTGATGCCGCCTTGCTGGATATTAATCTTGAAGGAAATTTTGAGGGGATTGAAATCGGAAGGCTCATCCGAGACCAACATCACATTCCATTTCTTTATATCACTGCCCATGCCGATGATCAGACACTCCACAATGCCAAACTGACACAACCATCCGGGTATATTGTAAAACCTTTCACTGAAAGAGATTTACTGGCCGGGCTCGAAATCGCACTCTATAATTTTCAGCAACAACAATCACCACTTTCAGATCTGACGCTGATCCATCAACGCCTCAAAGACCCGCTTTCTAATCGCGAAATGGATGTACTGAAATTAATATTCGAAGGCCGCACAAACCAACAGATGTCAGAAGAATTATTCCTCTCGATCAACACGATTAAGACACATCTTTCACGACTCTTTGCGAAGCTGAATGTCAATTCAAGGACGGAAGCGATAGCAAAGGTCAGGGACCTGATGTAGGAGGTAAATTGGCAAAGAGCAATTGGCAAAGAGCAATAGGCAATGCTTCGACCAGCTAAACTCAACCTCGTGCTACAGCTCAGCAACCGTAGGCAATACGCAATAGGCAAAAGAAAATTAATTTGCGTGAATTTGCGGAATTTGCGGCAAAAAATGAGGACGCAGATGGGCTTAACGGTGTCACGTTTTAGAATTTAAGCGCTGCTTAATTTCAAAAACCATGATTGGTTACTAAAAAATAAAAAAATAACCGCTAAGCTTAGGCTGTGCCTAAGCTTTCGCGTCTGCAAAACTCCGTTTTGCGTATCATGACTTTTATTAAAAAATGATTTCTTGCCAAAGCTTTACGGTTTATATTTTATTCTTGTTTTTCCTGGATCTCCTCCATAACCAAAATATAATTACGATAATAATCACAAATGGCCAAAGCGCAAAAATGGAGATAATGAAATTGACAAATCCATACCATCCTGCAGCGATTGATTCTTTGAAACGCTCAAGAAAATTGACTTTGTTTTCTGGCTTATACACGTAGTCCTTTTGCTGTAGAAGGGTGAGATCAAGTGTACTGAGATCAACCTGATTCGTCAGATATTTAAGACGTCCTTCAGCACTTTCGATTTCTTCTTCGAGGACTCGGATTTGTTCACGGACACTAAGTATGTCTTCAATTGTTTTTGCTGTTTTCAGGAGTTGACGATATTGATCCAGATAAGCTTTCTTATTCGTCAACCTGGTTTCAAGATCAATGTATTCTTCTGTGACATCACGTGCATTGACTGATTTGAAGGTGACTGTTCCTTTGAGAGTTTCAAGATCTGCGATCAATCCATCAAGCTGATCAGCAGGAACACGAATCTGTATATGATAGCTCACCTGGTAATCGGTATTATCAAGTTGCTCATTCCCTGCATAAGCTTTGTGTTTTGCGAGAATGGCATCTACTTCAGCTTTTGATTTGAGTGCATCAGCTACTGAAATATTGATCGTGCCATTGCGTATGATTTTGGGATCTCTGACCTCAATTTTGTCAACAGTTCCTTCTGAAGATTGCGCGCTGCCTCTTGATAGATTTTCTGTGGTTGAGGGAGCGACAGTGTTAGAATCCATGCCCATATCACGATTTGATAATGGAGAAGTCTTATCACAAGCGGCCAGGAATACGATGCAGATGAAGGATAAGAAGAAGGTTTTCATATGTATTGATTTGATGCTGAAAATTAAAACGAATAACGTCAATTAGGGTATTCTTACCCTGATGATGACCTGTCCCCTCTAATTTCATATTTTTGCACTGTAAATAATTTCCTAATAAGATGAAATTTGGTGTAGTTGTATTCCCGGGTTCAAATTGCGATGATGATATGATGCATGTCCTGGGCACTGTCCTGGGGGCACAAGTTCAGAAATTGTGGCACAAAGACACTGGGCTTGATGGGTTTACAACAGAGGACTGTATTGTATTGCCGGGTGGGTTTTCTTATGGAGATTATTTAAGAGCCGGGGCTATTGCGAGGTATTCGCCGATCATGCAGTCTGTTATCGCTTTTGCCAATGAAGGTGGAAAAGTATGGGGTATCTGCAATGGATTTCAAATCTTATGTGAAGCGGGGCTTCTTCCTGGAGCATTGGTGAGAAATCATCTTCAGAAATTTATTTCGAAGAATATCTATATGCGGGTAGAGACCACAGATTCCATGATCACTCATTTGTGCCAAAAAGGTCAAATCCTGAAAATGCCTATTGCTCATGCTGAAGGGAGATACGTGACAGATGCTGATGGCCTCAAAAGAATCAGGGATCAGGATCAGATCTTATTCAGATATACGGATGCTGAAGGTCAATTATTCAGCGAAAATGGCTCAACTGATGATATCGCCGGCATCTGCAATGAGGGCCGGAATGTCTTCGGGATGATGCCTCACCCTGAACGCGCTTCTGAGACCATCCTCGGCAATACGGATGGATTAGCCCTTTTTCAGTCCATTTATAGTGCTGTGACGCCTCTTGTAGGCGTTTAGTTGTTAAATTCCAATGACTTTTGCCTCCATTTCATGTATTCCCGTTAAGGATATATTAAACACAAAACAGTAATGGGTCTTTAGCCTATTTTTGTACTCTTTAGGAAAAGTTTTACCCGTATGAGACATCTTCTTCTTTCGATATTCACTCTGCTTTCCTTTGTGGCCATAGGTCAGATCTATAGTCCTGTAAAATGGAAAATGGATTTGCAGCCCTCCGGGGACGGCGAATACCTCTTCACGGCAAAGGCTACAATCGATAAAGGCTGGTGGGTCTATTCTCAGCATCTTGAAAGTGAAGATGGCCCCGTCGCTACTGTAGTGTATTTTGAAGAAGGACCCCACTACAAATTGATTGGAAAAAATAAGGAGTCTGACAATGTGCACAAGATCTTTGACAAGGTCTTTGAAATGAATGTGGCCAAGTATCAGGACTATTTCACCATCGAACAAAAAATAAAAGTGATTGATCCCTCGAAACCCATCGTGGGTGTGGTCACTTTCATGACGTGTAATGATGAACGTTGCCTTCCTCCTACAGATGTAGATTTTTCGTTAAAAGCTACAGGCAAATCCAGTGGTGATGCTAAATCAAAAGATGCGAGCACATCGGATACAAAATCATTGACGCAGGCAGATAAAAAAATCCCTGCCGAAGACAATAGCTCTGCTCCGGAAAAAAAAAAGTTAACTGAAGATGCCAACCCTCCGGCAACTTCTTCTTCAACTTCCTTTTCAAATGTAATTGTTGCGAATGTTCCAAAAGGATCATCGTCTCCTGGGATTCTTGCTCCTGTAAAATGGACGTTTAGTTCGGTAAAGAAATCAGAAGGCGTCTATGATGTCATTGCAGAAGCCAGGATTGATGAGGGCTGGCACATATACGGTCAGGGCGAACATATTGAAGGTGGACCGGTACCTACATCTTTTCTCCTCGACGACAATCCGGCAATTACAAAAGAAGGAACTCCGGCAGAACAAAGTACCGGGAGGTTACAACTCCATGACAAGTTTTTTGATCTTGATCTCGTGGAGTTCCTGCATGATCTCCATCTTGCCCAGACGATCAAATCCACTTCAGCAACTGTTATATCAGGTTCACTTGAATATATGTCTTGTGATGAATCAAAATGTCTTCCTCCTGAGTACATCGAATTTAAAATTGATCTGGCCACGGGAAAGCAGGTTGTCGATGCTCCGGTTTCATCCGGTCCTCATGTGAATGGATCTTTCGTCGATCATAGCGTAGCATCACTTCAGGCTACATATGAAAACCCGGTGAGCGATTGTGGCACACAAAAAGAAGAGAAGAGCACTAATCTTTGGTGGATGTTGATCTTCGGTATGATCAATGGTTTTATTGCGTTGCTTACACCTTGCGTGTTTCCGATGATTCCGCTGACGGTTAGTTTCTTTACAAAGGATACAAAACGTAAGGGATGGGAGAACGGACTTTGGTATGGTATATCCATCATTGCGATATATGTTGTGCTGGGATTGTTGATCACGATTCTCTTTGGAGCAGCAGCATTGAATGAGCTATCTACAAATCCGATAGCCAATACCATCTTCTTTCTCATCTTCATTGCTTTCGCATTGTCGTTTTTTGGTTATTACGAAATCACATTGCCGAGCAGCTGGAGCAACAAGAGTGATAAAATGGCGGACAAAGGGGGATTCATCGGGATCTTTTTTATGGCGGCTACGCTGGCGATAGTTTCATTCTCCTGTACGGGTCCATTGATTGGATCTGCACTTGTATCTGCTGCATCTTCGGGCTTTCTCGGACCCATGGTCGTGATGGGCGGATTTTCTTTTGCACTGGCGATTCCGTTTGGTTTGTTTGCTGCTTTTCCTGCGTGGCTCAATTCACTTCCACGATCTGGAGGATGGATGAATAGTGTGAAAGTGATATTAGGTTTTGCCGAACTCGCTTTAGCATTTAAGTTTTTATCCGTTGCGGATATGACGGCGCATTGGGGTTTCCTTCGATATGAACTTTTCATCAGCATTTGGGTGATCTGTGCATTGGGCATGGCGGCTTACATGTTTGGATGGATTCGATTTCCCCATGATAATCCAAAGCGAAAATTAAATGCTCCGTTTGCGTTATTTGGATTAGGTTTTACCATACTTGGTATTTATTTGGCTACAGGATTATTGGGCAGTAAAACGACGGGGACGTACAATGCACTTAGTCTGATGAGTGGATTAGCTCCTCCGGCACATTACAATTTTTTCAGGCCCGAAGGAAAAGTAAATGATGAAGGCGAAACCCGTTATGCATCACTGACAAAGTGTGCTAATAATTTTGATTGTTTTCATGATTATTATGAAGGGCTTGCCTATGCTAAAGAAAAAAACAAACCCATCTTGTTAGACTTTACAGGATATGGCTGTGTCAACTGTAGAAAAACGGAAGAGCATATCTGGGTGAAGGATAATATCCGCAATAAAATCAATGATGATTTTGTATTAGTGTCATTGTATGTCGATGATAAAATGGCGCTGGACACTCCTTATCTCATATCGCCACTTCAGGACAATAAAAAAATGAAGAAAGTCGGTGATATCTGGGCCGATTTTCAGATTGCTAATTTTAAGCAGAATTCGCAGCCGCTGTATGTGCTGATCAGTCCGGATGAAAAAGTACTTACTGCACCGCGAGGATATAATCCGGATGTGGAAGGTTATGAAGCATTTTTGAATTGTGGGTTGAATGCGTTTAAGGAATTAAATCCGGATGTGTTGGGCAGTGCGAAATAGCGATGAGCCGTGTGGCAATGTGAAAATGTGAAAATGTGAAAATGTGGTAATGTGAAAATGTGAAAATGTGAAAATATTCATTTTGATCATTATGAGCGAAAGTGACAATACTTTGAAATAAGAAGGCAAGAATAATACTCAATGTTGTGATGAAAAATATGTATTTACTTCGACAAGGGCGATTCTCCAATGTTAAAATTCACCATCACGTTTAAATTTTGCTTAATTTTATCACCTCCACAACCGCTTCCTCTCCTCTTTGAAGTTGTTAAATTTTTGAAATAGACAACAGACAGCAAATTTTTTCTGTATTGACTATTGTAACACACCTCTTTCTTAGGAATTTCATTTTTGTTTCAATGAAAACATGCCACCATGCATTTTTCTAAAAATTTTCAATTGCTCGAAAGGATAAATGGGATGATCATAAGGAAAACTATCGGAACTCCTAAGCAGATTGCGGACAGGCTATCCATTTCGCCAAGAAAGTTTCACAGAATGATCAATGAATTAAGAGATTTTGGCGCCACTATTATTTATAACAGGTCACGGCACTTCTATTATTATGAAAACGAAGAGGAAGCAAAGAAACTATTACCATTTAAAGGATAGCCAGGAAATTTTAACTTTTCAATTCTTTATTTTTTTCTCAGTGCCAAAAAATGGCAGTGGAAGTGTATAAACTTGTATTTGTAATTCATTCCTCGCAGTTCATACTCTGAAAGTCAGAAATAGTTAGCTACTTATTTGAATTACAGCCCCACCTCTTTAATAAGATCATATTATTTTATCCTCTCTGCGATGTACTGGAGTATTTGCAGGGCTTAACGGTAGTACGTAATAAATTCATTCACATTTAAAATCAATTACTATGAACACGCACTTTTTCCGAGTATTCCCCCTTTTTTTTACTCTTTTTTTTCTAACTAGATATGTGAGCTATTCTCCCAGTCTGAAGAAGAACTTTGTTCATGGCTCAATGATCAACCGCTGATTACGAATGCTTTTTATAAAGATCAAAGTTGGACTGATGATGGTGAGTCACTTTTTGTCAGGATTTATTTGCACATTATAACAAATTCTGATTCCACTGGTGGATTAACTTCTGAACAAGTTAATGCCGCCCTGGCAATACTGCAGCATGATTTTGAAAGCGCAAAGATTTATTTTGTTTGGGATTGCTATACAATGGAAATCCCTGATTCAAATTTAGCTAATGATTACACAGGAGATCCCAGCATTTATGAAATTGATCCACATCTTGACGGGATCGATATATACTTGTATCCCCAAATCCCAGCAGGAGAACCACAAGGATGGAGTAGTAGCCAATGTATTTCTAATGGTTCAGCCTTGTTAATTGCTGGTAATTTTCCAAATTTGCCTCATATTCCATTTTACCTAACTTCCGTTATCTCACACGAAATGGGACATTGCTTAGGTTTATTTCACACTAATGAATGTACAGGTGGTGGGGGACATGCAGGATGTGCTTCTGAAAATGTAGCAAGAACTGGAGGTAATGCAAATTGCTCCACTGCAGGAGATTATTTATGTGATACTCCGGCAGATCATGATATGAAATTTTCTGTTGATGCTGAAACTTGTACCTGGGATAGCATTGTTCATGATCCGTTTGGTTATTTATTCAATCCAGATGAAACTAATATAATGGGACGAACTAATCCTGTTTGTATGCAAGGATTTTCTCCAGGACAAAGAAAAATGATGCGGAAATTTATTAAGTTTCAAGACGATGTTAAGTTAAATCGATATTATTTTGATATTGATGAAGAGGAAATCAATGCGAATACTTCATGGACGACTTCATCCTTGCCGAACGAAGGTGAAGTAACTGTACAAAAATCTATTACAATTAATCCAGGCAAAACCCTGACGATAGCAAACGGTGTAATCATTCATTTTTGGGATGATGCCAAAATAATTATTGAACCAGGAGGGCGTCTGAATCTCAATGGCAAATTAACAAGCTTTTGCGGAAAAGGCTGGAAAGGTATTGAGGTGCGAGGAGAAAGTGACCAGTCTCAATACGTGATAAGCGGACACATCTATCAGGGGCAGGTCTTCACATCAGGCACAGCGGTAATTGAAAATGCTGAGACTGCCATTCTTGCTTCAGGCCCTGATGTAGTAAATGAAACAGGTGGAATTGTGATTTGTAATGGTACTACTTTCAGAAATAATTCCCATTCTGTTGTCTTTCCAAGCTATCAGAATACATATCCAGGAGGATCAGGTAATGTGCTTAAGGATAATGTCAGTTTTTTCAGCAATTGTGTATTTGAAGTCAATGATTCTGTTCCTCTGCCATTCAGGGATTTTGCAAAACTGAGCGGTGTGGACGGTATTAAATTTGAAAAATGCACATTCAAAAATGAAATGACTGGTGAGCAAACCCAGTGGAGACATTATGGTGTGGGTATTCGGGCTGCTGATGCTACGTTCCATGTCAACAGGGTATGCCGGCCTGATGTATCGGCTTGTAGTGATGGGGATCAATGTCTCTTTCAAGGTCTGGCATATGGCATCTACGATGCAGGAATCCTTGGAAATAAGCCCTTTTCTGTCAAAAACGCTGAGTTCAGGAATTGTTATATGGGTATTTATCAAACCCAGGTCGATGGCGCTACCATTATTGTCAATCGATTCACTCTGGGTACTGTGCCTGATGAATCATTGATGGCAGAGCAATTTGGTATTTATATTGAAGGTCAGACATTGGGTATGGATCTCCAGGAGAATACATTTACACAGAGTTCCGGTTCTGCAGACCAGGTTTTTGGTATCTATTCACAACATTTGGGAGCCTTTAATAATGTGATTAGAAAGAATACTTTTTCAGGGCTTGATTATGCAAATGTTGCAGAAGGTTTTAATGGAAAGGAAGACAAGGGACTATATTTTGAATGTAACTCTAATTTACATGGTACCGAATTCGATTTCTCGGTGATGGAAGATCCCAACTTTCAAAATCCTGAAGGAATAAGACCTATTCAGGGAATTACCAGTGCTACTACTGGAGCCAATTTAAATGGGGCAGGTAATATATTTTACCACAATTCAAATATTCATGAAAGTGATTTCTTCAATGATGCTAACTTTACAATGAAGTACTTATATGGCCCTTCTACAAATAGAGAGCCGCTGTATTTTGACACAACTGTTGTAAAGAAGTTTGGTACAAATGATAACCAATGTGTTCAAAACTATTGTGTAGAACAATGCAAAACAGGGGCTCAATTAACAACAATTTCAAGTAATTATAATTCGACATATACAACCTATTCTGGTCTATTGTCGTCGCTCTACAATTCAAATGGAAGTATAAATACTACAGTCCAGGCAAAACTCACGGCCTTAAAAGCTATAATGGATGAAGATGTACGACTCGAGATTCAACATATTATGTATGATACGACGAGCAGGGATTTATCAAACCTTCGATCCTGGCTAGCAAAAGGATTGATTTATGAAGCTGATATCCTGAAAGCTAATTCGTATGCTGCAGACCGAAGCTGGTCAAACGCTTTGAGCCATTTATCATCTCTTACATCTACATACCACCTTTCTGGAACCAGCCTGGCGGAACATAACCGGTATACGGCTGTCATTACATTACTAAAAAATGTCTATAACAACGGCGGGTCGGTAGATGTACTGAATAGTCCGGAGCTTTTCACACTGGATTCTCTCAGGGATCTTTCCTTTGGACTGGCAAAAAGAACAGCAGATAACATCCTCATGTTATATGATTCCGTTAGTTCTTTGACATTCCATGTCCCGGGAGGTTCAGTTCAGCAAAGAAGTGCAATAAATAATCCGCTGAATATAATTGATTCGCAATCTGTCTATGTTCGTCCTAACCCGGCAAGCGAAGATATCACAATTGATTACAATATCCAGGAACAGGATCAAGCCCGGTTTATGCTATATGACTTGAATGGGCAAAAAGTCAGGGACATTTCACTCGATGCTGAATTTCACTCTGTCAAAATCGAGCTGAAGGATTTGCCAAAAGGTATATATCTGTATGAAGTTTTTACTTTGTCAGGTAAGTTACAAACAGGAAAGATCGTTCTGCAATAGCCATTATTTATTAACTTTGAGTAACACATAGTCAACACAATGAAAATCTTTTTCCTGGCCTTCGGAGTACTATTTCAATATCATCTCTATGGCCAGGATTTTTTTAGTAAGTATTATACTTTTGATAGTGGCACATCAAATTTTCGTACTTTATTAGTAGATCATGATACAATCTTATTGGAAGGAATATTTGTAGATACCATCGCTCCTTTTCTACAGGGAATTGTATTTGCAAAAGTTGATTCATCAGGGAATTTGATATCCAATCAGCGATATATTGATCCCCACGGAAGAGATCTTACCTACCCTCCCCTTAACAACATGATAAAGTTATCGGATGGCAGATATTTGTTACCAGCCATGACATTTCAGGATAATGCCCTTTTGTTGATTTTCCTAAATTCACATTTTCTAGTAGATACCGTTTTCGAGTATTTCTCAGGAGAAGCTTCAGTCAGACTAAACCTCATCAGGAGTGTCTTTGAATTGAATGATGGATATATCATATTTGGTTCAGCCCAGCGATTATCTTATGCTACTGACGGGCAAATATTCAGGATTAAAAAAAATGGCAAATTGGTCTGGAGGAAATGGTATGGATTGGCTAATAAAGATGAGGCCTTCGGTGATGTTGCCTGGTATACGGATAGCACATTTATTGTGGCATCTTTCCATAAACCATTTCCAGTCTCCAGTCAGAATCAGTTATACAACACATGGATTATTGAAGTTGACACAGATGGAAATATTCTACGTGAATTTGTTGATCCGGATCCATATTCCGGGCCATCTGGTGGTTTAGTGATTGACAAAAATAAATATATATTTTTTACAGGTGCTTCAATCATTGCGGATATATACGGCCTATATAATGCCCTGGGACATATTGGTATGCTGAATAACCATTTTGAGCTTGAATGGAAAATAAAGTATGGAAAGAATTTAAGTATAAATACAGGATGCACAGACATGATTTTATCACGAGGTAATCTGATTGCAGTTGGAACTGACGTAGATACTTTTACTCTTTCACAGAGTAATATAAGCAGACCTCATTTAGGCTGGTCTATTATGGCTAGTATTAATGGAGATAGTATCTGCGAAAGAACGGATACAGCTATGTGGTATTCAATTATAAGTTCATCTGGGTCGTTCATTGCTATGGACACTCTTTCAAGTGGAAATATCATCGCTTGCGGAGAAGGTCGTTTTGGCCTCGAAGATCACACACACGATTATGCATGGCTCGTTAAAATGCCAAACCCACCATGTAGAAATCTAATAACAAAAACTACAGACCCTCCTGAAAATATAACCTCATCTCTTCATATCATCCCTAATCCCGCAAGGAATCAGGTAATGATCCAATGGTCTGAAGTAACAGGAGGTAAGGCAGATCACTTAATTGTATTTGACATGGATGGAAGGTTAATGCGAAAGTTGAGCATTCAGAAAGGTCGCTCAGAAACTTCTATAAACATTATTGGCTTCCTCCCTGGGACTTACATTGTTCAACTAATAAGTAAAGGAGGGTATTTACTTGGTTTAAATAAATTCACTGTGATTCCTTAGCATCTACTTTATATGAAAATCATTTTCCTGGCCTTCGGAGTATTGTTTCAATATTTACTTGAAGGCCAGGATTATTTCAGTAAGTATTACACTTTTGACAGTGGGACTTCAAATTTTCGCACATTATTAGTAGATCATGATACAATCTTATTGGAAGGAATATTTGTAGATACCATCGCTCCTTTTCTACAGGGAATTGTATTTGCAAAAGTTGATTCATCAGGGAATTTGATATCCAATCAGCGATATTTTGATCCAAAGGGAAGAGACCTTACCTACCCTCCACTTAACAACATGACAAAGTTATCTGATGGCAGGTATCTTGTACCAGCCATGACATTTCAGGATAATGCTCTTTTGTTGATATTTTTGAATTCACAATTTCGGGTTGATACCGTTTTCGAATATTTCGCCGGTGAAGCGACAGTAAGACTTAACTTAATCAGAAGTGTCTTTGAATTGAATGATGGATATATCATATTTGGATCAGCTCAGCGATTATCCTATGCAACTGACGGTCAAATATTCCGAATTAAAAAAAATGGAGATTTAATTTGGCGACAATGGTACGGCCTAGCTAATAAAGATGAAGCATTCGGTGACGTGGCGTTGTACATGGATAGTACGTTTATTGTAGCTTCTTTTCATAAACCTTTTCCTGTCACCAGTCAGAATCATTTGTACAATACATGGATTTTTGAAATTGACTTAGATGGAAATATTCTAAATGAATACGCTGATTCGGATCCATATTCAGGTCCTTCTGGCGGCTTGGTAATAGATAATAATAAGAATATTTTTTACTCGGGGTCAAAGATTATTGACGGTATGTATGGTCAACAAAATGGTTTGGGACGAATAGGAATGTTAAACTCTGAATTTATGCTTCAATGGAAAACTACATTCGGTGAAAATCAATATATTCTCACCGAATTTATTGATATGATATTATCCGGAAGCCGATTAATTACGGTTGGCTCCCAAGTGGATACTGCAAGGACAGATTCAGGCTTTTTAAATCAATATACTACAGGATGGACAGGAGTAACTAATATTTATGGTGATAGCATTTGCGAGAGATTTGACACTGCAACCTGGTATCCACATGAAGGCAGAGCTATGGGATTTTTTCGTGCAATGGACACACTTTCAAGTGGAAATATCATTGCATGCGGAGATGGTTGGTTCGGACCACAAGATGATTATCACGAATTTGCCTGGTTGAAAAAAATGCAAAACCCGCCTTGCGAAAATTTAATAACAAAAAATGAAGAGCCTCCTGAAAATATAAGTTCATCTCTTCAAATTAATCCAAATCCCGCCAGGAATCTAGCAGTGATCCAATGGCCAGAAGAAACAGGAGACAAAGCAGATCACTTACTGGTATTTGATCAGGATGGAAGGTGTATGCGAAAATTAATTCTACAAATAGGCAGCAAGGAAATATCCTTGAACTTAACAGGCTTTGTGCCCGGCACCTATATAGTTCAGTTAAACAGTAAAGAAGGATACTTGTTAGGACTGGAAAAGCTTATTGTTGCGCAGTAAAAATTATTCGCAAAACAGAGTTTTGCTAACATTCATTGCTTCGACTGGCCATACTCGTCGCACTCCGACAGCTCAGCAACGGACGTCGGTGCAACCTACACTCAACAAATAAAAAAACCCACCAACTTTTCAATCGGCGGGTTTACTATGTGTGATTAGTCTTTTTCTTTTTTAGTTCTTCTTTTAACTTTCCATCGTGTAATACCGGATCATCGACTGAATATCTCTGTCAGTTTTACTCTTGGGTGCCATCTTGAAAAAGATCTTATGCGAATCAAAATCCTCAGGCAGCAATTCGTCCAGGCATTCCATGGTTTCTTTCTTCTTCCCTAAGCGATACAGACAGGCTGCTTTGCAGTACGACAGACGTGGACCCACTGTATATTCATCAGCCTCTTCCAGTACATCAAGTGCTTTCTCCAGCTTATTGCGTCGCATCAGAAATTTGACGTGCGCCAGCCAGTATTGTTCTTCTTCAGGACCTGCTTCTGTGGATTTTGTATGATAAAAATCAGCTTTGCCGTACTGTTTTGTTTTTTCATAGCAATACGCCAGTTCGGCATAATATTCCTCACGACGATCATCGAGACGAATGGCTTTGATCAATGAACTGATCGCATTCGTGAAATTACCTTCCCGTGCATAACAAATGCCCAGCAGGTAATACACATCATCAATGTACTGATCGATCTTCAATGCTTCTATCAGGTAATCCTTAGCCACGGCATATTTGCGCAATTTGAGCATACATTCAGCCGCAGGAACAAGATATTCCTGATTGTGGCCAAAACGCTGGATCAATTCCTGGTAAATGCCCAGGGCTTTTTTATACTCTTTTGTCTGAATGCAAACTTCGGCACAATCGAGGTATCCTGTCTTGAATTCAGGATTGACGATATAGCTGTATTCAAGCGATCGAATGGCGTTTTTGTAATCGCCTTCACAACTATACGCATGCCCCAGGTTAAACCACGCGAGGTAGTTATAGGCATCCTGATCGATGAGGCTGTTGTGAAATTCAATGCTCTCCTGGTACAATCTTGACCACTCCACGCAAAGCCAGATATGCTCCAGTGCTTCTTCGTTTTTGGGATCGATCGTCAGCACTTCACGCAGTTTGTGATACATCTGGTTGTATTCCCGCATGCACTCATAGATGTAGGCTTCTGCGAGATACAGATCTATACATGAGTTGAGTGTCATCTGGTTCGTACAGTTGTCCACCATCGTGAAAGCCTTCTCGTAATCGCCGAGCTGGGCTGTCACTTTGATCTTCATCAACTGCATTTCCGGATTGTGAGGGAATAGGTTGAGGGCAATGTCAAGGGTCTCGTTTGCCTCTTTGTAATCTTCTTCGTTGATCAGCACGCGCGACTTGATGACATAGAATTCCGCATGATGGCTTGAGTATTGCAATGCATAATCAAGGGCTTCAAGCGCTTTCTCCGTGAGTGATTCTGAGATATAGTATTGGATGAGATTGAGGTAATCTTTTTCATCCCAGTGGGATGACCCCCCGTGCAATATCATGTTCTCAAAGACAGATACAAACTCAGGAAGAGACAGGTTTGGTTTCGTTCTGTACTCCATGCAAATGATGGTTGGGATTATAATAATTTGTCGTTGGTAAATATAACCAAAACGGCGTCAAACATACGATATCCATTGTCATTTGCACCTTTTAAAAACATAGATACATACAGACCGCTTTCATCTGTAAAACACACATACATAGATGCTTACATAAGCACCTTATCATACATCATTTTTACATCATAGGTAATGCGCTCTAATCCACATCAGTATGTATCATATATGGAATGCATGATTCAGAAAAAAAGTAATTTTTTTTATCCCCAATTCGAAAAAACATGTGGAAAACTTGTTGTGATGATGATAAAAAAATGAAGTCGGACCGCATTGCACCCGCCCCGACTTCATTTTTTTATCGTGTTGTTGATATTGAATTCAACTAATTTTAATTTTTTTGATCTCGTTGTGGACCCTGAGGATTCATTCCATTCGCTCTTTTCAAGAGGCCTCTGTTGAATTCTCTTTCAGAAGCCTGTAGTAAAATGATTTTTCTGGGGCTGATCACTTTCCGAAGATCAGCAATCAGTTTTTTCTGCAGATCAAGACGTTTTTGTTCTTGTTGTACAAACCGATCGATCACGGTATTGGCCTCATCATCGGTGATGTTCATCAGATCCGGACGTTCCATATCATCGCGCATATCTTTCAATGCATCTTTGTATTCATTGTAGACAGGCCAGAATTTAGTGGCTTCGTCCGGAGATAAATCAAGCTTCTGTGTGATAAATCCGATGCGTTGTGCTTCAATGCGCCGACGAGCTTCTTTCGATAAGGGGCCTTGTGGCTGGGCATATCCCAGGACAGGTAGGATGAAGGTCAGGGCAATGACTAAATATTTGAGTTTCATGTTTTTAGAGTTTGGGTGTTATTTAAAATAAATCTTCAGGATCTGTTCCGTTTATTTCTTCCATGAGATATTCTTCAATAGCGTCATGCGATACGTCCGGTTGGATTTCGACAATCTGTAGGTCACTGGTTTCGATAAGAGGTTCGAACTCATCGATATTTTCATTTATGTATTGGTAGGCTTCAACAGCGCTGATATCATTCGTTTCCGCCAGTGCAGGTTTTGATAAAAACCAAAATCCACCTATGCTTAGCCCTGTCATTATCGCTGCGATTCCGATTATCCTCTTCCAGGTAATCTTTCTTACTATCGGTTGAGACTCCTCTTTCTTCCAACGGTTTAAAACATCATCCGGAAATGATTCAAAATATCCGGACGGAGGATCAAATGATTCCTTCAGTGGAAATCCGGGGGCTATCTCTTTCAACTCGTCGCTGATATTATCTTCTGGTGCCATGATTTATAGTATTTGTTTTGCACGAAATTCTTCTTCTATTTTCTTTACGGCATGATGAAAGGATGCTTTCAAAGCCCCTTCTGTCAGTTGTAGCATTTCAGCCATTTGTTTGTAGGACAACTCATCAAAATACCGCATGCGGAAAACCATTTGTTGTCGTTCAGGCAGCCCTGTCACCACCATCTCCAGTGAGGCGGCTAAATGGTCAGTATTGAGATAGGCTTCTGCTCTGTGCAGTTCATGATTATCCAATTCAACCGTTTTCATTTTCGATGATTTCTTCTGGTGGTTGATCACTTCATTGCATGCGATCCTGTACATCCAGGTGAAGAGTTCTGACCTGCCTTCATATCCTTTGATATGTCTGAAGATCTTGATGAAGGTATTCTGCAGGATATCATCTGCGTCTTCATGAGACGATACTCTTCCTCTCACCAGGCTATAGAGACGTTTCTGGTACTTGATGACCAGATGCTTAAATCCTTCCTCCTGTGTCCGGGGGTGACTTGCCAGTGTTACGATCTCTTCGTCTGTCATGCGCCTACAATTACTAAGACAACGGAAGATAGCCAAGGTTTAATGTGAGTGCATAAGGCAGTAAGAGGTAAACGGTAAGAGGTAAACGGTAAAAGGTAAGTGGTAACAGAGTGAAATAGTAAAGGAATGCCGAAAGGAGGATTTAACGTACTAGTTACCAGGTGATGAGTCAGAAGGATCAGGGATCCCGAAAATCGACGGTGTTCCGTGGTCTGTTGTCTATTGTCCATGGTCATGTATAGATATTCTGTGAGTACCTAAGCTAACACTGTCGGGCTATATTTGTCCTCATGAAGTACTTATCCCGGTTGATATTGAAGATTTTGGGTTGGAAGGTAATCCTGGAGATACCGGATGATCTGAAGAAATATGTAGTGGCTGTAGCGCCACATACCAGCTGGAAAGATTTTTTTCTGGGGCTTGTGGCACGTTCTTCGATAGGCCGGAAAATCTATTATTTGGGTAAAAAGGAATTGTTTGACAGTCCTTTTGGATTTTTTTTCTGGTGGACAGGGGGAAGACCTGTGGATCGCAAACAAAAAACAGGTTTAGTAGATCAGGTGGTGGCATTATTCAATGGCAGTGAAGAATTTGCGATTGGAATTGCTCCTGAAGGAACAAGGAAAAAAGTAAGTGATTTCAAAACCGGATTTTATTTCATTGCTCAGAAAGCTGGTGTGCCGGTCATTCCTTGCTTATTTGATTATGGACATAAGACGGTTCATTTCATGAAGCCCTTTTACCCAACTTCAGATTCAGAAAAAGATCTTGATTTGATCTGGAGTTATTTTGATGGGGTGATGGGAGCGAAAGAGGAAGGGAGTATTTCGGGAAAGCGTGAAGCGTGAGATGTGAGACGTGAGACGAATTTATGATTCATACTGAGCAGTCTAAGACTGCTTTTAGAAGTATGTCGAATTGGTCCTATGATCTGATATATGGATTTGAAGTTTTAAACTTCAAATAGCGGGGAAGTATTTCGGGTGTGAGACGTGAGTGTCTTGGTAATTGTTTATTGTAAGTAAAAAAGACGCAACGCATCATTGAAATTTGATCCTGAAGGGATCTTAGGTTATTAGCCCCGGGTGACAACCCGGGGAATAATGAAAAAGAAGTTCATCTCAACTCTGAAGGAGTTGAATAAAGATCAGTTGAAAACTACTTCACTTTGCGGCATTTATTTATTTCATGGTTGATGAAAATGTTTCCCTATTTCCAACATCTCAACAGATTACTGACTACGTGATTTTCTTCGTGAGGTTCCTCAATCTTTCATTAAAATCCTTCTCCTCCAATGGCACACATATACGATTGAATAATTCCTGCAAGTCCACCCCATGTTCTGTACTCTTTCCTTTACGGATATCAATATGAATAAACTGAGCCCAAAGCAGCGACTTCAACATCCGTTCTTTGTCAAACATTCGCATCTCGACTTGGAGAAATTTTGGTTTGGATTCAATCAGCTGACTCTCAATCGTCACTTCTTCCATCAATAGTGCCGGCCTGATGTAGGCAATCTGATTCTGTGTTACCACCCATCCCAGCCCGGTGGTCCGGCTGTA